>CAZDVK010000027.1:0-2266 GCA_964508915.1 uncultured Verrucomicrobiales bacterium | reverse complement strand
GTGGCAACCAATGCGGGGTTAACAGGTGCGTCAGCAACGGTTGTAGAGGGGTTGACGGCGGCCACGCTCACATCTTTGTGTGTATCGGCTGGGAACAGTGTTTTAAATAACACCCATAACCCCACCAAAGCGTTCCAGGACTTTTTAAGTGATAAAACCTGGGTGGGTGCTCTCAAAGCAGGGGCTACAGGGGGTGCGACGGCTGGGTTGGGACATGCATTCGGTGTGGCAGGTGATGCTGCGACGATAGGTGACCGTATGATTAAGGCAGCCGTGAATACGGTTGCAACCACAGGCGTTCAAACAACCTTTGGGGAGAATCTTCAAAAAGCCTTTCAAGCTGGCATCATTACAGGCACAGCAACCGTTGTGCAAGGAACCTTGGCTCATAAAATAGGGGATCATAAACCAGACACAGCTACAGGCCTTGGCCTTCATGGTTTAGCGGGTGGTCTCAGTGGGGCGATCTTAGGGGGCCGGGATGGTATTCTCCCCGGAGCTGTTTCTGCCATGGTCGGGGAAGGGGTCGCTGAAGGAACACGTCAGGCCACTTTCGGTAAATTTATGGGGGCTGTCAGTGGTGCAGCTGTTGATATGGCCCAAGGGCGGGACGGAACCAAAGGGTTAGCGGTTGGCACCTTTACAGCCACAACAGCTGTGGAGGAGAACTATGAACGGCATAAAACCTGTGAAGTACCCCCACCTTATTCTCAGGAAGAGGAACCACCTTTAACGCCAAGATCAAAAGCCCGTAAGCTGGCAGAACAAGACTTTGAGAAGCAGTGGGGTCATAGCCGTTTTGAAACCTTCACCACAGCGGATCGGGAAGGTGACTCAGCCTATGACCAGATGGAACAAGATATTGCGGTTCGTGCTGCTTTCAAGCAAAATCGAGGGGAAACTTTAACTCCGTATGAAACGGGTGTATTACACGACTACCGCCTGAAACATGGCATTATTTTGGGCATTGCGGTTGCGGCCCCTGTTATTGGAAACGTCATTGGAAAAATCGCAAGTCCTTTTTTGAAAGGGTTCCAGACTGCGAAACGAATGATGGGACGGGAGAGTGTGGAAAGGTTTCGGGCGGGATGATTTGATTGATTTGAGGCGGGTGGATCCGAAAGGTAGGACTAGCCTCGAACTTATGGAACGGGGGCAGGCTCCTGTCGGTCCAGACAAACAGCCAATAAACTTGCATCATATGACCCAAACCCAGAATGGCCCTATTGCAGAAGTAACTGCTGATATGCACACCAAATATCATAGGGTTCTTCATATGTGGACAAACCAGTCAAGAGGTGGCGTAACACGGGCAGAAGTTTTACCAAAAATTGATAGAAGCGCTTTTGAACGCTGGAAATCCGAGTATTGGATAGCAAGAGCCGCGGAGTTGAAAGGAGGAGTAAAATAATATGGAGACAAATTTTGAAAAAGCTTGCCGTTTGATTGGAAATAATTTTAAAGAAAACGAAATTTTTTTTAGTGGCTCAACAGACGAAAGCTTGATAAATGAAGCTGAAAAAACACTGGGTTTAAAATTTTCAAAAACCTACCAAGCATTTCTGAAAAAATATGGATATGGGGGAGTTAATAGTTTCGACATAGATGGTGTTACAGAGTATAAATTTGACGGAACAAATTATGGTGGGGTTGTCTGGAGCACAATTAATTCTCGAGAAAATAATGACTATCCACACTATTTAGTTCCTATCTACTCCGTCGGCGAAGGCACGACCTATTGTTTGGACACATCTCAAATGAATGCAGAAGGTGAATGCCCGGTAGTGGCCTGGCCATTGGGAGGCTACGAAACCACGCCTGTGTTAGAAGTGGTGGCCCCTGATTTTGGAACGTTTTTTCTAAACCTGGTTCAACGGGAAATTGAATGGAAGAAAGAAAGGGAACAAGCGAGTTGAGTTGATTGCAAATAGAGCTTTATTGCTGTTTTTGGGGAGTAGGTGATAGGAAGAACTAAATTCTATGTTTTTCAATACGTTTGCTCTGGGGGCATTTTTGGGGGCACATTCATTTTCCACATCAAGACAACATTATGGTAACAGGCAATTACAAGCCACAATATGGATGTCACCCCCGCCAATTCTTGGTTTAGCGGCATTTCAAGGCAACAAAGAAAATACTCCTTACCCCATTTTATCTTGAATTTTTTTTTAAGAGAATCAACACGTTGGCAATATGCTGATTGAACTGGTGGGCGCCGTAGGAATCGAACCTACGACCCGCTGATTAAGAGTCAGCTGCTCTACCA
>CAZDVK010000026.1:0-2420 GCA_964508915.1 uncultured Verrucomicrobiales bacterium | reverse complement strand
GTTCGTCTGCGACCATGGGAGGATTTGTTCGCACAGTGCTGACGACAGACACTCTTACCCCTTTGCGCTGGATGGCTTCCACCAAGCGGCGGAAGTCGCCATCTCCAGAAAAAAGCACGACATGATCGACATGCGACGCTATTTCCATCATGTCGATGGCAAGTTCAATGTCCATATTTCCCTTAATTTTGCGGCGGCCAGCCGCATCGGTAAATTCCTTGGCCGGCTTCGTCACCATCGTATAGCCGTTATAGTCCAGCCAATCGACGAGGGGTCTTAGAGGAGAATATTCCTGATCCTCCATGAGGGCCGTGTAGTAGAAAGCCCGCATGAGGAGGCCACGCTCGGAAAATAATTTGAGTAAGGCTCGATAATCTATATCAAAGCCAAGGCCGCGAGCAGCGCCATAGAGGTTGGCGCCATCGATGAACAGAGCAAGTTTTTCTTGAGGATAGAAACGAGACACTTTGGAAATCCTGTTATTTTCTAAAGGGTTACATGTGAAAATCGCTATTATGTAGCGACAGGCGGAAGAAAGAGTAGACCTTTGTTGGCCAAGAACAAGGCTCAAGGATCTAGAAACCTATTACTCTCACGGCTTTAAGAAACTGGCAATCCGCTTGTGCTATGCGGCAAGCCCTTCTATATTCATATAAATCCAGATGTATAGTATAGGAGCCCAAGGCCGATGGCCCGCGTTACTGTTGAAGATTGCATTGAGCGAATCCCTAATCGGTTTGACCTTGTCATGCTGGCTGCGCAACGCGCCCGTGACATTTCGGCTGGTGCTGCCCTGTCTGTCGAGCGTGATAACGATAAAAACCCTGTGGTTTCCCTCCGCGAGATTGCAGCATCGACGTTAAATCATGAAGATTTGAAGGAAAGCTTGATTAAAGGCCTGCAGAAGCATGTGGAGGCCGACGAGCCGGAAGAGGATACGCTCGACGTCCTGCCTCGCCCAGAATTTGGAGCTGATGGCGCCCATATGGATGCTGACAGCATGGAAGGGTTTCAAACTGTCGATGAGGACAGTGAAGACGGATTTCCCGGCGCTGACTTTTCTGAAGACAGCGAGGACGAGGCCTCTCCAGAGGAGAGCTAGGATGAAGGGTCGCGGTTGCCGACAATTCGGTGACAAGCGGCCTAACGCTTATCCTTATGGCTCGTTGATTGATTCGTCGCCCTCCTTAGCGCAGATCAAGGTTTGCTGTCATGATGCGGCAATATGATCTTATTGAGCGCGTTAAAGCCTACGATGCCTCGGCCAACGAGGACGCGATAAACCGAGCTTATGTGTTTTCCATGAAGGCGCATGGAACCCAGAAGCGGGCCTCGGGCGATCCCTATTTCTCGCATCCGGTCGAAGTCGCGGGTATCCTGACAGAACTAAAACTGGATTCCTCCTCCATCGTTACCGGTCTTTTGCACGACACGGTCGAAGATACTCTGGCGACGCTGGATGATATCGAAAAACATTTCGGTACAGAAGTCCGCCGGCTGGTGGATGGCGTTACCAAGCTGTCCCGTCTCGAATTGGAATCGGAGAGAACCCTGCTAGCGGAAAACTTTCGTAAGCTGCTGCTGGCGATGTCGGATGATATCCGCGTGCTGTTCGTGAAGCTGGCAGATCGCCTCCATAACATGCGGACTCTACATTTCATTCAAAATCCGGATAAGCGCCGTCGTATCGCGACCGAAACTCTTGAGATCTATACCCCTTTGGCGGAACGTATCGGGATAAACCGCTGGAAAGACGAGTTAGAGGACCTTGCTTTTGCCGAATTAAATGGTGAAGCCAGGGATTCAATCCTTAAGCGGCTGGCATACTTACGCGAGCAGGATGGCGACATCGTTAATAGGGTCGGCCGAGAGCTCGAAAATGTTCTGACAGCTTCTGGAATTTCAGCTTCGGTTAGTGGCCGCGAGAAAAGACCTTATTCAATTTGGCGCAAGATGCAGCGCAAGAATGTGGAGTTTGAGCAGCTTGCCGATATCGTCGCCTTTCGTGCCACGGTGGATTCTATCGATCAATGCTATCATGCGCTTGGCGTCATCCACAGCCGGTACCGTCTTGTCCCGGGACGTTTCAAAGATTACATCTCCACCCCGAAGCCCAACGGATACCGTTCAATTCATACGACGGTGATTGGCCCGGAAAAAATGCGGGTTGAAATTCAAATCCGCACCAGCGAAATGCATGAAATTGCCGAGATGGGTTTGGCGGCCCACTGGAAGTACAAACATGACGACAAGACGAACACGGACGGTAAGCAGTATCGCTGGCTTCGTGAGTTATTGGACATCTTAGAGCACGCCTCCGGGCCGGAGGAGTTTCTGGAGCATACCAAATTAGAAATGTTCCAGGATCAGGTCTTCTGTTTTACGCCGAAAGGCGAGGTCATTGCCCTTCCTCAGAGCGC
>CAZDVK010000025.1:0-6248 GCA_964508915.1 uncultured Verrucomicrobiales bacterium | reverse complement strand
TCCAAATCATGGTGGTCTCTATCTCTTATCTATTCTACTTTTAAAAGATCAGGAACTGTCTGAAACAGTATGGAATTTATATATCGCAAAAACCTTCAGGTCAATCATTATTTTTCAAAAATGAAAAAAAGATTTTTCCCATTTTGAAAAATTTTGACGACAATAAAAGATATTAAGGGAAACTTTACACATTCCCTGTAGCCTGTCTTTGAAAGCAGATTCAGAAAGAGATATTTGATGATCCGTTACCACCTGATTAAAGCTGCATTTTATATTCTTTTTATTTTTAAAACAGCCACGGTTTTTTCCTCTGTTTTAGAGCTTCATAACCCAACTGACGCAGATCGAACCTTTTCCCTTCGTTTTCTTTGCCGCGTTTTAATTCAAAACAATGAACCTGTTACAGCCCCTGATGCATACACCCTCAGTTTGGCTGATGCACCTGTATCACCTCTTGAGTTTGGTGTTTTTGAAAGAAGGAATTTAGACGTTTTCCTGGATCGTCATATGACGCTTAAACCTGGTGAAACATTGGCTATTCCCAAACCGTTCCCCTTAACCCAATCTATGGAAATTAATACAGGTGACGCGTCGATTCTTATTGACTTAGATCAGCTGTTTTATCAAAACGCAGACATAAAAGGGCTTATGGTAAGGTTTCAAAGCAATATTGAAACCCTTAAAAAAACCCTGCGTGAGAATATGGCTTTTGCCAAAAGTCATTGTGTAGTCACACCTGCTGAGGAGGATAAAAAACCCCACCACTACTTGAAAAATCCGGCACCTTACATTCGCCGTGTTTTGGGGGCACCAGATGCCAAAGTTCTAGATGGCATTTCTCACCTAGAAGAAAGATCCCTGGGCATTTTGTCAGGCGTTTGCTTTGATGCTGCCACAGAAGAAGGATTCCCTTTTATTTCCCACAGAGTTTGGTTGACCGACCCTTTTTCCCCAATGCCCCCGTCAGAAGATCAAATTGAGCATACCATCCTTTCAGCTGCCCGTTTAAATTTAAAAAATTCATGGCGCCATATGGTTTGGTGCTGGGATGCCAGCCAAATTCGAGAAACATGCACCAAACTTCAAAATTGCGGTCAAAACATTGAAATTATAGAAATATCCAAGCACCCCATTTTTAAAAACATGTTTGCCCGACACCTATTTTTAGCTGCTTTTGATCATGGGCTTTTTACGCTAGCTGGAAATATTCTTAGAAATAACCTGTTGTATTTCATGGGTGGTTTTTATGCTGATATGGGGGCAGAGCTTCATGTTGACCCCACGCCCCTTTTTCAAAAGGCAGATGTGGTTGCACATTGGCGACGTGGCCGTGTGGACAAAACAGCATTTTGGATTGACCATGACTTTATGGCAGCAAAGCCAATGAATCCTATGAATAGGCGTTTTTTAGAGCGCGTTCATACGCTCCATGAATTGGCAGGTCATGGTGGTATCCGTGCTTTTTTCACCCACCCAAGGCTGATGCATAGCTGGAGCAATGCCCGATTACTAACTGAAATTTTCCAAATTTTTGCAAAAGAAGACGGTATACAAACGTTAATTATGCCAGATAACGAAAGTGCCATAGCTGTTCACCATAAAACATCTTGGTATGGTGCAGGAGATGGTAAAAGCTGTCAAAATATGGATGAAACAACGCTGAACTGGTTTAATGTTGGACACGACTATGCAGCAGATTATGAGCCGCTGATTTCCCATGGGTTTCCATTTCACCTGTATAGAAAACATTTCTATGCACCCACCGACCCCTTAGACACGATGCCAACATTTCAAAAAGTAGCGCGTAATTTCACATCGCAAGGAACGGGGGTTATACCATTTGAAGCATCTCCAGAACGCCCACAACCTGTTGTTGTTACCCTAACTTCGTGGCCACCTAAAATTCAAAAATCCGTTTTAGCCATTGAATCAATTCTGCGCCAAACATTAAAACCAAATAGGGTTATTCTATGGCTTGCTGAAGACGAATTTCCAGATGGTGTGCCGCCCATTTTCGATTATTTAAAAGGTAGAGGGCTAGAAGTTCAATGGTGTGAAAATATTAAGTCTTTTAAAAAATTGATTCCGGCTTTAAGAGACCCAGATCTTCAAGATAGCGTTTTGATATCTGCTGATGATGATATTGTCTATAAACCCGATTGGTTACAAAGCCTACACACCACCCATTTAAGATCTCCTCACGCTGTTGTTGCCCACCGCGCACGTGTTATGCAGTGGGAAGAGGATGGGGAAGCCCCCAAACCTTACGCCACATGGGAATTAGCCCATGAAGGCACGCCAAAATCAGCGATGCTTTTGCCAACAGGCTGTGGTGGCATTCTTTTTCCGCCTAAGTCCTTAAACGACTTAGCCATGAATGCCAGCATCGGCATGACACATTGCCCCACAGGGGACGACATTTTTTGGTTTGGGTGCGCCCTTTTAAATGGAACGCCCATCTTGATGCCAGACGCCCCTCAAAAAAGTGTAGTGGAATTAAACGACGAAGAAGATAAGCCTTTTTGTTTGTGGACAGCGAATAAGCATGGAAAAAATGATGAAATGCTGCATAGTTTTTTTAGCGCCCATAATATTTGGCAATTTTTAAAAAGGTAGTACTTGAAATATTGTTTTAAATTGGCCTATTTTTCCTGGATATGTTAAAAAAACCTATTAAGAATAGATAAAAACTGAGTGTATTTTTTGTTAGCTTATCTAACACGGTTTCCTTTGATCGTCACAATCCTTTTCATGATTGGTGTCAGCTTTTTGGTGCCGTCTTTTTTTGCCCAGCATCCTTTTTGGTTCGTGGGTTCTGTTACATGTTTATACATAGGAATTAAAACCTTTTTTCCCGAAAGTGTTTACATAAAAAGCGAAAGGCCGTTTACAGACATTCCCCCAAATCAAGAAAATACCGAAAAAGACGCAGCAAAGGAAAAAGCCCTATCTCCATCAAAAATACAAGCCCCTGAAGTCAGTCATCTGGATCATTCTGTGTATGGTTTTTCGGATTTATTAAAAATGATTCACGAGGAAACAAAAAGTCACCTAAAAGCCACGTCACCTTCGGCCATTTCTTTGTTTGTGCGATCACCCGAGAAAAAAACCCGTTACCCCATCCCTTTAGAATTAATCCTTCACTTTGACAAACTAAATTCCCTTAAATTCTGTAAAAGCCCTGTGGTCAGCTTACCGCAAAAGAAAAAACATTTTTTCTTTTTAAACATCAAAATTCTATTAAATGAAATGAAACAAAATGCAGATGTTCAAACTTTAGAAATCAAAGGGTCAGACTTTGACCAAAGCTGCATTCATTTATTCTTGCTGACAAGTCTTTTGATCAGTGCTCAGTCACAACCTTTTTCCTGTCCGTTCATTTTGACCCTACCTGAAACCATTTTAACGCATCCCCACATACGACAAATTTTTATTGAATTGTTAGGGCACCCTCAGTTCCCCCATCACCAATTTTTGTTTGTTATTTCCAGGGATTTAGCCAAAAATATGCCAGATATTTTTTCCAATTTTGCGCGAAATGGTTTGTCTATTGGTCTAATAGTCGAAGATTTTAATACAGCCACTATTCCTAATTTTGTTCAATTTCTATGCATTAGCCAGAAGCAAATTCAAAAACAGCTAGATGGGATGGCCAGGCGCTTATCAAGCCATTTACTGCAAACGTTTAGTGAACAACCGCAGAAAATTATTTTATCCGATGTTGATGACACCCAATTTTTACAAGATATTTTACCAACTCAATTTGATTATGCTTTTGGTGGCGCATTTGGCCAAAAAACCTTAGATGAAAGTCTGTAAAAAATGAACAAAGTGTTACTAGGCGAAATTGTTGGCGTTTTTGGTATAAAAGGATGGGTAAAAATTAAAACCTTTACTCAATACCCAGAAGATTTGACCGAATATGGAGCACTTGAAACTGAAAGTGGCACCAAAATTGACATTCGAATTACCCAAATAAAAGGCCCTAACACCGTTTTGGCCCAGGTAAAAGGCTGTCATGATCGAACCCAAGCCGAACAGCTTATAAAAACACAGCTTTTTACAAATCGCGAAAATATGCCTACCGCCGAAACTGATGAATATTATCACATAGATTTGATAGGCCTAGGTGTTTTGGACGAAGCTGGGAAAAACTATGGTCATATCGTGGCTGTCCATGATTTTGGTGCAGGTACCTTTTTTGATGTACAGGAAGATGGAAACCCTCACTTAAAAACACTGCCCTTTCAAAAAGATTCTGTTCTTCAGGTTGATTTAGCTAATAAGTATATTTTGATTAATCCTGAATTTTTATTGATATAATTTTATTTACATTGAAAATTAGAGAGTAACTATTATGTTTCTTTTAATAAGGAACAAGAGCTTCTTCTTAAAATTTCTATTACAAAAAAATCTTTCAGTACTTATTTTTCTTGCCTACTTTTATTAACCACACCTTTGTATGCAATGAAATCCCGTGGCGGTGCAGGCGGTGATGATTCCGATGATGATGTTTTAATGTCAGCTTCCATGCCACCTGTTTCAACCCCTGAAGTAGCTGTGAGACATTTAACTAAAGAACGTATTATGTTAGATTAGAGGTCAAAAGGACTCTTTAGGAAATTGGAAACATGATTTGTTGTAAAAAATGCGACTCTGAACACTATATGAAATCAGCGATGATTCGTGGTCATCAGCGCTATAAATGTAAGAACTGCAGCTGTCAATTTACATAGACAAAACCCAGGGGCGTTAGTAAAGCCATGAAGAATTTGGCCATTGTTTTGTATGCCCATTGTGGTTTGTCGTTAAGTGGAATTGCAAAGATTTTTAAGGTTTCTGTTCCGGCTGTATTAAAGTGGGTACGTCAAGCTGCCGCAAATATTAAAGAGCCTGTTGGCCCCCACAGAAACAACCACAGAGCTGGTCCAGGTGGATGAGATGTGGCATTTTGTCAATGGAAAAAAACAAAATTTGGATCTGGCGTGCCGTATGTGGGATATCACGTCGGGCTCTTGGATGGGTTCTCGGTGATCGTTCTGACGCCTCATTAAAGAAACTGATTTATGCGGTTGATAATCAAACATGCACCTTTATAAGGATGAATGGGAGGGATTCTTTCGGGTCATCTCTGAGTCTCGCCATTTCTTTGGTAAAGACTTAACGTACGTGATTGAACAAACCAATAGCGATATTAGACATCGTCTTGCCAGGTTTAAAAGAAAAACAAAGGCATCCAGCCGAAGCACAGATATGCTTCACGACTCCTTAAAGCTGTTTCATTTCTTTCAGGATCACCCAAATCATGTGACTTTGTTTATGGAACCTTTACTAACATCCTTTGGTTAAATGTTTCAAATCCAGATGTGGGGAATTTTGTCCTTTTTGCGTTAGAAATTGGATAAAACCATCCAAAGAAAAAATAAGGCGCATGTATTGGCCATCTGTAAGTCGACAACTATTTTGAAACTCTTCCGTATACAAAAATGAAGTGTCTTTTTTTATATCATGATGTAAGGCGATAATTCCTAAAAGTGGATTACAATTTCCCCCACTATTTATACTATTACCAACTCCTCCTTGATTTTTCTCTAGCTCCATGTTTGTAAGCATTATTTTCATTTTCTCTAATATAAACAACATAACTAGATGTAATCTGAAAGTAAGATGGAAGAATTTCAGCAATAAGATCTCTCATGTAACTTTCAGCTGTCTCACCACATTCCGCAATATTATTAAGCGAGTGCATAAGTTTTGAATTATGTGAAATTATTTCTGCGTTTGCACGTATTACTTCATTAAAGTTCTTAATTGTAGGTGGAGTTTTAATTGCAAGTGGAGCTTTTTTCATAAATATACATACCTCAGATAATATCTTAAAAATATTTTTACCCACAGTTTTGCCATAAAAATCAAGGTGTTTAGGAACATTCAAGCACACTCCGCCCGACTGTGTCGGGGCCCACCTAGACCCCAAAAACAGTGCACGTCGCCCTCCCCTCCGCACACCTCAACAAAGCTCGTCCGTTACCCTTTTATTCTGCACCTTACAAGGTGCAGAATGCCAGAGTTTCCCTTAAATTGCGACTTTCGGTCACTTTTAAGTAGCTTTCTTTATCATGCGCGCGCATGGTAAAGTCCACTGAACGGTTTTCTAACACAGTATAAAAGATAACGCATATTAGAAAACAGGTTACAAACCTAACTTCGAACCGCCCATAAGACAGTTTAACTTACCGCCAATTGTG
>CAZDVK010000024.1:0-7675 GCA_964508915.1 uncultured Verrucomicrobiales bacterium | reverse complement strand
CTTATCTTGAGCCGTCTGACCAACCACAGCCAGAATACAGCCAAAAAGATTAAAACGGGGTTAAAGAAGGAAGGTTTTTTTTTGGAAAAACCCTCCTCTAGCTTATACACAATTTCCTTGCTGCTTCTCAAAAGGTTCGTTACCCTTAGACCATCTTTTCATAAGCTATTTAAACCATTGTGACTTTGTTAACGCGTCGTGCATTCACAAACTTAGGTCTGACAGCATTAGGGGCCTGTTTACTTGGCCTGCCAGGCTGTCGAAAAGATAAAAGGAAGCAATTCACTATTGGTGTTTTAAGCCCAAAGACAGGGCTTGACTCCCAACCAGGTCTTTCCTGTGAACGGGGTGCAAAAACTGCAGAACTTTTCTTTCGCGATTTTTTCAAAGACTTTCAAATTTTATATGCCGATACTGAATCGTCTCCTGATGTAGGGCGTACAAAGGCAGAAAAGTTGATTCATGAAGGTGCCCACGTGCTAATTGGGGCCCATAACTCAGGGGTTACAGCAGCCATTGCCCAGGTCTGTGAACAAAACAAAGTCCCCCTTGTCATCAACGTATCTGCAGCCCCTAAACTAACAGAACAAGGGTATCAATATACGTTTCGAAATTTTCTGACAACGGATTCCCTAAGTCAACAAGGTTTAAACCTGATGATCCAGCTGTTTGAGGAAAAAAATATATTTCCCCAAAAAGCGGCCGTGCTTCATGTTAACGACACTTATGGCCAGGCCATGTGCCAATCTTTTTTAGAAAAAGCAAATGCTTATAACGTTCCTTTTTCTATTGCAGACGTTATTTCTTATGATGTTCGCACACAAAATTTGTCTTCTGAAATTAGTCGAATTCAAGAATCTGACGTAGACCTGCTTATCCCCATATCACGCCTGAATGATGCAATTTTGATGATTCGAGAATGCGTTAAACACCGCTATCAACCCATGGGAATTATTAGCCCAGGAAGCCCAGGCATGTATGAAAAACAGTTTTTTAAAATTTTAGGTCATCATGCAGATCACTGTATCACGAACACCAGTTGGTATAATCGACACAGCCCTTTAACACGGGGACTTTTATCAGTTTTTGACAGAAAATATCCTAATGACCCTTTCGATTTAAATGTTTCTTTTACCATTGAAGCTATTTTAATTGCCCTCAAAGCTTATGAAAAATGTCAGTCATTTCAGGGTGCAGATCTTCGACACGCAATTCAAAAAACACACATTGCCGAACGTGTCGTGTATGGAACCCCCATTGTTTTTGATGAAAAAGGACAGGGGCAAGGTATTCGTTCTGTTTCCCTTCAAAACAGAGAAGGGCACCCTCAGGTTATTTTGCCAAAAGAACTTCAGGAAACCCATTCTATTTTCCCTATTCCAAAGTTTGAAATTTAAAAAATATGCGTAATTTTCTAACCACTTTAATGAACGGCATTTTGATGGGGTTGGTATATGACATCATGGCTTTGGGCTTAACAATTGTGTTTGGTGTCACACGTTTTGTGAACTTTGCCCATGGACAAATGTTAATTTTAGCAGGCCTTTTGGGCATATGGTTTTTAAACACCTTTCAGTTAGGTCCTATTCCCACATTTGTTTGCGTTTCCATATCTATGTTTTTGTGTTGCTATGGCCTTCAAACTATTTTACTGAACCGTTTCGTGCGCATGCCTGAACACTCCCAATTCATTGTTTTAGCTGCATTAGGTATGATTTTGATGAGCATGCAGGAAATAATTTTTGGAACAGATGCCCAGCATTTTACAACCTACTGGAGCTATCACGCATTCAACATCGGGGGTGTTTTTATTGATGCTGCTAAGTTTTTTGCAGGCGTTGTTTCCATTTGTTTTTCTTTTGTCTTATTTAATATTTTTCATAAAACACGCTATGGAAAATCTGTATTAGCTTGCGCTGATAATTTTTTAGGTGCCCAGGTTATTGGCCTTGATTACAAAAAAATTTATGCCATTTCTTTTGGCCTTGCAGGTTTATGCATTGGAACATCTGGGTGCTTACTGGCAACCCTTGTGGATATATCCCCCAGCAGCGCGTCGCATTTAACACTGTTGTGTTTTATTATTGTCATTCTGGGCGGCCTAGATGGTATCGGCGGCACACTGATTGCAGGACTTGCCATTGGCATCACTGAATCTTTTGCTGCTTATTACATCCAGGGGTCCTTGAAATCCCTTGTTAGCTTAATTGTTTTGGTTCTTGTGCTTCTTATACGGCCTCATGGAATTAAGGTTAGAATTTAAAATGATTGCTTGCAGTCGAGTTCTTTAACTCAGCCCCTCACAAGAATTATTTTTGCCCTCCCTGTAAGGGGTATTTATAAGCGTTACTTCCGATCTCAGTTTTTAAACAAAATTTTTGAAATTATTTTCTTGTTATTTTTTTATAATTTTAGTGAAATTTTATTATAACTTGAATTTTTATTTTGAAAGAAAGGCAATGCACATCACAACAAAATTTTTCTTTAATATGTTTAGGTATGTTTTTTTTCTATGTCTTTCATTGCTGTTTTTAGAAAACAACACTTATGCTGCTGCAACAGATGACGACTTATCTATGAGGGGGGCGGATGACAAAAAAACCCTTTCCGCCCATGCACCTGTCGTAGAGTCACATGTTGAAACATCTGCAATTCCCGCAACCTTCACACCTGACGTTCCTATGGATGCTGGTTATCGTTCAAAACCCAAAGTACTATTAGCTGCGGTTGGTGGGGCTGACACCGCCGCGGCGGCTGCGAATCCCCTTTTTTCGCCACCTGCTGCCCCCTCCTCAACCTTAATCTCACCATTATCTAGGGCCATTGCTATTTCAACCAATCATGTGGAAGCTCATACTTTTACAGGGGAAAAACCTGTGGATTCTTTTCAAGTTTCTTTCATGCATAAAACGCGGTTATTTTTGTCATGCCTTACTTTTTCCAGCGCACTGCACGCACCGACTGAAAACACATTAGAAACTCCAGGAACAAATGGAGATATCGTTTTTTCAATCAATGGTAAAAAATGTCTTGCAATTCCATCAAAAGGAATTGAGTCTCTTCAGGTTTCTTTTCAAAATGAAGAGGGCGTAAATTTGTCATCTTTTAACATTTCTATTAAAGAAGTTCGTACCCGTTTCAGCGAATAGTTGAAGTATTCGGTTACTAAACATGATATCGTGGAAAGATAAATTTTATATTTTTGTTAGGTGTGCGTGCTTCGTCAGTTTGAATTGGTAGAACGTCTTAAAGCCTATGATCCCACAGCTGATGAGGATTTGTTGAATCGCGCCTATGTGTTTACCTTAAAAGCCCACGGCAGTCAGCTGCGTGCGTCAGGTGCCCCTTATTTTTCACACCCTGTTGAAGTCGCTGGTATTTTAACGGATCTTAAACTTGATATTCAGTCTATTGTGACAGGCTTACTTCATGACACGGTTGAAGATACCGTTGCAACATTAGAAGAAATTCAAGATTACTTTGGTCCCGAAATCGCCCATTTAGTCGATGGCGTCACCAAGTTGTCGCGGCTTGAGCTTCAGTCAGAAGCCACCCGCCAAGCAGAAAATTTTCGAAAGCTGGTTGTTGCTATGTCCAGCGACATTCGCGTGTTATTGGTAAAACTGGCTGACAGGTTGCACAATATGCGCACCCTTCACTTTATTCAAGACCCAGCCAAACGCAAACGTATTGCCCGCGAAACTATGGATATTTATGCCCCCCTTGCCGAACGAATGGGTATGCATAAAATCAAAGACGAGTTGGAAGACTTAGCATTTGCGGAACTTAATCCTGAAATGCACGAATCTATCACAACTCGGCTTAAATTTTTGTACGATTCGTCAGAAAGTTCTATTCAAACCATTCTGGATGATTTGAAAAGAAACATGGAAGAGTCACATCTTCAGTGTCAAGTCAGTGGACGCCTAAAAACCCCTTATTCCATTTGGGGAAAAATGCAGCGAAAAAATATTATGTTTGAACAACTGTCAGATATTATGGCTTTTCGCGTTGTTGTAGATTCAGTCCCAGACTGTTATCAAGCTTTAGGCGCAATCCACAGCCATTACCTTATGGTGCCTGGGCGTTTCAAAGACTATATCAGCACACCTAAAGCCAACAACTATCAATCCATCCATACAGGTATTATTGGGCCGCTGAATCATCGTATTGAAATTCAAATTCGCACAAAAGATATGCATCAAGTAGCCGAACTGGGTGTGGCGGCCCATTGGGAATACAAACGGGGCACGCGGAACCATGACGGCCGACAATATGCCTGGTTGCGTAGTCTATTAGAAATTTTAGAACATGCATCCGGCCCAGAAGAATTTATGGAACATACAAAACTTGAAATGTTCCAAGATCAAGTGTTTTGCTTTACCCCCAAAGGGGAACTGATCTGCTTGCCCAAAGGGGCCACGCCCATTGACTTTGCCTATGCTATTCATTCAGAGGTGGGTGACCATACGGTTGGTGCACGGGTCAATGGCAAACAAGTTCCGCTTAGAACCATTTTGCACAATGGTGATCAGGTTGAAATATCAACGGCCAAAAACCAGGTGCCGTCACCAACATGGGAACGCTTTGCCATAACAGGTAAGGCCCGGGCACGTATTCGTAAATTCATTCGAAGCCAACAATTAGAACAGTTTGCCGAACTGGGGCGCGCGCTTCTTCAAAAAAATTGCACCAAGGAAGGGGTTGGGTTTTCTGAAAAAGTTTTCACCCAGGCATTATCTAAATTCCCCTATGGAAACCTAATGGAATTATTTGCCGCCATTGGGGAGGGCTTACATAGCCCGCAAGAAGTTTTGACAATTGTGTACCCAGACCATTTTAGACGGGAACATAATAAGCTTTTAAATGAAGAAGAGATTGCCCAAAAGAAAGCCCAAAAAACAAAAGATAATCAAAACAAAAAAAACCAGCATATGAGCATACAAGGGTTAATTCCCGGTATGGCCATTCACTTTGCGGGCTGCTGCCACCCCTTACCCGGGGATAAAATTGTGGGCATGATTACAACAGGGAAAGGCATTACCATTCACACTCATGATTGTGAAACGATGCTCAGCCATAATGACCCCGATCGTCACATTGATTTGAATTGGAATGATGAACGGGATGAAACAAAACTCCACGTGGGCCGTTTGAAAGTAACCTTTGTCAATAAACCAGGAAGCCTTGCAGCCCTCACAACGCGCATTAGTAAACAAGGTGGCAATATCATGAACCTGAAAATTTTAAACCGCACACCAGACTTTTGGGACATTTTTGTAGATATTGAAGTGCGCGACACAAACCACCTGGAAACTATTATGGCAGCCATTCGCACTATCAACACCATGCATGTGGAACGAATTTAGGGGGCAGCCACAGCCGTTCCAGAATCAGACACTCCATCTTCTAGCGTATTCATATTTGCAACCGTTTCTGATATGTAATCCGTTAAAGAATCAGGGCGTGCGCAAAACTGCCGAATAATATTTTGGGCCTCCACAGTCTTACTCAAGAAATGCCCTGCACCCTTAATAACGAAACCATGAACCGATGATGTCATTTTTTTGACTTCTTTATAAAATCGTGTGGACTGGTCAAAGGGAACATTATCATCGGCGTTTCCATGAATAATCAACATAGGGGGAAATGCAACACCTTCATCTGCTTCAATTTGAAACAAAGGCGATATGTCCTTATTAAGTTCAGCATCTTCAACTGGGTTTAAACCATTAAATTCAGGGCGGGCTGCAAATATCGATGGGTCTTTATGACGTGTTGACCAATCAGATATACCGCATAAAGAAATAATTCCCCCCTTGTATTGACGTCTTGCCCAAGATTTTGCCATAGTCCAAAAACCATAAAAACCACCGTGACTTGAGCCCAGGAAAATGACTTTTTCCGGATCAAACAAACCACATCGGCTTAAAAAAGTGGTAACAGAATTGGTTTCAAAAAACCCCCTCATAATATCTGGACAGGTGCGATATTTGTGACCGTACCCAGAACTGCCAGAATAATTCACTGCCGCCACAGCGAATCCAGCTTCAACCATTTTTTCAACATGAATATTCAACGCTCTGTCATCAATGAAGGCGTGTGGCCCACCATGAACAAAAATAATTAAAGGTGGCTTTTCAGTTAGCCTAACTGGAAAAAATAGAGAAACTGGAACTTGATATCTGCTACCTTCCACTTCCCACGAATGATTGAACGAAAACGATGGGCATAATGCATATTCAAAAATAGGCGCTTCCATCCCTGTAAAAGTACCCCTTAAGATCCTTAAGGGATCTATGCTGAAAAAAAGCGTTTGTGATGTTTCAGCGTCATAAATCACATGAACAACGTTTGAATCTAAAGCTTTTGGTTCTTCAAATCTCCCCCTAAACTGTTGTACATATGTTTTTCCACCTTGTCTAAATTTAACAAAAGATTCACCAGTACCCAAATTAATACCGTAATCTATTAAATCTTGATCCGCATCCATCCAAGCCACTTGATGTTCTTCGCTTATTAAATCGAAACATCTTAATGTTCCAATTTCATCTTCTTCTAAAATATAATAAACGTGATTTCCAATAATTTTGGGGTTCAGCAAACGGTGTTCACTTCCTGAATAAATAGGAATCACCCTTTTAGATTCCAAATGAAGAGCGCTTAAAAAAATTCCATAACGATCTTCTTCTCCTGAACACAAACAATCAGACAGTAATGCATGTCCCCCACTGTTTTTACTAAAACACGTTAAAAATGGAACAGGACAAAGTTCTTCAGGTGCGGAAGTTGCAGCATTCCAAAAATATAAATAACACTCTCCCTTTTCTGCTTTTTTTCCTATATAAAAACAGTTTTTAAGTGGATCAAGCACCAATAGAGGTTCACCATCCTGTGTCATACAGTTTCTTTTTGAATTTTCTTGTAAATTGAAAAGCCACTTTTTAGCTTTTTCTTGAAGATGTGGTGGCAGCGATTCTAAGCCCACCATAACACCTTCTATGTTAGAAGGGCAGGTGCGGCCGGCGCAAGCCTCCAAGGTAACAGCAACACCACTACATAATTCCGCATACCCATCATCCATTTTAGAAGAAGATGCACACACTTCCAGCCAAGAAAAAAATATTATAAATAAAAAATAAAAACAAATCATGATTCAATTATTTTATGTGTTAAAAATTTCTTATATTTATAGCTTAAGTATTTTCCCTAATCCAATATTTTAAAAACTATACTGAAACTTCATCAGGGCACCCACCCTACGTTCATGACGACGCATGGAGTTGGTTAGCATACATGGCACAGAAACGCCAGGGCTTGAAATTACTGAGATTAATTGGGTGTGTATTTATTTAAGATTATATAGGGGTCTGTGGTAGATTTGGCGGCGACCGACTTTCCCATGACTTAAGTCATAGTATCATAGGCGCGGAGGGGTTTCACGGCCGAGTTCGGGATGGGATCGCGTGTTTCACCCTTGCTATAGCCACCAAATCGACCCCAGACCCTTAAGTATTTATGGTTATTTTGGGCAATTTCTTGTCTCAAAATACCTGATAAACCTTATGTTAGGTTTGAGGTGAATGATTGAGAGTAGAGTTTATGTTGTGACGCAGTTACATGCGTTTATTATGGGTGTTGATGAATATGGTTAAAAAATCAAGCCAATTGAGCG
>CAZDVK010000023.1:0-11001 GCA_964508915.1 uncultured Verrucomicrobiales bacterium | reverse complement strand
CTTATCTTGAGCCGTCTGACCAACCACAGCCAGAATACAGCCAAAAAGATTAAAATGGGGTTAAAGGGGGAATGTTTTTTTAAAAATGCACAACCCGCGTTACAAATTTAGCCAATTAAAAGCCCCGCGTCACTGGCAGACAACGTAATTGTTGCCCCATCCTTAATATCCCCTGACAAAATTTTAAGGGATAGCGGGTCTTGCACCTGCCGTTGAATGACCCGCTTTAATGGCCGGGCGCCATACACAGGGTCATATCCTGCTTGGGTCAGCCAATCTAATGCTTTATCATTCCACGTTAAGGTCATTTGATGATCCTCGAGCCGCTTTGCAAGCCCTTGCAACTGCAACGCCACAATATTATTCATGTGGGCCTTTTGCAGACGGTTGAAAATAATAATATCATCTAATCGATTTAAAAATTCCGGACGAAAAGCCTGGCGCACGGTTTCCATCACCTCATCCCGTACTTGAGGAGAAATAGGCTGATCAGGTTCCTGCATAGAAAATGCATGAGCCCCCAAATTCGACGTTAAAACAATAATGGTGTTTTTAAAATTTACGGTACGACCCTGACCATCGGTTAAGCGTCCATCATCTAATACCTGTAACAACAGGTTAAACACATCTTTATGGGCCTTTTCCACCTCATCAAACAAAATAACGCAGTAGGGTCGACGGCGCACAGCTTCTGTAAGTTCGCCACCCTGTTCATACCCCACATACCCCGGAGGCGCCCCAATCAACCGCGACACAGCATGTTTTTCCATATACTCAGACATGTCAATCCGCACCATGCTATTGGGGTCATCAAACAAAAATTCAGCCAACGCCTTGGTTAATTCTGTTTTACCAACACCTGTTGGGCCCAAAAACAGAAATGACCCCATGGGGCGATTTGGGTCTTGTAAACCGGCCCGTGACCGCCGCACAGCATTGCTAATGGCCTGAATGGCATCATCTTGGCCGATAACCCGTTCATGCAAATGGTCTTCCATGTGCAACAATTTTTCCCGTTCGCCCGTCAACATTTTTTCAACGGGAATACCTGTCCACCTTGAAATAATGAGGGCAATATCAGATTCCGTCACTTCTTCTTTCATGGACTTTTCAGGGGCTTTTTCTTGCAATTCCGTTAACTTTTTTTCAATTTGTGGAATTTGGCCATACATCAATTCACCGGCACGCCCCAAATCACCCGCACGCTGAGCTTTTTCAAGGTCTGACCGCAACGTATCTAGCTGTTCTTTTAATTTCCGCGCTTCATCAAGGGATTCTTTATCTTTTTTCCATAAAAGGGATAAATCTTTTTGTTTTTCTTGTAGCTCCGCCAATTCTTCTTCTAGTTTTGATAACCGTTCTTTAGATGCACTATCTGTTTCCTTTTTCAAAGCTTCCCGTTCAATTTTCAATTGAATAATACGACGATCCAATTCATCAATTTCTTCGGGCTTTGAATCCACAATCATACGCAAACGGCTGGCGGCTTCGTCCATAAGGTCAATGGCTTTATCGGGCAAAAACCGGTCAGAAATATACCGGTTAGAATACGTACACGCTGCCACAATGGCGCTGTCGCTAATGCGTACCCCATGATGTAGTTCGTACTTTTCCTTAAGTCCCCGCAAAATAGAAATGGAATCCTCAACAGTTGGTTCATCCACCAAAATGGCCTGAAAACGCCGGGCTAAGGCGGGGTCTTTTTCAATATATTGGCGATATTCGTCTAACGTTGTGGCCCCAACGCAATGCAGTTCACCCCGTGCCAAAGCGGGCTTTAACATGTTGGATGCATCCATGGCCCCATCGCCCTTACCAGCACCAACCAATGTATGTAATTCATCAATAAACAACACAATTTCGCCCGATGCATGGGTGATTTCATTTAAAACGGCCTTCAAACGTTCTTCAAATTCACCCCTAAATTTCGCCCCCGCCACAAGAGCGCCTAAATCCAACGCCATCAAGCGCGTATCTTTCAACGTTTCAGGCACATCGCCGTTAATAATGCGCTGAGCCAGCCCTTCGGCAATGGCCGTTTTGCCAACGCCCGGCTCACCAATTAAAACGGGGTTATTTTTGGTGCGGCGTGACAGTACCTGCATGGTACGGCGCACTTCTTCATCGCGGCCTATAACGGGGTCAAGCTTGCCTTCCCGGGCTAACTTTGTTAAGTCGCGCGCATACTTATTTAAGGCATCAAAACTTTCTTCAGATGTGGGTGAATCTACCCTATGTGAATTTCGCAGCATTTTAAAAGCCTCATTCAGTTTTTGGGCTGTCACACCCGCTTTTTCAATAATATTTTTAGTGGGCAGCACCATAGCCAAAGCCAATAAAAGCGTATCAACACTTATGAATTTTTCCTGGTTTTTATCAGCCGTTTGTTCAGCTGTTTCAAAGGCCTGCGCCAGTTCTGGGCTTAGGTAAATTTGGCCCGTGCTGCCTGTGACTTTTGGCAGTTTTTTAAGGTCTTCATCCAGGTAAACCCTTAGCTGCGCCACATTGCCTTGGCATTGCTCTAGCAATTTAACAGCCATACCGGCTGGTTCTTCTAACAACGCATTTAAAACATGCAATGGCGTAAATTGTTGATGTTGGCTTGCCAGCGCCTTATTTTGGGCACTTTGCAAATGGTTTTGAACTTTTTGTGTATAACGATCAACGTTCATGGAACCCTCTTTCAAAACACAGTTCTTTGTGTTGTCGTTCGCATTTTCGCTAATTTCAAAGGCTTACGCAAGGTGGATATTTGGGTGATTTTTTTAGGCTCAAAAATCTAATAATGGTACCGGCATGACAAAATGCGAATTTTCGCATCATCGACTGTATAAACCAAACGATGTTCATGATCTATACGGCGTGACCAGGTTTTTTCAAATATATACTTTAATGGTTCTGGTTTTCCCGTTCCTGAAAATGGCGTACGCCTAACTTCTTCTATAAGGGCCATAATTTTCTTGGCTTTTTTGCGGTCAACCTCTACCCAATAACGCAAGTCATCAAAAGCATGAACGTCAAATTCCAAGTTCATGTGTCACATGCTCTAACGAATAACCTTCGGTGCGGTTCATAGCTTCTAGTAAGCGGCTCAGGTTTTTTGGCGACTGGCACAAATAAGCTGTTTCTTGTAACGCCCGAAAATCATCTTCTGAAATGACCACCACATTTTCACCACTCTTCCGTGTTACTAACAAAGGCACATGATCAGAACAAACCTGATCAAAGCTTTTTTTTAAATGCTTTCTCACTTCGCTATAAGATATAGAAATATTCATGAGCCCCTCCGCTATTGTACAATTTATTTGTACAATAAAGTGATAGGGGAATCAATGAAAAAATTGTAACACTAAGATAAGAAAAAGGATTTGATCCAGTTTAACATCTTGAATAGTTTGCTGAGCCGCGATCCAGAAGTATTGATAGGCCCCTCTGTATTCTTTTGACTAACAACAGGGTTGTTGCTTCCATTCACTTGTAATGGATTAGTATGGTTTCCAATAGTAGTCTGAGAATAATCACCATGGTTGTTCACATTATAGTAGTTGGTTGGTTTAAAATCCTCTTCAGGTAAAATTTCTCTCATTTCGTTTAAAAACTCCTGTAAGCGTTGTGTAATGGCTTTTTCAATTTCTTCGATGGATTCACTGGCAAGAAAAAAATGGAGCTTACTTATTGACACATCCTTATCAAAATCCTTTCTAATACGTTTGTAATATTCTTCTGGAAGATCATTAATAGAAATACTTTTTTTCTCAGGAATGTCACTCTCTTTAATTTTTAATAGCTCAGGATAACTTTGTATTATAGGGCAATAAAATTTTTTACACATATTTCTTGCCTGGTGACTGTACGCCACGTCATCGTACGGAATGAAGTAAGCAGATTTTATGTCGTCACCATGTGCCTTATGCCCAAACCATCTAAGTTCTCCTCTTACATTCTTCCTATACTCTGGCAATTCAGACAAATCATAACCGTTCAACTCTTCCTCAACCCATGAACTTTCAGCGTACAATTCTGGATGTTTTTCACGAAGCTTCTCTCTTAACTGGTTTCCGTATTCTAAAGCTGGAATAATTTTTCCATGTGCCAAACAATCTTCTGCTTTTGAAATTTTATCTTTCATGTCTTTCATACTTACTAAACCGCTTCAAAAAATCCCCCTGCCGCATACACAACAGGGGGAGGAAAACCGTCGTCTTGAAATGAATTCAGGACGACAGCGTAAATGGCTTTGCCTTAGTACCTGGATTAATAATCCATACCACCCATGCCGCCCATGCCAGGGTTTGGCATAGCAGGTGCTTTGGGTTCTGGTTTTTCAGCAATCATGGCTTCGGTTGTAATCAACAAGCTGGCAATAGATGCCGCATCTTGCAACGCTGTGCGCACCACTTTGGTTGGGTCAATAATACCGGCTTTCACCATGTCACCATAGGTGCCTTGTTGGGCATCAAACCCAAAGTTCGGTTCATTGCTGTCGGTAATTTTGCCCACCACAATAGAACCATCGGCGCCTGCATTGGTTGCAATTTGGCGGCACGGTGCCGTTAGGGCATGGCGCACAATGCGAATACCAACTTCTTGGTCACCATTGGCTGGCTTTAAGGAATCAATGGCTTTTAGGCCCCGCACCAAAGCCACACCACCACCAGGTACAATACCCTCTTCAATGGCAGCGCGGGTTGCATGCATCGCATCTTCCACACGGTCTTTGCGTTCTTTCACTTCAATTTCAGTGGCCCCGCCTACGCGAATCACAGCCACGCCACCGCTAAGCTTTGCCAACCGTTCTTGAAGTTTTTCACGGTCATAGTCAGATGTGGTTTCGGCAATTTGCGCACGAATTTGTTCACATCTAGCTTTGATGTCTTCTTTACGACCAGCGCCATCAACCACAGTTGTGTCGTCTTTTGTGATAACAACTTTTTTAGCCGTTCCCATCATAGCCATGGTCACATTTTCAAGTTTAATGCCCACATCTTCTGAAACAACTTGACCACCGGTCATAACGGCCAAATCTTCCAACATGGCTTTGCGGCGGTCACCAAACCCAGGTGCCTTCACCGCTGACACACGCAAACCACCACGCAATTTGTTCACAACAAGGGTTGCTAACGCTTCACCCTCTACATCTTCAGCAATAATCAATAATGGACGGCCTGATTGCACCACAGCTTCCAGTACAGGAACCAGCGGCTGCAAAGTAGACAACTTCTTTTCGTGAATCAAAATGAATGGGTTTTCAAGATCGCAAATCATTTTTTCAGGGTTGGTGACGAAATACGGTGAAATGTAACCACGGTCAAATTGCATACCTTCAACCACGTCCAATTCTGTGGTCAAAGATTTTGCTTCTTCAATGGTAATAACGCCTTCTTTGCCAACCTTTTGAACAGCTTGGGCTAGCATTTCGCCAATTTCTTTTTCACCGTTCGCGGAAATAGTCCCCACTTGGGCAATTTCTTCGTTAGTGGAAACAGTTTTGGACCGGCTTTTTAGATCCGCCACAACAACTTCTACGGCCATATCAATACCGCGCTTCAAATCCATTGGGTTCATACCCGCTGCAACGGCTTTCACACCTTCACGCACAATGGCCTGACCCAAAACAGTAGCGGTTGTTGTACCGTCACCCGCTAGGTCAGATGTTTTTGTTGCCACTTCGCGCAACATTTGCGCGCCCATGTTTTCAAATTTATCAGCTAGTTCAATTTCTTTTGCAACAGACACACCGTCTTTTGTAATGCGGGGCGCACCGAATGACTTATCAATGACCACGTTACGGCCTTTAGGCCCTAAGGTTACCTTAACCGCATCGGCCAAGATATCCACACCTTTTAACATTTTTTCCCGGGCTTCCGTTGAAAAACGTACTTCTTTTGCTGCCATGTTTTATTCTCCTTATAAATTCTTTGTTAATTAGCCAATAATGCCCATAATGTCGGATTCTTTCATGACAATGTAATCCGTACCATCTAACTTAATTTCATTACCTGACCACTTGCCAAACAAAACACGGTCACCGGCTTTGACATCTAAAGGAACCAAAGCACCTGTTTCGTTACGGGCACCACTGCCCACAGCCACCACTTCACCTTCCATGGGCTTTTCTTTTGCTGTATCGGGAATAATAATTCCGCCTTTTGTTTTTTCTTCCGCTTCAATGCGCTTAACCAAAACGCGGTCATGCAAAGGTTTAAACTTCATGGAACACTCCTTTAAAAAGTATGTTGAATTTTTGATTTGGGGAGCCTTTGATAACCTCAACAAACCCTCGTCTAGTTGTCATCCTGAATTTAGTTCAGGATCTAGAAGCACTAGATGCTGAAACAAGTCCAGCATGACGTTAGGCTATGGTTTGCTTGTCGAAGTTATCAGCACTCACCACTTACGAGTGCTAATTTATGATCATCCCCCCCGTTTGTCAACACCCTATTTTGGCCCATAAAACAGGAGTCTTAAGCGTTAACTGTTTTTTAACTTTATTTCATTAAAAATGGAGATAAGAAATGAAACCATGAAGCGAATGAATGTTTCAAAAACTTATATACGCAACCTTGCTAAGTGTTCTGTGGATATGTCACAGCTGGTCTATGGCTTCCTCCAGCGGGTCAGAGGTAAAACGCCAGCGTGTAGGTGGGGTACAGCGTATTGTCAATATATTTGCAGGTGGTGAAGGTTTATCGGCGGAAACAGCGGATGCAAATGAATTATCTCAGCACGCTTACGTGGCTGTTCACAGTGCTTTTCAAACAGCTGCAAAACGACATGGTCGTCAACTTTTGGATGATCATGAATTATTAACGCCATTAGTAGCGGGGTATGACTCTGTAATACCTGCTTTTCCAGAACACATTAAACGGGAACATTTTAAAAACATTTTTATTTTGATGCTGGCAACAAGGGCCACCCTTGAGACCAGGGGTAACTTTTTTGAAGCCCCGGAACGGGTTGCTGCAAAAATTCAAGAGTGGGTCGGGGTTCCATTTTTGGCAGATGTAGATGCAACAGAGGTAAAGCGTATTCTGAATTTTTTCCATTTTCCCCTTGTATACCAATCTGTAAGCGCTGCTCCACAAGAACTTAGAATGAATCAGCCCATTCATTATTCAAAAACAAAAGGTGTACCGGATGCTTTGCGGCCATTTCCTACTGCCGCTCATAACCCTGCCACGGCTCGGCGAAATGCTACACAAGGTAAAAAACATACCTTATCAGAAACAGTGGAAACCCCACCGTCACAACATAGAGCGGGAATGGCAGGTATTTTTGGGCAAATGGGGGCCGTAAAATTAAAAGATACGAAAGCTAAAAAACCTACTGTTGCAGCGGTGCAAGGTCCACCCCCAAAACCCGGGGAACCAGGTTATGCAGCTTGGGTACTGCAGCAACGGAAAGCCATGACAACCTACAGCAGTGATGAAGATGCTAGTGATATGAGTACCTAAAGGGCAAAAAATGAAAAAATTTTATACACTTTCAATACCTTTCCTTTCATTCACCACGCTGATGGCTATGGACGTTGAGCCCTTGTCACCAGAAGATGCTGCCTTGCAAGATTTATTAACCTTTCATAATAAAACGGTGAAAGACGTACCCCCTTTTCCGTTTAACCCAAAAGTTCTGCAGGCCATTCAAAAAGGTTTGGATGATATGCCTGTATCTGACCTTCCTGATGATATGGAAGAACGGGTTTGTTATTTAGCCGCTTTTGCTAAAAATCAAGGGACACCTGATTTAGATGTTTTAAGACAAGTTTCTGACCTAGCTGCACAACAAGGTAAACCCTTTGATGGTATTGATATTACAGCCATTTTGTTGCAAACAAAGTTTTTCTTAGCTTATGAGCATGTAAAAAATAGCCGCACTCCAACACCACCCGTTCCTTTGGCAACAGCTGTTGCCGTTGATGAAGAAGCTGCCCATGGTGAAGGAACAGGTATGGATATTCCAGACGATCTGAAAGACATACCACCAGAACATCTGGCAGCAATTCAAAAAACTCTACAACTCCGATTTATGGAAAAATTAGATCACCCTGGCCGTGCTACTGTTATTGCCCAATTTAAAAAGCAAAAGGGTATTGGCATTAAGGGGGGGGGTGGATTGTTTTCAGGCATTGTTACCAGCGCTGAAAAAGATAGACAGGCTGCTATTAGCAGTATGGAAAAAGATAAAGAAGCCGCCCTTGCCGAGCAAGAAAAAGAACCCCCTACTGGAACAGAAGTGAGCCAACTAGGCCAAATGCTTCTTAACTCTGTCCAAATAACAGCAGCGGGTGATGATAGCCCTTCTGGGTCTGATACAGATGGAGACTGGGGGCCCAAAAAGAAAGGAAAAACCAAACCAAAATTCTCACCTACCCCACCTGTTGCAACGCCGCCGGTAGATGAGTTTGCTGGCCTTTCAGAAGCGCACATGATTGAACTTCAAGAAAAACTAGATAGATCGCCCGGCGTACCACCACCACTTCGTCAAAAAATTATTGATAAGTTCAAAGCAGAAAAAGGCATTACGGCCCCAACAGCATCAGCTGGACCAATGGGTGGTGGCCTATTTGCAGGACTTGCCGATGCTGCTAAAAAAGATAGAAAGGCTGCTGTTGATGCAGTAGATAAACCAAAAACCCCAGCAAAGCGTGGTGATTCTGATGGAGGTGGGGAAAGTGGTGGTGCTAGGCCTAAACCAAAATTCTCACCTCCACAAGCTGTTGCAGCGCCGCTGGTGGATCCGCTTGCAGGATTAACAGAAGAACAAAAAGAAGAGGTCAGGGCAAAAATCGCATTAACGGGACTTGGTCACTTGCCTCTCACAACACCACCCGTTGCAGCTGTAATCAATAAATATAAAACAGAAAAAGGCATTACAGCTCCAACAGCATCAGCCGGGCCAATGGGTGGTGGGTTATTAGGAGCTTTGAAGGCAGTACCACAAAAAGATAGAACTGCCGCTCTTGCAGGTTTAGGTAAACCAAAAACTCCATCAAAATCTGAGGGTGGTGATAGTGGAAAAGGAACTGGAGCCCCGGGTGGCAGTACGCCCGTTGCTGCTCAATTTGTTGTAAGCCCAGAGGCTTTGAAGCAAACCAATCGCGGTAGTGGAACAGCTTTTGACGCCGATAGAATAAAGGAAGATGCCCGCAGAGTAAGAGAAGCACGAGAAAAAAAAGCAGCAGAGGATGCAGCTAGAGAAGCAGCAAAAGGACCACCCAGACCCAACTTTGTAATACCAGTAAAACCAAAACCTGTTCCTGGATCAGTTGTTCCACCCCCTCCACCCATGACAGTTACATCTGGAGGTCGTCCGCCTGCTACAACAACAGGGTGGATGGCTAAAAAACCAACCGCTGCTGCCTCAGGAGGATCTAAACCGCCTGTGGCTGCCACCATGGCGGTACCAGAAAGAGCTGCTATTGACGAGGAGAAACTTGATGCCATTATCACTTCACTGGCAAAATCCTTTCCAGCCGATCCTGTTAAAGAAGAAACTGTACGACAAGGGTATTTATCTGCTTTGGCAACCCAAGAACCAATCTCCTACCTAACTCAACAAATTTGGGAAAATTTGGAAAAATTCAATAGGGCAGCAAACGCAATTTTCAGAACCCAAGCCATGCGGGCCATCAAAGTTGCCATGGATATGCTCGCAGAAAGGGGCGACACAAGACCCCTTCGGGAAATAGCAGGTTTTGATACTGACCCAGGGGTCGGCGTCGTCTCAGGGGATGGAGACAAAGATTAGCCCCTTACCCCAACCACTGTTTTTTGACCTGATCTAATGTTTGTGTGCGCAAACCATGGCGCACAGCTTTCATAAGCTTGTTCATAAAAGCCACGTTGTGAATGGAAATCAGGGTATAAGCCAGCAATTCTTTGGCTTTCATCAAATGGTGAATGTACCCTTTTGAATAGGTTTGGCAAGTTTCACAATCACAGTCAGCCTCTATAGGTGTATCATCCACCTGGTATTGCTGATTGCGTAAATTAATATGTTCCTTATCTTTTTGCCGGTTCGTAGCCTTTACCAAGGCCCCGCCATGGCGTGCTAAACGGGTTGGGTGCACACAGTCAAAGGTATCAATACCGTTTTCAACCCCTGAAAAAATATCTGAAATACCACCAATACCCAGCAAATGAATGGGTCGCTCACGGCTTAACCGTTCTGTGGTCATGGAAACCACATCATACATTTGCCCCTTATCCGCCCCCAGTGACCCGCCAATGGCGTGGCCAAAAAACGGGGTATCATTCACAAAGTCACAGGCCTGTTGGCGCAAATCTGTATATACACCGCCTTGAATAATGCCATATAAGGCCTGCTTCCCTGTGTCATGCTTTTTAAATTCGCTTAAGCACCGAAGGGCCCACCGATGGCTCATCTCCATGGACTGTTCTGTATATTTTTTATCCACATGGTAAGGGGTACATTCATCCAATACCACAATCAAGTCTGCCCCCAGCTGCCGCTGAATGGTCATGGAATCTTCAGGCGTTAATAAAATTTCCCGCCCATCGATGTATGACTTAAACCGGGCCCCGTCTTCAGAAATTTTCAGCAACGTTTTTTCACGGGTTTGAAGGCGTTTTCCTTTAATTTCCGACGCCACGGACCCATGGCCTAAGCTAAAAATTTGAAAACCACCTGAATCCGTCAACATGGGGCCATTCCAGCCCGTTATTTTCTGCAACCCCCCTAACCGCTCCACCACAGGGCCCCCTGGCTGTAACATCAGGTGGTACGTGTTCGATAAAATAATTTGCGTACCCGCATGGCGCATATGCTGGGCCGTTAGGCTTTTCATGGCCGCCTTCGTCGCGCAAAAAATAAAAGCAGGTGTTTCAACAGCCCCATGGGGTGTTACCAGCGTTCCCAACCGCGCACGGCCATAATTTGTGGATGTATAAGTGAATTGAAACATAAGATGATGGTAAGACAAAAAAATGGCGCGCCCGAGAAGAGTCGAACTCCTAACCTTCAGATCCGTAGTCTGACGCT
>CAZDVK010000022.1:0-11753 GCA_964508915.1 uncultured Verrucomicrobiales bacterium | reverse complement strand
ACCACATGTGTCCTCAAGCTTTTTATAACACAGAAAAAGTTAAGAAAGGGTTGATGAAATAGGCACTTTAATTTACCTCTGTATTCAAACTTTTGATTACTCTAGCCTCAAAAAACTAGCCACACATTTTCCATAAATTCGTTGCTCAAGCACTTGAAACCCTTCCATATCTCGGGGTAAGTTTTCATCTGCTGTCTCAGCATAAACAAGGGTTTCAGGGTCTACCCACCCGTGTAATTTCAAATGTTTACCCACAGGTTTTAAAAGGTTTTCATAATAAGGTGGGTCTAAAAAGACGAGCCCCATGGGCCTTTCAGCCTGGGGAAGTTGAAGGGCATCTTGGCCCCATAAACGGCACTGCCCCTCAACCTTCAAAAGCTTTATATTTTCTAATAAAACCTGTTGAGCTATCCCATTTTTCTCACAAAAATGAACAAATGGAGCCCCCCTTGATAAGGCCTCAAAACCCAACGCGCCAGAACCCGCAAAAGCATCTAAAATCAATGTTTCATTAAAATTCACCCCAAACGTGTGCGTCAAAATATTAAAAACTGACTCACGCACGCGGTCTGTTGTTGGCCGGGTAGATGACGGTGGTGTTTTTAAAACTCGTTTCCTGAATTGCCCTGCGACAATACGAATCATGGCGCCCCTAAAGATTCCCGCACAATTTCAGCCAAATTGCGTGTTTCAGCCAAATGTTTTTCAACATTGCTTCGGTTTGGTTCAACTTTTAAAGGGTTACGTGTTAAATATTTAAATTGCTTATCTTCTTTCACAAAGTCAGGGGCTAACTTGGGTAAATCCAATAATTTCTCTTTATCTTCCCCTAAATAATTTGCAACAGATGCCGTTACAAGCAAATCTTTTTTCTGGTCCTTTTGCTGATCACCATCCAAGAAAGCTGACAGCAAAACAGCTTCTGTTGCAGCATCATTCCAACGTTTATAATCCATGTAAATATTAATCATAAGCTGGCGATGCTCTGGTGCCGGTGAATCTTTTAATAAATTCAGCGCTTCAATAGACCGGGACATTTTTGACAAGCAGCGAGCCTTTAACGTAATCACTTTCTGGGCAATATCAGGGGTTAATTCTTTCATAGAATCTAAAACTGCCAAAGCTGATTCAAATTTCTGGTCTGTTATAAAAATTTCCACAACACGCACTAAAATCTTATTGCGTTCCAAAACAGATTTTTTGTGCATCGCCCATTTCGTCAAAATATGTGCCGCATTTTCAAGTAAATCAATGGAAACAAATTCATCAGCAATAACATGAATCAACTGGTCCCCTGCCTCATTATCCGGTATCAAATCACGATATTGTTCATAAATAGACACAACCTTTAAAGGCGATATTTTGGATAAATCTTGACTAAAAAAATCCATTAGGAATTTTTTTAACTTTAAATCCATTCGTTCCAGCAAAGCCCGCTTAGGATAAGCTGTTTGAAGATAATAGGCTAAATCAAGCATTTCTTGATATTTTTTTTGCCCTTCATAAAGACTAATAAGTTTTCGAACAATTTGGTATTCAGTTGCACACGAACGTAGACGAAACCTGGCCTCAGAAAAAAGATGAATAGCCTGATCGACCGATAGGATATTTTGCAGTAATTGCTGCTCAATCAAACACATATCTAAATCCTGCTTTATGTCTAACGGGAAATATCGGCGTGCAGATGATTGAGAGGCCTCCGTCAACAAGGCCACTCCTTGTTCTGGTTTACCAATTTTGATTAATGTCAAAGCCCTGTAGTATTCAAACAAAGACTTTAAGCGTAAATTGCTTCCCACATGTTCTGTGTTATTAACGATGGATGCAATAGATTGAAAATCACCCAAAGAACTCAGCAAATGCAAAAAATTCTCAAGAATCATAGCCCTTAAAATGGGTGGGTATTGCGCAATAATGCCTTCCCCTTTTTTTAAAATTGTTGAATAGGGAACCATTATATTTTGTTCGGCATACGTCATCATTTTCAAAATGGCCATCTCTTCCGTTTCGGTAACAAGCTCCCAATTCTCTAAAGCCTTAGAGAATTCTTTTTTTAAAAAATAGGCCATGCCTTCGATCACTTTAAAAATGGGGAAAAATGAAACACCAGGATATTTTTTTTTCATCAAATCCAGCTGGACCAACGCCTCTGTTCCACAGCCCAAAGCAACGTCAACCCAAGCTTTTTCAAGGTTATCCTGCATTGTGACATCATCGCCTTTTGCAAACATTCGCCTGTCCAATTCCTGGCGATAATCAACCCAATTAACGTCATCGCCCCGAAAATAAGAAAATGAATAAGGCCTTAAATCTGATGATTTTTCTGCGGATACAAATTCATTAATTGGCTTAATCGAAAGGTTTGTTGATGCCTTTTCAAAGAAAACATTTTCTGAAAAAATTTCACACACAAAACCCTGTATTGCGTTAATAAGGCTGTAATAAGGTGTGTCAAAAAAAACATTCCGAATCCCCTCTTCGACCTCAGCATAGGGAATGACATAATATTTTTGACCTTCAATCTTAATAAAAAAGCCTGAATCACCTTTTAATGGAGAAATTTGGATGTGGGGCCATTTGGTTTCTTTAAGTCGAATTTGCTTCTCTGGAACAGCTTCTTTTATAAGGGATCCTGGCTCTGTTGGATCAAAAAAAAACAAACGCAAATGCCATTCTTTTATTTTTTTATGAATAGAAAAAGAAACACCTGGTTTAAAAACAACCTCAACAACTGTTGTCGTTGGTTTTGGTTCATCCTGGGGGATCAAACGAATTGTTTCAATAAAAGCCTCCGTATTGGCTTTTCCTGCAACTTCAAACGGCATGATTTTATCAAAAACAAAGTACCACTTTGAACCACGTTGAAAAATTGCCACGCCAGCTTCTTGGGCAGTTTTAAACACCACATCATAGCTTGTTTCATTTCCTTCAACTGAAATGGTGTTTTCCCCTTTCAGCTCAACCTCTGACGGTTTTGTATCCACAATTTCTGCGTGCGTAACAACACTGCAACCAAGGCACGTATAGAAAAAGATGATAAGGCAGAAAAATCTCATGGGGTTTTATCTGTAGGGTTTGCACACATGATTTCTTCATGAAATGGTGGAACAAACAGGTCATTTTTAACAAGGTTCATATCATTAATGGTAAGGGTTTCTGGAACCAAATCAACCTTTGTTTGATTACCTTGTAAATCAACAACTTCCCATCGTTCTAACGCTTTGACACCGCCTGTATCATAAAGGGCAAAAAATAATGTCAACGATGGCCCGTTGTCATCATCGCCTTGACGCACCAGTTTCATTTTAGCGACCTGAACGCTGGGGTCTATGGTAAGGCTCACCACCCGTAAATCTTTTTGAAAAGAAATAGCCTGCTGTAAAATAAAAGCCGCGGGCGTAGATGAGACGGATATAGTGCTTTCTGAATTATCTGATAAATCATATACAGTCAGGTTTTCATCAACACTAACAACACGCTGTTTAGCACTTGGTTCATAATCTAAGCGCAGTTTTCCAAAAGAACCCGGTATCCGTTGAAGCCAAATTCGCCCATATACGGTTTTACCGTTAGGATTTGTTTGAAGAAAATCAGCCTTTAGGGCCTGAATACCGTTTAGGTAAACTTCAATTTTTTCGGTCACAGCTTTTGGCGACAAATCACCAGCGTAACAGCTAGAAATCAAGGCAAATGAAATAACAAAAACTAGAAACCTAAAATAACGCATAAAAATTGTAACCCCTTTACTTCAATCATCTATCGTTTGCCCAAAATTTCCCGTTTTCCTACATGGTTAGCGGCACTGACAATGCCTTCTTTTTCCATTTGTTCAATTAAACGGGCCGCCCGGTTATACCCCAACTGCAAATGACGCTGAATAAAGCTGGTCGATGCTTTTCCTTCACGCAAAACCAATTCCACTGCTTGCCGGTACAGGTCATCCCCACCGCCTTTAGAATCAGACTCACCAAAAGTTTGATTTTCATCGTCTTCCGTAACAGCCTCCACGTAATTAGGCTCTCCTTGAGATTTTAAGAAATGAACAATACGCTCCACTTCTGTATCCGTCAAAAATGGACCATGAACACGGCTGATACGGCCACCGCCAGCCATATACAGCATGTCCCCCTGGCCTAACAACTGCTCCGCACCTTGTTCACCCAAAATGGTACGGCTATCAATTTTAGATGTAACCTGAAAACTAATGCGGGTTGGAAAGTTGGCCTTAATGGTACCTGTAATCACATCCACCGATGGTCGCTGGGTTGCCATAATCAAATGAATTCCAGCTGCACGGGCCATTTGGGCCAAACGCTGAACAGCTGCTTCAATTTCCCTACCTGCTACCAACATTAAATCGGCCATTTCATCAACCACCACCACGATGTAAGGCAGTACGTCAAAATCAAGTGTTTGATTTTCAAAAATAGGGCGACCTGTATCTGGATCAAAACCTGTTTGAATACGACGAATCAAAATTTCGCCACTTTCTTTTGCCTGCTTCAACCGCGCATTAAAATTATCAATATTGCGCACCCCCAATTTTGACATAGCCCGATACCGGTTTTCCATTTCCCGTACAGCCCATTTTAAAGCCACAATGGCTTTTTTAGGGTCAGTCACAACAGGTGCCAATAAATGGGGAATGTCATCATAAACAGACAATTCCAACATTTTCGGGTCAATCATAATAAATTTGCATTGTTCTGGTGAAAACTTAAACAGCAACGACAAAATCATGGTGTTAATGGAAACTGACTTCCCTGAACCGGTAGTTCCCGCCACCAACAAATGCGGCATACGGGTTAGGTCTGCCACAATAGGTTGACCACCGATATCTTTCCCTAAAATTAACGGCAACGCTGCTTTTGTTTGCTGAAAATCAGTAGCTGCCAACATGTCCCGCATGAAAACCATTTGGCGGTTTTTATTGGGTAACTCAATACCAATAACATTTTGTCCTGGAATAACAGCAATACGTGTAGATAACGCACTCATAGAACGGGCAATGTCATCGGCCAACCCAATAACACGTGATGTTTTAATACCTGGCGCTGGCTTTAGCTCAAACATAGTCACCACAGGACCTGGGCGCACATTCACAATTTCACCCTTAACACCAAATTCATCTAAAACATTTTCAAGGTCTTTAGCAGCGTTGGCCAAAGCTTCTTGTGTTAACGTAGGTGTTTGTTTTTGTTTTTGAACATCCAACAAATCAATAGGTGGTAAATGATAGTGACCACTAAACCGAATAGCATCTGGAACTTGAAATTGTTCTTTTTTAGTTTGCATTGTTTTTCGTTGCACAGGTATTTCAGATACAAAACCTTCCTCTTCTTCTGTGTCATCTATATCTGTGTACCCTTGCTCATGATTTTCTAAAGAGGTTTCCTCTACCTCTTGTTCATCATCAGAAGCTGGAACAACTGTTGACAAAGCTGCACTTCTAAAAAAGTTTAAAGTATCATCTTCTTCAGAAACGCTAGATTTATTTCGAACAAAAGGACGTTTATAGTTGTTTCCAATTTTTTGCCCCGTCCAAAATACAAACCATGAAAATCCATCGTAAATTGTTTTAAAAAATGATTTCAGCTGCTGAAAAGATAGCCCCATGCCATACCAGTAAAGACCCAGCGAACCCATAAAAATGAAAAAAACAACAGGTTTAATAAGATGCAACAAATCAAGATTAAACAACATTTTTTGAAGGCGGAATAAAAGCAAATAACTAACAACACCCCCCACCGACGGACCTTGGGCCAAAGGTGAAGTTGCTTTCAACAATGGTTTGCCATTTAAAAACTGAGGGGATGCTGCTAAAAAAACACCAATTCCCCACAAAGCAATAACCAAACACGTCAAACGAAGCAAAGAAACACGACTATTTTGAATTAAGTGGTACGACCACATGCCCAAGGCAGCAAAAAACAGAAAGCTTCCCAAGCCAAATATCTGCAGAAAAAAATCAGCCGAAAAAGAACCAAAAATTCCCAAAATATTTTGTACTGTTGACCCCGTTGATGTATTTAACGACGGGTCCATAGGATTGTACGACCAAACAGAAATAAAGAAAACCACAGCCAGAATTAAAAGGAAAATTCCAGATATTTCTGTAACACTTTTTTTGAAAAATAATTTAAATCGATCCGGAAAAATTGTTCGTGCTGGTGTAATCATTTAATAGATTTAATCGTTTATAACAAATATTTTTTAATATTTATAACACGCCAGAACAATCTAATAAAAGTTTTTTCAAAAACATACACAAATTCTTAAGACTAGATCCTATGACAAACTATGTCAGCCTGAATAAATTGGAAAATTCTAGAATGAGTGGTGTCATTATGCATATTGAGGAAAAACTACCCTTGTGGATCTGTGTCCATCTTCACACCAGACAAACCTGGCATTTACATAAAACTTTATTAAATTTTTTGTTTTTCATAGAATTAGCTAAGAAAAGCTGAAAATTACGAACAGGAGTGTTTAAAGTTTTTCAATTTAATCTGGAGCCATGCAACTTTTTAAGGAGACTACCGTATGTTTTTAAAATTTTTGATCATTTTTGTTTCTATTTGCAATTTATCAATCGCATCTGATGCTACTACAGATGTAGATGTGGAGACATTACCTGCTTTTTTTGAAAGTTTAGAATGTAAAAAGGGAGATGTAGACAAAGCAAAAGCAAAAGGAAGCGAATGCGCCAAAGCGGCAAAAGAGCTATCAACAACAGATAAAGATGCTGCCGATAAACTTTATAACACCTCCAAAGAACTGTTCTTTGCGTATAAAAAAAAGTGCTCATGCTTGTTTGATATAACAACATGTAAAGGATTCAAAACCTGCACAAACTCAGACTGTGATAATGACCAAGCATATGAAAGATGTAAAAAAAAGTGTAACAGTGATGACTCATGTGAGAACAGGTGTTTTAACGAACACAATACACGCTGTAGAGCGACACAAGATAAGTGTAAAAAAAGAACTTATGATGAGTAACTGAAACATAGATAGTGAAAGTGCCAATAAAATTGTTTCATCATTATAACGATGGTTTTGGTTGCTAAGTTTTTTATATCAACAGCAATCTGGAACATCAAACTGCAGTAACAATTTTATTGCACTTTCTTTAAAATTATAAATGTATTGTTTGAAATTTTGAACCGTCCAGAAATGGACATTGATGGGATGCCAAAACAACAGAACCCCCTTCATTTAAAAATGATGCCATAAGCATTTTGAATTTTTCTATACTTTTTTCATCTAAATTTGTAAAAGGCTCATCCATAACCCATAACTTATGGGGGCTTAAAATAGCGGCACACAAAACAACTTTGCGTTTTTGCCCTTCTGACAAATGCTGAACAAGTTTGTTTAAATCATTTTCTAAATGAAATAGCGCCAGAACATCTTGAATTTCTTTTGGGGACTTTTGAACCCCCATCATAGCAAGCTGAAAAGCCAGATTCTTAAAAATAGTTTGGTTATGCTTTAAGGCAGTCAAATGGCCGCAATAATATAGAGGTTGACCCTGTACAGCCCCCTGGAACCGGTTATCAATACCCACCAAACATTTTATTAGGGTTGTTTTGCCCGAACCGTTGGCGCCACAAATCCATAAAGCGTCTTCGGCTTTTACCTCAAAAGATAAGGGTCTTTCCAAGCTTCCCCTTATATAAGGATGCTGCAAGTTAACAGCATGCAAGCGTGTTTCTTTTACAGCGTGCTGGAAGATTCCGCTGCCGCGTCTAGTATTCTTGATCGATGATTCCATGTCAGTGCAAAAAATAAAGCGCTTAAAAAGGCAGAAACAGTTACAAACATAAAGGCGTAATCCCAGCCATAATACTGCACAAGCGCCCCAATACCTACGCCTGTTACCGCCGTTCCAATATAACCAACAGTACCTGTCAGACCCGATGCAACACCAGCTGCTTTTTTAGAGGCAAAATCCGTAGCCGCCACACCTACCAAAATTTGCGGCCCGGATACTAAAAACCCAATGGCCATCATTCCCAAAAAGTGAAGCACTGTATGCCCAACCGGGGACAACCATAAAAAGGCTACGCACACACCCAGAACAAGCATAAAAATGGCCCCCACACGTCCGCGGTGCCCCTGGAATATTCTGTCCGACAAATAACCTGCTACAATGCCACCAAACATCCCAGCAACATCATAAGCCGCTGTTTGCCAACCGGCCAAATGTAAGCTACTTCCCTTGAATTCTTTCAAAAAAGTTGGTCCCCATGTAAAAACAGACATGCGCACAATGTACACAAAAAAGTTAGCTAAACACACGTACCAAACCAGTTTGTTTTTCAAAACCCGTTGAAACAAAACTTGCCGCATCGACATGTTTTCTTCTTCAAGGCACTGGGCCGTTCTGACATAACCATGGTGAACTTCTATAGGCGGCAATCCAAGCGATTGAGGCGTATCCCGCAACCGATTAAATAAAAGAAACGCCATCAAAATACACGCAGCGCTGGGTACAAAGAAAACAGAACGCCAGCCATAATGTTCAATTAGAAAACCACCAGCTACAAGAATTAAAGCCCCCCCAATTTGCTGAGAGGTATTCCAAAGTGCCCATTTTGTGGCAATTTCACGGGGACTATACCAGTGGGTTAAAAGTCGCGCACAAGGTGGCCACCCCATAGATTGAAAAACAGAATTCAAAGACCAAAAAACCATAAAAAAGCCAAGGCTTGAACTGAATCCCATAAACATGTTCATGACAGCAGACATCAAAAGCCCAAAAGTCATAAAGTACCGCGCATTACTTCGGTCACTTAACAGACCACTCAGGCCTTTTCCAAGGCCATAAATCACAGCTGCAATACTTAAAACAAGACCTATTTGGGTTTTGCTATAGCCTAGTTCAGCTTCCATAGCAGGAATAGCCATCGTAAAATTTTGACGAATCAGATAAAAACAGGCGTACCCCATCATCATGGAGTACATCATACGAATACGCCAGTAACGATAGGTTTTCTTCAAATTATATGTATCTTCTTCCATAGCAGGCATATTCTTCGCGTTCTCTAATATAAAGCCGGTTATCCCACTCTCCATTTTCTTCTGATTATAGTTCATGTTTCAACCTTAATAATTCATTCATCATCATGCAGGATTTTCCCTCATAACAAAAGATTTTTTAACTTTCAAGAAGCCTTCTTAAAATATCAATATCTGCTGAAAATTCAGGATCTTGAGTGCAGTTTTCCTGAACTTTTTTAATAGCATGCAGCACGGTTGTATGATCTTTCCCCCCAAATTTTCGACCTATTTCAGGCAATGATTTAGTTGTTAAGGTTTTAGAAAAATACATAGCAACCTGCCTTGGGCGGGTAATGGTTTGTTGCCTACGACCTGACAATAAATCAGACATTTTAATGTTGTAAAATTCGCAAACCTTTTTTTGAACATCTTCAATGGTAATACGCCGATCGTTAGAACGAAGCAAATCACGCAACACTTCTTGTGTTGTGTCCAATGTCACATTACGGCCAACTAAAGTTGCGTGTGCCACAATACGGTTCAAGGCCCCTTCCAATTCACGTATGTTAGATGAAATTTTAAGGGCTAAAAATTCCATAACTTCTTTGGGTATCTTTGTGCTTATAGCTGCTGCTTTTGCCTGCAAAATGCCAAGGCGCAGTTCGTACGTTGTTGGGTGAATATCAGCAACCAAACCCCAACCAAGCCTTGACTTTAGACGTTCTTCCATTTGCAGCAAGTCTGCAGGTGATTTATCTGCAGAAATAATAACCTGTCGATTATTATCCACCAGCGCATTAAAAGTATGAAAAAATTCTTCTTGGGTTGTTTCTTTGCCGCCAATAAATTGAACATCATCAATCATCAAAACGTCAACGCTACGGAACCTTTCTTTAAAAGCCACCGTATCTTTAAAACGCAAAGCCCGAATAAACTGGTACATAAATTTTTCCGCAGACATATAAATAACTTTTCGCTGCGGGTGCATTTTTTTAATTTGCCACGCAATCGCGTGCATTAAGTGCGTTTTACCAAGACCAACGCCACCATATAAAAATAAAGGATTAAAAAGAGGATGGTCTGATTCAGCCACACGTAAAGCCGCTGCATACGCCAGTTCATTTGGTTTTCCAACAACAAAATTTTCAAAAGTAAAACGGCTGTCTAACGCCGCGTTAACGTCAGCATTATCGTCTTCTTCTATTTCTTCATCTGGTTGTGAAACTGCACTTGTGTTGGGAAATGGCTTAATTGTTGCAGTTGGAAGATTTACTAAGATTTTAATCTGGGTAACATTTGGGAAAATTTCAGCCCAATACGCCTTAATCCTGTCACTATAATGCGTTTGAACCCAGTCGCACATAAAATGGCTTGGTGCACTAATAACAACAGACCCATCTTGAATATCTAAGACCTCTAGGGGTTTAAGCCAACTTTTAAATGCCGCTTCACCAATATCTTTTTCCATTTTTTGGCATATGGCAAACCAGTAAGTTTGGAGTGTATCTAAAGATGAGGGCAAGGGCTGATTCATTCTATTTGTATTACGTTATTGTTTAACCGGAATTACCTTAAAATCTGACCGTTCTAAGCTAATGACAACTTCCCGATCATCAGCAACGGTTGCGCGATGTGGACCAGGTGAACTATAACGGGCAAAAATCACAACACCCTCTCCTGAAAGTTTAGAAGGCGTAATTGCCACATCGTTTAACCGCTGACCACGAATAATGTCCCATGAGAATACATCAAGACAACCTGCATTGTCGATCTTTATTTGGTCTGCTTTTTTAAAGTAAGCATCGGCATCCATTTTTAAAAGTTCTTTCATTAAATCCGCAGAATAGGGGATAAGCAGATGAACAGTAACCGGAGAATTATCATTAACATTGTCAGCGGCTTTAAAATGAACTTTTTCAAGCCAAACATTGGCAGGCTTAAAGCCAAAGACAGACTTAACCGATGACATAACCACGTCTGATGCACAGCTGCACAAAAACAGGGGCATCAAAAACAAAAAAAACTTTTTATCAAAAAAAATCAAAAAAAACCATTTTTTTTTGCGCTTATCGACCATTTGTTAACCTTTATGCCCTAAATTGTACTTAAGAAGAGAACTTTTTTGTAACACGAACCATCTTAGTACAACAAAGGTAGATGAATGAATAAAAATTATAATACGCTTAGAAAATCGCTGCAAGAAACCGTTAGCTTGCCTGATTTGGCTCTATTAAGTGCCTATGCACAAAAGACCATAGATGGGCTTCCTGAAAATTTTAAACGCTTAACGGCTAATTTAACTGTCAAAGTTGAAAATTTTGCTGATGAAGAAACTTTGGGAAGTTTACACATTAAAGATAAATACGACCTTTTAGGTCTGTATCGCGGTGTTCCCGTTCCTGTGAAGGCTTTTCAGCCAAACTTGACTTTGCCTGATACTATCTTTTTATATCGCTGCCCATTAATTCGCTACGCCCGAGAAAACCAAGAAGATTTGTCTTTACTGGTTCATCATGTGATGATTCACGAAATGGGGCACCACTTTGGGTATACAGATTTTGATATGGGATGGTCTAGGTAAACTATTTTCTTAAAAATCAAAATGGAGATTCTAGAAATATTGTATGCCACCACGGGCCTTTAATTAGAAGCCTTATCGACACATATGTATTAGAAAACATTCAGGCACACCCCGCCCACTGCGTGGGGCCCACCTAGGCCCCACAAAAACCAGTGCACAGCGCCAC
>CAZDVK010000021.1:0-14892 GCA_964508915.1 uncultured Verrucomicrobiales bacterium | reverse complement strand
TGGCCATGCACGGGTTTGGGCTTTACGGTGGCCCCGACGCAGTCGGGCGGGTATTTTAACAACAGTTTATGAAACAATTTTCATACATCACAAAATACCCAACTTTTAAAAAATCCATGTATTTAAAAAGGTACATCATCATCTAAAATGGGATGGTGGTCTTCTTTAGTTGAAGACAGAGGTTCAGAGTTAGAAAAATGGTCATCAGAAGATTGAAGTCGGTCTAGAAGGGTTAATTCACCCTTAAAACGAGAAAGAAGAATTTCTGTTGTATAACGTTCTTGCCCTGACTGATCTGTCCATTTACGTGTTTGAAGTTGGCCTTCCACATAAACACGTGAACCTTTTCTTAAAAAGCGTTCCGCTATATCAGCTAATTTGTCATTCATAATAACAACACGATGCCACTCTGTACGTTCTTTACGTTCACCTGTTGTTTTGTCTTTCCAAGATTCACCCGTTGCAACAGGAAAACTAGCAACTTTGCCACCGTCTTGCATAAAGCGAACTTCTGGGTCTTTTCCTAAATTCCCAACCAAAATAACCTTATTAACTGAACCAGCCATAAAAACCCCTCAAACTACAAAATACCTGACGAATATACCATATTTATAATGGGTTCGCATGAAAAAAGAGATTGGCAACCCCCTTCACACATTAGTGTGGTGGATTTTGACCCCCAGTTTTACAAGATACTCTTCAAAACACATACGAAAAACCTCCATCGTCCGCACAAGGGCAGGGCCAGTATTTTCACGAACAGCAAAATACGTACGGGCTTCTGGTCCATCAATTTGTGGTAAAACACGCACTAAATTCTTTCCATAAAAACTAAGGGACTCCATAGCAACAGATGCAATTCCAACCCCTTCACAGGCAGCTGAATACAAAGCTGTTGTGGAATTCATCGTTAACGTTGGCGTTAATTTTGGAAGGCCCCACTGCCCTTTTAAATGCCAATTAACATCTTCAAAATACGTAAATTCATCTTCCCCATACCCCAATAACTTATGGTCTAACAAATCCTCAGGTGTTTTTGGAATTCCATGAGTTTCCAAATATTCCTTACTAGCAAATAATCCATGGGTATAGGCGATATACCAAATTTTTTTGAAATTTGGATTATTTCCTAAGGGTCTGACTAAAATATCAGCAGCTTTTTCTGTTTGACGATCAATGGAATTGCTTGAAAAAATATGTAACCTTAAGTTTGGATATTTGTTTGTAAAATCGCGTATGCTTTCCACAAACCAAGAGTGAGAAACAGCATGTGTCATGGAAATAGTCAAATTTCCCTCTATACCACTTTCGTAAGATGACGCTGTTTTTTCAGAAATTTCTTCGTATACCCGGACCATTTTCATGGCATAAGGAATAAAAAGTCTGCCTTCTTCTGTTAAGGTTGAATTTTGCTTACGGCGTTCCACCAACTTAATTTTGAATTCAGTTTCCAATTCACTGACGTGGGCCCAAAGGGTTGAACGGGGAATGCCTAACAGTTTGTGCACGCCAAAATCACAGTTGTTTTCAGCTAATTTTAAAAAGGTTTTCAGCGTTTTATGTTTCATGACTTTTTCTGCTTTTGCCGCAGCTTGTCAGCCCCTTTGGGTTTGTTGACCTGCCGGGCCCTTCCCAAAGCTAAATCATCAGCATCAACATTCTGCGTGATCACACTGCCTGCAGCTACAATAGCCCCTTTTCCAACATAAACAGGCGCCACGAGTGACGTATTCGCACCAATAGATGCGTTATCATCGACAATAGTTTCAAATTTTTGCACGCCATCATAATTACACGTAATGGTGCCAGCCCCAATATTCACATTGTCGCCCAATGTGGCGTCACCAATGTACGATAAGTGCTTAGCTTTTGTTTTTCGGCCCAGGGTCGATTTTTTTACTTCCACAAAATTACCCACACTGGCGCCTTCTTTTAAAACAGCCCCCCCGCGTAAATGGGCAAACGGTCCCACACTGGCATTCATTTCCAAATGGCAGTTTTCTAAATGACAAAAAGGAAAAACAGTCACGTTTGTATCTAGGGTAACGCCTGGACCCATAGTTACAAACGGGTGAATCGTCACATCTTTTGAAATTTTCGTGTCATAACTAAAATGCACTGTTTCAGGTTGCACCAACGTTACGCCTTCATTCATGAGTTGATCCCGCCACCGGTTTTGCAAAATATGGGTCGCTTTGGCTAAATCAGCCCGGGTATTAATGCCGTGAAATTCATCAGCATCAGCTATTAGAACCCCAACAGCCATGTTTTTTTGGGCTGTCTTTTCAACCAAATCCGTTAAATAATATTCACCACTGGCGTTTTGATTGGAAAGTGTAGGAATTAATTCATTTAATAAAGCACGCTTAATTTTATAAACACCCGTATTAGCTAAAGGCAGTTTTTTTTCATCATCTGTGGCGTCTTTCATTTCCACAATTCTTTGCGCCCGATCCTTTGCATCTATAATCAAACGACCATAGCTGGTATTGGGATTTACCTTCATGGCTAGTAAAGCCAATGGATCGGTCATTTTTGAAAAATCTGCAAGCGTTTCAGGGGTTATTAAAGGCGTATCACCACACATAATAAAAACGTCTTCAATTTCTGGCTTTAAATAAGGCATGGCACATTGTACCGCATGGCCCGTACCCAAAGCTGGGTTTTGAACAACAGGTGTGTATGGTTGTAAAATGGGGTGATTTTTTAATGCCTCAGACGTTACCACAATAACCTGACTTGGGTTTAATGTAGCAGCTGCGTCCAACACATACTGAATCACAAGCTTACCCGCTAAGGGATGCAATACCTTAGGCAAGCAAGATTTCATACGGGTGCTATTTCCCGCTGCTAAAATAATGACAGCACGCATGAACGAATTAAAACCTGAAGCATGAAAGACTTTATTCTTTTGTGCCAGAAATTTGTTAACAGTTCAACGGGCCAGCATAAATGGCATAAAAAAACCCGCCAAAGAAATTAATCAATAGCGGGGTAAGTATGTAAAAAACTAAAATTATTCAGATGCTTCAGTTAATGGCAAGGTTAAAACAACCGCTGGATATTCATAAAATCCTTTGAAAGCATCGTTTCTATGAGCTGTATAACCCAGTCCTTGCAATAATTCAATTTCCTGCACGCGTGCTTCGTTATAAACAAGGAACAAAGAATGAGGCGATCCTGCACCACGAGGAAGTAAGGCTTTTTCTGAAGTCAAACGTCTTGCAATGATGTTTGTCGCCTCCGAATAAACGCTCTCTAGAGCCTCTGGGGCCGCCAATAAAGAGGGAGACATTTCAGCTGCAAAATGCCCTAAACCATACCCCTCAGGCACAGAAAGGCTATCCATAAACCCTTGGATCACGGGATGATCTTTCGCATAGCCAGTTTTAGGCATGATGCCAAAAAGGAACATTCCTTCTACGGAATCTACAGCTCCATCAGACGTATTTCTTTTTTTCACAATAGCTGCGTACCAAGGGTTTGTCTTTTTTCTTTCTAAATGGTTAATTAAAGTATGACTTAGGCCATCTTCGTCCCCTAAACGCACCAGCCTTCCTTTTTCTGTAGTACCATTGGCAAGAACAACATCTTCTGTAACTGTTTTTGAAAAATCTAATGCTAGCGTCCCTAATCCTTCTTTCCAAGCACTATGGGCTCTTACAACTTTTGAAACATCACTTGTATTTAAGAACTCGACAACGTATGCACTTTCATCACTTGCATAAGCCCCCAGCGCAACAACACACAAGGTTGCAAAACTAAATAAAAATTTTCTAATCATCTTCAAATTCCTTTCAAAAAAAATGACTTTATTAATTTACAGTACCTGTTTTTTCTTGGGCACCTTCACGCTCTTGGTACAAAGCCCAAAAATCTACCGGTGACAAGTACAAAGGCGGGTATCCACCATCCCGGGTTACCTGGGCCACAATGTTGCGCACAAACGGGAACATCATGGTGGGGCAATGAACCATAAGTAATGGACCCACCATTTCTTTTTCAACAGTCCCCAAAGTGATGATGGAACCATAGCTAAGTTCTACCAAAAAAACGGTTTCCCCATCTTTTTTAGCTGCAGCTTGAACATCTAACAAAACTTCATATACGTCATCCGTTATGTTGTGGGCGCCCACTTCAATACTAATGCTAACTTCTGGATCAAAATTTCCATCGTTACTAAGGCCTTCCAACGGGTTCGGGTTTTCGAACGATAAATCTTTGATATATTGCCCCTGAATTGTATAGGGAAAATCTTGTTGTTCACTCATGTGCTTTGTTCCTTTCAATAAATTGAGGAAACTGTAGCTGCTTTTTATGATAGTGGCAAGGTTGCTGTTAGCGCCTCTTCACTTTGTAAACAGCCTAAAGCTGTTGGTGTTCCTACATCACACCACTTTCCCTTATACTCAACGCCGTGCAAGGCATTTTTGTCTGCTTCAAAAAAATCCCAAACAGCACGCATTGAAAAAACAGGTGACCCTGATTTAAAGCTTAGAAATGCCTGCGGTGAAATAAGTTGGGCACCCGCATATACAAAAGGGCCCTCTGGTTTCTGGCCCCTATGTGCAAGTAAACCATTTTCCAAAAAATAATCACCGGGGCCATCAAACCCAATAGCATTTGTTTTTGCCACAACCAAAAGCAACGCCTTCATAGCCGGTTGCCATGACTTAGATAAACGTTCAAAACAATTAGATGATAAACCGTCATCAAACCAAACATCACTATTCACTGTCAAAATGGGCTGGGTAACATCAAAATAAGGCAAAGCATTTAAAAACCCCCCGCCCGTTTCTAACAAAATGGGTTCGTAAATAACCTGAATGTGTGGCCATGGTTTAACATAGTGAATCACCTGATCAGCCAGATGATGGGCGTTCACAACTATTTTTTTTACCCCCATATTTTGAAGTCGCGTCAGCGTAGCGCCCAAACATGTAGTTCCCCGAATGGGAATAAGTGGTTTAGGGGTATGATTTGTAATAGGCTGCAAACGCTTTCCAAAGCCTGCAGCAAAAACCATAGCTTGTGAAATTTCAAAGGTCACGACAATGCTCTATATAATTTTGAAGGCCCCAAACAGGTATTTCTGGCGATAGTAAATAATTTTGCCGCCCGGGATATATAACATTTAACTCATCCAATTCTAAATCCTTCAAAGCAATGCGCATAGATGGGGTCATTTTGGGGGCATCTTGATACTTAAATTCAAACCCTATTTTTTTGCCATTTTTTAAAATCAACAAATCTAATTCTGCCTGATTATGACTTGCCCAAAAAAAGCAGTCTTGGGTTTCAGCATTTAAAACCCTGCACACTTCTTCCAAGGCGAAACCTTCCCAAGAACCACCCATTTTAGGGTTTAAAGAAAGTTGATCGGGTGTCGATATCCCTAAAACTGTATGCAACAAACCAGAATCACGAAAATAGACTTTTGGGCTTTTTACTTGACGCTTTTTAATGTTAGCTGACCAAGGTTTTAACACGCGTACCATAAAAGTTGCCTCAAGGTAAGACAAGTAGCGCTTAATAGTTGGCTGGGAAACCCCTAATGATGCAGCCAATTCAGATGCATTGAATATTTGTCCATGATAATGGGCTAACATAAACCACATTTTACGCAAAATATCTTTATCAAAAGAAAGTCCAAATGTTCCCAAATCATGCTCAACATACGTACGCATGTATTCTTGTCGCCACGAATAACTGTTTTTGGCGTCCAACAAATAACTTCGGGGAAACCCACCCTGACACCATAATTGGGTCATATCATTCACCTCTTGAAGGGAAAAAGGGGTTACATCAATAAATGATATACGGCCACTTAATGCCTCAGAGGCTTGATGAATTAAATCTCGGCTGGCGCTTCCTAAAATTAAAAATCGTTGATCAAGCCCTTCATCATGAAGGTAACGAAGGTATGGAAATAAATCGGGGCGCCGTTGAATTTCATCAATAACAACCAAGCCCCTTAGGGGATGCAAAGAAAGGTCTGGTGAATCAAGCAATTGCAAATCAAGGGGTTTTTCAAGATCAAAATACCCAGATTTTGAACCATTACCTTCTGCCCCCCACAATTCTCGGGCAAGGGTTGTTTTACCACATTGGCGCGGCCCCAAAAGACATACGATACGATTCACCAAAAAAGCTTGTTGAATTTTTTGAATAAACCCTGAACGGTTAACAGACATTTTTCAACCAAATCTAAAACCCTACTTGGACTATACCATGAAATTTCAAAATACCATATTAAATTTTCATGGTGTTTTGTTGATTTTACCATGAAATTTCAAAACGCCATGTTAGAATTTCATGGTATTTTTGGCGGATTTTCCTCCATGCTCTCCAAGCTGAATTCACAAAAGCCTGCTGTAAATATAACATCCCAAAACAACTTGAGGCTACGCCCACATTATGTTCATAACCATGAGGATTTCGTTCAAGCTCATATTACAAAAATTATACACAGCGCAAAAATTCTTTGAATAGGTATAAGAAATTTTGTAGAGTTTTTCTCTATAACTATCATTTAGGCTTTTTTTGGGTCATGCAATTTTCAAAATTAAAATTTTTGTTTATCTTTCTTCCTTTTTTTCTAGCTTCATGCGCCCGGGACAATATGGCCATATCACCCTCTACGTTTGATAGCAAACCGAAAATTCTTATAGCCCAAATGTCTGGTTTTGAAGAAGCTCACCTCTATAAGGCCGGAACACAAGGCTGGCTTGATTCCATTATAAATAACGTTGTTAATTCGTCTCTAACTGAAAGGCTGAAACATATTAGTGTTCAACCCATTTTAGATGAAAAATACTACCAATCCTTTGAAAAAGCTTTACAAAATAAAACAACCTGGGTGAAAAGGCTTGGCAAAACAATTGAAAAGGACGCCGTTTCTCATTTAAAACATGAGGAAACTACATCTCCTTACGATTTTACATTTTTAAAAAATCAACATGAGGCAGATTTTCTTTTGGTTATTGACCCCATTGAGTTTGGAGTGGTCCGCGCGTATTATGGCTTTATTCCCACAAGCGCCCCTGTTGGCGTTGCCAAATTCAGCTTGTATTTAGTGCGGCTACAAGACAATGCCCTGTTTGGTATTTACAATGCCGCAAGTTCTGCCCCAGTTTTTGGTAGCTGGGATACACCCCCTGAGTATTCTGCACTAATCCAATCTATTGAAAATGCTCTTGTGAATGGTATTGGGGAATCACTCCATTTCTTTTTCCAACAACAATAGCTGAATAGTCTATTTGTGTTTTTGACGGCCTCTTCCTAACGAAATATACTGAAACCCTTCCATTTCATGGGGTTTATAAATATTACGAAGGTCAACGATCGTTGGTTTTTCTTCTGTAGTTGTTAGTGAAGCAGAAATTTTATTTAAATCCAAAGCCCGGAATTCGTTCCATTCTGTCAAAAAAACCAAGGCATTGGCGCCTTCTGCAGCTTCATAAGGTGAATGACACCAAGTAACCCCTTTAAAAAATTCTTCTGCGTGATGCAATCGTTCCGCCCCTTTGTGATACAACGGGTCATAAACACGCACAGATACGCCAGCCTTCAAAAGCTTTGGCACAATGACCAGGCTTGGTGCATCCCGTAAATCATCGGTATTGGGCTTAAAGGTTATGCCCAACAAAGCAACCGTTTTGGCACCGCTCTGTTTTGATAAAACAGTCAAAATACGGTCAGCCATGTCTTCTTTGCGCTGTTCATTGTAGTGAATGACAGAATCCACCAATGAAACAGGGCTATTATAATCTTGCGCTGTTTTACTAAGCGCCAAGGTATCTTTTGGAAAGCAAGAGCCACCATACCCCGGTCCAGCATTTAAAAATTTACGTCCAATACGGCCATCCAACCCCATGCCCTTGGCTAAGTCCTGCACATCAGCGCCCACTTTTTCACACAAATCAGCCATTTGGTTGATAAAAGTAATTTTGGTAGCCAAAAAGGCATTGGATGCGTACTTAATAAGTTCTGACGTTTCGATGCCTGTAAATACGATAGGCGTTTCAATTAGAAACAAAGGCCTGTACAAAGCTGTCATCACATCTTGAGACTGGCTACCATCAACGCCGATAACAACACGGTCTGGGCGCATAAAATCGCCTATGGCTGACCCCTCCCTTAAAAACTCTGGGTTGGAAGCCACATCAAAATCAACCCCACGCTTAAGGTCTGGACGTTCGGTCTCAATAATTTCCGCAACCTTTCGGCATGTTCCAACTGGAACAGTGGATTTGGTCACAACCACTGTATAGTTTTTAATGGCTTTGGCAATTTGTTGAGCCGCTTCATAAACATAGGTTAAATCAGCATGCCCATCGCCACGGCGTGTTGGGGTTCCAACGGCAATCATCACAACCTGGGCGTCTTGAACACTCGTGTGTAAGTTAGTTGTAAAACTAAGGCGTTTTGAACTGATCCCTTTTTGAACTAAAACATCCAAACCAGGTTCATAAATGGGAATTTGCCCCTTTTGCAGGGCCGATACTTTACCAGCATCCACATCTACGCACGTTACGGTGTGACCGAATTCAGCAAAACAAGCCCCGCTTACAAGGCCCACATAGCCCGACCCAATCATTGTTACATGCATTCAAAAAAACCCTTTTAAGCGGCAGCTGGCAAGCAGTATTTTTGAATAATGTCTTGCAAGCCGTTCCATAAATCAGGCTGAGTATACGCAAAAGCCAAATTAGCTTCAAGCCACCCCTTTTTTGTTCCACAATCAAAACGAACACCTTCATAACGAAAACCGGTAATAGGTGTTTGAAAAGCCATGGCTTGAATAGCGTCTGTTAACTGAATTTCCCCACCAGCCCCTTCGGTTTGTTGGGCTAAATGATGAAATATTTTTTTGTTTAAAATATAACGGCCAATAATTGCCACGTTCGATGGCGCAACAGCAGGTGCTGGTTTTTCCACAACAGTTTTGGCCCTTACCTTGGTGCCTTGCGTTTCTTGCACATCCAAAATTCCATATTTATCGGTTTGGTCTTTGGCCACATCCATGACAGCCACCATATTACCATCAGATTCTTGGTGGGCTTCTATCATCTGCTGAAGGCACGACTTTGGGTTCAAAACCAAATCATCCGCTAAAATAAGGGCAAAATTGTCTTCGTCAACTAAATGTTGCGCACACAAAACAGCATGCCCCAGCCCCAAAGGTGCGTTTTGACGCACATAGACGGCTTGCCCCGGTTCTAAAGATATAGACTGAAGACGACCTAAATCTTCGGATCGTCCCCGTTTAGCTAATGTTTGTTCTAAAATTGGGTTCGTATCAAAATGGTCCTCAATGGCTGTTTTTCCCATAGATGTTACAAAAACAAACCGCTCAATCCCTGCTGCTTTGGCTTCCTCCACGGCATACTGAATTAAAGGCTTATCTACAACAACCAACATTTCTTTTGGAATCGACTTGGTGGCTGGCAAAAAACGGGTTCCAAGACCTGCTACCGGAAAAATACATGTTTTAATTTTTTTCATACGATTCCTTTCAAAAACGCGTCAATCAGGCTGATTTTAGCTTCTGATCTGGCAATTGAATAGCTTCCATTAAATCAGCTAATTCTTGCTTAGCTGCTAAGTGTGATAAGCTCATGGGTGCGTTTGTTTCCCGCATGTCTAAAAGGGTTAGACCGTTCAAAAACAATTCACGAAAAATAACACGTTCCCCAAAACCTGCCATCAACCGAAAACCAATACGTTTCGCCAAAGCTCCCAAAACCCGTTCCATTTCTTCTTTGTTCCTGGAATTTAAGCTACTTAAACGATTACGCATAACAATCCAATCAATGGACCCACCGTTACGAATGGCTTTTTGTTTTTTTTGTTCCCAAACCATTTCGGAATACGTGCTGGGTTTTAAAATATCCAATGAATCAGAATTAACACGAACCAGCATATCTAAATCCACAAAACTATCGTTTAACGGGGTAATTAACGTATCTGCAAAAGAATGCGCTAATCGTGATAAATAGCTATCACTTCCCGGGGTATCAATGACGATATAATCATGGTTTTTGAATTTTTCCATAATGTCATTGAATTTATTTTTTTCTTCTTCTTGGGCTTGCAAAACATTTTCGTTATTGCTTTTGAAAATAGGTTCATGATCAGGAAGAGGTAAGTTTTCGCCATTTACAGAATTTCGATTTTTTCTATTTTCCACATACCTTGATAACGTTCCCTGACGGGCGTCTACGTCAATACTGCCTACCCGAAATCCCTTACGAAGCAAGCTTGTTATGATGTGCATTGCTGCCGTTGATTTGCCCGTACCACCCTTTTCGTTGCCAAGAACAATAACGTATGGACCTTTTGTCATAAGTCACCTTTTTCAAACATTTTTTACATCATATCGTTAAAAAAATAAAAAAAGAAGAACAAAACAGTTCCTTCAATAAACTTATATTTATTTATAAGAAAGGTGTATGTAGTAGTATTATACCTTAATTCTGTGAATTAAAATTTATCCACATATTTATCCACAATTTATTAAGTTCGTGGGCGCAGCACTTTAACTAGGGTTAAGAACACTTTAATTTTAATTTTTACACATCTGTTAATTTGTGTATTCACAGGTGAACGATTTTGTGGATAAAGTCTAGTTTTTCACAAAACTGAAATTCATAACTTATTTCTACATGGAAATAAACGTGTTTTACACAAACTTTTCCACAGGCTGGCGGTTATCAGCGCGGTTAAAAAAAGAGGAGGGGGTTTATACAAACTCAAAAACACATTAAACTTCAACTTAAGTCTTTTTTGATGATTTGTGACGATGGCAAAAAATAAAAATTCCCCTTCAAAGCACCCTTTTCATTTGGTTGAACCAAGCCCGTGGCCTGTTGTTGCGGCGTTATCTGCCCTTGTGTTAGCCATTGGGGCTGTTTTGTCTATGCATAAAATTGACCATTGGGTTCTAGTGGCTGGTGTTGTCATGCTTGTTATTACTTTTGTTGGCTGGTGGCGCGACGTTATTTTTGAAAGCAATGCAGAAGGCGTTCATACAAAAGCCGTTCAAACAGGTTTAAAAATTGGTATGGGGTTGTTTATTGCATCGGAAATTATGTTTTTTGCGGCCTTTTTTTGGGGCTATTTTAATGCGGCCTTAAACCCCACTGAACCCACAGGTTTTGTTTGGCCCCCCAAAAATATAACCCCTTTAGACCCATTTCATTTGCCATACCTAAATACGCTTTTGTTGCTTTTATCGGGCACAACTGTTACCTGGGCACACCATGCGCTGCTTAATAATCAAATGAAAGAAACGGCCCGTGCCTTGGGTATAACTGTTTTGTTGGGGGTTTTATTTACATTTGTTCAGGCCTATGAATATGCCCATGCTTCTTTCGCGTTTACAGGGGGTATTTACCCATCCACCTTTTATATGGCCACAGGGTTTCACGGTTTCCACGTTATTGTGGGAACATTATTTTTGTTAGTCTGTTGGTTTCGTGTTCGCCATAACCAATTTACCAGCACCCACCATGTGGGTTTTGAAGCAGCCGCTTGGTACTGGCATTTTGTGGACGTTGTTTGGTTGTTTTTGTTTATTTCCATATATTGCTGGTCTTACAAGGCGCCAGCGGATAGCTTATTTTAGTTTTATGAAAGTTGAAAAAACCTCTTTATCTGATTCGCTTAAGAAACGCGTCTATGCCGAATTTTCAAGACACGCTATTCAATCGACAGGCATAGATGGGTTGGATGCGAAGCCTGTTGTTTTTGAGATGAAAAATAACAAAAATGAGTGGATTGGATGTGTTGTTGTGCAATTATTTTGGGGCCAACTGCATATTAAATATTTAGTTGTTGCAGAAAGCTATCGTAAAAAAGGGTTGGGGCAGGAATTGATGGAGCATGCTTTCGCATATGGTCGTCAGCAGGAGTGTCAATTTGCATTCGCAGAAACCATGAATTTTCAAGCTGTTGAATTTTATCAAAAGCTGGGCTTTAACATCGAACTGGTTCGGCATGGTTATGCGTGTGGAACAAGTTTTTGTTATTTGAAAAAAATACTGTAGTTTTTAAAGCCCAAAGGAATCTTTTGTAAAAAGAGAATTAAATGACAAAAATTGTTTTTATTCCAGGCAATGGCGGCGCTACAACCCAAGACAATTGGTTTCCAAGCGTTAAAAGGAAGCTTGTAGCCAAAGGCTTAACCGTTGTTGATGCCGTATTCCCTGATCCCCAATTGGCACGGGAAAACTATTGGATTCCCTTTTTATTAAACGACTTACAAGTTGATGAGCAAACCATTTTAGTAGGGCATTCTTCAGGTGCCATTGCAGCTATGCGATTAGCTGAACAGCAAAAAATTTTAGGGTCAGTTTTAGTGGGTGCATATTACACCCATTTAGACATGCAAACAGAGAAGCAATCGGGTTATTTTGACCGTCCTTGGAAATGGAATTCCATTCGTTCCAATCAACAATGGACTATTTTATTTGCATCTGAAGATGACCCATGGATACCCGTTGAACAACCACGCCATATTCATACAATGTTGAATTGTGAATACCACGAATACAAAAACCAAGGCCATTTCGGTGGTGATTATTTCAAAAAAACATTTCCAGAATTAACACTGGCTATTTTTAGCCACTTAAATTTATTAGATTAACGGTCATGTCTGTTCTTTTAAATACAAGCCTGACAACAGTTTTGTGGAATGGTCAAACTTACCCCTGCGCTTTAGGTCAACAGGGTATAACGCAAAACAAAAAAGAAGGGGATGGTAAAACACCGGTAGGGTCTTTTCACCTTATGAAGGTTTATTTTCGACCAGATCGCCTTTTACAACCCAAAACGAAACTTCCCCTGCAGAAATTAAAACCCAATGATGGCTGGTGTGACGATCCAACGCATCCTTTCTATAATCAGCACGTTTCTTTGCCTTTTGATGGATCTCACGAAGAACTATGGCGTACAGATAGTCGTTACGATTTAATTATTGTAACCAGCCACAATCAAAACCCCACGGTACCCAAATTGGGCAGTGCTATTTTTATTCACATAGCCCAAGAAAACGCAGATGGATCTATGGTCAAAACAGCTGGCTGCTTGGCGTTAAAACAAAAGGATTTATTAAAAATTCTTCAAGAAGTTACATCCGAAACCCTGTGGGTTGTGCCGGAAATGTAATTTTTACGCGTCTTTATCCCTTAACAGGGTATCAAGTTCTGGTTGGGAACATAACCCTAATAAAACAGGACTACGTGGTTTAATATTCGCACTGTTCCAGTGAGTTTTATTTTTAACAGCTTTAATGGTTTCACGGGTTGTGCCTAACAAAGCACAAATTTTTGTGTCTGATAAACTCGGGTGGTATTTTAAAAGCCACGCAATTCCATCGGGGCGGTCTTGTCGTTTAGAAACAGGTGTGTAACGACCTTTCTTTTTCCCCAAAACACTGTCAGCCGTAATAACCGGGCGCATAGAAAGCCGGGCACTTGGATCTGCTTCACAGCGTTTAATTTCTTCCACCGACAACTGAGATGAAGCTACCGGGTCAAACCCCACCATGTTAAATGCAGCTTCACCATCTGCAATGGCTTGAATTTCAAGAGAATGAAGACCACAAAAATCAGCAATTTGATCAAATGATAAGGATGTGTTTTCTACCAACCAAACAGCTGTAGCCTTTGGCATTAGTGGTAAACTCATAAACACTCTCCTTAAAATTTTTTACTTAATTTATACATGAAACCATATATGAGAACGTTTTGCGAAACAAATGGTTTTTTCATGTTTTCGCCAGTTTTACGGGGTTTTTTGATATTGGATTTGTGACAATAAAAATGTGGAGGCGATAATAATGGAAGCCCCTAAATAGGTATGAATCTCTGGAATTTCATTGAAAAAGTATATCCCCACAGGAACTGCAATAACCAAGCGGGTATATTCAAATGGGGAGGCAAAAGAAACGGGCGCTTTTTTAATAGCTTCGATGTAGCAGATTTGCGAAAGAAGGCCAAAAAAACTAACAAAACACATAATAAAAATATCATGTTGAGTGGGCCAGTTAAAATCACGCAGAAGGAAAATTGCAGACAACGCCATGCCGCCTAAATTTGCGTAAAACAACATGTTCGCAGCCGATTCTGTCTTTGATAAAATTCGGGTTATAACCAAGATTAAGCTCACTGTCATGACAACGGCGAAAAATACATAAACTGGTAGGGTGAATACAAAACTTTTGGGCTGTGCAATAACAAATACGCCCGCGTAACCTACAAGAATACACAACCAATGTTTCCAAGAAACTTTTTCTTTTAAAATTAAAACAGACAGGCATGTTGTCACCAAGGGGCCTGTAAAACTAATGGCACACCCAACAGCTAGGGGAATTTGCCGATAAGCAAAATATGTTCCCATCATGGCAAAGCAAACTAATACCACACGCAAAGCCATCAGCGGTTTATTGACAACCCTGAGTTGACCGAAGGATGTGAATGGTTTTAAAGCCAAAGGGGATATAAACATCAACCCCAGCAGGCATCGAACAAAAACTAAGGCACTGTCACCAAATTCAGGGGTTAATAGCTTTGAACAAGAAATAGCTGTTGTATAAGTGGCTGACCATCCCAACATCCATAAAATACTTTTGTGGTGCGTTGGAAGATTTTTCAAAATTAATGTATGTCGATTGATCATGATTCTTAAGGTGAAACTATAAACACTTTTAGAAAATTTGCAAATAATGCCCAAACTTACGTTCTAAGTCGCACCTATGGATTTGTGTTTAAATCCCTTGCACCTTTAACGGTTTTTTAACCCCTTCGGGTGTATGGTCATAAGTGGCGGTAAGCTAAACTGTCTTATGGGCAGTTCGAAGTTAGGTTTATAACCTGTTTTCTAATATGC
>CAZDVK010000020.1:0-16307 GCA_964508915.1 uncultured Verrucomicrobiales bacterium | reverse complement strand
CGAACCCTCATAGCCAGCTTGGAAGGCTGGAGCTTTACCACTAAGCTACACCCGCATATGGTGGAAGGAGTAGGATTCGAACCTACGTAGACTAACGTCGGCAGATTTACAGTCTGCTGCCTTTAACCACTCGGCCATCCTTCCCGATTATTTATGATTTAGGCATTTTTGGCCTCTCTGTCAATGACATTTTCTGGATTTTATCCAAAAACAAGCTAGTCTTTAAACATAACTATTGTTGACTTTTTTACCGCATCCAATGAATCATACCCTTATTAATTGTATTGACTGGTTTTGATGAAACGAATTCTTCATATCTTGCCATCTTTAAACAGTGGCGGTGTTGAACAAGCACTATTAGATTTAGCAACAGAAATGCGCCATCAAAATTGGCCTGTTTTTGTTGCATCATCCGGTGGTTTTTTACAAGCCCAGCTAGAACAATTGGGCTGCATTCATGAAACCTTGCCTCTTTCTTGCAAAACCCCCCTTCAGCTGTACAAAAACTCAAAAAATTTAGAGAAAATAATTCAAAAACATTCTATCCAATTACTTCATGTTCATTCCCGTGCACCAGCGTGGAGCGCCCTATGGGCTTCAAGAAAATGTGGCATTCCTATGATTTCAACATTTCATGGGGTTTATAACACCCAAAATTCCCTCAAAAAACTTTACAACTCTGGCATGGTGCGTGGGGAAAAAACCATTGCTATCTCTCAATTTGTAGCTAACCATATTCAGCATGTATATGGTGATCTAAACCCCAGCGTTATAACTATCCCCGAAGGGATTGATACCGAAAAATTTAACCTAAAAAATGTGAATGACCTTTTAGTTCAAGACTTTCGCCGCCAATGGCAGGTGCATGATCAAAAAGTTATTTTATTACCCGGTCGCCTAACACGTTGGAAAGGGCAAAGTGTTTTATTAAAGGCCTTACGACATATAAATACATCAAACCTTCAAGTTGTTTTGATGGGGGATGCTCAAGGTCGTACCGCTTATCAGGAAGAACTGAAAGAACTAGCAGCTGGGTTACCCGTTCATTTCGCTCCCCCAACATCTTTTATGCCTGAAGCTTATGCGGCTTCTGACTACGTTATCAACTGTTCTACAGACCCGGAAGCATTTGGCCGCGTCACAGCAGAAGCCATGGCGATGGAGCGCATTTATATTGGCACAAACCATGGCGCAACGCCTGAAATGTGCATAGACCATAAAACAGGCCTACTTGTTCCACCCGCTGAACCAGAACGTTTAGCAGATACTTTAGAAAAAGCGCTAAATTTTTCAAACGATGTAAAAAAGAAAATGGGCCAACAAGCAAGACGGCATGTTGACCAACATTTTTCTTTAAAGCACATGGTAAAAGAAACTTTAGGAGTTTATGAAAGTTTCAGTTTGTAAGTGCTTTCAAGCTTCTTCCCGATAAATACGTTCTTTACGTTCATGGCGCTCTTGTGCCTCTAAACTGAGTGTTGCAATAGGCCTTGCCACAAGGCGTCTCAGGCCTATAGGCTCTCCTGTCTCTTCGCAATAACCGTAAGTCCCCTCATCAATACGACGCAATGCTTCATTAATTTTATTAATAAGCTTACGTTCACGATCTCTGGCACGAAGCTCAATAGAATGACTCATTTCATTGCAAGCAACATCAATTGTATCAGGCTCATACGTAATTGAGTCCTGCATTGTATTAATGGTTTCATTGCACTCAGATAATAGCTGACTCCGCCAGCTTAATAACTTTGATCGAAAAAACTCGATTTGGTTTTCACTCATGAATGGTTCATTGTCTTGTGGTTCGTAGTTTTCTAAAGTTTTGAATTCTATTCCCATTGTTTTAATCCTCTTTGACGCACGCATACTTGATTAAACCTTATTCATTTTTGAATTTCAATACCTAGAAACAAAATTTCTAAAATAATGCATTTGTTTTGTCACCATACCTAACTATATACAAAAAAGATCTGGGGAAGAAGCCTTCCCCAGATCGTTGTAATGCAAACTTTAATAAATTAACTAAGCTGTTGGAGCTGCGGCCTTACTAGCATCCACTACCGATGGAGAGGGGGTAATAGGTGAAGCTGCAGGTGCAGTTTTCAAATCTGACACAGTGGGAGCAGATGTCACGGCATGAGGCGTTGCAGCCCTGGGCTTTGACTCTGATTTGGCAATAAATTTAGAAACTTTAGCGATATATCCCTCAATAATACCCAAATACGCGCCAACCAAACCTGGTTTATCTTTGTTATCGTTAACAAATTTTAGATAATGATGAGCGTAGCTAAACATACCCTCCACAACAGGTTTATCTTCAGGGTGAACTTTGCTTAACTTGTCTTCCTGCACCTTGAGTGAGGCAACAACCCTGTCGTAGGCTGCGCCATCAAATGCAGTACTTTGTGCTTTGAAGTTAAGAAGAATGTTTTGTGCTTTTTCAAGTTCATTTTTAATAACTTTTTTGGTTTTCTTTCCTGGAATATCACTTTCAAGTTTATCTAAAGCCCCCAACCAAATTTCTGCGGCTCCTATATGCAAACCAAAAGCTAATGCCGCATCCCCCTTCAGCTTCGCCCCTTCTTCTTTCAAGTGAGAAATAATATCCCTTAACTTTTTAGAACGCGCCGCGTTTTTTGATGAAACCCCAGTTGCAGATAACGACGCACCAGCACTATGTTCTAAAATGGGTTCAGCACCTGGATGTGCCACAACAGGAGCTGACGGACTTACAGAAGCCTGGGCTGTCAATAATGCGCCAAATGCCGACACAACAGCTGTTGTTAAAAAAAGTTTTTTCATGATGGTTTCGGTTCCTTTCTTTTCAAGTTTAATAAAATTTTAAATAAAACTAATACACTGTATCATCGTTTTATAACCGCAGACAACTAGGAAAATGTTGTGATTTTTTCACATAATCTGGCTAGACACTTTTACAAAACCCGTTTTATGATGACCGACAGTTAGTTTATTTTAGCTCAAGTTAAGTTTATGAAAACCTCACCAAATACCTCAAATCACTTCTTAAAGCTTCTTTCTGAAAATCAAATTGAATACGTAGATTTCCGCTTCACAGACTTAACGGGGGTTTGGCACCACATTACATACCCAGTTTCCCAGGTAAACGATTCCTTTTTGAATGAAGGTATTTTCTTTGATGGTTCCTCTATTCCATCTTGGAAGGGAATTGAAGAATCAGATACGTTACTGATTCCAGATTTACCAGAAAACCTTGAAACCGTTATGACGGACCCGTTTTCTAACCGACCAACTGTTATTGTCATCTGCAATGTAGTTGACCCAATCACACGGGAACCTTACGAACGGGACCCAAGATCCGTTGCCAAAAAAGCCGAAAAATTTTTAATTGATAGTGGCATTGCAGATCAAGCTTATTTTGGACCAGAGGCTGAGTTTTTCATTTTTGACCAAATCCGCTTTCATGCAGGATCCAATTCATCATTTTACGAAATTGAATCGTCAGAGTTTCCAAACGCCAACGCCCTACCCTTTCATGACCAAAGCCATGGCTACCGAACAGCCAAAAAAGGAGGGTATTTTCCAGTAGGCCCTTTGGATTCTATGGCTGACATTCGATCAGACATGCTTAGTACGCTTTCCGATATGGGGGTAACTATTGAAAAGCACCACCACGAAGTAGCCACCGCACAGCATGAATTGGGGGTTTCCTTTGGAACCTTGGTTCGAAGCGCAGATGTGATGCAAATCTATAAATATGTGGTTAAAAATGTAGCCCGCTATTATGGAAAAACAGCAACGTTTATGCCCAAACCTATTTATGGTGATAATGGGTCGGGTATGCACGTCCACCAATCTTTGTGGAAAGATGGTGCCCCCCTATTTTCCGGAAAAGAATATGCAGGCCTTTCTGAACTTGCACTGTATTTCATTGGCGGAATTTTGGCCCATGCAAAAAGTTTAAATGCCTTTACAAACCCAACAACCAACAGCTACAAACGTTTGATCCCAGGGTTTGAGGCACCTGTTATTTGCGCCTATTCAGCCCAAAATCGATCCGCTGCGTGTCGCATTCCAATGGGTGAGTCACCTAAATCAAAACGCGTAGAAGTGCGCTTTCCAGACCCAACCGCCAATACATATTTGGCCTTTAGCGCCATGCTCATGGCCGGTATTGATGGTATTCGGCGAAAAATCCACCCAGGCCAGCCCCAAACTTTAGATTTATTTGAAAACAAAGAAGTTGCCAAAACCCTACAAACTGTTTCTGGTTCTTTACGCCAAGCCCTTGAATCTCTAGAGGCAGATCATCAGTACTTACTGGAAGGGAATGTATTTACGAAAGACCTGATCGATACTTATATATCTATGAAATGGGCCGAAGTTCATGCCTATGAACACCATCCACACCCTATCGAATTTGTACAATCGTATTGCTATTAACAGACAATATAGGGTATCCCCAGACGCAATAAACCGAAAACGAGAAAAAATATACACTTTCTTACGTAATCATTTGTTTTTTTTACAATATTGTTGAATAATTAAGGATGACACGAAAGCCTTTTGCTGGATTTATAAAAATTTAGTTGATTTTTTTTCTATTTTTCAACTATTTTTCATGATTTTTTTTAGTATTTTCTGCAAAAGTCATGTACTTAATTAGACGTACTCCGAAAGGGGTACAAAGCTTCGAAATCTCAATTTTGTAGGAGGATATTATGAAAACAACAATGAGACAAGAAATGTATCCAGATTTTTACCCAGTGTATCCTGTTTATCCAGCTTACCCTGTTTACCCGATTTATCCGGTGTATCCATAATTATCTGGATGTATAAAAAATAAAGTCAGGCACTTTCTGATCTGTTCTGTTAGAGAGGGGCGCTTTTTCAAGCGTCCCTCTTTCTTTTTATTCCAATCAAACCACCATACCCAGCCTAGAGTCTCAGTTTTCTAACGTAAACTAATTATTAAACATTTTATTTTCACAATGGTTTTAATAAAGGTACATTGCGTTCCCCTTCATTGAGTTTTATTCATGAAATCGAAAGAAAACATAAAAAAATTAACAATCGGGGCTATTGGGGTTGTGTTTGGGGATATCGGAACAAGCCCTTTGTATGCACTAAAAGGCTGTTTTGTTTTAGGAAACTTAACTGCTAATGAAGCAACAGTTTTGGGGTTAGTTAGTTTATTTATTTGGTCTTTGTTTCTTGTTACATCGGTCAAATACATTGGCCTTGTTCTTAAAGTTCACAATCAAGGGGAAGGTGGCATTTTAGTTTTATCAGCTTTGTGCGCTAAAATTTTACCTTCCTATAAAAAATGGATTCCTATTTTACTTGGCATTGCTGGAACAGCTTTATTTTTTGGGGATGGCGTCATTACACCTGCCATATCTGTTATCAGCGCCCTTGAAGGCATCCAAGTCATTATGCCATTTAGCACCAATCACTTAATGCTAGCATCAATCGTCGTATTACTATTTTTATTTATTTTACAAAAACGAGGCAGCGGTATCATTGGCGCTTATTTTGGGCCCATTATGCTTATTTGGTTTATTGTCATTGGAGTAATGGGAATTCACCAAATTATTCATAATCCCATAGTTTTAAAGGCACTCATGCCATCTTACGTCTTTCATTTTTTTTGGAACCACGGTTTTTTAAGCTTTGCTGTTTTAGGGGCATCTATTTTGGTTCTAACAGGTGCCGAAGCTTTGTACGCAGATATGGGGCACTTTGGCAAACGGGCCATACAAAATTCCTGGAACTTTTTAGTTTTCCCGTGCTTAGTCTTGAATTATTTGGGTCAAGGTGCCTTAGTCATGAAACACCCAGAAAGCATTTCAAATATTTTTTATAATATGGTCCCGTTACATTACGTAACACCACTTATTTTACTATCAACCGTAGCTACCGTTATTGCGTCTCAAAGCATTATCTCGGGTATTTTTTCGGTAACCTGGCAAGCTATCATGCTGAACTACTTACCTAGAATGCGCGTTGTCCATACATCAAGCTTTAAGGGGCAGGTATACGTACCCCTTGTGAACTGGATTTTATGCGTATTATCCATTGGTGTTGTTGTAAAATTTCAAAGTTCTGAAAATATTATTACAGCTTACGGCCTAAGTGTTGCGTGTGTTATGGCCATCACAACATGTTTGGTTTTTATGGTGGCTTATAAAGAATGGCAATGGCCAAATTGGAAATTATTAACTGTTTTTGTTCCATTTATGACCTTGGATTTAATTTTTGTAGGCGCCAATAGTATTAAATTCTTTGAAGGCGCCTGGTACACAGGCTTAATTGCTGCCTTTGTTGGTTATATTATTTACGTTTGGCGTGCCGGTAATAAAGTCGTAGATGAACAAAAATTCCCTCACCATAAAAATATTAAAACTTATCTTGAAAATTACAGTAAAAAACACACACCCCGCATCCCTGGATGTGCTATTTTCCTAGCGCGCACCGCTGGTGAAGTACCTGACACGCTTATGCTACATTTGCACCACAATAAATTCCTACACAAAAAATTGATTTTTTTATCAATTTGCACCGAAGAAAGCCCGCGCATCGCGTATGAAAAAAAATTTGAAGCGCAAGAAATTTTAAAAAACATGTTTATATTAAAAGCACACTTTGGTTTTCAAGAAGTTCCTAACATTCATAAAATTGTAACCTGGGCCCAAGAAAATAACATTTTAACAGAGAAGGAAACCATTTCTTGTTTCTTAAGTAAAGGCATTGCTGTTGCATCGCAAAAACGGGCTCTCAACAAATTTAATGAAAAGGTTTACATTTTCTTATCCAAAAACGCCTTGGCTGCCTATGAATTTTTTAAAATTCCCCATGATGAAGTGGTGGAAATGGGTATTCGATACAAAGTATGATCATGAAAAAAGGTTGCTATGATAAATATGATCAACACACTTCAAGATGCTTGCTGGCAAATTTTGGAACAAAAAGGCTTAGGGGGATTAACCGCTGAAGTCGTTGCACAAAATTCTGACATTTCTTTATCTGATGTTTTAGAGGCATGCCCAACTGATTCAGATTTTTTAAAGTTACTTTGGGCTGATGTGCAAAGCCGAATGCCCCCCTTACCTGATGGATTGGAAGCACATGACACTTTATTTGAAAGCACCATGTGCCTATTAGATGCCCTATCAGGCAAAGAACAGGCCATTTCAAATTTGTTAAATGACTTACCACTTTACCCCTGTTGGATTTATACCCTTGATACAGTTTTAACCCCTTGGTCGCATCAGGTTTTTGAAAAAGCTGGTTTTGAAACCAATGGCCCCATTTATTATGCAAAGCGAACTGTTTATAAGGGGTTTATAGGCTTTACGCTTAAAACATGGTGCCACGACAAAACCCCTGACAAAGCCGCAACCATGGCTTATGTAGACGAAACTTTAACCGTGTTAAAGGATACACTTCATAAAATTCCTATGCCTATCAACTTGTGGTAACGATTATCTAAAATCTCCTGCTTCTTTACTGTTTCTTAATAAATTTTTGACATTATTAAGTACAGAAAAACATTTCTGCTTTTTTGCAGGAATCAACAGGGGGATCGTTCGTATGAAAAATATTTTAGGTTATGGTTTTTTGGTAATGTCAGTAAGTTTGGTATCCTTAAGCGCATCTGATGTGCAGGAAAAAGGTATAAATGACGTTCAAAGTAATTTGAATGCGTGCCGGGCCCTAACACAATCACTAGAATCTGAATGGGGTAATGCAATAAAGAGAATTGAAGAACTTGAAGATGAGGTTCGTCGTCTGCGTGCAGTCAATTCCGGCTTAGATACAGCTTTACAAAAAACGCACGAAGCCATGGATCATTTGATGCAGGAGCGTCGATACGGCGGCTAGGGTTTTTACTAACGATGAAGCTTTTGAAGGCTTAGGCGAATAATGTCTTCAACAGAATTAAGAGCCGGATTTTCTTGCAGAACCCGTTGAATATTTTGGGCTGCCTCTGTCTTAGCGTAGCCCAAATTCATAAGGCCTGATAAAGCTTCCTGGGTCACCGAAGTACCTTGAATGGTCGTCGGGTCAGGTTCAAAACTAAAATCTTTTCCTTTTAGTTCCAAAACGATGCGTCCAGCCAGCTTAGGCCCTACACCATCAGCACGGGTTAACAACGTACGATCTTGATTGCGGATTGCTAAAAGTAATTCTTCAGGCGTAATAATTGATAATATGGCCAATGCTACCCGTACGCCAACGCCTTGAACGGCAAGAAGGGAACGAAAACTTTGCCGTTCGTCTTCCTTTAAAAAGCCGCACAAAATTTGATCATCCTCACGAAAAATATGATCAATGAGCAGTTTCAACGATGAACCTACAGCTGGCAACGCAGATAAAGTTTTTTGAGACGCCAATACTTCGTACCCAACACCATTAACATCTAAAATAAGGGTATTCAAACTTGTGGAATCTAAAATGCCAGATAATTTGCGAATCAAAAAAGGGTTCCTTTGACAAAATGAATTTCACCTGGACCACTATAAAATATTCAAAAGCAAAGGTGCAACCATAGCGTTAGTTGACGTAAAAATTACCTGGACCTTTTACCAGTTTGTTTAAATAAAAAATTAAGAGTAGAAATGTAAATAGTTAATTCTTTAGTTAAATAAATAATGAAAATATTTAAGTTTCTTTTCCTTCTTTTTTTGTTGCCTAGTACTGTTGTGGCAGCCGTTCCAGATTTTAATGAAGATCACATTCAAAATTTCATACGTGATCGAAACAGAATCTTAACAAAAAACCCTGGTTTGCCAGGTTATACGTTTACAGTTGGGCCAGATCATGTTGCTACCTATCGCCTAGGAGTGCAAGCTGAACAACGTAGGCAATTAACAGATGAACAACATCGTTTAGCAAATAAAATTTATAAAACAGTGTGGCGAAACTTAGCTGTTGATCGATCTTTGATGCGGGAACAATCAACCTGGAAAAAATTCCTTTGGAATATGACCGACAGTGTTTTGCCACCATTAGCCATGTTTCTATTTCGTTATGCAACGCCCGATGCCCACATACCCTTTATTGATCAGGATGAAATAAAATCAAAAGCTGATGCAATCAAACTGACGACAATTGCCAGTTTATCCGTCAGGGGAATCAACAAAATCAAAACAGCTGTGGGAACCAAATTTTTCACACCAGCTGTGTTTTCTTTAAATGATGAACGCCTACAAGAAGAGGTCAGAATATTATCTGTTATATCAGCTGTTCGCATGTTAAATGCTGGGCCAGTAGCTTTGGAAAGAAGGGAAAAAACCATAGGTGATATTATCAGCTATATTCGTGTAACCCCATCACGGCGTACATTCACAGAACATCTGGTTCATACATTAACAAGCATACCAGGTTCTGTCCGAAATTGCCTAAGACGGTACCAGCGAGTAGAGGTTGATGGAAATGCCTACCTGACCCAGCTTTTAAGGGCATATCAATATTTACCTTCTTATAATATATTGAATAATGATGAGTATGATCTTGTTATGCGCGTTGGCGTTTAAGTGAGGGAAAAATGAAAATAATAAGTAGATGCCTAATTACCTATGTTGCCTTATGCTGTTCTGTTTTTGCGATGGACACTGAAGAGAAGCCTTTTTTAGGTGCCTCCAAAACAACTATTTCATGGCCATTCAGGCCCCCTACCGCCTTTTCATCAGCTTCGCACACGTCTTTAGATGAAAGGGCATGCCGGGGTGTTTTTGAATCTGTATGTAAGGCGGCAGATGATGACACTTTACGTGATAAAACAGCTATTTATCATTTAGCCCGTCAACTGTTTGATTCACAGTATGCCCCTGCTATTGTATGGCTGTCAGATGCTTTTCAACGGGGAAAGTATGGTTTTCCAAAAGATGAAAGTTTTGCCTTTGGAATTCTGCATCATATTTCCATGGAAGAAAAAGGTTTTATGAATTTAGTGGCTAATGACATCAGAATTATTTTGGGCCATTTAACAGAAGGAAAACGTGCAGAAGCTGCCGAAATTTTAGGTATTACAGAAAGCACCTTAAGGGATTTTTTGTCTCCCAGTTCATTGTTTGGGGGTGGTGATTTCCCAAGAATTGTTGATAATTTCAAAAAATATGAATGCTTTAGCCGCCTTATGCCTTTAGTATTAAACCAAAGGGAGGGCGAGGAAAAAAAGGCAAAGTAGGGAAAGCCTCTTCTTCCAACGCCCCCTCCTCCTGACGTGTTGACCGCTTTTCTTTGTTTTTATTATTATGAAAAGGGGTCAACCACCCCATCAGCGATGCCGTTAGTCATCATCTGTGGGGGATTCTGTGAGAGATGGTATACCATCACCCCAAACTTTTTTGGTTTGTGTTCGTGAAGATGCAGCTGCTGTAACCGTCGGTCTTGACGAAGCTGCAACAGGCGCTACTAAAGGTGTAGAAGGCATGGAGAGACTCAACGGCGCAGGACGAACACCATCATAGTCTAAAAAATCTTGAGGATACTGAGTCCCACCTTCTGCTTCACCACCAGACTTCGGTCTTGTTAAATATAATATTTTTTGGCACCACCGTTCCGCCCCAGTGAGAGTATCTTCTAGCAGTTGTATTAATTCTTTTGGAAAGGTAGAAAAACTTACATGACGTTTTACCGCCACATCGGCTTGAAAAGTGTGTATCAACTCAACGATAGCACTGATGTGTGCAGCAAAGGCTTCTACTCCCTCTAACGGCCTCGGTGTATTTTGTAAAGTTTCGTACAGCCTTCCAATGTATGAGCTATAAATTATATCTAGTTCACTTTTGTATTTTAATTGTTGAGAAGACGACAAGCCATAATAATCGCAACAGTGTCCATCAACTGTATGAAATAGCTTAGTCATAAGTGAAAAATTCGGTGTATCACCATAAACAGATGCTGGGATTGGAAACGAAGCAGAGATATAAGAATTTTTTGGATAAAAATGATGAATAAAGGAAAGGTCGCGCTGAATAACCAGAGCTTCTCCATCGTCAAGAATCACGAACGGGTATGCGGCATTTTCCGGTGATGAATGCTCCTCCATGAAAGCCTTTAGCCTTTCTCCTAAGCTCAATTTTCTGCTAGAACTGGCATCTTCTATAGAAAAAAATGTGAAAAAAATACTGGCATTTTCAAAAGTTATTGGGTTTTCCAGCCACTTGTAACTATCAGGGTTATCTTCATAATTATAGTAACTGAGCAAATCCTGATAGTATTTCCCATCGCAATTTGGGGTACAAAGAAGATGTAATCTCGAGATTTCGTGCTGAATCTCCCGATTAAAACCAGGGGCACATATGCGCCAAAGAGATTTACTCAAGTCTTCCATGTAAATCCTATAGCCATCCACGTCGCAGCCATCCACTGGTATTCCCAAAATTTTTTCTTGGATAATCTGAAGAGCAGATACATATTCTTTTTGGTGTGGTTGCCTTTCAAGCTGAGAGCTGGCAAGAACACATTTTGCAACCATACGTTCTTTTATTTCAGAAACAAGAGAAACATTTGGAGTTGCACCCAACGTAGGTGGCGTGACCGATTCCTCTTCTATTCCAAACCATCTCATACCAACGCCGCCCCCACTTTTCACAACCCTCTGAGGGACAATTTCCCCAAATTTTCGCGGTGGATTACCAAAACGACGACGTGTCTCTATTTCTTCCACCCCAGCTACATCCTCAGACGCATATCCAAAGTTAACTAAACTTGTTGAAATTAAACAGGCTGCAAATAACCAGCGCCGTTTTCTGAACGAAAACGTCATTAAAAATCTCCTGAAACGCAAAAATAGAATAAAAAATACAAACGTATTTATAATTAAAATAAAAAATATTGCAAGAAAAATTTTTAAAAAGATGAATTATTTCACATTTTCTTTTTAAAAGAAGCCTGGAATGCTGGATATTATGGCTTAAAACCTAAGCGTCGTTTGACTTTTCTGACTTACCTTTACGCCACATAATCAGGCCCGCAATGGTTACACCAAAGCTAACAATGGCCACAATCATGGCTGCTAAGGCGTTTACTTCGGGCGTAATACCTAAACGAATACTTGAAAACAATAATATGGGTAATGTGGTGGCCCCAGGACCTGATAGGAAACTGGCAATTACCACATCATCTAACGACAAGGCAAAGGAAAGCAGCCACCCTGCTAGCAAAGCGGGGGCAATGATGGGTAATGTAATTGTGAAAAACACCCGAACTGGTTTGGCCCCTAAATCCAGGGCTGCTTCTTCAACTACCCGGTCAAAATCCATTAACCTTGCTTGAACAATCAGGTAAACATAAGCCATAGCTAAGGTGGTGTGACCAAAAATAACTGTCATCATCCCCCGCTCTGGCGGCCACCCAATCAAACGTTCAAATGTAACAAAGGTGAGTAGCAGGGCAAGGCCTGTAATGACCTCTGGCATGACTAAAGGCGCTGAAATTAACCCACTAAACAGGGTTCGCCCTGAAAAAAAACCAAAACGCACCATGCAAATGGCTGCCGCTGTTCCCAGAATGACAGCCAGAGTTGCTGTTAAAGCGGCTATTTGAAAACTGGTTAAAACAGCCATCATGAGGGCGTGATTATCAAATAATTGCGTGTACCATTTCAGGGAAAATCCAGTCCAAATGCCAGGCAAACGGGACTCATTAAATGAAAACACGATTAAGAAAAGAATGGGTAAATATAAAAACAAATACCCAATGACCAATGCGGCTGATCCGGTGCGGGAATAGGTTCTCATGATTGTTCGCCTTTCTTGGCTTCAGCCCGTAAATGACGACGTTGAAAAATCATAATAGGAACAACAAATAATAAAACCATGGAAACAGCCAAAGAACATGCCAACGGCCAATCACGGTTATTGAAAAATTCCCACCACAAAGCACGGCCAATCATCAGCGTATCAGGGCCACCCAGAATTTCGGGAATCACAAATTCCCCAATGGCTGGAATAAAAACCAAAATGCAGCCAGCAATAATGCCCCCCCAACTGAGGGGCACTGTCACGCGCCAAAAAGCCCGCCAAGGTGTACTGCCTAAATCAAAAGCCGCCTCTAGGTACGCAGAGTCTATTTTTTCCAAAGCTGCATAAATAGGTAAAACCATAAAAGGTAAATAACAGTACACAATGCCTAAGCAAACAGTTAAGGGCGTATCCAGCAACTGAAGGGGTTCTGCAATCAACCCAACTTTCATTAAAAATGTGTTCACTAACCCCCGGGTGCTGAGCAAACTCATCCATGCATAAACACGCACTAAAAAAGACGTCCAAAAAGGTAAGACCACCAACAGCAATAAAATGGTACGCCAACGGGCAGACGCCCGTGAAATACCATAAGCCATTAAATACCCAAGGATTAAAGAACATAGTGTCGATGAACAGGCAATCACAATGGATGACAAAAATGCCCAGACATAAAAGGAATCTTGAAATAGGGAAAGGTAGTTCCCCATATTCAAAATAATCGACAGAACGTGGTCTGTGCTCCACCCATAAATACTTGAATAGGGCGGTGAACCTAAAACTGACACGCTAAAGCTAATTTTAAAAATCAGAATAAATGGCAGGAAAAAAAACAATAAAAGCCATACGTAAGGTGCGGCAATAACAAAAAAATACTGCCGTTGCCGGGCAACCGTGTACAACCCCTGCAGTCGTTGTTGGCTTTTTTGCCAGGAATGCATCAATACATCAAACATTAGTTCACCAAAACAACACCGTTTTCGGCACGCCAATACAGGTACACTTCATCGTCCCATTTCACATCGCGTTCAGATAAGCGCAGCAAATTAGGCAAAGCCGATTGCACAATTTTTCCCGATTCTAAGCGTACGTGATAAATGGAAATATCACCTAAATAAGCAATATCCTGCACAATACCTTTGGTGAAATTTCGGGTGCTAGACGGTTCTGTTTTTGAAATCATGACTTTTTCTGGGCGAATGGCCACCGCCACCTGTGCACCAATAGGCATAGCAGCTGCATGGGTTACATATAACAAGCACCCATCTTCTTTAGATTCTACCAAAATATGGTCTGGTTCATCTTCAGTGACGATGCCTTCGAAAATGTTATTAGTACCAATAAAGTCTGCTACAAAGCGGGATGTGGGGAATTCATATACATCATGAGGTACCCCAATTTGACGAATGCGTCCTTCTTCCATAATGGCCATACGGGATGACATGGTCATGGCTTCTTCTTGGTCATGTGTGACCACAATAAAGGTAATTCCAACCCGCTCTTGAATGTTGACAAGTTCAAACTGGGTTTGTTCACGCAGTTTTTTATCTAAGGCTGCTAAAGGTTCATCTAACAACAGCAATTTAGGTTGCTTCACCAGGCTGCGCGCCAAAGCCACCCGCTGCCGCTGGCCGCCAGACAAATGCTGGGGTTTCCGATCAGCATAGGCAAGCATTTGAACCAGTTCCAACCCTTCTTGCACCCGTTCATGAATTTGGTTTTTAGACAAATTTTCTTGCTTTAGACCAAAAGCAATATTTTGATATACCGTCATGTGGGGAAACAACGCATAAGACTGAAACATCATATTAACAGGCCGTTGGTAAGGCGGGTGATTTGTTATATCAAGACCATCAATTAAAATACGACCGGATGTTGGTTTTTCAAAGCCTGCCAGCATTCTTAAAAGCGTTGTTTTTCCACACCCAGATCCACCCAGCAAAGAAAATAATTCCCCTTGATAGATAGACAAGCTTACGCCCCGCACAGCCTGTACAGAACCAAAACTCTTACTTAAATTTTCAATTTGAATATAAGGCTTAGCGTCTGGATCTTGCCAAGGTTCTAAATTTTTTAAAGGCTTCTGGTTTCGTGGTGCCATTTATGACCCCTTTTTGTTCAAACGTACATGCGCCCACGCCCGTGTACGGGCCCGGTCAAAAATTTGCCCGGCCGCCCCCAGTTGTGGATCATCTAATTTTAATTTCACCATAACAGATTTTGGTGGATAAATAGTTGGATTATTTCGAACTTCTTTATGAATTTTAGGCAACGAACCCAACATGGTTGTTGGTAAATTTGTTTCATTCGTCAGGCGCGCTGCAATATCAGCCCGTAGCAAAAAATTAATAAACACGTGGGCATTTTTCGGATGAGGCGCCCCTTTGGGAATTGCCATACAATCAATCCATAATGTGGTTCCTTCTTTAGGAACAATGTAGCGGATGTTCCTACCTAATTCCTGGGCCTCTATTTCAGCTTTTTGAACTTCACCCGACCATGTTTGTGCCAAACAGATATCACCCATAATGAGGTCATTCATCATACGCGCCGAACTAAAGCGGCGAATATAGGGACGAAGCTTTAACAGGTGTTCTGTGGCGGCTGCTAAATCTTTTAAATCTTGACTATGCGGGTTTTTCCCTAAATAACGCATGACAACTGGAAAAACATCCGTCGGTTCCTCTAGAAAACTAATGCCACAACGTGCCAATTTTTCAAGGTTTTTTGGCTCTAGCAGAACAGCATAACTTTCCAAATCCACACCTGGCAAAAGGGCCTTTATTTTTTCTACGTCAAAAGCAAAACCCAACGTTCCCCAATAAAAAGGAATGACATAGGTCATGTCTTTATCAATTTTTTCCATGTGCTTGGTGATCATAGAGTCACAGTTTGCGAAATTCGTGAGCAATGACTTGTTGAGGGGCTGATAAATATTGGCCTCAATTTGCCTGGCCACATAGGGGCTTGCTGAGGGAAAAACCACGTCATACCCCGAATTGCTGGCAAGAAGCTTAGCCTCTAACACTTCATTATTATCAAAAACATCATAGCGCACATGAATGCCCGTTTCTTTTTCAAACTGGTCAAAAAGTTCCACAGGAATCATGCCGTACCAGTCGTACACATTTACAACCGATGCTTCTTCTAGGCGATTACTTTTTTTGTAAACAACCAAAGCAGCTATGATGGTTAAAACCAAAAGCGATTTTCTTAAAAAATTCATTAAATAAGAACCTAACTGTTTCTGCATTATAGCGGGAACCCTATAGAATGAGTACAAGGCGCCCAAGAGTCGAGGAGCGGAGTGTATAGAAAATACATGAGCACCACAGAATTTCGAAGGGCAACGCTGTAATCATTCTATAGGGTTCCCGCTATACTTTACGCACATTCAGGTTTGATGTTCAATATTGTGTTTCAATTAAAGTTTTTTAACCCAAATTACATAATCTGGAAAAAACCCAACGCTCATCAACCTTTTCTTAACTTTTCCTGTGTTATAAAAAGCTTGAGGACATATGTGGTGGTCACAGCTTTAAGTGCGAGCTGTGGACGTACAGCCGGGTTTGTTGA
>CAZDVK010000019.1:0-18430 GCA_964508915.1 uncultured Verrucomicrobiales bacterium | reverse complement strand
GCATATTAGAAAACAGGTTATAAACCTAACTTCGAACTGCCCATAAGACAGTTTAACTTACCGCCACTTGTGATCATAAGGGGAAAGGGGTTAAAAAAATGTTAAAAATTAAAAAAAATAACCGCCTAGTTTCTATCAATTCTTTAAATAAGGCATTAAATAACGCCCCGTGTGGCTTTTTTCAATTTTTGCCACCTGTTCAGGTGTTCCTATTGCAACAACCTGACCGCCACCGTCACCCCCTTCAGGGCCCATATCAATAATCCAGTCAGCTGTTTTAATAACCTCTAAGTTGTGTTCGATGACAACAACCGTATTGCCCTGATCCACCAGGGTATGCAGAACCTCAAGTAATTTTCGAATGTCTTCAAAATGAAGACCTGTGGTTGGTTCATCTAAAATATATAGGGTTTTACCCGTAGCCCGACGTGATAATTCTTTGGCCAACTTAACGCGCTGCGCTTCGCCACCTGATAAGGTTGTTGCCTGTTGGCCCACATGAATGTACCCCAAACCCACCTGGGCTAAAGTTTTCAATTTTTCACGTACCAAATTGTGATGATCGAAAAATTCCACCGCTTCATCTACGGTCATATCCAAAATATCAGCAATATTTTTGCCCTTAAAGCGAATATCTAGTGTTTCCCGATTATAGCGTTTCCCATGGCATTGGTCACATTCCACATAAACATCAGGTAAAAAATGCATTTCAATTTTAATAACACCATCACCTTGGCAAGCTTCACATCGCCCACCTTTCACATTAAAAGAAAAACGCCCTGGGCCATAACCCCGGGTTTTTGCTTCAGGCAAAGCTGCAAACCATTCACGAATGGCCGTAAAACACCCAATATACGTCACAGGGTTAGACCGGGGTGTACGCCCAATGGGCGATTGGTCGATATCAACGACTTTGTCGATATATTCAATGCCATTAATTTTATCATGCGCACCGGGAAGGTCACGCCCCTGGAAAAAATGACGGGCAATCGCCTTATACAGCGTGCCAATGACCAGGCTAGATTTTCCCCCACCTGACACACCTGTCACACAGGTAAAAGTGCCCAAAGGAAATGTCACGGAAACATTTTTTAAGTTGTTAGATCGCGCATTAACAACCTGCAAAAAACGCCCCTCGTGGCCCTTACGTCGTTGGCTTGGTACCACAATAGAACGACGGCCTGTTAAATAATCACCCGTTAAACTTTTTGGGTTATTCATCACCTCTTCCGGCGTTCCTTGGGCCACAATTTCCCCGCCGTGGGCCCCTGCTGCTGGCCCCATATCCACCACATAATCAGCTTGGCGAATGGCGTCTTCATCATGTTCAACAACCACAACTGTATTACCAATATCACGTAAGTTTTTAAGACTTTCTAACAAACGGTCATTATCCCGCTGATGTAAACCAATAGAAGGCTCATCTAGTACATACAAAACCCCCGTTAGGCCAGACCCCACTTGAGATGCTAGTCGAATGCGCTGACTTTCCCCACCCGATAAGGTACCAGCAGAACGCGACAACGTTAAATAGTTAAGGCCCACATTCACCAAAAAAGAAAGTCGATTTTGAATTTCTTTTAAAATACGGGTGGCAATTTCTTGCTGTTTTGGTGTTAGTGTTAAACTTTGAAACCAGTTTTGTGCCTCTGCAATAGATAATGAACAAACATCTGCAATATGCTTGCTCTGAATTTGTACACATAATGCCTGCTGGTTCAAACGCTTACCATTACACACACCGCATGGATGTTCATTCTGGTATTTCCCCAAATTTTCCCGCATCCATTCGCTTTCCGTTTCACGCCACCGACGCTGTAAATTGGGAATAACCCCTTCAAAAGGTTTCCGAGTCACGTAATTTTTCCGTCCATCATCAAAACTCATAGGAATTGGTTCATCACCGGTTCCATAAAGCAAAGCTTTTTGAACCTGCTCGGGTAATTCATTAAATGGTGTTGTGCTTGATTGATTATGGTGACGCAAAACAGCATCCAGCATTTGCAAATAATATCCCAAGGTATAACTGGCATTTTTGCTAGATGAATCATCGCTCCAAGGGGCAATGGCACCGTCTCGAACACTCAAAGTTCTATTGGGGACTACTAAATCTTCATCAAATACAATTTCAATTCCCAAACCATCACATGCTTCGCATGCGCCGTGCGGGCTATTAAAAGAAAAAAGCCGGGGCTCAATTTCATTCAGTGTAAAGCCTGATATAGGACAAGCAAATTTAGCTGAAAAAGTTGTCGTTTCTTGCGTATCTGCATTTTCCAAAAACACAAGGCCGTCACCCAAGCTAAGCGCTGTTTCTAAAGAATCAGCCAAGCGTACCGCCCATTCACTATTAAACTCTTCAGGAACAACAAGCCGGTCAACAACCAGGCTAATGTCATGCTTCAGTTTTTTATTCAGCTCCGGCGGATTATCTAAATCATGCAACTGACCATCAATTTTGACACGTTGAAACCCTTTTTTGCGAAGATCCAAAAGTTCTTTTTTATATTCACCTTTACGTCCGCGAACAATGGGCGCCAACAGCAATAAACGGGTTTTTGGTGGCATCGCCTGAATACGGTCCACCATTTGACTCACGGTTTGTGCCTCAATAGGAAGCCCTGTGGCAGGGGAATGGGGAATGCCAACACGTGCAAACAAAAGGCGCAAATAATCATACAATTCTGTAACGGTTCCAACGGTGGAACGGGGGTTTTTTGACGTTGTTTTTTGTTCAATAGAAATAGCGGGACTAAGACCTTCAATAGAATCCACATCGGGTTTTTGCATCAATTGCAAAAACTGACGCGCATAGGCCGATAAGCTTTCCACATAACGCCGCTGCCCTTCGGCATACAGAGTATCAAACGCTAACGACGATTTGCCCGAACCGCTTAAGCCTGTAATCACAACTAATTGATCCCGTGGCAAATCTACATGAATATTTTTTAAATTATGTTCGCGAGCACCGCGAATGCTAATTTTTGTTAAAGCCATAAATCATCATGAACAATAGAAAAGATAGTCTGGCTTGGTTATAAACGAAAATTTAAAAAAAAGCACGCACCGTGTATGTAAGAAGCACACCCTATTTTGAATAATCACTTATTGTGCGCGAACGGGTGTTTCAAAATGCCTTATACTATGACTACGGTGCAAAGGCACAAACGTAATTTCGTCAAGAAAAGCCCGAATAACAGGGTTTGTTACCACAGCCCCATGTTGAATCAATGCACTACCCCGCACTAAACCTAACTCTACATCTTTATTGATGAATTTTTGATTGCCATACGCACCGCCTCAGTCGTTTTGGCACAGCCGTGTAATACTTGCCCCACAATAATTCCTTTGATGCTAATTTTAAATATAATACACCACCATAATCTGGGACTATAAACATCTAAGATTTCTTTTTGAGAAGTCCACCCAACAAACCACCTTTTTTCTTTGGTTCTGGGCTAGCTGCAGAAACAGAGGCTTCGACCTCACTCAAAATTTCCGCTCTTAATTCACCATTAGAAGTTCCAGCTGCTTTAAAAGTACGTAAGTTTTCTTTTGTCAGCATTCTTTCTGTACCTGCTTTTTTGATAAAATTAATAACAGCAGCTTTAAATTCACTGTTTTCAAGACAAACTATAATATCGTCCTTAAACATGTTTCCACCAATCCCTTGAATAGGAGCTTTGATTTTTTCCTCTAGTGCATTGGCAATTTGAGCTGTTAGCTCCCTCATTCTTTTAAAGAATAATGCCACATCATCTGCCTCAGGTTGATAATATGACAGAAAACTAGCTGTCATCTGCAATTTACTAAACTTTTCTGCCACATCAAGTGGGGTCCATCTTTCATCCCTCAACCAACTTATAAAATTTTTTGCCTGGGATTTTAAAGAATCGTCCAACCCGTCTTTAAAAGAGGGCGATACGGCAGCCAAAATTTCACTTCTAACTTCAGACAAATTTGTTCCTAATTTTTGATAGGACCGAATATCTTCCAAGGTAACAATTTTTTCACTTACAGCTTTTTTCATAAACGCAATAATCATTTTCTTTAATTCAGCGTCTTCAAAAAATACAAATGAATAATCTCTAAATGAATATTTGCAAATGTGACTAATGGCAAGCTTGGCCCTTTCTAACACAGCGGCTTCTCGCTTCACTTTCCCAATTTCAGATGTTAGCTCTTCAATTCGTTTAAACACCAAGGCTTTCTCTTCTGCCTCTGGTAAATAATACTCTAAAAACACAAGCCCCCTAGAGGCACGGGAAAATTTTTCCCCCAAATCAGCAGAGGTACTCCATACGTCGTCTTGCAATGCAGCCATTGCCTCTTGGGCTTTTTTCTTAGTAGATTCTTCAGTATCTTTTTTAAAAGAGTCTTCCTTGGTTGATTCAGGTTCAAACGTAAGAACAATCTCTTTTAAAATTTGTGTTTTCAATTCAGGGTCACCATCCCATTGAAAAAGCTTTAATCTATCTAATTCCATAAACTTTTTTTCAATACATTGAACAATAAAATTTTTGGCTATAGCGTAGAATTTTTCGTTAGCCAAATTGTTCATTGCATCTCGAGACAGCAAATTAAATACAATTCCCTCTACACGACCAAGGTCTCTAGGCTCTAACTCTCCATCCATTTTTGCACTTATTTCTTCCAGCCTTGAAAAAAATAAAAATACAGCTTTTGCGTCAGGCTCATATTTATTGGACCATCCGGAAGCCAAATTTAATTTGTCTATATTTTTTGCAAACAAAGGCGGAGTCAGACGCCAATACCCTCGAAGGAGCTCTTTCATAAAACGTATACCGTTAGGCCGAATGTCAGATTTAACTTCTTCTAAAAAACCAGATTGAAGATCTCTTTCACTAATTCTATTAACATCAGTTGCAGCGTTAAGGGAAATAGTCCCCATAAAACAACTAATCAAGATAAGAAATAAAACCCTATTCATTTTTAAACCCTACAGTGAAGATGCAAATACTGCCACATATCCACATTAAGCAGTACAATAATGCTTTAAAAACCATTATTCCTAAAAAAGATTAATAATTAGTAAATGATGGGAAAATTTTTCCTTTTTCTACATCAACGTAAAGGTGACCGTACTAACCACGCGAATTTTCTTCTCTAAGCTGGTGGTTTCTGACCGGTTATATTGATTTTCTGCCGTTTCATCTTTAGGCACAATGCTAAATGACCCTTGATTGGCAGAACGAATGGGCCCTACTTTCACACCTGAATCCATTGCGAATTGATTCGCAGCATTACGGGCACTTTTCGTAGCTTCTGCAATCATATCGTTCCGCAACTCCCCAAATTTCGTATACATATAAACAGGGTCTGCTGTTGCAACGACACCCTTATTAATTAAACTTGGCAGTTGCGCTAAAACTTTTCCAATATCATCCACGCGATTTGTGGAAATGCTAATACGGTCTTCAAAAACATAGCGTTCCTTGGATTCCATGTTGCCATAGTCCCGCGCCTGACGGTCTGTTACTTTTAACGTCCCCATAGCAATTTCTTCTGGTTTAAACCCAAATTCCTTAGCAAATGCTATAACATGTTCTCGGTTTTTAGCCATTTTAGCTTCTAAAACAGTTAAATCATTTCCCACGTCTTTAAAAGAAATATGCAGTTGAGCCAAGTCAGACTTTACAACACGTTCAGATAACCCTTTCACCGTCACAGATCGATCCATGGTTTTAAAATGCTCAATAGCTTTGCCAATAAAGTAACCGCCCAGCGCAGGGCCTATGGACAAAGTCAATGCATAGATCAATGACTTGTATGAACAGAACGATTTAGAGGTACAGATAGTTTCATTTTTTTCTGACACGGATAAAGCTCTTTTAAAGAAAAATATAAATTAATTCTACGTAAATAAAAAAGGAACGAAAAGATGAATTTAACTTTTTATTAAAATTTTATAAAGCATAGTAGGGGTGGAGGTTTGCAACATGAAAAAAACAGCATTTTTATTTTTGTTTCCGTTAGTTTGTGGTTGTTCTTATATTTCTGATTTTATTTCAACAAAAGAACCTAGCCTAACAAAAGGGGTTCTGCCTGTTTTGCCACCTGGTTATTGCTATTTAGATGCTAAAAATAGTAAGGAATCCAAAATTTTGTACAAAATTCAAGAACAATACGGAAAAAAAAATAATGTAAAAATTCAGGTTTTTGTACCGTGTGTAAAACTAGAGGCTATTCGTAAAGGTCTTCCCGATCAAAAAATTACACAGTATGGCATGATGATCGAACTTGAAGCATCAGAGGCAGCAACAAAGAAAGACAAAAAAGATAAAGGTGGTGATTCAGGTGACAGTGAAAATTAAACATGTCAAAATACCTTGCTTAATTTTTACGTGTTTCGCCTTAAGCGGATGCAACCCTTTTGCCTTTGTGCAGCCCGACTCTGAAAAGATGACAACAACAGGCTGGGCCTACAACAAACCGAAAGACCCGCCACCCCCTTTGTACTGCTATCGAACTTTAGGTGAAATGACGTGTCATGCAAGTCCCATTCAAGATCATGATGAACGATTTATTGGCAGCTATGAAGATTATCAAAAAGCACAAAAAGAATGGTTAGAAGATTTTTGGGGATAGATATTAACCTGAATTTAACCTTTATCAGTAAATCTAAAAATAGATAAATTTTATTTTATTTTTTACTTTAATGGGATTTTGGAAACTTATTTCGGTTTTTTTAGTTTTTATGTCAGGCTTTTTACTATGTGAAAGTCATGCTTTTGATTTTAGTAAAATTGCCGACGAATTAACGACTGGCATACGTGGTGACGCGCCCAAATTAGATGATGAAGCAAAAAACCAAATTGAAAACTTAAAAGCCCAAATTGGTTCTTTGAAGGACCGTGTAAATCGAGACGGAGGTGAACCAACTAAGGCTGGGGGTGGTCCATCTATTGATCCAAATGTTGTTGAAAATTTAAAAAAAGATAATGAAAGACTTCAAGCTGAAATGGAAGCTCTTAAAAAGGATATAGAGGCTTTAAAAAAGAATGGAGGGGCAAGTGGAACTCCCTCATCACCCGGTGCTAACCCATTTGGTGCTGCAAGCACCCCTTCTGATGCCGTAACACCACCAGCAGCTATACCAAACCCGCCCAGTGCTAACCCATTTGGTGCTGCAAGCACCCCTTCTGATGCTGTAACACCACCAGCAGCTACACCAAAAGCACCTGTTACTAACCCGTTTGGGGCCCCAAGTGCCCCTTCTGCCAGCGTAACACCACCAACTGCAACACCAAACCCGCCCAGTACGAACCCTTTCGGAGCACCAAGTGCCCCTTCTGCCAGCGTAACACCACCAACTGCAACGCCAAAAACACCCAGTGCTAACCCGTTCGGGGCCCCAAGCGCCCCTTCTGCCAGCGTAACGCCACCCGCAGCTACACCAAACCCGCCCAGCGCGAACCCGTTCGGGGCCAGTGCTAACCCTTTTGGAAAATCCTAAAAAAATAGATGACTATTTCCCTGCTTTCGAAATTTCTTAATTTTTTAATTCCGCCACAGTGCCCTGGTTGCCGAGATTACACAGAACAAACCCACACATTATGCGCACCATGTTGGGAACAGGTTCATTTTATCCAAAATCCTATGTGTATTCGCTGTGGAACCCCCTACCCTTTTATCAAGGAAACCATTTATTCTTGCGAAAATTGTGAAACAAAAAATTTTGCCTTTGATTCAGCACAAAGTGCCACCGTTTATGATGATTTTGTAAAAAGCCTTATTTTGCGATTCAAACATGGTGACGCCACCTACTTAGCCCCTTTGTTTGGGCTATGGCTTTCTAAGCTTCCACTACCTGAAAATTGCTTATTGGTTCCCGTTCCCCTTCACTGGATACGCCTTTTTAAACGACAGTTTAACCAAGCTGGCCTTTTGGCTTTATACCTTAGGAAATTAAAACCAAATTTTTTTGTGAATCACCCAACCGTTTTACAAAGGGTACGCGTCACAAAAAGCCAGGGTAAACAAAGTGCCCAAGAACGTTTTGATAACCTAGACGGTGCTTTTTTTGTACCTCAAAAAGCAAAAGCCTTTTTACAAGGTAAAAAAATTATTTTAATCGATGATGTTTTAACATCTGGGGCCACAGCCCACGCTTGTGCGAAAACTTTAAAAGAAGCAGGGTGTGATACTGTTCATGTGCTGACAGTCGCACGCGTTCTAAAAAATTAAAAAATATTTTTTTGATGTAATCTTAAAACATACATATGTTTTTTTAAGAAATTTTGTTTGATTTTTTTATAGTTTTTAATAAAAAAATATGTTTAGGCTATTACTAGTACCTAATTTTTAAAAAATTTGACATCCAGTTTAGGAATACACAAAGGGAAAACTTTTATGAAAAAAACTTTTCAATGGGCCGCTATATTCTTTTTGATTTTGTGCGGTTCAAGCAAATTCGCATTATCGATGGATGAAAAATCTAGACATCCAAGAGGTCATCTAAAAAGGCCTTTGCATTTAAGGGAAGTGAGCGAAATGCCACCCACCGCAAAGCCCGTGAGTCGCCCAAAACATTTTGTGCTTCCCCCACATAAAAAACAAACGACTCCAGGAACGTTAGTTTTAGCAATGGCGCCCCCCGCACCCCATCTTGCATCGCCAGAAACAATTGAACGCATGCCTGTTTTTTTTCCTGTAGCCCCAAAGCTTCTTGTTTCGGATTCTTTAGAAATTCCAGGGATGATGCCTTCAACAAAATATGAAGTTTCTTTTCCCTACGAATTGCTTCCATATCTTGATGTTAGAAAAACTTTTTGGGGAAAGGATACTGCCACCTTTCCACCCCTGATCTGTGCTTACTTTAATGTGCCAAACGGGGACCGTTTTAAAGAGGAAACCATACTGATTTCAAATCCTTTTAAATTAGTGCCCTACACAGAAGCCACGTCTGTACCTGTTATTTTTCCTTATCTGTATATAGGCAATCTAATAGCTGGAAACTGGCATGAAACAGACCCCATGACTAATATTCGATTTGGTTTCCCAAAAGAGGCATATGCAACTTCTTATCCTCACCTATATCATTTGTTTCCACATATTGTTGAATGTCTAAGTCTTGCTTCAAACCCAAAACGTTTTAGAAGGTAATTGTTAGGATAAGGAAAGAGGTTTTATGTTGATCTTTAAAAGACTTGGCATTGCCATGATTTTTGTATTGGCACCATTTTTAGCCCATAGCAGTGATAACGACGATGAAGACGCCACGACGCATCCCACCACGAAAGCCGTTCAATCACCGCCTCATTCTTTAAAAAGGGAAAGAAATCCAGTTGATTCATCATCTTCTGGCCCGTCATCAGGTACCCCTGAGTATGACGTTTTAAAAGAAATACTAAGCACAGTCAGTGACGATTCAGATAAAGAAGAACCATCTCATAAACACAAAAAGCCTGCTGAGGATTCAGAGGATTCAGATGATGAAGACGCAGGTGATGATGCCCCTGTTGTTGTAGCCCCACCACCGCCAGCAACATACAACCCCAGCAATACGGTCTTTTTGTGCCCAGAAATCTCTTTTTCACCAACAAATACCCACAGTAGATGTAATTGCTTTCACCATCAACAAATATCTTTCCCCTATGGATGGCTGCAATATCTTAATATTTCAAAAACATTTGGTGACGGTTCGTGGGAAACAAGTGCAAATGCTTGCATAACAGCTTATTTTAATCTTCCACAAGAAACCTATACTGCTTCTTTTCCACGCTCTGTTCTCCCCACCAGCGATCTAACAGAAATATCAGCATTAATTTCGAATCCTGCGTGGCGTGACTTTAGAGTTGAAGTATCCTTGGAAGAGGGAATTCTTTTTAATTATTCTTGGCTTCCATTTCTTAGCATGGGCGAAACAGAATGGGTAAGCGCCTCATCGTCGGCTTTTATAGGGGCTATTTTTAATTTGCCTAATACGGTTCATGTTGCCTATTTTGGAGGGGATTTAGAATCACTTTCAGAAATTGTACCTACACGATTTTCTATTTCCAATCCTGATAGATGGCAGGTCTTATTTGGTTAGTTTCGCTAAAATCTTTGCCATTCGGAAATCCGCTCTAAATGTTCATAATCCAAAAAAGACGGGGATTTTTTTGGATTAGGACAAGCCAAAAAAGGTGTTTCCTGGCATAAAAACGTTTCCAATAACAGGTTAAGGCCCTCCTGGCTTTTTTCGATAAAATCAGGCGTAACGGCAATTTCTGTTATATCCACAATAGGGGCAAACCCCCGCACGTGCCAAATCTCCATAGAATTTACATGGTTGATTTTTTCCACCTCCCCTTGATGCAGCATTAAAACCTCAACAGGTAACTGGGGGGCATACCCATCTTTAATATCTTTTGTAGATGGTGGCGTACCGGTTTTATAATCTATAACAACAACGCGGTTTGGGTCATAGTCCACGCGGTCTAGACGCCCTTGAACTGTAAATTCTGTTCCTTGAACAGTAACTTTCATATCCGCTTTGTGTTCTAAAAAGTTCTGTATGACAGGCCGTTTTTTCAAATCGTCACGAACCCAACTAACAACAGAAATAAACTGTTGAGCCCAAAAACTATTTTGCACACCCAATTTTTTAAACAACCGATCAAGGTAAAACTCAATCGATGTGTTAGGGTGCTGAAGGGCATATTCTAATACAGCATGTATTATGATACCCCGTTGAATTCGGTCGTGTGTTTCCCCTTCTAGTGGGCGAAGGGGGGCTAGATTTAAAATTCTTTTTGCATAAAACCCATACGGATCTTTCACCAATAAATCAATATCGCTAATGGTTAGGCTTTGTGGCCTAGAGACTATGGATGGGCATGGTGTAGGCGGTGTTAAATAAATATTTTCTTCAGGTTGGTTATAACTGCGTACCCATCTTAACCAGGGGTTCTGACCTACCCTAGATATGTTATTTTTTTGAATAACAGCCATCAACCGTTGCCAAAAACGACTTGGTTCCGCTGTTTTCCCCTGATTTTGATATGACCGGGTCATATAAATTTTTTGGCCATGAAAACAACTGGCAAAATCATGGGCAGCTAACCCAATAAAGCTTTCTAATGGAGGTAATTTTAAATGCTCTCGAAGGTTTCGATGAATCCAACAATTAGGCGTAACAGGCTTTGGCCAAATTTCTTCATTTAAGCTTGTTAGAATAACAACCTGATCCACCACCAGGCGCGCCTCAAGGGTGCCCAAAATTTTAACAGGTGACCCAACACCATCATAAAACCGAACAGGCGGTGTTAGGTTCATCCAATTTTGAAGGTGGTCCAGCTTTTCGGCCAGTAACCCCAGCTTTTTTAATTCTTCATAAAAAACCTTTAAAGCCGCCCCATCTTCCTTTTCGAATAAAGGGCACGTGTCAAAGGGGGTGGAACTTGCCACCTCACCCACCGTTAATGCATAAGCTGTTTCAAATAAGCCATCTAAAGTGTCTACTTCTTTGAAAAAAGGCTCTAAAATGCATACAACATCAGCCCACAATTTATCTAACTGAAATGCTTGTGTTCTAGAAACATTTGTTTCCAACTGCCTCACTTTTTCCAAATGATTGAGCCGCCCCTGGGGCGATGCTTTAAAACACAACGGATGTTTTAAAACCTGAAATAAAAGGGGTAGGGAAAATTTGTTTTTCAATGAAGCTAAGTCCATCAAAAATCCGCCCACAACAGTGCACGAAAGGGCTGTACCTAAAGATATATTGGGTACTACCTTGAATCGCTCTAGTTCATGAACAATATGGTTTTGAAGGGCTGGGTTGGGGCACACAATGGTAACAGGTTGGTTTTCTTCTAAATGATGCCGGCACATCAGTGCCACAATTTTAGCTTCTTCCAAAAGGGTTTGCCCCTCTACCATTTCTGGAAAATTGTCCGATGTGACATTTTTTGGAAGGTCGAACCCAGAATCATCAAAAGCAGCTTTTAAAAGAAGCTGCCCTGAATGAATGCCAGGTGCAAAAGTACACATTTCTTTTGACACACACAGTTCTTTAACAAGGTCCGCTAACCCTGCTTTTGGATGCGTTGGTGGAAGATTGGAAAAAATATCTTCATCAGCGCCAGGCAAAACTACATACCCATTAGAACGCCGCAATATGGTTTTCATCAAATGGCGCGTTGTCGGCAAAGAACCCGTACTACCAGCCAAAATAATAGGGTCAGAAGATGGTGATTCATTCAAATGATGAATCAATAAAGAAAAACATGTTTTTGTATATTCCTGAGCCTCCATCACGCCGGCTTCCTTCATAATAAAGGGCCAGTGGATTAGAATAAGCTTCAACAGATCAAATGTTTTTTGAAAATGTTCACCATAAATACCTGCATTAAAGGCAGATAATTGATCTAATGTAACACCATGAACCATAAGCTCATCTAGTACATCCATCAGTGATAAAACATAATGTCGAGTACTAGAGTAATTTGAATTTTTCAAAAATGACCCAACCAATTTTTCCAAAAAGGCATATCGCTGCAAAGGGGAAATAATGGGGGGAAGGTTTTGAAGTGCTGGAATTTGAAACGGGTTTTCTGAACCCACATCCGATAAAGCAATAAACTTAGGCAGTAGGCATGTGCCTGGTAACTGGCGCGCGGCCTCTTCAAAAGAACGAACGGCACGTTTTGTAGGAACTAAAATTTTTGTTCGGGCTTGTTCAAAAGAAGATGGAACCGTTTTTTGAAACCATGTAAAAAACTGGCTAAAAAAAGGAGTTCCAAATGGAATACCGTGAATTTTTCCTAAATACCCTGAATTCAAAAGATGCCGTGACTATTCATTTTGTTTTTCCCCACTATAACGAATCTAAGAAACACTTGCAAAAAGTTGGAAAAATCTTACCATGGTCTGTGAAAAAAGCAGACCATTTAAGAAAGGATTAGGCACATGAAATGCAAATTGGGATTGATTAGCTTCGTTTTGTTTTTTGCAGCCATTTTAAATTCCCACGCCAGCACACCACAGGCAGAAGACACAACTTGTGCTGAGCAGTGTGGCTGTGAAAAACCCAGTGAAGGGGAAGGAGAAGCTGAATCCCCTGAGGAAGACGACTAAGTACAGCGGGCTTATATCCCTTTCGGCATACAAAACGCTCGTTTAGATTGGGTTTCAATAAAACCAAGAAGGTTATGAACAACATCATCTTCTGTGTATTCTAAGCGGGCTTCTTGGAACCTTTCAGCGAACGGGCTTTGGCTTTTTACATCAAATAATTTTTCGTATAGCTTCATAAGTTTTTGAATACTGTCTTGGGAAAAGCCACGGCGTTTGAGGCCAACCAAATTAAGCCCGTTTAAAAATGCCCGTTCCCCTATGACCATACCGTAAGGGATTACGTCTTTTTCAACGCCTGACATACCACCAATAATTGCGTGTTCACCGATACGCACAAATTGCTGCACGGCTGATAAACCACCAATAATCACATAATCTTGAACGGTTACATGGCCTGCAAGCGTTGCATTATTAGCCATAATCACATGGTTACCCACACAGCAATCGTGCGCCACATGAGAGCCAACCATCAGCAGACAATTATCCCCAACAGAGGTGAGCATCCCTCCCCCTTCGGTGCCTGGCTGAACAGTTACATATTCGCGGATGGTTGTGTTTTTTCCAATAACAGTTTTGGATGGTTCCCCTTTGTATTTCAAATCTTGTGGCTGATGCCCCAAAGAAGCAAAAGGGTAAATTTTCGTTTTTTCACCAATATGTAAGTGCCCTGACAAAGACACATGTGACACTAAATGAACGCCATCTTCTAAATGTACGTCTTTCCCGACAACACAATAAGGGCCAATATATACATCTTTCCCAAGGGTGGCGCCTTCGTCGATAATAGCTGTTGGATGAATGAACATTATTCTGAACGCTCCGCAATCATGGCTGTAAAAGTTGCTTCATCTGTCAGTTGATCGCCCACCCACGCTTCACCTTTGAATCGCCAAACTGGGCCACGACTTCGGTCTTTTGTTACTTTCAATCGTAATGTATCACCCGGTAAAACAGGTTTTCTAAATTTTGCTTCCTCTACTGACATAAAATACACCAAAGGCTGCTTTTCTTTTTGAAAAGTTCCCTGCTGCATTTGAAGCGTTTTAACAACCAACGCGCCTGCAGTTTGGGCCATGGCCTCAATAATCAAAACCCCTGGAAAAATAGGGCTTTTGGGAAAATGCCCCGGAAAAAACCATTCGTTCATCGAAACGTTTTTAATGCCAACGGCACTTTCACCCAAACGAACATCTTCCATACGATCAACCAGTAAAAAAGGATAACGATGGGGAATCAGGCCCATAATGTCATCAATTGTTAAAATGGGAATATAGTTATCGGTCATTATTTTTTTCCTTTTTCTTGAGCCATTCTTTGCAATACAAGGGTTTGCCGGTGCCAATCACGCACAGACACAGCAGGTGATCCAGCCACCGTTTCACCTTTGTTGACGTGACGCATTAACCCACTTTGGGCAGCAATTTTGACACCATCACCAATATTTAAATGTCCAGCAATACCAACCTGGCCTGCAGCAATAACAAAACGGCCCAGCTTTGTGCTGCCCGCTATGCCCACTTGGGCTACTAATACGCTGCCATCGCCAACTTCCACATTGTGGGCAATTTGCACCAAATTATCAATACGAACACCATTTCCAATAATCGTGTCACTTTGACTTCCCCGGTCAATGGTTGCGTTGGCGCCAATGTGAACATCATGGCCAATTAAAACACGCCCTAATTGTGGTACATCAAAATGGCCTTTTTCATCCATGTGGAATCCAAACCCAGGTTGGCCAATACGGGCACCCGGCTTAACATAAAATTTATCACCAATAATGGTGTGACTTATGGTTACATTTGATTCAATTACAGCACTCTGACCAATGACGCATCCGCGTTCAATAACCGTGTTAGGGCCAATAACGCTGTTGTCACCAATTGTTACATTCGCTTCAATAACAACACCAGGGGCCACCGAACAATTCTTGCCTATTGTGGCTGTAGGGTCAATGAAAGCCCTAGAATGTATGCCCTCATACACATTATTGCGTGGGTAAAATGCCGTACAAATTTTGGCAAAATCACGATAAGGTTTTTGTGAAACCAACGGAACAGTACCCGATGGCACGTGGCTGACAAATTCTTCAGCAACAACACAAGCCCCCGCCTGTGTATTTTTAAGTTGATCCAAATATTTAGGATTATGAAAAAAAGAAACACTGTCTTGATTGGCCTCAGTTAATGACGCCGTGGCTGTAAACAGAACATCCCCAGAAAAGCTATCAGGCTTTTTAATGTCGGCCATTTTACACAAATCATCTAATGAAAAAGGGCCACAAATTTTAAAAAAACGGGAATCTATCATTGGTTACTTCCATTCACGACACAGCTGGCAGTTCAACAGTTTTAATTTTTTCGTCTAATCGACGAATAACTTCATCCGTAATATCTAAGGACGGCTCATGATACAAGATGACCCGCGTTTCTTGAATACTTTTATTAAGAACCAAATTAAACCCGTGTTCTTTAACAAGCCCCGCAATGACATCGTTCATAGCAGTTTCAATATTTTCCACCAAAATAGAAAATTGCTTTGTTAAAACATCTTTCTTTTTTTGAACATTTTTTTCAAGCTCTGCTACCTTCTTATCTAACTCTTGTTTTTGTTTTTTCTTATCTTCGATAGAGCTTAAGCTTGTTTTTAAACTGTCATATTCCTGACGAATGGCATTTTCTTGTGCCAGAATTTCCTTATGCACTTGGGCATGCTGATTTTCCAACAGCTCCCGCACCTTCATAAATGGTTTTGACGTTGTTTTAATTTTTAAACCATCCACAACGGCAATTTTAACAGCCTGCGCTTGAATTGGCACAGGGCGGTGTGTCCAAACGTATACCAAAGCCCCAACAACAGAAAGAGCGCCCAAAATAATAACAATGGTCTGAAGAATCTTATTTTTCAAAACACAAAACAAATAAAACAAATTGATGGTCTACTATAGAACAGCTTTCTTTTTTTTTCATCAGAAACTGCAAAGCTGCTTTACTGCAACATAATGGTGTTCACAACAAAGCAGCTTGCAATTTTTTCAAAAGCCTATTTTAAGACCCTTTTTTGAACAAAGAGCATCACAAAACTTAAAAACAAAAAATAAAGTGGCATAACAAGCAACGTCCCGTTATGCAAAGCCCCCATGCCAAACGTGAACAAAGAAATCAAACAGTAGTAAAAAAACCCAAACAAGCTAGATGCCGTTCCAATGGCATGTTTATAGTTCACAAGTGCCAGCGCCAGGGCATTGCTTGTTGTCATGCATATGCCAAACACAATGCTCATGTAGCTTATAAGGGCCAATATAATCATGACAAATTTAGGAATGCTGAACAAATAGGCATGAGACAAAGCAATAAAACTAAAAGCCAACGACGATAAAATTAAAATGCCGATGCCATATTGCATTATTTCCTTTGATGAATAACGACTATGAAGTTTTCTGGAAAACATTCCCCCCAATACAGTGGCTATGGCTATTAGAAAAAAACTAAAACCGTATCGACTGGGTGAAAGGCCAAGTCCTTCCATTAAGTAAAATGGCCCCTCTGCGAAGTAACTGAATTGTATACCGTTACAAGCAGCGACAATAAGGCCATATCCAATGACGTATTTATCACGCATTAAAGATTTTGCAGTCGTCATAAGTGATACAGACTTTTGATCACTTTTTTTGTGTGTTTCTGGTAAACGAATCAAAACAAGTACCATCAAAATAACAGCAAAAAGTATCAAAAACAGAAAAATCCGGCTCCAATGGAAATTTTCTGCGATCACCCCACCAACCACAGGGCCAAGGGCTGGAAAAAGACCCAGAGCACTTCCCATAACGGAATAAGCACGCCCCAATTGAGGGCCTTGAAAAGAATCTCGGCACAAGGCTTGCCCTAAAACGCTGCCGATGCTACCTCCAAATGCCTGCACAAAGCGGCTTAACATCAACAAACCAATGCTTGATGAAAGAAAGCACCCTATGCATCCAACAATGAAAACAACAATTCCCGCTAAAATGCATGGTTTTCGGCCATATTTATCGGAAATATTCCCCCAAAACAGTGAACCAACAGCAAAGCCAAACAAATAAATTGTCAGTGTATATTCCACCATAGACTCAGACGTGCACAATGTATGTGCAATGTCAGGCAACGACGGTGTATAGACAGTTTCAGAAAGTTGGGGCAACCCCACGATAAGAACAATAAGCCAGATAGCTGGCACAATAAAATGTGTCATAATAAAAATCCTCGATGTTTAAATTAAAAAATAAGCAGGCACAAAAAACCCATTGCTTCCCAAGAACCCCCGGAAAACCTTACTTTTTAAACTTCAAACAACGACAATTCTTTTCATAAACACAGTCCATATTAAAATAGCTAACTTGTGTATTTTTACAAAATTTTCCTTATTCGTCAACAAGAAAAAACTAAATAAATATTCATTAACTATTTGTTAATTATAAAATGTCAAATTTTCTAATATGAGCCATATATTCATACGGAATTTCTGTGAAAGCTAAGTTTTTAATTCTGATAATCGTTACTATTTTTCATTCATACTATGCAGGCGCGTCGACAGATGAACCTTTTCTTGAGGTTGATTCCCGTGTTGAGGAAATAATTCGAAGCAGAATGTCAGAGCGCCCCGTTGGCCCATTCAGAGTAGAGCATCCACGCAACAAATTATTTGGTGACGTTGTTGAAAAATTTAATGAAGCAACAAGTCGCCCCACATCAAAAACCCTCTCCATCCTATGCGGACGTGCCCTTATGGCAAAAATGCGGCTTTTTAAGTTTCACTATTTGTGCGAAGAATCTGACGAAGGAAACCGGCTTTATTCCCATGACTCTTCAACATTGAGTGTTATCTTTGACTATATACAAACAGCACTTCATAAAGATATGAATTTAAAAATGGTTAGATCATTAAAAATTTTGGACGATAGGTTTGATGTGCGGAAACTTTTGCAAAGGCTTCCTTCTTCTGTAGATGAAATTGATGCCTTTTTTAACAAAATTTGGCCAGTAATGGAAGATCATGGCCTCTTGAAAATTGGAGATATCTCCAAAGAAAATGTTCGTGGGGCTTTAAAATTACTGAGCCAAGTGAGGGTTGATTCATAAAAACACCCAAGTGTCCTTTCAATCTCCTCAACCTACAGAATTCACGCTCTGGATACAGATAAAAAACTAGATTCACTAGTAAAAAGCCTTTCAATATGTGTGAAACACCTATAAGCACACCTCCGCCTTTTTGCCTGGCTTATTCCTAAGAAAATGCCCAATAAAGCACAGCTCTGCCTTTACGCCTGTGTGAGGGGCCCACCTGGCCTTGCGAAACCCCCAGAAATCCA
>CAZDVK010000018.1:0-18807 GCA_964508915.1 uncultured Verrucomicrobiales bacterium | reverse complement strand
TGGCCATGCACTGGTTTGGGCTTTACGGTGGCCCCGACGCAGTCGGGCGGGTATTGGCAAATTTGCTTTAACACATTTCGTATCTTTAAACAGCTTCTAACATCAATTCCTTCAAAACGGCATTTAAACACGCGCGCCCTTGAGGGGTGCATTGAATCTTGTCACCTACAGACGTTAAAAAACCAGAATTTTCCAAAACACGCATTTTATCCAAATTTATCGCATGTTTTACCCGATCCAGGGAAACCCCCTCTTGAAGGCGTAAACCCATCATGAGGACTTCTTGACTTTGTTCAAAAAGCGTTAGCTCCACAATTTCGTCATCACCACACCCCTGCTGCACAGCTTGATACCAACTTTCAGGGGCCCTTTTTTGTTTCATGGCGTATTTTTTTTCATTCATTGTCAACCGGCCATGGGCACCTGGCCCCACCCCCACATAATCTTCATATCGCCAATAGGTTAAGTTATGTTGGCTTTCGTGACCTGCCAAAGCATGATTTGAAACTTCATAGGCAGGCATATTATGGTTGTTCATCGTTATTTGGGTGAATTCATACATGTCAGCCAACACATCATCATGGGGCAGAACCAATTCCCCCCGTTGATATAACGTCGCAAACGCTGTGCCGGGTTCAATGGTTAATTGATACAATGACAAATGCGTTGTGCCAAATTGCAAAGCTTCGTTAAGTTCAGCTTGCCAATCGGCAAGAGTCTGCCCAGGCCTGCCATAAATTAAATCAAAAGAAACACGGTCAAAAGTGTGACACGCCACCTCAATAGCTTGGATGGCCTCTATGGCATTATGTTGCCGCCCCAACGCTTTCAACGCATGATCATTCAAAGCCTGTATGCCCACAGAAATGCGGTTTATACCGGCCTGACGAAAGGCTTTAAATCGTTCAGCCTCAACAGAATTGGGGTTAGCCTCTAACGTTATTTCAATGTTCGGGGTAAAACCCCACAGTTTTTGGGCCGTTTGAATAACATGCTCAACCGTTTTTGGGTGCATCAATGATGGCGTTCCCCCCCCAAAGAAAATGGTTTTCAAAGGCCTGCCTTCTGTTTGCCCATATAAACGCTTCAATTCTTTTTCTAAAGCACTTTGCCAATTTTCTTCGGAAATACGGCGCTGAACATGGCTGTTGAAGTCACAGTAAGGGCACTTTGACACGCAAAATGGCCAATGAATATAAAGAGAGAGAGGAACCATATTTTGATTATGCAAAAATTTTCTTTACCTAAGTAACATGCGTTTTAACACATCATCTTGCAAAATAAAATGGTGAAATAAGGCCCCCAAAATATGTAAACCGATTAACCACGTAAATATCATGGGGTAAGAAACATGCAGTGTATGAAATGCCTTTGACAGGTCGGGGGATTCATGGAAAAAATTCGGCACATTCACCACCCCAAACAACTGAATACCACGTCCACTATAAAATGACATCAACGTACCCGACACAGCCATTAACGCCATAAAGCCGTACAACAAGCCCGATGTTACATGGGCCACAATTTGCATCCACCGCGGCCCCCTGGGTTCAGGGGTACCCTGCATCATGCGTAACAAAATTCTGCAACACAAAAAAATAAGAACTAAAAACCCACCGGTTTTATGGGCTGTGTAGGCCATAGATTTATAATCGGCTGGAATATCATCTAGGTTAAAACCCAAAACAAGAAGGCCAATAATCATAAAGGCCATCAACCAGTGAATGACTTTAAATATAGGTGAATAAGAACGGGGCATAGAAACGCACCTTCAAAAAACAGGTCATATACCCTATTGGTTCATAAGGTTTGGCCTTTTGTCAAGCTGCGCAGCGTTTAAAGAAACCAACAAAAGCTTTAAAAAGGTGATACGAAGAATGTAACCCGTAACGCAATGGTGGAATAAGATGGTTGGACGGAAGTTTTTAAATTACCAGCAGAATTTTTATATCGTGTGATAGGCCCACCGCCCGTTAACACAGTAACAGGTGTATCGTAACTTACATAATCGGAATGTTTCTTGGATCGATGCATGTGGTGTGTATATTCCAAGCTAATTGACACTTTTTCTTTTATACGAAATTCAGTCCCAATCCCTAAACCCAAACCAACAGATGTTTCTTTCATTTTTATTTGATTAATAGGCGTGCCACTTTGAACAGATAAAGTATTATCCAGAAGCAGTTGGTTCATAGTGTAATGCCACCGAGCAACAGACGGGCCTGCAAGGCCGTAAACCATAAATTGTGGGGATGGCTTATACCCAACCTTTAAGAAAATATCACTGTAAGATTTCATCTTAAATTCATGAGAGAAAGCATAAGAATACCCCATCATGGAAGAGCTTGACGTACTTCGAGCACGCGATCGGCGCCAGCTGAATTGGACACCTAAGTAATAGTCATCCGCTATAAAACGGCCAAACTCTACACTTGGGGCAACTTGAAATTTTTTCGTTGAGTGTTGCTGTGTCGATGAAATATTTCCCAAGGTACCAGAAGGTTGAAGCTTCAGTTTAGCTTCAGAACTTAAGAGCTCTGCAGCCAAACCAAAACCCAATCGATATGGTGAAGTTGTTGGAGAAATGCTTTTCACGGCAGAAGGCTCAGCAACAACCCCTCCAGAACACACAACAAACAAAAAACAAAAAGTTTTTTTCACAATTTTAAATCTACTTTATAGAGGAAAGCTTATGTCGCTTAAGACATTAAGCGACATAAGCAAGTAAAAATTATTTTCCACCACTTAGATTAACTCTCGGCAGACCAGTCATTGGGTCTATGTCAGCCACCCCTTGGCCACCAGGTGTTTGAGGAACACCACCACCCATAGAGGCAGAAACAGACAAGGCACGTGTTAGCTGGGCTATCAAGCTTGAGTAATCACTGACTGTACCAGCAAGTTCTGCCCTTGCAGCTCCATCTAATTCGTTACGCGCAGCAAGTTGTTGTTTTTCAAGCGTTAATCTGGCAACCTCAGCCTGATTTCTAGACAGTGCTTCTGTCAATGCGGTCATTTTTTCTGCAGCTAAACGCATCGCCGCCCTTTTTTCATCCAAGCTTTGCTCCGCTTTAGCTTTTTGATCTTCAATAGCAGCCAATTGGCCTTTCGTATCGCCTAATTCAGCGGATAAAGCTGATGCTTCACCTCTAACTACGCCCAGATCTTCTGTCAATTCTTCAACTTCACCTCTAGTGGTTGCCAAACTTTGACGCAACCCATCTAACTCTAATAAGGTTTCTGACTCTCTTTGCCTTAAAGCTTCAATTTCTGCAGCTAGAAGTGCTTCTTTCCTTGTTTTTTCAAGCCCTGAGGCCGTTTGTAATTCAAACAAACGTCTAAACTCTGCAAGTTGTTTTGTATGTTGTTCATGTTCAAGCGCAGCTTGCCTTCTGGCTGCTTCTTTTGCAGCAGTTTGCTCTTCTTCACGCAACAGAACATCCCTTCGCACTTCAAGCATGGATTTTTCTCTATCTCTTTTAACTTTTGCCTCTTGTAAAGCAATTGTCTCCATAAACTCTTTTGTTCCAGGTGAAAAAATTCCTGAAATTCCTTCGGCTACCCTTCTTTGCAAAGCAACTGTGTCAGGAACCGCCTCAATTTCAGCCATTACCTGTTTAACAGGGGTTGAATAATCGCCCCCTTCATCCCCCTCACCATCTGATGCAAGCACAGCAGTACTGCACAAAGCCGTTGTTAAAATAAATTTATAAACCATTCCATTCATGTTTTTTCTCCTTATATATTATTAATGGTTTTTAGTTAAGACCCACGTTACTACACCTGTTACCCCGGCAGAAATTACGGTAATTAATGCGCTAATCGCGTAATATTTACACTTGCCTTTAAAACTAGCTGTATTATAACGTTTTTCCCAATCTCCTCTTTCAGCCTCAACTGCTGCTAGTGCAGAAGAACATCCCTTATGTTCAGCTTCAACTGCCACAAGCACATCTACAACTTGTTGATATTTAGACCTAGCACTGTCTAAAGCACCACTTAAAAGTTGAACCCTACTGTCACGGTCACTCTCTACCTCTGTAAGAGCAGCCTGCAGACTTTCAGCCTGTCTTTTAAGTCCACCTAAATAAGTATTAAATTCACCGCGTTGAAATGTTGCAAGCGCTTCTGAACCAAGTCGTTCTGGAACAAATTGTTCTTGGATACTAAAAACTCCTGCATAGTGCTTTGTGATCGCATCCCTCGTACTGCGGTTATGACTATAACTTACATAATGGGAAACTATAGTCAGTGCTTCTTCTGTTGACTTACTATCCATAACTAGGCGAAAGGAAGCGTCTACCTCTGGCACCGGTTCAAGATGAACCTCAGGAAGGGGCTCAAAAGTGCGCGATTGAGCCCCCGCAGTTGCACCACCCACGTTAACAACTACATCCTCCCTGACCCCACCTTGATGCTGGGGAGACGAATCGCTAAATAGTTGACGGCCAACTAGTGGAGACCTATCCGCATCAACATCATCACCAGAGTTAAGGGAACCAGCAGCTCCTACTGTTCTTGGCACTGAACCAACGTGCCCCTCCAAAAGGGGGACATCCACAGCGGATGCTTCATCCATAGCTTCAGCATCAGTTGCACTTTGGCAAATGCCCGTCAAAAAAGATAAAATTATAATAAAATTTCTTGAACGCGTAAAAGCGAATTGATATATTTCCATCGTTGACACCCGAAAATAAGGCCATGCCCCTGTTGAGAGAGAGCGGGGAGAGGCCTTTTATTTGTTATTGTTGTTTTCTTTCGATACGAGACAACTAGAATACATTCTTTCGCGTGTCAACATTTTTTAGAAAATTTTTTACATCGTCTTTACGTTTTTCTACACTGAAAGATATATTTAGATAAATATTCAAAAAAGATATAATAATTTTACTTAAAAATTTATTTTCCAGAAATAACAGACAAAATCCTTATGTAAAAAATACAAAAAATCTTTCAAAGCCTTTATTTTGCTGGTTTTTCAAGAACTAGCAATTTTTCAAAAGTATTTATAAAATTTGTGTTTTTGTTTGATTTTAACTATTAAAATTTTTAGGAAAAGAGTGTTAAAAATGACCATTTCCACGGGGTGTGGTTAAAATACAACAATTATGTATTAAAATTACCCGGACATTTTTTTTATTCAAAAAATGCATTTTTACACATAAATTGACTTTTTCAATACACGTCAAAACTGCTATAGCTGGGATTCTATAAAATGATTACAGCCCCATTTTATGTCGCCCCCACGAAGGCGGGGGTCCATAAGAACAAAAAACTATTTGTCTTTCAATTGATTTGTTGGATCCCCGTTTTCACGGGGATGACATCGATCTTGCCTATTTTTATACCCAAATTATAGTAATTACGCTATATACCGTAACAACAAACCGAATGAATGAGTCCAAAAAACATGCCTGCATTAAACCAGCTTATTTTCTTAGAAAAAGATGCCCGTGATTTTGGTTTCGACTGGGATGATGCACACAGCGCCATTGACTGGACCATCAGCGAATGTGAAGAAGTGCGCGACGCCATTGCCAATAAATCCTCCACCAACCACATCCAAGAAGAAGTGGGCGATTTAATACAAATGACTATTTCGTTATGCTTATTCTTAGGGTTTGATGTAGACGAAACCTTAGAAAAAACAGTCCAAAAGTTTAAAAAGCGCTTGGATGCCCTCAAGGAAATAACAGCCGAAAAAGAGTTACAGTCACTCAAAGGGCAACCAACCGAATTTATGCTAGACCTTTGGCAACAAGCTAAAAAACGAACAGAAGCTTAAGTAACGCATATTTTGCCTTTGATAGTTGTTTTTTTTAATAACCTAAAACAGCCAACACCCTAATTTCTGGGCTTAAGTAACGCATATCCCCATCGCCTTTCAAGAAACCAGTTCGGTAGATTTCGGGCGGCTTCGGTACTCAAGTATTTCATATACATTCGTTCCTCGCCCCTCATCTGCCTGCTGGATTTCTTGAAATTCATTGGGTATAGTGTTGATTGAGTTTTATATTTTATTTTTTGGTGAAGCGTGCGGTGTACCTATTATTGTACAGCAGATAGTTACGACATCGATTCTTTGTCCAAGCATTTCCGTGACCTTGGTTCAGACCCCAAATTTTATGATAATGTCGTTAATATTACACAAGGACGTGGGGAAATTTTCTATTTTCCCTATGGCTGCGTTGTTTTCTGGGGCTTTTCAGAAGATGAAGAAGAACGATTTTTAGAGGAATTAGTCGCATTTTCCCGTGACTTGCTGCCTGTTTGTGTGCGTGACATGTGTTCGTATGTTATGGGGCAAGAAACAATCATTGAAGAAGAAGACGACCAAATTATTTTAGAACTTGAAGACCCGCTTATTAAGCTGTCTTTATCACATGGTTTGTCTCAGTCCGTGAAGTTGGGCGCTTTTGAAGCTGCGATTGATGAAACCATTGCTAAAACACGGCACTTACCGGCAGATTTAGCAACGCGGGGAAAAACGTCATTATCTAGAAAACAGCTTTCCCAAGAAATTGGCGCCCTGTTTGCCCAGCGCAATTCCATTAACTTACACAGCGATATTATGGATACGCCTGAATTTTTTTGGCGCCGCCCACGGTATGAACCCTATTACCATATGGCCCATGAATATATGGACATTAAAACGCGCATTGATATTTTAAATAAGCGCCTAGACGTTATTCATGAGCTTTATAATATTTTATCGGATGAATTAAAACATATTCATTCGTCGCGCCTTGAAATGGTTATTATTTTGCTAATTGTTAGCGAAGTAATTATGCATTTGCTCAAAGACATATTGAAATGGATTTAGCCCCTTCCATTCGAAAAACTTTACTAGATTGGTACACAAAAAACCGCCGTCATTTACCCTGGCGTGTTTACCCCAGCAAAAACAGCGACCCGTACCATGTATGGCTAAGCGAAATGATGCTACAGCAAACAACTGTAGTTACTGTCATTCCTTACTTTTTAAGGTTTCTAGACCGTTTTCCAACCATAGAAAAATTAGCCCAGGCCCAAGAACACGATGTTTTATCTGCCTGGCAAGGCTTGGGGTATTACAGCCGGGGACGTAATTTATTAAAAGCTGCCAAAATACTGCAGCAAAAAGGTTTTCCAAAAACACCCGAACAACTCACAGCTTTACCAGGCATTGGGCCTTATACAGGGGCCGCCATTGCTGCCATTGCGTTTAATTACCCCGTGGTGCCTGTAGATGGCAATATTATTCGGGTTTTTAGCCGTTTATACCGCATCCCTTTGAACAAAGAAGCGTTAAAAAAAGGCGTCATACCTTATTTGAAAGCTTTCGAAACAACAGATCAGCCGGGTGATTTTGCCCAAGGGCTGATGGATTTAGGCGCCACCATCTGTAAACCAGTCCCTTTATGTCACCAATGCCCAATAAGTCAATTTTGTGAGGGTTTCCAAAAAGGCGACGCCATTTCTTTTCCCGTTGCCACAATAAAAAAAGAAAAACCAACCCGCAAAGGCACCATGTTTGTTTTATCAAACCCTGATGGTGAAATTTTTTTGGAAAAACGGCCGCCCAAAGGGCTATTTGCCGGCATGTTTGGGTTTCCAGGAATGGGTTGGGAAGATAGGTCTGTTGATTTGACAACCCATTTTACGTTTAAAAGGATTTTAAAAACCGTACGCCACACGTTCACCCATTTCCACCTAGAGGTAGATGTTTACGTTACTGGTAGTGGTAGTGGTAGTGGTAGTGGTTGGACAGACGACCCTTTACCTGAAGGTGTTTGGGTGCATCCTAAAAGTTTAGGAAACTATGCCCTACCAACACTGATGAAAAAGGTATTAAAAATTACTGAGGAGATGATAGATAAATAACTATAAAATTTTTATATTGCCGTCATGCTGACCTTAGTTCAGCATCTAGATCCCGACCCGAAGGGCAGCGATAGCAAACCAAGTTCGGGATGACAAAGCGTAACCATTTTATAGTTATTTATATTTCTAAAAAGTAAACTTTGCAGCCCCCCGCTACACGCGGGGAAACTACAAAAATTAATCTATTAAGCGGTTGCAGCGTCTTCACGCACATCACGACGACGTTCCGCAATACGCGCGCTTTTACCAGAACGTTCACGTAGGTAGTACAATTTCGCACGACGCACATCACCATGACGAATCAATTCAATGCGAATGTTCGGTGAATACAATGGGAATACGCGTTCAACGCCTTCCCCGTAGGAAATTTTACGAACGCGAAATGACGAGTTTAAACCACGGTTTTTACGACCAATAACAACCCCTTCAAAAGGCTGTGTACGTTCACGATCACCTTCCACAACTTTCACATGCACACGCACGGAATCGCCGGGACGAAAATCAGGAAATGACTTCCCTTCAGAAAGTTTTTGAAGTTGTTCTTGTTCAAGCTGTTGCAATAAATTCATAATATTTCTCCTTGGCGGCCTTACCCTATCTCTGGTAAAGCGGACTTCTTTAGGTAGGCTTCCCACAAGTCAGGACGCCGTTCCCGGGTTATTTCTTTCGCTTGCTGCAAACGCCATGCGGCTATTTTTTGATGATCACCCGATAGCAAGATCTCGGGCACGATCGTTCCTTGCCAGTTACGGGGCTTAGTATACTGTGGAAATTCTAATAAATCCAGCTCAAAACTTTCAGATTCTAAAGATTCTTGTTTACCAACCACACCTGGCAGCAACCGAACACAGGCGTCAATTAGCACATGGGCTGCGGCTTCCCCCCCTGATAAAATATAATCACCAATGCTGATTTCTTGTAAATTATGGTTTGTGCGCCAATATTCAATCACCCTGTCATCCACGCCTTCATACCGGCCACATAATAAAACTACACCGGATGGATTTTTATCAATAAAACCCCGTACCATATTTTGTTTTAAGGGAACTCCCCTGGGTGTTAAGTAAATAATGGCCGGCGGGTTTTGAAATTGGTTCACAGCCGCCTCCAACGCAGCATTGGCAATATCAGCCTTAATAACCATACCAGCCCCACCACCAAAGCAGGTATCATCAACGGTTTTATGCACATCTGTTGCAAAATCACGCATATGAATGGTGCTTAAACGCCACAGGCTATCTTGCAGGGCTTTGCCTGCCAATGAATGGGCCAAAAGGCCCGGAAACATTTCAGGAAACAGCGTTAAAACACACGCATGCCAACTGCTTTGATTTGAAGTCATGGATATAAAAATAAATAGAAATAAATTTGGCCCATGTTAAAAGAAACATAGGCCAAATTCAATAAGGTTACGGTCGGGCACTAAGCCGTTGTTGTTTCAGAAACAGGGGGCGGCGCTGCCACAGCTGTAGCAGTACTATCCTTCCCCTTTCTCTCTTTTCTTGGTGAACCACCAACATTTCCAAGGTCAGCAAGGGCCTTTCGACGACTGCGGACTTTATCTTTTTTAGGGGATGGTATTTTTGCAGTCACACGTGCAGCCAACGGTTCTTTTGTCAATATACGAGGCATAATTTGACCGTAGACTTCGCCAATAGATTCCCTTAATGCGCTTATCTCAAACCCTAAATCTTTTCCTCTAGATTTTTTTGATTTAGAAGGCGAACTCGTTGACTCTTCAACAGCAGAAAAAAATCCGCCCCAACCTTGAAATAAATATTGAAGATATAGGTTTTCGTTTCCAGCTTCTTGTATTCCACAAAGTTGTTGTTGTATCGATCTTCTAAGCTCTTTTGCTCCTCTACCCGATGCTCCATCCAAATCCACAATACTTGAATTCAATTGCCCTAAAAGAGCGGCCATTTTCTGAAAGGCATCTTGGGCGGACTCACCCATCAAATCAACGAAGAATAAATTTCCATGATTATCTGATAAATTAGCTGTGCTCGCCGATAGAGAATCCAATGTTAGAGTGGTTACTTCACCATCCGTTTCATCATCTACAGCTACAGCGGCTAATCCCCCCCTCTTTCCCCTGGCTGTGGGCACATCATCTATATCGCCATCGTCAGCATCTGAATCAGTTGCCCAGACATTTTGTAACAGTGCCAGTAAAAATAACATTGGAAGCATTAATATTTTTGAAAATCTCATCAAAAACTCCATAAAAATAAAGATTTCGCAATTTGTTTGAAACAAAATTACTTAAAAATTAAGTTTAATTTGATGAAATAGGTTGTGGCAATATATTTATTAAAGCAAAAAATTTAGAAATTTTTATTTTTTGACGCGCTTCTTATTATACAAAACACACAGTAGCGTTAAAAAAGCGATAGATGACAACCAAACCCCAGGGGCAAGTCGTGTATCAAAAAACTGTGCTAAGACTTTTCCAATTAAAGGGGCTGTCCCTGCAAACAAAGCCTGCCCAGCCGTAACACCCAAAGCAATACCAGAATAACGGCAATGAACAGGGAAAAGTGGCACAGCATACAACAAATAAACACTGTTCAAAAGAATACCTGTACAAGGTAGACCTATGGCAAAAAGAACGATTTTATAGAATTGAATAGAGTTACCATCAATAAAAGAAAAAAACGGAATGGATAAAAGCGTAGAAACGCACAAGCTAATAATAATTTGCCTTTGAGCACCAATACGGTCAGCTAAACGACCTGAAAGTAAAATTAAACACCCAGTCAAAGCAAACGTGGCACCGTTCAATAAAATAGATTGTGACGCTGTTAAGCCTAATTCCCCATAAAACGTATTGCCATAAACACACGCAAAATAAACAGGCATCATATCCATACCCGTCAGAAGAATGGTCAGCAGCAGGGGGAACTTATAATGAGAGAAAAGTTCCCGAACAGGGGTTACGTGATGCTTAACCCCGCTTTCAATAAAATCAGCGGTTTCAATAATTTTACGTCGATACAAAAACACCAAAAATGTGCACGCACCCCCCATCAAAAAAGGAATTCGCCACCCCCACATAGGCATATTACCACTCATGAACAAGGCACCTAAAAAGGATGCAATGACTGCGCCCCCAGCCCCTGTAAAGGTCAGTGTAGAAATTTTTGCACCCAGCCGTTCTTTATTTTTGTTTTCCGCAATGTAAATGTTGGCACCAGCAAATTCGCCCCCCCACAAGAAACCTTGAACAAAGCGAAACACAATCAACATAACAGATGCAAACACGCCAATATCAGAATAAGAAGGCGTTAAGCCAATACCAATTGTTGGAATACCCACAAAAAGAAGGCTCCAGTACAAAGGCTTTTTCCGACCAAAACGATCACCCATCCACCCGAAAAATAGGGCGCCAAAAGGCCTGGATAAAAATCCAACAGCAAAAGCCCCTAAAGACTCAATAACAGCTGATTCATGAGAAGTTGACAGAAAAAAAACAGGCGCCAGAACAACCGCCAAAAAACCATATAAGGTATTGTCAATACATTCCAACATATGCCCAAGGTAAAGGGCCCATGGATGTTGATGCCGTTGCACGCTACACACCTCCTGCGTGTATCTGTTAATTTTAAAAGCTTTCTACTCTATATGAAAATATTTGTCAAACTGGACTATTGTTTAGCTGATAAAAAGTTCAAAACTTTGACACCCCCCCTTGCCACGTGCATTTTGATTGGGTACCCTTAATTTATCTAAAAATTTCTTAGGTAAAACACGTGCTGAGTGGCCCACGTTTTATATCTGAAACACCTGGTAACCTATGTCGTGCCGTTGTTTTTTTGCATGGGTATGGCGCTTCGGGTGATGATCTTATTTCTTTAGCTAACGAATGGCAAAATATTTTACCACCCACCATATTTGAATCACCCAATGGTCCAACCTTTTGTGATATTAACCCACTTGGATACCAATGGTTTGGCTTAGCAGATTTTTCCCCTATTACAATTCGAATGGGATTAGACCACGTACGACCCATTGTTATCGCTTATTTAAACAATTTTTTAGCTGAACACCAACTTAGCCCCCAAGACCTTGCTTTAGTTGGCTTTTCACAAGGTACCATTTTAGCCCTTGATGTCATGCTTGCCATTCCAAATTTGGGGGCAGTTATTGGTTATTCGGGCGCGTTTTATCCACCACTTATTTTCCCCAGGGAAATCATTAAAACAAAAGTTCTTTTGGTGCACGGAACAGCTGATACGGTTGTGCCGTATGCAGCTATGAATCAAGCGCGTGTCCAGTTGAAAGAACATGGCATTTCTGTCAAAACACAAACTTGCCGTGGCTTAGGCCATGGCATTGATGCAGAAGGTCTTCACGTAGGGGGGGAATTCCTAGCACAACGCTTTAGCCTTGAAACACCCCCTGTTCCAGTTCAAAAGAGTTAAGGAGAACCTTATGTCACAACCGAAAATAGCATTGATTGGGGGTGGCAACATTGGTGCAACCATAGCACACCTCATTTTACAAAGGAACATAGGGCACGTAACAATTTTAGACATAGCCGAAGGGATTCCCCAGGGCAAGTCTTTGGACCTTCTGCAAAGTTGCGCTGTGGATAATGTTGGTGGAACTTGTACCGGCACCAACGACCCTAAAGATATTGATAATGCAGACGTTGTTATTGTTACAGCAGGTATAGCCCGCAAACCAGGAATGACCCGCGATGATTTACTGGGTATTAATGGTCAAGTGATGACAGACGTCGGCGGTTATATAAAAAAATATTGCCCACAAGCTTTTGTAATTGTGGTTACAAATCCTTTAGACGTAATGGTTTGGTTACTGCAAAAAGTCAGTGGTCTTCCTACCCAAAAAGTTGTCGGCATGGCCGGGGTTTTAGATAGTAGCCGATTTAAATGCTTCTTGGCTGAAGCGTTAAAAGTAAGTACACAAGATATTCAAACATTTGTGCTGGGTGGTCATGGCGACAGCATGGTGCCCCTACCCCGTTACACCACCATTTCAGGCATTCCGTTACTGGAATTCGTCCGCCAAGGTCTTATTTCTGAATCAGAACTGACTGCCATTGTAGACCGTACCCGCAATGGCGGCGCAGAAATTGTGAATTTATTGAAAGCAGGCTCTGCCTATTATGCGCCAGCATCGTCTGCCCTAGCTATGGCAGAGTCGTACCTTTATGACCAGCGCCGTATTCTGCCATGTGCAACTTACTTAAATGGCCCTTATGGGGTTCAAGGGGTTTATGCTGGCGTACCTGTGATTATTGGTAAAAATGGCGTAGAAAAAGTTGTGGAACTAACGCTAAATAATGAAGAAACTCAGCAATTTAACGCATCGGTGGAGGCAGTCAAAGGCCTAATGTCTGCCGCCCAGAAATTGGGATTGTAGACCATGAATATTCATGAATTTCAAGCCAAAGCCCTTTTAAAAACTTATGACATTCCCGTTTTAATGGGTGACGTGGCTAAAACACCGGATGAAGCCGTTAGCAAAGCTACCCTTATTCAACAAAAAACAGGCACCAACATTTGGGTAGTCAAAGCCCAAATCCATGCTGGTGGTCGTGGAAAAGCCGGCGGGGTTGTTGTTTGCAAAAATCTAGATGATGTCAAAAATACTGCCGAAAAATTGCTTGGGAAAATATTGATAACCCATCAAACAGGCCCACTGGGGCAGGTGGTTCACCAAGTTTATATTGAACAAGGTTGCCAAGTTGCCAAAGAATTATACCTAAGTGTTGTATTAAATCGAAAAACTAGCAGGCTTAATTTTGTTGCCTGTAGCAGCGGTGGCATGGATATTGAAGAAGTTGCCCAAAAGGACCCGAACAGTATATGTAAAGTGGAAATTGACCCCTTACTAGGGGTTACAGAAGCTCATGAAAATTCTGTTGCAAACTGTTTTTCACTAACACCACAACAAACAAAGCAGATGGGAACGATTTTAAAGCAACTTTATCAGTTGTATACCCAACTGGATGCAGCCCTTATTGAAATTAATCCCCTGGTTTTAACAAATGATGGAACATTTTTGTGCCTAGATGCCAAAATAGCTTTTGATGATAATGCCCTTTTTCGCCACCCAGAAATTGAAAAACTACATGATGTATTACAAGAAGAACCAGCCGAACAAGAAGCACGAGAACATCAATTAAGCTATGTGAAATTAGATGGTCAAATTGGATGCATGGTCAATGGGGCAGGCCTTGCCATGGCAACCATGGATATTATTAAGCTGCATGGTGGTGAACCCGCCAATTTTTTAGATGTAGGCGGTGGCGCTGATCAAGAACGTGTTAAAACCGCCTTTAAAATCATTTTAGCTGACCCCAACGTGAAAGCCATTTTAATTAATATTTTTGGTGGCATTATGCGGTGCGACATTATTGCAGAAGGTATTATTGCAGCAGCCCATGAAACCAAAATAGCCGTGCCTTTGGTTGTACGCCTGCAGGGAACCAATAAAGAAAAAGGTATGAATATACTCGCCAATTCAGATCTTGCTATTGTAACAGCTGACAACCTGGAAGATGCAGCAATTCAAGCTGTCAAAGCAGTCAGTTAGGGGGAAAGTCTATGTCAATTCTTGTGAATTCATCTACCCGCGTTATTTGCCAGGGCTTTACCGGCAAGCAAGGAACCTTTCATTCTGAACAAGCTATCGCATATGGCACAAAAATGGTAGGTGGCGTTACACCTGGCAAAGGTGGAGGCACCCATTTAGGGTTACCTGTTTTTAATACAGTTCAAGAAGCTGTTCAAGCAACGCAAGCAAATGCCACCGTTATTTACGTGCCAGCACCTTTTGCAGCCCAGGCCATTTTAGAGGCTTTAGAGGCATCTATTGAATTGATTGTTTGCATTACAGAAGGCATTCCCATTCAGGACATGATTCACATAAAAGCTATGTTAAAAAAATATCCCCAATCAAAATTAATTGGGCCCAATTGCCCTGGCATTATTACGCCGGGTCAATGCAAAATTGGCATTATGCCCGGCAGCATTCATAAACCCGGAACTATTGGAATTATATCGCGATCAGGTACTTTAACTTATGAAGCCGTTGACCAAACCACAACAGTGGGGCTGGGACAAAGCACATGTGTGGGTATTGGCGGTGACCCGGTTAAAGGTCTTAATTTTGTGGATGTTTTACAGTTGTTTTGGGAAGACGAACAAACCCAAGGTGTTCTGATGATTGGCGAAATTGGTGGGCAAGACGAACAAGAAGCAGCAGAATATATAGCCCATCAATACAAAAAAGGCCTAAAAAAACCAGTGGTTTCTTTTATTGCTGGTGTCACAGCCCCACCGGGTCGTCGCATGGGGCACGCAGGTGCCATTGTTTCAGGGGCGGGTGACAAGGCATCTGACAAAATAGAATTTTTAAAACAGCATGGTATTCGTGTGGCTGCATCCCCTGCCCTTTTGGGTCAAACCATGTTTGAAGCCATGAAAGGAATATAAAAGGATGGAGGACGACAACCGTTTTTCGCCACAGTCTTTATTGTCAGGGTCCAATGCCCCTTATGTGCTTGGTTTATACGAACAATACTGCCAAAACCCCCAAAGTTTGCCATTGCCATGGCAACGCTTTTTTGAAAAATATCCGGGTCCTTATAAATCTGAACATGTTCCGGAATGGCCTGAAAAAAAAGATCTAGATTCTCATTCTCATCATGGAAATACAACAGCTGTTGAAAAATCTTTAGCAGCCATTCGCTTAATACAAGCTTACCGAAATTTAGGTCACCTCGCTTGTCAGCTTGACCCTTTAGGTCTAACACTACCTCGCCATCACCCAGAATTGGAAATTGACTTTCACGGCTTTAAACCGGTAGATCTGCACCATACCGTTTATTTAGGGGCCCAGTTTCAAGAACCAGTTATGCAGATTGATACCCTTGTTTCCAAGTTGAAGTCTATGTATTGCGGCACTGTTGGTATTGAGTATTTGCATATTCACGAACCAAGACAAAGGGCATGGCTTGAAAAACGGTTTGAAGAAGGTGTTGCCGACCTACCTGTTGAACAAAAAAAGATTTTATACAAAAACCTGGTGCGTGCAGAAAAATTTGAAAAATTCCTGCATACAAAATTCCAAGGGGCCAAACGATTTGGCCTAGATGGAGGTGAAGCACTCATTCCAGCATTAGAATTATTATTGGAAAGTGCCATATCGAATGGCGTTATTGAGGTTGATATTGGTATGGCCCATAGGGGCCGCTTATCAGTTATGGCCCACATTATGGGTAAACCCATTCACCTGATTATGGCTCAGTTTCATGGCACATCCATTTATAAGGATTTTAGTGGGTCGGGCGATGTGAAGTATCACCAAGGCTATTCAAATGATCGAACATTTGGTGACAAAAGCATTCATCTGTCTTTGACACCGAATCCATCGCACCTGGAATCCGTTTATCCTGTCGTCTTGGGTAAAGTACGTGGCAAACAGGCGCTTACAGGTGATGAGGCTAGGAAGAAAATTTTAGGTCTCGTTATTCACGGTGATGCTGCTTTTATTGGCCAGGGTGTGGTGGCTGAATCTCTTCAGCTTGCTAAGCTGGACGGTTACACAACAGGTGGCACAGTACATTTTATTATTAATAATCAAGTTGGCTTTACAGCCAACCAAAAAGAAGGGCGCAGTTCCACACACTGTTCTGATGTAGCAAAAGCCATTCAAGCCCCGATTTTTCATGTGAATGCCGATGATCCAGAAGCTGTTTTATGGGTAACCCAACTGGCGTTTGATTATCAACGAGAGTTTGGCCACGATGTGATCATCGATTTTGTTTGTTACAGGCGCTATGGCCATAATGAAAGTGATGAACCATCTTTTACGCAACCCAGAATGTACGAGGTTATTCACGAACACCCCCCTATTTCTGAGGTTTATAAACGGCAGTTATTAGACCGCAACTCTTTTCCAGAAGCTCAAATGGACGCCATAGCTGGAGAAGTAGACAATTTTTTGTATGCAGAATTTCGCCTTGCTGAAACACTGAAAAACGATGAAGAATCACGCATTAAAGCAGATTGGTTGAAAAATCGCTGGGCAGGTATTGACGCCAAAGCTGGGAAACCCTTGCCCACAGGCGCCCCCCGTGAAAAATTATTTGATCTGGGTTTTAAAAGCTTACAAGTACCCACAGAATTCTTCATAAACCCTAAAATTCAGCGCCTTTTAGCACAGCGGGAAGAAGCGATTAAACAGGAATTTCCTATTGATTGGGGGTTGTCAGAAAGCCTGGCTTTTGCAACGCTTTTAGACGAAGGCATTCCTATTCGCCTCAGTGGCCAAGATTGTGCACGGGGTACTTTTTCCCACCGGCATGCCCGTTGGGTTGATCAAAAAACAGAAAAAACCCACATTCCTTTAAATTTCATGACACCCAATCAAGCCAAAATTGAAGTGCATAATAGTTCATTATCAGAAGAAGCCGTCCTTGGGTTTGAATATGGCGTTAGCTTGTGCAACCCAAAGTCACTGGTAGTTTGGGAAGCCCAATTTGGTGACTTCGCCAATGGCGCTCAAATTATGATTGATCAGTTTATTTCAGCCTCTGAACAGAAATGGCTGCGTCTGTCAGGTCTGGTTTTACTGTTGCCTCATGGTTTTGAGGGTATGGGCCCTGAACATTCATCAGCACGGTTAGAACGATTTTTGCAATTGTGCGCCCAAGACAATATGTATGTGGTGAACTGTTCAACACCGGCGAATTTCTTTCATGTTTTGCGGCGTCAAGTTCACTCAAATACCCGCAAACCCTTAGTTGTGATGACACCCAAATCATTGTTACGACACAAAAATGCTGTATCCCATTTGTCTGATCTTCAAGGGGCAAGCCAGTTTTCACCCATTATTCGAAGCCCATTAAAACCTGACGAAACCCGTCGCGTTGTTTTGTGCAGTGGAAAGGTTTACTACGATTTATTGGAAACATGCGAACAAAAGGGTGTGCAAGATGTTGCCTTGATTCGACTGGAACAATACTACCCATTCCCACTAGAACCTTTGGCACAAATTTTAATGCCTTACAAAGATAAAGATATTGTTTGGTGCCAGGAAGAGCCCAAAAATATGGGTGCATGGTCCTTTTTAGAACCGTTGATGAATACATTACTGCACGCTATTCAAGCCCCACGCCAGAAATTGATCTACGCTGGCCGTGCTGAAGCGGCAGCACCCGCTGTGGGAAGCCCCACTATTCATGAAAAAGAGCAAAAAACCCTTATTTCAGAAGCACTGGGAATTCCCAATGATTAACAAACAATTTTTAGGAGAGAATATATGAAAAGATTTTTATTACCATTTTTTATATGTGCTGCTTTAGTGGGCTGTGCAGATATTAATCAACAAAATTCTTTTGAAGAGGCGATCAAACAGCCTGTTTTTAAGGTAATACCAAGCGGAACTGACTTAAGTAAAAAACACGAGGCCTTGACACTTGTTGTTTCTTGTATTGATTTTCGTCTACGGGATGAAACATATGATTTGATAGAAAATATTCTATCTTTGAAAGACCAGTATGATGAAGTTGTTTTTCCGGGCGCCTCTATTGCGTTGGTGCAAACAAAAAACGCTCACTGGTCCAAAACATTGGAAGATTTTATTTCCATTTCACAAAAATTACATCACGTGAAAGACGTTATTTTTGTGGATCACAGGGACTGCGGAGCTTATAAATTACTGAAAGGTGAGGACCAGGTTAATACGAAAGAAAAAGAAACAGAAGCTCATAAAGCTGTGTTTCAAGAAGTTCGTCAGTTTTTCAAAGAAAAATTTCCAAACATCAGAGTTCATACCCTTCTTATGGGCCTAGATGGAGTTGTCGAAAACTTTTCATAAAAGCCAACGCATCAACCCTTTCTTAACTTTTCTCATGTTATAAAAAGCTTGAGGACACATGTGGTGGTCACAGCTTTAAGTGCGAGCTGT
>CAZDVK010000017.1:0-27039 GCA_964508915.1 uncultured Verrucomicrobiales bacterium | reverse complement strand
CCGTCTCCCTTTGTTATTTTACGATTTGTGCTACCACACCGGCACCAACTGTACGTCCACCTTCACGAATAGCAAAGCGTAGGCCTTCATCCATGGCAATAGGCGCAATCAATTCAATGTCCATCGCCACATTGTCACCAGGCATAACCATCTCAACGCCTTCTGGCAATTCAACCGTACCTGTTACGTCCGTTGTCCGGAAATAAAACTGCGGGCGATACTTTGTAAAGAATGGTGTATGACGTCCACCTTCTTCTTTCGTCAGAATATATGCTTCTGCCTTAAAGTTTGTGTGCGGTGTAATGCTTCCAGGGGCAGCCAAAACTTGACCACGTTCCACATCTTCACGTTTCGTACCACGAAGTAGCGCACCAATGTTGTCACCTGCTTCACCTTGATCCAAAAGCTTACGGAACATTTCAACGCCCGTTACTGTTGTTTTCGTTGTTGGACGAATACCCACAATTTCAGCTTCTTCACCAACTTTAATCACGCCACGTTCCACACGACCGGTCACAACCGTTCCACGGCCAGAAATGGAAAATACATCTTCAATCGGCATCAAAAATGGCTTGTCTTTCGCACGTTCCGGTTGGGGAATATACGCATCGACTTCAGCCATCAATTTCAAAATCGCTTCACGACCCAGCTCAGGGCTGCGGTCTTCCAAAGCGCACAAAGCAGATCCACGAACAACAGGAATCTTATCACCCGGGAAACCATACGATGACAACAATTCGCGAATTTCTAATTCCACAAGGTCAGCCAATTCTGCATCGTCAACCATGTCGATCTTATTCATAAACACAACCAAAGCGGGTACACCCACCTGACGGGCCAACAAAATGTGTTCACGTGTTTGCGGCATCGGGCCATCGGCTGCAGACACAACCAAAATAGCTCCGTCCATCTGCGCCGCACCGGTAATCATGTTCTTCACATAGTCCGCGTGTCCTGGACAGTCAACGTGCGCATAGTGGCGGTTGTCTGTTTCATATTCCACGTGTGCTGTCGAAATCGTAATACCACGGGCCTTCTCTTCCGGCGCCTTGTCAATCTGATCATACGCCATAAAGTTCGCCTTTCCAGATTCAGCCAATACTTTCGTAATCGCCGCCGTCAATGACGTCTTCCCATGGTCAACGTGACCAATCGTCCCAATATTACAATGCGGTTTGCTCCGCTCAAACTTCGCTTTCGACATGTGTGTTTTCCTTCCTTCGTTTAACTTTGCATTTTTGCTTTAATTTCATCAGCCACATTCTGAGGCACTTGTTCATAATGGTCAAATACCATGCTGAACTGGGCGCGCCCTTGGCTCATGGAACGCAATGTGTTCACATAACCAAACATCGTTGCCAAAGGCACCATAGCGTTAATCACACGGGCATTCGCACGTTGATCCATACCTGTTACTTGACCACGACGGCTGTTCAAATCACCGATCACATCACCCATATAGTCTTCCGGTGTCACAACTTCAACCTTCATGATGGGTTCTAATAACTTTGGCGCACATTTTCCAATACCTTCACGGAATGCAGCACGGGCCGCAATTTCGAAAGCTAGTGTGCTGGAGTCTACATCGTGGTAAGCACCATCGATTAAAGTCGCCTTAAAGTCGATCATTGGGAATCCAGCTACAACACCTGTTTCCAAAGCTGACGTCAACCCTTTTTGAACACCTGGAATATATTCCTTTGGAACAGAACCACCCACGATTTTGTTCTCAAATACGAATCCTAAACCAGGCTCAAGGGGTTCGAACACGATCTTAACACGGGCGAACTGACCAGCACCACCAGATTGTTTTTTGTGCGTATAGTCAATTTCATTTTGACGCGTAATTGTTTCACGGTAAGCCACCTGTGGCGCACCAATATTCGCATCAACTTTATATTCACGCTTCAGAATATCAACCTTAATTTCAAGGTGAAGTTCCCCCATACCTTTGATAACAGTTTGACCTGTTTCATGGTCTGTGCTCACCCGGAAAGATGGATCCTCTGATGCCAACCGCGACAAAGCCATACCCATTTTTTCTTGGTCAGCTTTTGTTTTTGGTTCAATAGCAATTTCAATAACCGGTTCTGGGAATTCCATTTTTTCCAAAATAATTGGCTTATTCGGGTTACACAATGTATCACCAGTCGTAGTTTGCTTCAAACCACACAATGCCACAATATCACCGGCACCCGCTTCTTTAATGTCTTCACGGTTGTTTGAATGCATCAACAACATACGGCCAATGCGTTCTTGCTTATCTTTGGTAGAGTTTAAAATGCTGGAACCAGACTCAAGCTTACCAGAATAAATACGAACGAACGTAATGGACCCTACAAATGGGTCTGTCATAATTTTAAACGCAAGGGCTGCAAGTGGTTCGCTGTCATCTGGGTTACGAATCAATTCGACGTCGCTATCCATTTCAGTACCTTTAACAGCACCGATATCTTCCGGAGATGGCAAATAATCTACCACAGCGTCTAGCAAAGGTTGAACACCTTTGTTTTTGAAAGCACTTCCGCAAAATACAGGAACAAATAAGCTTTTCAAAACGCCCAAGCGAATACATTTTTTGATCTGGTCAACAGTTGGTTCTTGGCCATTTAAGTAAGATTCCATCACCGCGTCATCAGCTTCCACAACTGTCTCTAACAATTGGGCACGATATTCTGCAGCTTTTTCTTTCATATCAGCTGGAATGTCTACTACATCAAATTTAGCACCCAGCGATTCATCACGCCAAATAGACGCCTTCATCGTAACCAGGTCAATGATGCCCGCGAATTCACTTTCAGCACCAATAGGAAGCTGAGCCACCAAAGGACGCGCACCCAAACGATCTACAATCATGTCCACGCAACGGAAAAAATTGGCACCAATACGGTCCATCTTGTTTACAAAACAAATACGGGGAACTTTATACTTATCAGCTTGGCGCCATACTGTTTCAGACTGCGGCTCAACACCAGCCACACCATCAAAAACAGTCACTGCACCGTCTAGAACACGAAGGCTACGCTCAACTTCAATAGTGAAGTCCACGTGACCAGGTGTGTCAATAATGTTAATACGGTGATCATCCCAAAAACAGGTCGTCGCAGCAGAGGTAATAGTAATCCCACGCTCTTGCTCTTGCTCCATCCAGTCCATAACGGCAGTGCCTTCATGCACTTCACCAATTTTATAGGACTTACCTGTATAGTAAAGAATACGCTCTGTTGTTGTGGTTTTGCCCGCGTCAATGTGGGCCATAATACCAATATTGCGATATTTCGCTAAAGGAACGCGCTTATGAGATGACATGATACCCTACCCCTACCAACGATAATGAGCAAACGCACGGTTTGCTTCTGCCATTTTGTGGGTATCTTCACGCTTTTTCACAGCTGCACCACGATTATTAGCGGCATCCATTAATTCGGAAGAAACACGGTCAACCATTGTTTTCTCAGAACGCTTACGCGCAGCTGTAATCAACCAACGAATGGCCAAAGCTTGCGAACGATCTGAACGAACTTCTGTTGGAACCTGATATGTTGCACCACCCACACGACGAGAACGAACCTCAACCGCCGGGCGTACATTTGTTAACGCTTCATGAAAAAGATCTAAGGAACTTTTACCTGTCCGCGACTGAATTTTGTCAAATGCGCCATAAATAATACTTTCGGCGACTGATTTTTTACCTTCATACATCAGGCTGTTGATAAATTTTGTAAGAACGATATCGCCAAATTTAGCGTCTGGCAAAACTTCTCTTCGTGTAGCGGCACGACGTCGTGACATGGTCAAATTCCTCTTTACGTTGCAAAAAGATCAAATGGTTAAACGATTTAATTTATTTTGGTTTTTTGGCCCCATACCGTGAACGGGCTTGTTTACGATTCTTCACACCCTGCGTATCCAAAGAACCACGAATAATGTGGTAACGCACACCAGGTAAGTCCTTTACACGACCACCGCGGATCAAAACAACAGAGTGTTCTTGAAGGTTGTGCCCTTCACCAGGAATATATCCAGTCACTTCAAATCCATTCGTTAAACGAATACGAGCCACCTTACGCAAAGCGGAGTTTGGTTTTTTAGGCGTTGTTGTAAAAACGCGAGTACAAACACCACGTTTTTGAGGACAAGCCTCCAAAGCAGGAACCTTATTGCGAACAGTTTTAGGAACTCTGGGTTTTCGAATTAGCTGGTTAATAGTCGGCATTGAACTCTCTTCTTACCAAAACAATGTCAAAATTTCATAACAATAAGCCGCATACTAGCAACAAAAAACAGGTTGCGTCAACAGATTTTACGCGGGCGTTTAACGATTTAAACAAGTTTTTTTTCATATCTCTGCGTCATCAAGACGTAGCCATAATTTATATTAAAATTAGCTTGGTCAACTTAACTTTAGCCCCTTTTGGGTTAGCATAACTTTCGATAGAATATTTGTTAACAAGCTGACTTAAGGAAACACCATGTCCATCACACAAACACAGGTTCTTATCATTGGAGGCGGCCCAGCGGGCTACGTATGTGCCATTCGCGCAGCTCAACTTGGGCTTAAAGTTGTTGTGGTTGACGAAAATCCCAGACTCGGTGGAACATGTTTAAATATTGGATGCATACCATCTAAAACCTTACTGCACTCAACCCGCATGTTCTGGGAAGCTAAAAACCATTTTGAAAAACATGGTATTTATGCTGATAACTTGCGCCTAGATATCAAAAAAATGATGTCACGCAAAGATGCCATTTTAGATGAATTAACGCGTGGTATTGGTCACCTATTTCGTAAAAATGATGTCCACCTAACAGTTGGTCGTGCCACACTTGCCGGCCCTAACCATGTGCAAGTTGTAAATGATGACAAAATTCAAGACTTTCAAGCCGACTACATTATATTAGCCACAGGCTCCACCCCCCATATTCCACCGATAGAGGGGCTTATGATCGATGAAAAACGTATTTTTTCGTCAACAGGGGCTCTCAGTTTAGAGCGTGCACCAAAACACCTGATTGTCATGGGGGCAGGCTATATTGGCCTTGAACTAGGTTCCGTTTGGATGCGCTTGGGCGCCACCGTTACCGTTATTGAATATGCATCGAAAGCGATTGCATCCATGGATTCTGATATCAGCCAAACCATTCAAAAAAACTTAGAAAATCAAGGAATGGCATTCCGCTTTGGAAAAAAGGTCACAAAAGTTCACCAAACAGAGAAAAACATTACCCTGAACCTTTTACCCGCTGATGGCACCCCCACCAAAGATGGTCTGCCAGAAATGATTCAGTGCGATGGCCTTTTAGTGGCAACAGGTCGAAAACCAGCTTTGGATAACTTAGGCCTGAAAAATGTAAACATTTCCACAAACGAAAGGGGCCGTATCCCTGTTAATTATCGTTATGAAACAAACTGTCCTGGAATTTTTGCCATTGGTGACATTATTGATGGCCCGATGCTAGCCCATAAAGCCATGGAAGAAGGTATTGCATTGGCTGAAATTTTGGCGGGTCAAGCCGGGGGGGTTAATTATCGGGTCATTCCAGCTGTTATGTACACCCACCCCGAAGCAGCCAGTGTTGGCCTAACAGAAGAAGAAGTAAAAGCTAATCAAACGCCTTATCGTGTGGGCAAATTCCCATTTAGTATCAACAGCCGTGCCAAGACCATTGGGGATACAGCTGGTTTTGTCAAAATTATTGCCCATGAGAAAACTGATCAGATTTTAGGTGTTCATGTAGTAGGCGACGATGCAGGAACATTGATTGCTGAAGCGGCTATTGCCATGGAATTTGGCGCATCATCGGAAGATATTGCCCGCACCTGCCATGCCCACCCAACGCTGAGCGAGGCTATGAAGGAAGCTGCTTTCGGTGTGTTTTCAAAACCCCTTCACAGCTAAAGCATAGCTGAATAATTGAATTACCTCGTGACTTTTTCAAAAAAATATAAATACAATTATTTTTGTATTTATATTAAATTTTTGGAGCATTTTAATGAAAAAGACCCTTCTGCTATTCACTGTTTGTGCGTCCCTTATTTACCCCATTAGTTTTGCAGTTGCAGCAGATGCTAATGAACCAGAAACATCAGAACAAGGTGCAGGAATTACACCGCCAAACAGCGAATCAGACGCATCACAAAAAGACGCAGGAACTACACCACCAGGTGGTGAACCTGAACCAGAAACGCCAAGAGGTGGAGAGCCCGTAGATGAACAAGCCCAAAAAGACGGGCAAGCGCAGCAAGATGATGCCCCTAAGGGAGCAGAACAACCAGAAGCATAAAGCTTTTACAAAGTAACTCTATAGAAGGGGCAAATTTTAATACCCCTTCTTATGTTTCCATAATGCGTATTGCTTGCTATGATGGCACTTAGAGAAAAACCCTGAGTTTCGTCCATGGCTGATAGTACAATTTACCTAAAATCTCTACCTGGCCGGTACGCCAAGGCTTTGTTTGACGCAGCACCCAAAGACCTTGATCAAATCATTCAATCTTTTGACGTTTTAGAAACTCTGACAACTTCATTTCCACAGCTAACACGCCTTCTTAATGCGCATATTCTTAAGAAAGAGGATACTTTAACTCTATGGAAAACATTGGGAGAGCGGTTTGCATTCCCAAAATCCTTTATTTATTTCCTGTGCCTTTTATCAAGTTCGAAACGACTTCATATAACCCCTCAAATCAGAATATATTTCCAAAAATTATATAATTCAAAAAACAACATTCAGCATGTGGTGGTTACATCAGCCTCCCCTTTAACAAAAGAAATAAAATCAAGTTTTGAAGAATTATTAAAAGAAAAGCTGAAAAAACAATTAGATATCAAGTATGAAGAAGACGAAAAATTACTGTGGGGTTTTACAGTCAGAACAGACCAGTCTATAATTGATGCCAGTGCAAAAACCTTTTTAAATCAATTGTCAAAACGCTTACGAGAGGCATAATGCAAATTCGCCCTGCAGAAATTTCAAGCATTCTAAAAGAAAAAATCGCCAATTTTGAAGCCAAAGTAGAATCATTTCAAACAGGTTATGTCCTGTCCGTTGGCGATGGAATTGCCCGTGTTTATGGCCTTGACCATGTAAAAGCCGGCGAATGGGTTGACATTCACTGTTCGTCTACGGGGCAAACTGTTCGCGCCATGGCGTCAAACCTAGAAGTTGACAACGTTGGCGTTGTTATTGTTGGCAACGACCAGCATGTGCAAGAAGGTGACCGCGTTACCCGATCTGATAAAATTGTGGATGTCAACGTAGGCCTTGGTCTTTTAGGCCGTGTGGTAGACGCCCTGGGCAACCCGATCGATGGAAAAGGTCCCCTAAAAAACGTCCAATTATCGGACGTAGAACGTAAAGCACCTGGTATTATTCAGCGTAAGTCTGTCCACGAGCCCTTACAAACCGGTATTAAAGCTATTGATGCTTTGGTTCCCATTGGCCGTGGCCAACGGGAACTTATTATTGGTGATCGTCAAACGGGAAAAACAACGTTGGCTATTGATGCCATCTTGAACCAGCAAAAAACCAATGCCAAAGCTGACGCCAAAAATAAAATTTATTGTATTTACGTAGCTATTGGCCAAAAACGGTCATCTATTGCCAAAATCGTCAAAATGTTAGAGGAAAAAGGCGCCCTTGATTACACCATTGTTGTGTCCGCATCCGCTTCCGAAGCGGCACCTTTACAGTATCTGGCACCCTACACAGGGTGTGCCATGGGCGAATACTTTCGTGACAATGGCATGCATGCCCTTATTATTTACGACGATCTATCCAAACACGCTGTAGCTTACCGACAAATGTCTTTGTTACTGCGGCGGCCACCCGGTCGTGAAGCATACCCGGGTGATGTATTTTATCTGCATTCCCGCTTATTAGAACGTGCCGCCAAGATGAGCGATGCCTGCGGAGGTGGATCCCTAACAGCCTTGCCCATTATCGAAACACAAATGAGTGACGTATCCGCTTACATCCCAACCAACGTTATTTCCATTACAGATGGCCAAATTTTTCTTGAATCTGAATTATTTTATCAAGGTATTCGCCCGGCCATTAATGTGGGGCTTTCTGTCAGTCGCGTAGGCTCCGCCGCCCAAACGAAAGCTATGAAAACCGTTGCCGGTCGTATTAAATTAGAATTAGCACAATACCGGGAAATGGCGGCATTTTCACAATTTTCCAGTGACTTAGATGCCTCCACTCAAAAACTTCTTGAACGGGGCCGCCGCTTAACAGAAGTGCTCAAACAACCTCAGCACGTACCTATGGAAGTTGCTGATCAAATTGCATTTATATTTGCAGGTGTTCGGGGCTTTTTAGACACGGTTCCTGTTGATCAAATTGGTCATTTCGAAAAAGATTATCTGGGCGCCCTCAAAACCCAGCACGCGGATATTCTAGATACTATCAGCAAAACCCATATCCTAAGTGACGAAGATCAAAAAAACCTAACAGATTTTCTGAATATTTTTGTTCCTGAATGGCTACAGAACAACCAAAGTCATCAAGCAGCGGCATAAGGAAAATTTATGGCAAGCCTGAAAGAACTTCAAATTCGCATTAAAACGGTTAAATCCACAAAAAAAATAACAGCAGCTATGAAAATGGTGGCTGCTTCAAAATTAAGACGGATTCAAAATCAGCTTGTTCAAGTACGTCAGTCAGCCCGTGTAACCGAAAAAATGTTAAATCACCTGATGGCCCAACCATGGGAAGACCCCATCATTTACAGCCAGCCTGGTCGTGGAACCATCCATGTTGTCGTGCTTATTGGCAGCGATCGGGGGTTATGTGGTGCTTACAATACAAACATTTTGAAAGAGGGTCGCCAGTGCCTCAATCAACTGAAAGCAAATTCCGAACCGTACCACGTGGTTGCTTTTGGTAAAAAAATTCATGAAGGACTTAAGGATTTTTTAACCCCTCACTTAACGCACCCCTTAGAACCCTTTGATCACGACCCCAAAATTTTAGCACGGCAAATTATAGATGCCTTTGATCAAGGCCATATTCGAACAGTGCGTGTCATTTCGCCCCGCTTCCGTAACGTCCTGATGCAACAGGTAAAAACCACGTTCTTACTTCCTTTTGAAGCAGAGCCTTTTTACGAACAAGATTGCCCGCCCTACATTCTAACAGAACCAACAGATACAGAGTTTTTACAAAAATTATTTGAACGAAATTTAGAGGCTACATTGCACCGGCTCATTTTTGAAAGTTCTGTATGCGAACAGGCCGCCCGCATGACGGCCATGGATACCGCCACCCAAAACGCATCCGATATGATAGATAAACTTCGTTTGGTTTATAACCGAACCCGCCAGGCAAAAATTACCAGCGAACTGATTGAAATTATTTCAGGCGCTCAAGCGGTTTAAGCTAGAAGATATATGATAGATACGAAGACCAGATGACTTTAAACACCTCCGTCAAAAATAAAATCTGGAATGACTCCCCCTTCGCTACGCTTTTTCAGGGTAGCAGCTGAAGAGGCTTCCCCAAAAACAGGCGTTACTATCTCATCAACCGCTTTATAAGTCGTGGAGTTTGCGCGTAGTAACCCATGAGGGTTTTGACATAAAAACACAGCAACTTCAGCACACATGCGTTGGTGGATTTTCAAAGCTCTCAAACCCTCTCGAGTTAATGAGTCAACAGGTTCTTGATTAAAGGACTGAGCAAGGGCTGTAATATCTGTCACACCTTGTGTCAGGTCTCCAATACTCTCAAGCATAATAAAAGCTTCTTTATCAGTTAGTTGAAGATGAAGGTTAAAGCCAAAACTACTCCGTCCTGTTAACAAGTTAATAGTAGCCGTTTTCATTGAATAAGTTGGTGCAGCATCATCCTCTTCTGATGGAGGAACTATATTCCTTAAAGCTTCTAAACATCGAATAACTATATACATGCGATTATTGGCTTCAACAGCCTGTTTTTCCGACTCAATCCATCTCAAGTCACCATGTCCTGCTAACCGCTGTCTTAGCTCCTCAGCTTGCAAACGCGCTTGTTGTTCTGAATCGTGCGCTTCAAAATAAGCCTGCCACAAACGATTTACGTTTTCCCTGCGCTTTACATCAACACTTTGATGGAAAAAAGCCATCGTGTCATCAGTGGGTTTTCTTTCAAAAACAGCATTTAACCATTGGTGTGAGTTTGTTTTCACATAAGGAAAGGCGCCCATTTTTTGCCATATATCTGTATCAAATGGCATTTTTTCACACGCATTTCTAAACAAAACGTCAGAAACGGAATATCTTCTATAACGCCCCCCCGAATAATCATCAACGCCGTCTTCCGCTTCATGCATTGCAGCAATAGAACGTGCAGAATGACCATAATCATCCACTAAATCACATGCCGCATTTAAAAGTTCTTTCCGCCTCAGATAATTCGCATATCTGCCAGGGTTATGCTGTTGCATCCAAGCAATGTCTGCTGGTTCTTGCATCAGTCTGTTATAAGCAGAAATATCGTTTACAGCCAATAACATCAAAAAGGTTGTTTGTCCCTGTAATGGAATTCCAGCAAGTTCAGGAATGGCCCTTAAAATAGAGGATAAATGATACGGGGTTCTAATGCCTTGATTCGCCAAAACCTGAATAGGGGTGTTGCCTTCATGATCTGCTTGGTTAAACAACGCAAAAACAGATGTGCTATCAACGTCATCACTTAAATTAATAGCACCTGCACACACCCAATGGGCCCAATTTTCGCCACGGCTGTTACGATAGTGCTGAATAAAGGGCAATAACGTGTCAAATCCAACCCCTGATAAAACAAAAGCATTTTGTTGGGTTATGTTAAGGTCTTGCCTTGGAAAATCAATTCCATCTTCAAAGTATACACGTACCAGACTTTCCAAACCCGCTTGTGCTTGGTGAGCTTTCATACCTCTATCATCATCCGCGTCAGATTTTATGGCATCGTCATACATTTGGGCGTAATGTTTTAATAAGCTGACACTACCAACTTTAAATTTCCTTAGGTATTCATGAGATTCAGGCGCCCTTGAAAATCTGTGAATTAAAAATCCCATATGTTCCAATCCCAGATCTCCCTCTGGCAAAGGAATACCATCTGAAAGATACACTTGGACCATTGTCACCAAATCTTCTTCTACTTGACAAGAACGCCTCCACAAAACTCCAAGATCATCTGAATCATCTCTTCTGCGATCGTCATACATTTGGGCATAGTGTTTTAATAAGCTAATGCCACCAAATTCATATCGTCTTAAAAATTCACGGCCTTCAGGTATTCCTGATAGTTTGCCAGTTAAAAGGCTTATATGCTCCAATCTCAAATCCCCCTCTGGCAAAGGAATACCATCTGAAAGATACCCTAGAATCATTCCCGCCAAACTCTCTTCTGCTTGGTAATCTCTGGTGCTGCGAACACCATCCGCACAAGCTCTTGTGGCATCGTCACATATTTGGGCATAACGTCTTAATAAGCTAACGCCATCAACTTCATAACCTCTTAAAAATTCACGGCCTCTTGGCCCTTCAGATAAAGTTGGAATCATATATGTTACGTCTTCTAAGCCCAACCCCTCAAACAGATCAGGGCACATATGAAACAATTTTAAAAAATCAGGTTTAACGTGGTAATTCACATACTTTTCTGCCCTTATTGTCCCCAAAGTTTTTTGGAAAATATCGCCCAAAAAATCAGAAAAATGACCATGTATAAAAGGCACCATCAACATTAAGGCATCTTTATCGCATTCATCCATATCGATACGTTGGAAAAAAGCTGGGAAATTTTCTTGAGTCAACGGCAAGGCACCGTCTGTGTTAGGAACTTCTAAAATACCGGGCCCAACAATTTTTACAAGGTCACATAAAGAAGCGTGCATGTGGCCATCAACAAAACCATGTGCCAAGGTTTTTCCACCACGATCAAAGCGAAAATCCATAAGTTGTGCCTGTAAGACGCTTTTTTGACTGTCATCAAAAGGAAACTTTAGCAAAAAAGCTATTTCGCGCAAATTAGCCGTTGCTAACCTATCCTGTACAGCTGCAACCATATAAGGCCTTATTTGCTCAATAACAAAATTGTAATAATCTGTGCCCTGAACTTGAATACGAAGTGCAGCATCCAAAGCCTCTACCAAGTTCTTTGTGAACGGCGTCTTACCATCTGCATCAACTTCTTGAAACAAACCTAGCCCAGTTATATTAAAAAGGGCGTGAAGACAGTACGGGGCATTACTCAGTAGATGGACGATTGTACCCGTGGTCACAGAACCCTCTCTTTGACCACGCCAGCTTTCCAAAATGCCTTTTATAGCAACTTTTTGTTCATGACTTAAAGGTTGAGAAATAAGAAATTTTACAAAATCAATATCATCATAGGTTAGTTCCTTTTTACTGAGAACACCTTGAAAAGCCTGTCGAATATTTACATCAAAATATGTCCCACAAATCTCTGCAACTTCGGACGTATCGCCGGGAACTTTTAGTTTACTAGTTAATAAAAGGCCGTTTTTTAAAGAGGCTGTTATCAGATAATTTGTAAGGTGCGGGGTATCAACTAAATCAAAAAGCCTTCTTACTACTGAAGTATCATAGAAAGCACATAAAACATCGACTAAACTTCGGCCGTCTGCAAATTTAAACCCCATAATCTGACGCTGTATTTGACGGGATAGAACTGTTTTTTTTCTAGAGATAACTTCAGAAAAACCCCAACAGTTCCCAGAATCTAAAACTTTTTGCGCTGCTTCTAAAATTTCCGCATCCGTTGGCTCATCAGGCCTGACTGCAGCAGCTTCCATAGCTGTAGCAGAATTAGTGAAAAAAAATAAAGCAACATGCGTTGGCTCAGGCCTAGCTGCAGCAGCTTCCATAGCTTGGGCATAATTACCAAATGCAAATAAAATAGAAAAAGCTACCAGAAAAAATTTTAACTGAACGTTAGTAAATACATGCATAAAAAAGACTTTTTTAATTTTAGTTTTAAGAAAAAATATTACAGTATATTTAAACTATAAAACCAGAATTTCAAGTTCTTTTACACAACGTCACTTAAAAGAAATTAATCTATCCCCAGGCTTTTAAATCATCGGGCGTATTAATGGCTAAAGAATTGCAATTAGGGCTAATACGCTTATTCAGACCTGTCAAAACCTTTCCAGCACCAACCTCTACAAAGGTTGTTACCCCCAAAGATTCCAACTTTTGAACACTTTCGCGCCACCGAACACGGCCTGTAATTTGGTCAACCAATAGGGTTTTTAAAGCCAGTGGGTCCTCCACCGGGGTGGCAGTGATATTACAAACAACAGGAACGGCTGGTTTTTCAAAATGAACGGGCTGAAAAGCTTCGGCCATAATGTAAGCTGCTGATTGCATAAGGGGGCTGTGAAATGGGGCGCTCACGGGTAATAAAACAGCCCGCTTACATCCAACCTCTTGGGCCTTTGTTATGGCTGTGTCAACGGCATCTTTATACCCACTTATGACGACTTGGCCTGGGCTATTATCGTTGGCCACCACACATACATTTTTTGAATCAGCAAAACTTAAAAGATTTTCCACCTGATCAATTTCTAAACCAAGCACAGCTGCCATAGCCCCCTGCCCCACAGGCACAGCATTTTGCATGGCCTTACCCCGCAGGCGCACTAAACGCACAGCATCCGCAAAAGACAAAACGCCAGCGGCACACAAAGCGGTATATTCCCCCAAGGAATGGCCGGCTACGTAGGACGCCAAAGTTTTCAAAGGCCCCCGTTCTTTTTCAATAACCCGCAACACGGCAATGCTGGTTGCTAATAAAGCCGGTTGGGTATTTTGGGTTAATGTCAGTTCGTCAGCTGGCCCTTCGGCTATTAATTTAGATAACTTTTCATTTAATACGTGATCTAATTCTTCCATAACATGGCGGGCTTCGGAAAACTGGCTTATGAATTCTGCCCCCATGCCAACAAATTGAGAACCTTGCCCCGGAAAAACAAACGCTTGCATAAATTATAGTCCTTTTTGTGCCATGTAGGCTGCCACATCGCTCATCCGGTTGGAAAAGCCCCATTCGTTATCGTACCACGATAAAATGCGGCAAAATGTACCATCAATCACCTGCGTTTGGGTTAAATCAAAAGATGAACTGTGGGGATCATGGTTAAAATCACAAGAAACCAAAGGCGCATCCACAGCATCCAAAATGCCCTTCAAGGAACCTTGGGCTGCTTTTTGAATGGCACCGTTAATTTCTTCTTTCGTGGTGGAACGTTTTGATACAAATTTCAAATCCACAACCGACACATTCGGCGTTGGTACACGAATAGCCGTACCATCCAGCTTTCCTTTTAAATCAGGCAATACAAGGCCTACCGCTTTAGCCGCGCCTGTAGAACTTGGAATCATGGAAAGGGCTGCCGCCCGCGCCCGGCGCAAATCACTGTGGATGGTATCCACCAACCGCTGATCACCTGTATAAGAATGAATGGTGGTCATAAAACCATGTTGAATGCCGATAGCTTCATTTAATACAAAAGCCACCGGTGCTAAACAGTTGGTGGTACACGATGCGTTGGATAAAACTGAATGCCCATCGTTAATTTGTGTGTGGTTCACCCCGTATACAACCGTTAAGTCAGCTCCATCAGATGGTGCTGAAACCAATACTCGGCGCGCACCAGCCTTAATGTGCTTAGCTGCATCATCACGTTTTGTAAAATACCCCGAACATTCCATAACCAAATCAATTTTTAGGTCTTTCCAAGGTAGTTTTTCTGGGTCTTTTTCAGCCAGCATGGTCATAGGGCCAAAACCTAAGTCCATGGTCGTATCCGTGCACTGAATGGTGCCTTTATAACGGCCATGAACAGAATCGTATTGAAACAGGTGAACATTACTGGTCACAGAACCTAGGTCATTAATGGCAACAATTTGAATGTCTTTCCTGCCTGACTCTGCCAAAGCCCGCAAAACCATGCGCCCAATGCGCCCAAATCCATTAATGGCTACCCGATAGGTCATTCCTTAAATCCTTTCCAATACTGCTTTCACAATGGCATCTACCGTAATGCCAAAATGGTCATATAAATCCTTGGCAGGGCCCGAGGCCCCAAAACTTTTCATGCCAATAAACATGCCGTCGGCTTCTAAGTATTGGTGCCACCCAAAATCACACGCTGCTTCAATAGCAACGCGTGGTTTTGTGCCTAATATATAAGCCTGATAGTCCGGCGATTGTTCATTGAACAGCTGAAAGCATGGCATAGACACAACAACCGTTTCAACCCCTTTTTGCTGCAATTCTGCACGCGCCTGAATGGCCAAAGACACTTCAGATCCTGTTGCTAAAAGGGTTGCTTTGGCTGTATCTGGGTTGCCTTGCACAACATAAGCACCCCGCCCACATTGATTGGCGGACCCATTTAAAAAAGGCAAATTCTGGCGACTTAAAGCCAAAACAGAAGGGCGATGGCTGTTTTGCAAAGCCAGTTGCCAACATTCTAACGTTTCCTGGGCATCAGCCGGGCGAAAAACAAGAGTATTTGGAACAGCACGAAGACTTGCCAAATGTTCAATGGGTTGGTGGGTTGGGCCATCTTCACCCAGGCCTATAGAATCATGGGTTAAAACATAAATAACCCCTAAATTCATCAACGCTGACAAACGAAGGGCTGGTTTTAAATAGTCTGAAAAAACCAAAAATGTGCCGCCATAGGGTATGAAACCCGTTAGCGCCAACCCGTTCATCATAGCGCCCATAGCGTGTTCGCGCACACCATAATGAATATAACTGCCTGAAAAATCGTCGGCAGTAATGGGGGCTTGCGTTGCCGCTTTTGTATTGCAAGACCCTGTTAAATCAGCAGACCCGCCCATAAGATTTGGTATAAAAGGTGCCACAGCATCTAAAACTTTTTGAGATGCCACACGGGTTGCAAGTATTGGTTTTTCTTGTTGAAAGGTAACCGCTAATGTTTCAAAAGCCTTTGTGGCATTATTTTTTTCATCGGTAGGCTCTGGCAACTGGTACAAATGTTCACACCGTTCATAAACCTTGCGCCACACATTTAAAATATCTTCTGGCACATGAAAGGGTGAATGAGGCCATTCATAAAACTGGGCAGCGCCTTCAATGTCTGTTGGCCCCAACGGGCTGCCATGGCTAGACGCCTTGCCCGCTTTGGTTGGCGCGCCTTTACCAATGGTTGTTTTGCAAGCAATCAATGTAGGTTGATTATTGCCTTGCGCCCAAGCCAAAGCTTGCTTAATTTCGCCATAGTTGTGCCCATCAATTTGTTTAACAGCCCAATGGCATGCGTCAAATCGCCCCAACGTATTGTCAGAAAAACTTAAATCCGTTGCACCATCAATACTAATGTTATTGTCATCATATAAAACAATCAGGTTTTTTAGTTTTAAATGACCCGCTAACGATATAGCTTCTTGAGAGATTCCTTCCATTAAATCCCCATCACCAGCAATAACGTAAGTTTTTGGCAAATGTGTTTTCTGTCGGCACGCTGTTATATTCTGCCCTAAAGCCATACCAACAGCTGTGGCCAACCCTTGACCTAGGGGGCCTGTCGTTGTCTCAACACCTTCTAAATGACCATACTCTGGGTGACCTGCTGTTGGGAAACCAAGCTGACGGAAATTCTGTAAATCTTCTAACGTAGGCCGTTTATACCCTGTTAAATACAATAAACTGTATAAAAGGGCAGATCCATGCCCTGCTGATAAAACAAACCGGTCCCGGTTGCTCCAATGAGGATTTTTTGGGTTAAAATTTAAAAAATCGTGAAACAAAACTGTGGCCACATCCGCCATCCCCATAGGCATCCCTGGATGGCCCGACTGGGCCTTTTCCACCATGTGAATGCTTAAAAAGCGAATGGCGTTGGCTAAATTAGGGTAGTTAATCATTCCCATTCCTGGCTAGTACCAACTGGTTTTTATATTCGCCGAATGTATGCCATTCCACCGTATGAATGGAAGAACAAACAGAACAAATAACCTGCCACTTATCGTAATGTGTGTGACAACGGTTACACGCCCAGTATTCCTGACGTGGGGCTGATGCTGCTTTTTGCCACCACTGGTGGGCCAAATGACGATTTTCTGGATATTCTGCTTCCTCCAACTGCGCCATAAGGGCACACAAAGTCTGACTTTCCCCATAAACCAATAATTGGCTTAAAAACTCTCGACATTGCCCCCACAGCTCTGCTTTTAATGCAGCGTTCGCTAAAACCCATAAAGTTTCAGGGTGTCGCCCATGACTTTTAGTTAATTTTTCTAAAGTTTTATATTGCTGCAATGGCGGCGTAGACTTGTGAAACATGCACCATGTTTCCATCAACAGTCTGTGCGGTGCTGCCTCATATGTATTTTCTAAAATACCCTGAGCCCGAGACGTATTTTTTTCTTTAAAAAATATTTCAGCCAAAGTGGCCGCATAAACAGGATTCGCCCGATCATGATCATGGGCCTTTAAGCACAGTTCTTTATAAAGATCAGGGTCGTTTTTATGCCGTTCTGCCTTAAGCCAGGCCATGCTAGCTTGATGTTTTTGCCAACTGATTTTTGGCAAATGTCGATGAACAGAATACGTACTAATAACCTGATCCTGTCCATTTTTTGTAAGCTCTAACTGATTATGCAAAATTTCATTTTGAACCCAAGGCGAATCAGGGCGTAAGGACAGGGCCTGCTTAAGAAGTTTTTCTACCTGAAGCCATTCATGGTGTTCTTTAGCCTGTAAAATCAACCCCCGAAGTCCTAAAAACTTCAAGGTTGGGTCTTTCAGCATTTGCGTAAAGTAATCTGTAGCTTTTGCTGAATCCTTCAACATGTGCGCAGACTGAGCCGCCACAAAAACTGTTAAAGGGTGGCTGGGAATCAATATTTTGGCTAGCTCTACTGAATTTTGAGCCTCTTCAGGCTGAAGGGCAGCAATGGCTGTTAAACTTTCAACAAGTAAGGCCTCCCCTTTTTGTTGACGGCGCTTTTGAAGAAAATCAATATAATTTTTGGGAATTTCCCAAAAACGGCGCCAAAAAGTGTGAATGAGCGTAACGGCTGCCAACAGCAAGAAAAGCCCGCTTAAAAAAAGCGGAATCGCCATATCTATCCGATATCCAAACCACCGGAAAACCACGTCACCTGGGTATTTTGTGCTAAAGAAAATAAGCGCACAAACGACAGCCAGCTTAATAAAAAGGATTGTTCGTTTTAACCAACTCATTGTTTAGGAAACCCTTACCAAAAAGCTTTCAAATTTATTTTTAAAAGCCACAAAAGCATCATCAAAAGCCAAACGCTTTTCTGCACCTTCCACCCATCCCCCCAAAAGGGCAGAATGCTCATGGGCTAACGGTTTAATATGATCTAAAGCCGCTTTCAAGTTGTTAGATTGTAAATCTTTCACCGTTTTATCAACCATGGATAAAAATGCCTTTTGGGCATCTTTATTTTTTTCCAAAGCCGATAAATCTTCTTCCAGCGTTATACTGACAAGCCCTCTTAGCTTTTGCTTAATCCACCCCAAAATTGAACCAGAGGAATTTGAATTTTCATGACTTTCATCAACTTTACCCTTTTCAACAGTATGACGGATGGCTAAAAGTTCTTGCGTTAGCGCTGGCAGTGTTTTGACAGGGGCATTGGCATGAACAGTTAATTGATGCAAAGAATCCAATAAAGCCTTATCGCTTCCCAAAGATGATATTAATTCATGAAGAATTTCTGAAAAAATATCCCCTTTTTGATAGCGGTTTTGAATAACAACCCATTTTTCTTTCAGTACAGCAGGAGAAATCGGGTTTGGAGAACCAGCAGGTTGCGTTGCAGCCGCTTGGGGGCGCCCCACCTTATCTTGCACATCAGCAAGATTTTTAAGAACCTGCGCTAATGTCTCTTGTAATCCAACTACTTGTGCTTTCAATGCAGCAGTTTGCTGTACAGATTGATCATAAGAAACCGCTTTTTTTTGAAGCTCATTAAGGCTTTGGGTCAGCGTTTTATGTTCCTTTTGAATGTTTTCTAGCAACTGAATGGATGGTACCAATTCCTTTTCAAAGCGTGGTGCCATTTGAAAAAAAACGATAAAACTAACACCAGTCACAAGTATTGAAAGAATCAAGCTCGTTAATGTTGTTTTTCGAAAATGTCTTTGATGATGAACTGGGTGGCTATCATGATGGTTTTTTTTGTCAGGTTCGGTCATGGACATCCTCGATCACACTACAATTAGATTTAAATTAACGATTAATTTTCGTCTTGTCGATGCGTTATTGGCAAGTAAAATAACAATCTTTTTTTAAACTTCATTGTCGTCCTCTTCCTCATCACTTTTTTCGCAACCCTTTGCTTTTAAAAATGAAGAGGATTCAGCTACAGAACCTTGTGATTCTGCCCCAAAACAACCAAAATTAACGCCCATTTCTTCTGCAATTTTGAGAATACTCTGGATAATTGGCGTTCTTAATTCAGGGAATGAACCATCTGGTGATGGGTCCTGAGGTGCTTCTTCATTGACCGCAGATGGCATTGGCCCCAAGTAAACAGGCATGGCAACCAAAGGCGGGGGCATACCCACCAACTGACTAGATGTTGTTGGCGCAGGGACGGGTAAAACAGACATGCGGGCCTGCTTCTTCTCTCTCTTACGCCCTCGATATTTTTCGGGGTGTTCGTTCGTTTTAATTTCGTCTAAGGCTTTTTGGAACAACTCCTTACAGAAGGAATTATCCTTTAAAAAATCACGAATAGTGCGACCCAAAAATTTCCGAACTTGCTTATACTGTTTTCTGTGGTCTACTTTTCCTAATCCACAATCCCCCTCATAAGAAGCTGACACGATAAGGTCCACGGTAGCTTTTTCACTTGTACACAAGGAAATAATAACTTCCTGGATGCGCCTTGATTTTCTACTTATATACTTAAGGTTCTCTTCAGGGATTTTTGTAAAACAGTGCCCACTTTCATCGATTCTTTTCCTAATTTCTTCACCAGTCAACTTTGCCCCAGTTACAAGCTTCAAAGAAACAGGCGAGTCGCTTTCGTCAGGCGTTCGGTCAATTAGTCTTTTTTTTGTGTGTTTAGCCGGGGCCTCTTCTGAATCGCTGTCGCTGGAAGCCGTACAAACCTGCAGCAACAGAATTTGAATAAAAATAAAAGCGAAAAAAACAAACATAAAATTTGCCTTATTGTGTCATATTATGGAAATTTTAAGAAATAAAGAAACTTTTATCCATTACAAAAACAAAATATTAAAAAACAACCCATTCCGTACATATCCAAGATCTACTCAATAGGGTTCATCACGTCGGGTTAAAGCACCAATAGCTTCATCCCACTCTGCAGAAATTCTGTCTAAAACCACCGCAAAATGAACACGCATTTCTTCAACGACTTTTCCATAAATAACTTTCATAAACGCTGTCTCTTCCAACGCACCCCACCCAAACCCACAACCAGCTGTACTGCGCGTCTTTCTTGAAAACTCATTCTCACTCTGCTGCGTAAGATTTTCAAAATAAGCTTGCAGAGAACCCATGACAGAAGGTTTCGCGGCTTGAAGTTGTGAAATAAGGCGCCTTTTGGTTTCGGATACAATAGGGGTTTTAATAGCAGGAGGTCTTCCAAAGTCAGAAGCCACAGGTTCTTCCCCATCAGAAACAGTTGATCCCTCAACCACACCACTTGGCATAAGTCTTTCTGCCTCCCTTAAAAACAAAGCCCTTACATATTCTTTAATTTCTAGGGCTTTTGATGGCAATTCACCCTGCAACGTTGTTGCAACATTCCGTTGAGACATCATAACTTCAGAAGCAATGTCAGGGTGCATAGGATCAAACTCAACAAGCAAAGACCCGTTTATTTGCTGAAGAAAAGAATCAACAAGGCCATCAAAATCACGTGACAAAGGATCAACATGACTACGAACATAGGTAGATGCCTGCATAGCACCCTCTTCTGGTGATATAGAAACAACGCCAGATGGCAAGCCCTCAAGGCATTCTGAGCCGCCATCACCGCCCCCCATACCTTTTACTGAGGGTGCTAAAGGAAGTGAAGCGCTATCTGTATCATCCTCTCCATCGTCATCAGCTACGGGCGTGTGTTTAAAATGGGGGGTAGCATCCATAGGGAATATTGAATAGTTTAAAAAAACGAAAAAAACAAAAAATACAGCAACAAAACGCACGAAACCTGTTCCTTTTTTAAACCAACAGATTCATTTTTTCATAAATTTTATATTTTTGGCCACACCTTTGTTTGACGCACATGATGCAAGGTTTCGTCCAAGCTTAGGCTTTTCAAATTGGGCACATGAATGGATGTATGATTAGCCCCCATTGGCCCACCGATAGTGGGGGGGTTATGATCTGAATAAAAAGTAATAGTCGGGCACCCCCCGCTTGCAGCCAAAAGCATAGGCCCTGTGTCATTACCAATAGCAAATGCGGCATTTTTGGCTAAATCAATAATATGATAAAAAGTTGTCTGCCCACCTAAGTTAATTGCAAACGGACACAATCCCTGAAGTTCTGAAACGTCTTGTTTGTTACCTGCAATAATAATGGGCGTCAAATTATGTTGATAAAGTTCTTTGCATAATTCAGCATATATTTTCTGGGGCAAACATTTGGCCCCTCCATGTGCGTTAGACGCTGTTGGAATAACAAGCACGTAAGGTTTTGGAATAGAGGCCGAAAAAGGAACACCCAAGCTCGCTAAATCTAAAGATGGCAGGTCTTCAATTCCCAATTTTTTTAAAAAACTTGCAAATCGCTTTTGCGGGTGAAGTTTTTTTTCCGCCTCAGCTGCCCCATACCACGCACATTTAAAAAACTGACGGTAAAAATGGGTTCGATCCACACCCTGAAGGTCTATGACGCAATCAAACTGATGATGTTGCAAATTTCTGATAAAACGCCACATGCTTTTTATTTGGTAAAATTTCAGTCGCGGATCTAAAAAGATATTTTCAAAAATACCTAACTTTTTACCAAATTCCTCATAAGGTTGTGTTGTTAGTAATGTTAGTTTTGCCTGTGGGAAGCGTGTTGATATAGCCTGAAACGCTGTTGTTCCTTGAACAAAATCACCCAAAGCCCCTAACTTAATAACCAAAATGTTTGAAAATTCCATAAGCTTGATAACATGGTAAAAGTTGGCTCAAGAGTACGCTAAACACTTTTGCGAAATCAAGACACAAGCCTCCACAAGAAAAGAGTTAAAAAGAAAGAAGCCCAAAGGAAAATAACATCGTCTGTAAGTTTTAGAGAATCAAAAAAGTAAAAATAGGGGGCTTTTAAATTGACTTTTTTTTGGTACTATAAACCCTAAGAACTAAAAAATTGACCCGTTCATGATTGCAGCTGTTTTTGTTTTTCTAACACTTTTGACCCAAACTGTTTCGGCTGATGCCACATTAAGTCATCAGCCCGCCGATACTCCCAAACCTGGAACAGAAAACGTTGCTGTTACCGTAACAGTTTCAGATGATGAACCAGCTCATTGGTGGGGCAGCATAAAAGACGATGATCACCCAAAACAAACACCTGAAGAACGTGACCCCTTAGAAAGCATGAACCGTGTTTTTTTCTATGTTAATCGTGTGGTAGATGGCCTTGTTTTAAAACCCATTGCAACCATGTATCGTGATGCCGTTCATGACACAGCCAAAGATGGTATTGGCAACATGATTGATAATGCCTTTGCCCCTTTAAGCTTTGTAAACTACACATTACAGGGAAACGGCCCTGAAATGGCCACAACGTTTTTTCGCTTTTTGATTAATTCAACCATCGGTGTTCTTGGTCTCATTGATGTGGCCAAAGAAATGGGCTTACCAGGCAGACCAACAACCATGAATGAAACATTAATTGCTTGGGGCATTGAAGCAGGACCATATTTAATGATTCCACTCATCGGACCCAGCACGTTTCGTGGCGCCTATGGAAAACTGGGCGATTGGCTTACAAACCCTATGTATTACTTTGTTCGTAATGATCACCGCAGTCATAACAAACACCGTCAACAAGTTTATATTATGTACGCCTTGTATGGTTTGGATATTGTTAACCGCAGAGCTCAGCTCATTGATGCTTTGAATGATGTAGAACGCAATTCTTTAGACCCATACGCAACAGTTCGGTCTCTGTTCCTCCAAAAACAAGATGCGTTAGAAAAAGAAGTCAAAGCCCGCCAAGCAGCCAGGCCTTACGTCTAGAAAATATAAAGCTTATGTGGCGTAAAATAGTTCAGTTATCCCGTCTTAACAAACCTGTTGGAACGGTTCTTTTGATGTTGCCGTGCTGGTGGGGTGTAGCGCTGGCTTTTTCACCTCAGGAAAGGGCATTTTATAAAAATTTATTTTTGTTTGCCCTAGGTGCGTTGATGCTGCGCAGCGCTGGTTGCATTTTCAATGATTTTGTCGACCGGAATTTAGATGCCAAAGTGACACGAACAAAAAACAGACCCTTAGCTGCCAGAACCATTTCAAAACCTGTTGCATTTATGACGTTTACGTTTTTTTGTATTGGCGGCATGGCGGTGTTTTTGCATCTAAAACCCATGGCACAATTATTTGCAGCAGCTGCTTTTTTACTTTTATTTATTTACCCTTGGATGAAACGGCTCACCCACTGGCCGCAACTCATTCTGGGCTTTGCATTCAACAGCGGCGTTCTTGTGGCATACGGGCAAACATCAAACAAACCTTTTTGGCCATTCCTTTTACTATATGGTGCAGGTATTTTTTGGACATTGGCTTACGATACAATTTATGCTTTTCAAGATTATGAAGATGATTTAAAGACAGGCATCAAATCCACAGCTATTTTGCTTAAAGACAACGCAAAAGAATTTTTGTCTGTATGCTACGGGGGAATGGGGATTTTATGCTTAGCCTTAGCTCACTACCAGAGCAATATTTATCTATCTTTTATTTGTTTTTCAGTATGGGCGTGGGCCTATTTGAAACTAAAAAATTTTAACCCCAACAACCCCAAAGAATGCATGACATTATTTCAACAAAATACGTATGTAGGGGCTGGCCTTTTTTTGGGATTAGCTCTAAGCTAAAAATTCCAATTTTTTTTTAGGGTGATGAGTTTAGCCCCCGCTCAGCATAGATGCCATTTCTTTGGCATAGTAGGTCATAATAAAATCAGCGCCAGCCCGTCGGATGCTTGTTAAAACCTCAATAACTGCTTTTTCTTCATCAAGCCAACCTTCCTTAGCGGCGGCTTTAATCATGGCGAATTCGCCACTGGTATGGTAAGCCCCCAGGGGAACAGCTGGATACGCCTGCTTAATGCGATAAATAATATCTAAATACGTGTGCCCAGGCTTCACCATCAGCATATCAGCCCCTTCTTTTACATCCAACTCCGCCTCCCGAAGGGCTTCGGCTCCATTGGTAAAATTCATTTGGTAAGTGCTTCGGTCACCAAATTGTGGTGCCCCTTCCGCAGCTTGACGAAACGGCCCATATAAACAGGAATGGTATTTAACGGCATAGCTTAAAATAGGTATGTGGGGAAAACCTTCTTTATCTAAAGCGTGGCGAATAGCCCCCACCTGCCCATCCATCATGGCACTGGGGGCAACCACGTGGGCGCCAGCCTGGGCATAGCTTAAGGCCTGTTTAGCCAACAGTTCAAGGGATGTATCATTGCATATTTGGTCATTTTTTATAAAACCACAATGCCCATGCGACGTATATTGGCATAAGCAAACATCTGTTATAACAAGCAAATGGGGCGCTTGTTGACGAATTAGCTGAATGGCCTTTTGAATAACACCATTTGAATCATAAGCAGATGATGCCATATCATTTTTATCAGATGGAATACCAAACAACATGACGCTGTTAATGCCCAACGATGTTATATCATCAATTTCTTTAGGTAATTGATTTAGCGGAATTTGGTAATGACCCGGCATAGATAAAATGGGCTGTTTGTCACCAGAATCCCCCTTAATAAATAAAGGTAAAACAAGATGCCTTTTTTCTAATGTTGTTTCATATACAAGATTTTGCAAATGCGCTGTTCTAAGCCGGCGAAGTCGCGTAATTGGGTAAAAACTCATATAAATTCCTGGGTATATTTAAACCTTTTGCCGTATTTTGACTTGAATTAACCCCTTAAATCAAGGAGCATAAAAGAAACCTAATTTATTTGTAAAAAAACTGACATGCTTCGTTATTTGTATCTTATAGTTCCATTTTTTCTAACAGCTTTAGCTGCTTCAGAAAACATTCCCAACACAAAATTCTTGTTTGATACCGGCAAAAAGAAAACGGTGGAAGATTTTTTATGTTTAGATGACGGTTTTAAATACCGCGAATACACGCACGATGACGATAATATAACCCTTTCAGGCAGCCGCCAACCCAGCCAAGAACTTTTGGAAAAAATTGCACAAAAAGCGAAAGAACAAGGAAAAAAACTATATGTTTTAGATTTGCGTCAAGAAATGCACTTTTTGGTTCCCTTTTCGTTTTCTACAGCACGTCACACTATTCCTGTTTGTCTTCACACGGAAAATTTCAGCTATAACTGGTTTAAACCTGATTTTTCTGTATTGGCGCAGGAAGCTGAAATTGTGGAAGCTGTAAAAAAAGAAAAAACCTTACCTGTATACTTTATCCCTAAGAAAATTGATGTACCGTCTAAAAAATACACTGTAGATGCCACCGGTGCCATAACTGAAAAAGAACTTGTTGAACGCTTAGGGGGAATATACATTCGTTTTGCCATTACAGATCATCAGCGCCCCACCAATGAAGTTGTCGAACAATTTGTGGAATTTTTCAGATCCTTACCTTGTGATGCATGGGTTCATATTCATTGCCGGGGTGGTTCCGGACGCACAACAACGTTAATGTTATTATTTGATATGATGCAAACAAATGCTGAAAAAGACCTAGATGATTATTATGTACATCAAAAAACCATTGGGGGCGCAAACATCAAAAAAATCAAGCAAGAAAAAGGTCCTTACAGAACTGCATGTGGTCACTTAAGAAAAGAATTTATCGATCATTTTTATACATATGTGCGGTCTGGTGCCTTTGCGAATGGGGAAGGTTGGGTAACTTGGTTGAAAAAGAACCCAATTCCTTTAAAAGATACCCTTGATAAGGCCATCAAAGGTGAAGCAACCCTGGATCAACACCAAGATGTGCATTCATAAAATTGAAAAAACTTTCCAAAAAAAATGCTGCCCTTTACTTTAATGAGGCAACGTTTATGCGGCAACCCTTACATCTAAATCAAGGTTTATTTTTGTTTTCTTTTTCAACAACTGGTTGCAATAGGCTAGCCTTTTAGATTATGCTCAAGTCCTAAAGTCCCCTTCGTCTAGAGGCCTAGGACGCCACCCTCTCACGGTGGTAACACGGGTTCGAATCCCGTAGGGGACGCCATCTAAAAACCATCACCCTCGAATTTGTTTGGCTATTTTCTCCAAATCTTCTTTGGTTGCCAAAGCGCCGTCATGGGTAGATAAATACCCAGCATACGTTTCAAAAAAAGGCCGGCCCGTCATATTACTGTTGACAGGAGCCCACCCCTCCTTCTGCGTACCATGAAGCGGAAATAACTTGGCATGCACGTGATTTACGCCCATACCTTCAAAAACCAAAGCCGTGCGCCCCACACCTAAGCGTTCATCCAGCAATTTGCCAACAGTTTGGGCAGCTTTTACTAAAGCCTGAAGTTCAGAATCCGGTAAATCAAACGCATAACTTTCATAATGTTTTTTAGGGATAACAACGGTAACACCCGGTGTATTTGGAAAAATCGATAAAAAAGCCAAATGCGTTTCAGATTCCCATACTTTGTAAGCTGGCAGTTTTTCTTCGATAATTTGGCAAAAAATGCATGCGCTCATGTGAATTCCCTCTTTCTTTGACACGGTGTAGTGTACGCCACCCTCATATCAATGGAAATAGGGTTTTTAAACCGAAGAGTGGATTAAATGATGAGTGAAACACAATAGCCGCCCGACTGCGTCGGGGCCACCGTAAAGCCCAAACCCGTGCATGGCC
>CAZDVK010000016.1:0-36344 GCA_964508915.1 uncultured Verrucomicrobiales bacterium | reverse complement strand
CGGAGCTTTGTTGAGGTGCGCGGAGGGGTGGCGCTGTGCACTGGTTTTTGTGGGGCCTAGGTGGGCCCCACGCAGTGGGCGGAGTATGTTTGTATAGCGATAGAAGCCATCAAAGCCTTATTTGAATTATCCAAATCAGAATCTAAAAATTCCAAATTTTATAATCTGGTAATAGCTGTACCATACGGTCTTGATGTAAGCGTACATCCCCTTCGTCTTGTGCATGATTAAGGCGTTTCAAGCATAAGGTTTCTAAAATTATTTTTTCATGATTAGATTTTTGCAAAATCCCATCGTTTGGGAAATCCCCGCTCAGTGGACCAAAAATTCCAGCTTGGCCACAGGCTTTTTCATCTAAAAATGAACAATTCACAAGGCCCGCAGCACAAGCCTGAGCCACATAAATTTGATGTTCATGCGCACGTGCCCGACAACTTAATTGTACCCGATTAAATCCATGCATTGTGTCTGTATAGCTGGGCACCAAAAGAAGAGAGACATTGTTTTTTAGATGATAATATTGAAGTTCTGGAAACTCCACATCATAACAAACAGCAATGGCTATTTTGCCAAAGGACGTTTCAAAATATGATAATGTTTTTCCGGGTGCAATCCAGCCTTCGTTTTTTTCAGAAACAGTTAGGTGTATTTTATCCTGAAACCCAATTTTACCATCAGAACTAAAAAAATAGGCGCGATTATAAAAAAAATCACCATCTTTTGAAAAAACTGTGCCTGGCTGAATATACAGCCCATAATGCCCAGCAAGGTGTTGAAACGTTTCCAAATACTGCGAAAAAGCGTTTTCGTAAAACCAACAGACTTGTTCAAAAAATGGGGCTTTATGAATCCAACACCACTCAAGCCCAGCATATTCTGGAAGCAAAAGGATTTGTGCCCCCATGTTTTTTGCTTGCTGGGAAAAGTTGTCCATTTTATCGATCACAGTTTGCAAAGAGGGCAGCTGTTCAAGTGGATATTGGGTTGTTGCAACAATCACGAAATTAAAAAACCTTCATTTATTGTCTAGTTTTTTCACCCAAAAACTGAACGTTTTGGGTGACGGTTCATTTTCTTCCCGTTCCAAATACGAAAACGTCAAATGTAGGTCTGGGTCTTGTTCATAACCATAGTGCGGCCACATAATTTTCACATCTTGATAATTTTCAGGGCGCAGGGGGTGATTCGGGGGTCGATTAACAGAAATAAAAACTGTTTGGTTGCAATTGGCTAAACGTGCTGCTTTTTCCCGTTCTTGAAAAAAATATTTGTATAAACCATGCCCTCTATGTTCAGGCATCAGCATGGATTCGGCACAATAATAAACATTATCAATGGGGCGATTTTTTGTTAAAAACGGCTCTTGAAAACAATTCAATTCATGGCGCAAGGGCGCACCCGTTGACGCACCAACAATGTGCCCTTTTGCATCACGAACTAAAACCACAACCGCCTCTGGTATACTTAAATATCGTTCTGAATAATTGCGTTCTTCATCCTCATTCCCCACATACAGGTAAGGATATTCGTAAAAAACAGATAATCGCAAACGCATTAAATCGGGCAAAATATCGTTATAATTTTGCTTTAAGGAATTACCCTGAAAGGTTTGAATGGTATAGGCAGGAAGGTGAATTTCGTTCATGAAATCACATTTTATTAAAAAACATAATAAAACTTACGAATTTACACCGCCGCCGTCAAGAAAAGGGGTAAATCAACCCTTGGTAGATATAAATTCAATCATGCGTTCCACATGGGGTTTGTTAAGAGAGCTTCTAATCAACATCCATAAAAACACTTCTGAAACATCCTTAACATCCTTGTCATTTTGAGGATACCATGCAGTATCTCGATGGGTGATCGAAGGTCCGACACAATGAAACGTATAAATTGGGTTAGTTGAAGCAACATACGATATAAACGAATAAACTTTCCGCAATTCACCACTGGGTAAAACTTCAGCAGGAATTTCCATATTGGCTGGTGATAAAACACTTTGTTTAGGAGTACGATCGTGTGGATGAATAGAAACACCACCCTCACAATTTAAGTCCTGAAAATTAGGTGACACAAAATCATAAATAGCTACATTAACGCCTGCTTCATCTTTACCATCATTGGGTAGGTCTGGGAAAATAGCACCATGGGGCCGAACACGCCACCCATGAACAGTACTATTATCTACACGACTCGTGTGGGTATAATTGGGGGCTCCAAATACAATGTTCCTATTACTGCCAACTTTTATTGCCTTATAGGTATAGCTCGCAGCCCAACCATGGTATGTGGAAACAAAAACCACTTTCGGCCATGTAGTTCTAGTCTGACCGATTTTTGGGGTCAAAGGATTGTAATAGGAACCACCCTGTCTTTTTACTTCTAACCCCGCTAAAGCCGCATGAATTCGGTCAAACCCTTCAACGTAATCGGCCCAACGGTGCCCATCAGCATAATTTCTTAAAAAGCTAACAATTCCTATACTGCTTTGAAAGCTAATGCCATCAAAACCCTGAGAAACATGTTGCATAATTGTTGAAACACTGTCTTCCTTGGCCTTATGGTATAATGCTGCCAAACCAAAGGCCCGCATAACGGTGTGGTGTGTTTGGGCATTTGGTCCGGCTGTCTTTAAACGCCACTTAAAATCTGTCGATTCCCATTGGCTTAAGCAACCTGTAACTTCTAAAACACCTAATCCATTAAAGGCTGTTGCAGCAGCCTGCAGAATAACATCTTGTTCATCCTTCGTTGCAGCGCGTTCGGAAATACCCCCAACCCCATAACCTGTCGATAAAAGGGCCGCCAGGGCAACCTTGCTGTCTTTGCCTGTTCTTTCTGCTCTTTTTTGAAGGTTTTGAACAGCGCCAATTACCTTATTGCCTGCTTTTCCCAATTCATCACGAATTATCCCGTCATAGGTTGCGGAGGAGGAGGTAGCAGGAGCCGCACGACGTGGTGCTGCTGTTGGACAAGCTCTATCATAAGAAGGCAAAAAGTTACTTGCACCAGCTGATTGAACCACTATTAGGGAACCAATAAAAAATTTTAAAAACATATAATTACCTTTTAAAAAATCCATTCTAGAGAACACTATATCAACTAAACTTAATAGACATAAATTTGATCATACGTTCCACATGGGTTTTTTCCCTAGAATCGGCAGCTGTTCTGATTTGCATCCTTAAAAAAGCCTGCGAAATGTCGAATTTGCTTAAAGATCTAGAGCCACTCCAGAAATCGATAGCCATCGAACCAACACAATGGAATGTAAAAATCGGATGCGTTAAGCTGCTTGAGTTAACATATGATAAAAACGAGCAGGTTCTGCTTATAACACCTTGTGGTAAAATTTCAGCAGAAATTTCCATATTGGGTGGAGATAAAATGCTTTGCCCCGCCCTATCTCCACCGGGGTGAATAGAAATGCCACCTGCCACATTTAAAGGATTCCATGTAGTTGACATAAAATCACAAATAGATACCCCAACATCTGCTGCAACATTAGCATTGTCCGCTACATCAGGAAAAATAGCACCGTGAGGACGAATACGCCACGAATCAGGTTCATCTGTTTCCCAAGCTGGCGCTTGAAAAACAACATATTTCGTATCAAGTTTTAAAGCGTGATAGGTTGCATGTTCATCCCAGTTATTGTAGTTAGATACGAATACAACTTTTGGCCAAGCAGTTCTTGTTTTACCTTTTTGTTGGCCGTCTGGCATGTCACCACCTTGCCTTTTTACTTCTAGCCCTGCTAAAGCTGCACGAATTCGGTCAAACCCTTCAACGTAACTGGCCCAAATAGGATCGTAAACTTCGAATTGACCTGGTGCGTCAGCTTCATAAAACCCATGCTGAAAAGCATAATTTCTTAAAAAGCTACCAATTCCTATACTGCTTTGAAAGCTAATGCCATCAAAACCCTGAGAAACATGTTGCATAATTGTTGGAACGCTGTGTTCCCCGGCTTTATTGTATAATGCTGCCAACCCAAAGGCCCGCATAACAGCGTGGTGAGTTTGGGCATTTGGCCCTGCTGCCCACAAACGGGCTGTAAAATCTGTCGATTCCCATTGGCTTAAGGAATTTGTAACTTCTAAAACACTTAATCCATTAAAGGCTGTTGCGGCAGCCTGCAGAATAACATCTTGTTCATCCTTCGTTGCAGCACGTTCAGAAATACCCCCAACTCCATAACCTGTCGATAAAAGGGCTGCTAGGGCAACCTTGCTGTCTTTGCCTGTTCTTTCTGCTCTTCTTTGAAGGTTTTGAACAGCGCCAATTACATTCCTGCCCACTCTGCCCAATTCATCACGAATTATTCCGTCATAGATTGCGGGAGGGGAAGCCGCAGAAGTTGCCCACCGTGGTGCTGCCGTTGGCCAACCCATTCTATCGTAAGAAGACGAAAAAGTACTTGCACCAGCTGATTGAACCAATATCAGCAACCCAACGAAAAATCTTAAAAACATATAACCATCTTTTTTAAAAAAACCCACACGTTATTAGTTAATAATAATTCATTAATATTCAATATATATTTGAAAAAAAACAAAATTTTTTCAAAAAGTCCAGCCGCCCTTGTAAGGCGGGTCTTACATAGTGTAAAGTTTGTGAACTGATTAAAAAATTAAGGGTAAAAATGGTTATTTTTTTATGGATTTTAGTTGCCTACCTATGCGGGTCCATCCCTTTTGGTCTTATTTTGACGCACCTAGCTGGCGGGGGTGATATTCGCACCATTGGTTCTGGCAACATAGGTGCCACAAACGTTTTACGTACGGGCAATAAGTGGTTGGCAGCGGTTACCCTGTTATGTGATGGGCTGAAAGGATTTTTACCCGTTTTCTTGGCAAAATTTTACGCCCCTGATTTGTGTATTAGCTTGGCGTTACTTGCCATATTAGGGCATATTTTTCCTGTTTGGTTAAAATTCAAAGGTGGCAAAGGTGTAGCAACGGCGTTAGGGGCCTATTTTGCCCTCAACATTTGGGTTGGTTTTTCCATGATTGCTGTTTGGCTAATTGTTGCGCGGTTTTTTAAAATTTCATCTTTATCCGCTTTGGTTAGTTTCGCCGTCAGCCCCCTTATTGTTCTTATCTTTGCAGGGTTTGGTGACCTGTTTGACTTTGCGTTGCTTGTGCTTTTAGTTATTGGTTTTACACACCGTAAAAACATTCAAAACCTTTTAAATGGCACAGAAAGTCTTATTTTAGATGGCGCGAAAAAATCAAGAAAAACTGGCTAAACTGGCATTTTAAGCTCATTCTCCAAAAACAGTCTCATGTAATCGGAAACGGGTGCTTCAACAATAACTGGTGGTTTTTTAAGGTTAAAAGGAATTTCAATTTTTCGCGCATGTAAAAACAAGCCTTGAAATTTTTTGGCCATATCATTTCCATAAATACCATCACCCAGTATGGGGTGCCCCAGGGCCTGGCAATGAACACGCAGCTGGTGCGTGCGGCCCGTTTGTGGGCATAATTCAAGCAAACTAAAGTCACCGTCACTTTGCAAAACTTTGAAATAGGTAATGGCCTTCTGCCCATTGGGATCAACCTTCATCCACCATCGGTGTTTGTGGGGTGATTGTTTGGCAAGGGGAAAATCCATCACGCCTTCTGCAACAGATGGTTTGCCTACCACCACAGCGAGGTAAGTTTTTGTAACCTTATTTTCTTGGAACAAACGCCCCAAAGTTTTTAAGGCTTGTGGATGACGCCCCAAAACTAAACAGCCACTAGTAGCAGCATCTAACCGATGGGCAAGCTCTGGCTTTTTGGGCAACCCAAACTGAAGCTGATCTAAATATTTTTGAAGGTTGTCCAGTTTATCGCCCCCTATTCCTGGGTGCACAGCAACACCCGGTGGCTTGTTGATGACCAATATGTGGGCATCACGATAAAGAAGAAGGGATTGAAGGTTAAGCATACACAGAATAGAAAAAGATAATTTTGTTGTTTCTGATACCATTTTTGCCTATAAATCTAAAGTAATATTTTTATTCAGCAGGTGCCTTTCATGATCGAAAAGAATGCAAAAATTATTGTAACTGGAGCCGGTGGTTTCATTGGTGGTGCCCTGATTTCTGCATTGAAAAACCAGGGTTACGCAAACCTTCGGGCTGTTGATAAAAAACCTTTCGATATGTGGTACCAAATTTTTAATGATGTTGAAAACCTTCAGCTGAACTTGGAAGACAAAGAGGCCTGTCGCAAAACCTGCAAAGACGGTGATTATATTTTTAACCTAGCTGCTGATATGGGTGGCATGGGCTTTATTGAACATAACAAAGCTTTGTGCATGTTATCTGTTTTGATTAACACGCATATGTTAATGGCAGCCCGCGAATTTGGCGCCAAGCGCTTTTTCTTTTCATCGTCTGCTTGCGCTTACGCAGCAGATAAACAAACTGTGACCGATGTAACGGCTTTAAAAGAATCAGATGCTTACCCTGCTATGCCAGAGGATGGTTATGGATGGGAAAAATTGTTTAGTGAACGTATGTGTCGCCACTTTATGGAAGATTTTGGTCTTATTACACGTGTTGCACGGTATCACAATGTGTATGGTCCTTTTGGTACCTATGATGGGGGGCGCGAAAAAGCCCCTGCTGCCATTTGCCGTAAAGTGATTCATGCCATTTTAAATAAAACAAATGAAATTGAAATTTGGGGCGACGGTGAACAAACCCGCAGCTTCATGTATATTGATGATTGTATTGATGGCACTTTGAAAATCATGAACAGTTCTATTGAATACCCTATCAACTTGGGTAGCTCAGAATTGGTTTCCATTAATCAGTTGGTTGATATTGTAGAAGAAATTGCCGGCGTTAAGTTAAAGCGCACCTATAAGCTAGATGCACCAAAAGGCGTGCGCGGCCGTAACAGCGATAATACCTTGATTCAAAAAGAATTGAACTGGGAACCGTCTATTGCTTTGCGTACGGGCATGAAAAAAACCTATGACTGGATTTATGAACAAATGATTCATGGAGATTCCATGAAAAACGTTGTGAATATGTAGATTTTTACGATTCCAATGCTTTCTATATCGCTTTGTCAGCTAAACCCATGTGTGGGGCATTTAGCCCATAATTTTCATAAAATCAAAAAATTTTATGAACAATCATGTGCACAAAAAAGTGATTTAGTTGTTTTTCCCGAATGTGCTGTTACAGGGTACCCTTTAGAGGATCTTGTTTTGAAGCCACATTTTATGGAGCGTGTTGAAACAACTATTTCTGAGATTTGCGCGCTCACGCTAGATCAACCAACATCTATTTTAATAGGTTCCCCCTGGGTTGTGGACGGTAAGCTTTATAACTGTGCTTTATTGATTAGTAACGGCAAATTTCAACAGATTGTTCAAAAACAAAAACTTCCAAATTATGGTGTTTTTGATGAAAAAAGGCATTTTAAGTGTGGTAATTCACCAGACCTTATCATTTTGAAGGGGATTTCTCTAGGTGTCTTGATTTGCGAGGACATGTGGTATGAAGAACCCGCTTTAGCGTTAAAACAAAAAGGGGCTGACTGTTTGCTAGTTATCAATGGATCCCCTTTTGATACAAGTAAGCAAGAACGGCGGAAAATTTACGCCCAAAAACGCGTTCAGGAAACGGGTCTTCCGTTGATTTATCTTAATTTAGTGGGGTGCCAGGATAGTTTGGTTTTTGATGGTGCCTCTTTCATAATGAACCATCAAGGCGACGTGGTTTCTAATTTACCTGCTTTTGAAGAAAAAACTTATCAGCTGACTTTAGAAAAGAAAGATGGAATCATCCATTTTCAGGGGCCACAAACAGATTTAGAAGATAGTTTAGGCTTGTTATACCAAGCCTTAGTCGTATCTTTAAAAGATTACGTGGAAAAAAACAATTTTAAAGGCGTATTATTGGGTCTGTCTGGTGGTATAGACTCTGCTATTTCGGCAGCTATTGCTGTAGATGCTTTAGGGGCTGATAAGGTGCACTGTGTAATGATGCCATCCCCCTATACATCTACTGAAAGCTTAGAGGATGCTGAAAGCATTGCCAAATTTTTGGGGGTTCCTTATTCTACCATCCCCATTTCCCCTTCGATGAATGCCTTTCAAAGCATGTTGGATAGTCACTTTCAGGGGAAGGCCGCGGATATTACAGAGGAAAATATTCAATCACGCTCTCGTGGTGTTATTTTAATGGCTCTTAGTAATAAGTTGGGCCTCATGGTTTTATCGACCGGTAACAAGTCGGAAATGGCAGTTGGTTATGCCACTTTGTACGGTGATATGTGTGGTGGTTACAACGCCTTAAAAGACGTGTATAAAATGCAGGTTTTTGCACTTTCCCATTGGCGAAATAAGAATTTTCATGAAAGTTTTAAAGGGCCAAAGGGAATGGTTATGCCGGAACGGGTTATTACAAAGCCCCCATCTGCCGAATTAAAGCCAGACCAAAAAGACCAAGATAGTTTGCCCCCTTATGAGATTTTGGATGATATTTTGTATCACCTGATAGAGCAAGATTGTTCAGTGGAAGATATTGTGCGTCTTGGTCACCCCCATGACGTGGTTGCCCGTGTTTCTGTTCTGCTAGATCGTGCCGAATATAAACGACGTCAAGCACCACCGGGGCCAAAAATAACCCAAAAAGCCCTTTCTTTTGAGCGGCGTTATCCCATTACCAATGGGTATGTTTTGAATACTTAAAGAGTTTACTATGACGAAACCAATCTTATCTATTGTTGCCACATCCCGTAATGACAATCATGGTGGAAATGCTTTATGGCGCACACAACATTTTGTCAATGGGTTGGTGGCACAAGCGGAAAAATTTCAATTTCCTATAGAGCTTGTTTTGGTGGACTGGAACCCCCCTGAAGATAGACCCAATTTATATGAAGCTTTAAAATGGCCTGAAAAATCGGATTATTTTTCATACCGGGTCGTTGAAGTTCCTAAAAATGTTCATGATACTTTTGACCATGCTGATAAACTACCACTATTTCAATATATAGCCAAAAACGTTGGCATTCGCCGTGCACAGGGTGATTTTATTTTATCTACCAACATTGATATTTTGTTTTCTGATGAAATTATGGCGTTTATGAAAGAAAGACTTGTTTCTGGGTCTCTTTATCGAGTTGATCGATATGATATAGAAGATAAAATTCAAGATGAGTGGAGTTTTGATGAAATTCTGGTTTATGCAAAAAATCATGTGATTCGGGCAAGCCCAGTTATTGGAACATCTTTGCAGACAAAAACTGTTGGTGGATTGCATAATTTCCTCATGTCTATTTTTCTTTTTCTGAAAGGATTTTTCTTTTTTCCCATTAACCTCATTCGAGGCAATATTAACAAACTTATGAAAGAGCAGGACCTGACCTTTTCTGAACTTGTTTATAAAATTAGGAACTATGTGATTTATCTTGGAAAAATTGCTATTGGAAAAGGTCTTCATACCAATGCCTGCGGCGATTTTACCCTTTTGTCCAAAGAAGATTGGTTCAAATTGCACGGGTATCCAGAGTGGCCCCAGTATTCATGGCATATTGATTCTATTCTGGTTTATCAATGCTATCATAACGGTATCAAAATGAATAATTTGCCAACATCTCACGCTATCTACCATATAGAGCATGGCTCAGGATGGACTCCTGAAGGTGAAAAGTTACTTTTTGGTCGCTTAAAAGAAAAAGGGATCCCTTATATGGATGATAGGGCTCTTCAGGCTGAACTTAAAAACCAGAAGCAAAAAAATAAAAAGGGTGAATACATAGTTTATGGTCCAGGTAATTGGGGGTTAGCTGATTTAACACTTGTTGAACGTGGGAATAGTTCATGTTAACGCTTTTCACAACCCCTAAAGCCTTTGAAGGCCACAATGGTGTTATACAACGTAACGCTATTGAAAGTTGGTTAAAATTAACGCCTACCCCTGAAGTCATTATTTTGGGTAATGACGCTGGATGTGCAGAACTTTGCCAAGAATTTAACTTAAAGCATATTCCAGATTTAGAAAATTCGATTCCGCCCCTCATTTCTGATATTTTTGCTAAGGCAAAAGCCTGTGCTTCTAATGATTATATTTGTTTTGTAAATACAGATATTTTATTGTTCGATGACTTTATAGAAGCTTTTGACCGTGTGCGTCAAAATTGTGACAAATTCCTCATGGTCAGTAGTCGGTATAATATTGATATTGAAGACGGCCGCACAGACTACCAAAAACAGGCCCTTGAAAAAATAGATATGTATCCAGCTGCTGGTAGCGATTTTTTTTTATTTCCCAAGAATTTATATAAAGAAATTCCACCATTTTTTATTGGCCGGGGCTATTGGGATAACTGGCTCATGTATGAAGCCAAGCGCCTAGGAGCGTACCTGGTTGATGCAACCCATGACGTGGTTGCTGTTCACCAAAATCATGATTATGCACATATTGGTGGAATTAATACTGGAAATCGGGATGAAAAATACGTATTTAATATGCAGCAGGGGCAACGTAATTTAGTATTAGCCGGTGGGCGGAAAAATCTTTACACAAATTACGATGCAGATTTTGTGTTGATGGATGGCAAATTAAAGCCTTCACTGAGCTTGAAATATATAAAAAGGCGTTTAAAATCTGTTGTGCGTCGTGCCTTACATGTTTTGTTTAAGTAGAGGGTAAAATGGAAACTGTTTCAATTATTGGTCTTGGAAAACTGGGTTCTCCTATGGCTGCTGTTTATGGTAGCAAAGGGTTTAACGTCATTGGGGTTGATCGGAACCCTGCGTTTGTGGTTGCTATTAATGAAGGTCGTGCCCCTGTTGATGAACCTCAGCTCCAGGAATATATTACTAAAAGCCAAGGACGTTTGCGGGCAACGTTAGATACAGAAGAAGCTATTTTAAATTCATCCGTTACCTTTGTAATCGTCCCCACCCCCAGTGGCAGTGATGGGACATTTACAAATAAATATGTGATTGAGGCCTTAAAAGATATAGGCGCTGCTTTAAAGAAAAAAGACACATATCATCTGGTTGTTGTAACTAGCACAGTCATGCCAGGCTCTACGAATGGTGAAATACGCCAGGCCTTAGAACAGGCAGCTGGTAAAAAAGTAGGACCTCATCTAGGTTTGTGCTATAGCCCAGAATTTATCGCGTTAGGTTCTGTGGTGCGTGATATGTTAAACCCTGACTTTTTCCTAATTGGCGAAAGTGACGAAAAAGCAGGTGCCTTATTAGAATCCATATACCTGAAGGCATGTGATAATAAACCCCGCGTCGAACGCATGAATTGTGTGAACGCGGAAATTACAAAAATTTCTATTAATACGTACGTTACCACAAAAATTTCTTACGCTAACATGCTGTCTGAGGTTTGTGATTATTTAGATGGTGCCGATGTTGATGTAGTTACCCAAGCAGTGGGCTGTGATTCCCGTATTGGCCATAAGTACTTGAAAGGTGGCGTAGCTTATGGTGGCCCTTGTTTCCCGCGGGATAATGTCGCTTTTTCAAAATTGGCTAAAGACTTAGGTGCCCATAGTGATTTAGCAGAATCTACCGATATTATTAACAAGGCTCAGCGGGATCGTGTTTTAAAAATTATTAACCAACATGCGCCTCAGGCAGGTTCTGTGGGTATTTTGGGATTATCTTATAAACCAGGAACGCCCGTTATTGAAGAATCTCAAGGTATATCTTTAGCTGTATTATTAACTCAAGCAAAACGCAATGTTGTTGTGTTTGACCCCATGGCTATGCCAGCTGCCAAATCTGTTTTGGTAGATACAGTTGCATATGCCGATTCTTTAGAGTCTTGCTTAGAAAAGTGTTCAACCCTTGTTTTAATGACAGCGTGGCCAGAATTTAAAACTATTCCGGCGAATTTATTAAAAGGAAAAACTGTTATTGATTGTTGGCGTATTTTGAAAGCTGAAGATTACCCTGAAACCAAAATACTTCATTTGGGTAAAGGTGTTTTGGTTCAGCAACCAGAAAGAATAGCTTTGGAGGCTTAAATTCATGAAATGCGGGGTCTCAGAAGAAATGGACAATCCGTCATCAAGAAAGGTGATCCCCGTTATTTTGTGTGGCGGTGCTGGAACACGTCTGTGGCCTTTATCTCGCGAGCAGTATCCAAAGCAATTTGCCCCTTTAATTGACGATGAGTCTTTGTTTAAGCAAACGGTTGCTCGTGCCGAAGGGCCAGCGTTTAGCCATTCCAAGATCATTGTAAGTAATCAAAAACATAGTTTTTTTATTCAAAAAACCATGAAAGAACTCGGGGTTCAAGATTACACAGTAGTACGTGAACCGTGCGTGCGTGACACAACGGCTGCAATTACTTTAGGTGCCTTATGCGCCTTAGATCATGACCCAGATGCCCTTATTTTAGTTATGCCATCAGATCATTTGATTCGTAACCAAGAGGGGTTTGTAAATTCTATCCAAAAAGGTATCAGCAAGGCAAAGGAAGGTTTCATTGTAACTTTTGGAATTCAACCCACCGGCCCTGAAACAGGATACGGTTATGTACACTTTGATAAGTCTTCAAAGGATGATGCCAAACCTGTTTATCAGTTTGTTGAAAAACCTAATAAAGAAAAGGCCCAAAAATTTTTAGAAACAGGTGAATATTTTTGGAATTCGGGCATGTTTTTGTTTAAAGCAGAAACCTATTTAAAGGCTGTTCAAACGATTCAACCTGACATTTATAAAGCTTGTGAGGCTAGTGTCAAGCACCCTATGACAGGGCACCGTGTCGATATTGATCAAAACGAATTCGAAGCATCACCTTCTATTTCTGTTGATTATGGCATTATGGAGCATTTTCAAAAGACAGCTATGGTTCGATTGGATTCGGACTGGAGCGATTTAGGATCCTGGGATGCAGTTTTTGAAGCTGATCACGTGGATGACAAGGGAAATTTGTTTAAAGGGCAGGTAATGCCCTTAAATGTTAAGAGTTCTTACATCCGAAGCGATAGACGCCTGGTTTCAGTTTTAGATGTTGAAAATCTTATCGTGGTAGATTCTCCAGATGCTTTGTTAATTACATCCAAGGGGTCTTCCCAGGGCGTTAAAAAAGTTGTAGAGGCTTTAAAAGATGACAATAACCCTTTAGCCCAATCCCATAGTGAAGAGGAGCGCCCATGGGGAATGTTTAAAACCATTGACCGTGGCGAACACTTTCAGGTGAAACGCATCACCGTAAAACCTGGTGAAAAACTTTCCATGCAAATGCATTATCATCGGGCCGAGCATTGGATTATAGTATCTGGTACTGCCAAAGTAACTGTGGGTGAGGAAGAAAAAATTCTATCGGAAAATGAATCCATTTTTATTCCCTGCACAGCAACCCATCGTTTAGAAAACCCAGGTAAAGTAGACCTTGAACTGATTGAAGTCCAAATAGGCGCTTATTTAGGAGAAGATGATATTGTTCGTTTTGGAGATATTTATGGACGAACATAAACCCTTATTTGATGACTATAGCAAAGACTATAAGAACTTAGTTTCGGATTCTATTAATTTTTCTGGCCTAACTGTTGATTTTTTCACAAAAGGCAAAGCAGATTATATTCAAAATTTAATCAATAAATATCAGGTCAAAACGGTGCTTGATGTGGGCTGTGGTGTTGGCGATATTCATGGTTTTTTTCAAGGAAACGGTTGTCAGGTAACAGGGGTAGACGTTTCAGGGGAAAGTATTCAAATCGCCCAAGAAAAGAATACGGCAAACACGTATTTAACGTACAATGGTGAAAAATTACCTTTTGATGATGATGCTTTCGATATGGTTTACACCATTTGCGTAATGCATCATGTGCCCCCAGCCCAGTGGCAAGATTTTGTGCATGAAATGGTTCGGGTTACAAAAAATGGTGGTGTTGTTGCTGTTTTTGAGCACAACCCATTTAACCCACTGACACGTATAGCTGTGAATCGATGCCCTTTTGATGCGGATGCTGTTTTATTAAGTTCTGGTAAAGTTGAAAAACTGTTCAAAAACACAAAAGCTATTCAACCAAAGTCAGAATTCATATTTTTCACACCCTTCAAGTCAGTTTTGGGTAAAGTTATTGACAAAATTTTCTACTGGCTGCCTTTAGGTGCTCAATATTATACATATGGGAAAGTTTCAAAATGAAACCTATTCTTGTTACAGGTGGCGCTGGCTATATTGGTAGTCACCTTTGTTACTTGCTAAAACAAAATGGATTCACCCCCATTTGTTTTGATAATTTATCTCATGGTCATGAATGGGCTGTAAAGTACGGACCTTTTATTAAAGGTGACTTAAAAAACCAAGCTGACGTTGATGGGGCTTTTCAAACCTATAGACCTGAAGCCGTTATTCATATGGCATCCTTTATTCAGGTAGGTGAATCGGTTCAAAACCCCCTTAAATATTATGAAAATAATTTGGTGGGTGCCATTCATTTGCTTCAGGCGATGGAAAAATATCAGGTTAGTAATTTAGTGTTTTCAAGCACAGCTGCTGTATATGGAAACCCCCAATATACCCCTATTGACGAAAACCACCCAACCACTCCTATCAACCCGTATGGCGTTTCTAAATTAACTATTGAACGCATGTTGAAAGATTGCCCTTTTATAAAATCTGTGAGTCTTCGTTATTTCAATGCGGCTGGTGCTCTGCCAGACGAAGGTATTGGGGAAGCTCATGAACCTGAAACGCATCTGATCCCTTTATTAATTCGTTCTGCTCTAAATGGCACACGCATAAAAATTTTTGGAAATGATTATGATACGCCCGATGGTACATGTATCCGTGATTACGTGCATGTACTAGATATTGCCAAGGCCCATGTGCAGGCTTTGAATTATTTACAACAAGGGCACGAAACCATTTCTTTGAATTTGGGAACCGGAACAGGGCATTCTAATTTAGAAGTCATTCATGCTATTGAGAAATTAGCCAAAAAAAATGTCCCCTATACGTTTGCAGAACGGCGGGCAGGCGACCCCCCTGTTTTAGTGAGTACATCAGATAAGGCCAAAAAAGTTTTAAACTGGCAACCGCAATACGATTTGACTGATATTCTGACCCACGCTTGGCAATGGCACAAAAAGGAAGACCTATGAGCATTTTAAAGAAAGTAGAGACACAAATTTTTTTAGGCCTTCTTTTTGTTTATTGGGTCCTTATTATTTGGGTGGATAACACAAACATAACAACTGGTAATGGTCTTTATAAAGCTGTTGATGTACACGGTTGGGAAACATTTACAAAATTTACAGTAGATAGTGGTGGGCTTTTGTATGCCATTAGCATGGCTGCTATTTCAAAACTAATACCAGATTCGCTGGTTAGTTTTTACGGGGATGTGGTACCAGGATTTGTTACCTACCGAAAACTGGCTTTTATTAATTCCCTGTTTGGGGCTGGTGCCAGTGTCATTTTATACAATTTGTCTTTTCGCATAACACTATCAAAAATGTGGTCTTTGTGCGTGGCATTCGTTCATGCTTTTTCAGCCTTTATTCTGATTAACAGCATCATTTCTGAAGATATTATGCCGGCTTATTTCTTTTATTTGCTGAGCTTTTTATTCGTTTTCAAAGGTTTATTCGATAATCAGAAACGCCGCCTATGGTTGACTCTTGCTACTTTTAGCACCTTAGCTGTTATGTTTCTGCACTGGAGCTTATTCCCCATTGCCGCATTAACATATTTGGTTATTGGTGTTTATATATGCCGACAAGATCAACAGTTTGTTCGGTTAATTATTGAACAAATTATTTTATTCCTAGGTACTATTTTCTTATTTTGCTTTTTAACAAACGCCATAGGCGGACATTTATACAAAAGTCGTTTACATTTTTTTGATATTCTTTTGCCTCACAAAGCATCAGGCTCTTGGGTTGGGTTTAGCTGGATGAAGTTTGAGTCTATGTTCACAGGAATTGGGAACTACTTGTTTGGTGGATTACCGATGGATAAAATACCCAACATATTAAGCATCATTTTTTTACGAATTGCTATAACATGGCTTAGTTTTATTTTTCTTGTTGGAACTTTATGGAAAAAGAAGAACATTATTTTAAAAAATCCTAACACTAAGATTCTGTTCATTTTTGGTGTGTGTTCTTTTGTATTTGGTCAGCTTGTAAACTTGTACAGTCAGCCCCAAGATCCACAATTTCAGCTTCAACCTATGGTTTTGATTTCTTTGGGATTGATTTGTTTGCACGACCTGCAACTTAAAAAATACATAAACGCCTTATTTATTTTCTGTGGTGTTTTGGCCTTCGACAATATTCAACGACTTCAAAATTTTAAGGGACAAGATTCCAAAGCCGTAACCGGATACAAAGAATTTCGTCAACTGTTTACAAAAGAAACCACAAAAATCTCACACATAGCCTATGAAAGTTTTTCTGCATGGTTAATGATTTTCGAATATCCGGGCGATTGGAATAAATATTTGGAAGAGATTACCTGTATCAATACTCCGGTCCATCATCACCCACATTTAACTATTCCAGAGCATGCTCAATTTATTTTGAAAGAGCTGGAGGCAGCCCATAAAGCTGGTAAACGCATTATTGCAACAGGCCCTTGGATAAATCGGGATTCTATGATGTGCTTGACAATCATACATTTAAAACCGGCACAAATTGACGAACTTAGCAATATCCTTCTTTCCAAATACAAAGTCAAACAAACTTATAAGCTGAAATGGGGAGAATTTGCGGAGATTGTTCCCAATGACTAAGCCTATCTATTCGTTCATTGTCCCTGTCTTTAATGAAGAAGCCGTTTTGCTGCATTTATTCGAACGTCTTCACAAGACCATTCAGAAATTGGATGCTGCTGCAGAAGTTATTTTTATCGATGATGGAAGCCATGACAAAAGTTATGACCTTTTAGTGGCTGAAAATGAAAAATATCCGCACTTCCGCATTCTGAGGTTTTCAAGGAACTTCGGACACCAAAATGCCGTGACGGCCGGCATGGATTATGCTTTAGGTGACGCTGTTGTTATTATGGATGCCGACTTGCAAGACCCCCCTGAAGTTGTTTTTGACCTAATTGCCCAGTGGAAAGCAGGTTTTCATGTGGTTCATGCCGTGCGCGAAAGTCGCGCTGGTGAATCGTGGTTTAAGCTTGCCACGGCAGATTTGTTTTATAGGTTTTTAGATAATATTACCGAAACAAAAATTGTTCGAAACGCCGGTGATTTTCGCCTGCTTGACCGAAAAGCAGTGGAGGTTTTTAAAAACCTAAAGGAAACAAATCGATTTATTCGGGGGCTTTCATCATGGGTTGGGTTCAAACAATCATGCGTTCTTTATAAGCGAGAAGCCCGCTTTGCAGGTGAAACAAAATACCCCCTTAAAAGGATGCTGCGTTTGGCAATCAATGCCATCACATCTTTTTCAGATTGGCCTTTACGATTGTGTTTTAATGTGGGCCTTGTGGTTTCTTTTATTTCTTTTTTAACAGTTATTTATTTTATTGTTGGAAAAATTCTAGGTGCTCACTATGTACCCGGTTGGATGAGCATTGTGATGCTAACAGGCCTTTTGAATGGTCTAACTATGATTATGGTGGGTACTGTTGGCATTTATGTAGGCCGTATTTTTCAGGAAACAAAAAAGCGACCTTTATATATTGTCGAAGAGGAACGCTGACCTAGTCTTAGTGACCAGCTGTTTCTGGCACTGGTGGTTGTTCTTCAAAACAATGAAACGGCGGTGGAGATGATAACGTCCATTCCAACGTTGTGGCGCTAGGACCCCAGGGGTTTGATGGGCATGGTACTTTATCTTTAAAAATACGATACACGACATAAAAGAAAAACAAAGCTGCAAAGCCAGAAATAAATCCCCCGATAGAAGACACATAGTTCCAGCCAGCATAAGCATCTGGATAATCTGGAATACGACGCGGCATGCCAGCTAGCCCCAAAAAATGCATGGGGAAAAACAAAACGTTAACGCCAATAAATGTTAAGAAAAAATGGATGCGGCCTAGTTTTTCGTTGTATTGATACCCTGACATTTTGCCAATCCAATAATAAAAGCCGGCAAATAAACCAAACAGGGCGCCCATCGAAAGAACATAGTGAAAATGTGCCACCACATAGTATGTGTCATGGAGCACTACATCTACTTCTCCGTTCGCTAACACCACCCCTGTTAAGCCACCAATAGTAAATAATAATACAAACCCAATAGCAAACAACATAGGCGTTTTAAAGGTGATGGACCCACCCCACATGGTAGCCAGCCAACTAAATACCTTAATACCTGTTGGTACTGCAATAATGAGGGTTGCAATGGTAAAATAAGCCCGGGCGTTTACATCTAACCCAACGGTAAACATGTGATGTGCCCATACTACAAACCCAAGAACCCCAATACATGTCATAGCATAGGCCATACCCAAATAGCCAAACACAGGTTTTTGAGAAAACGTGGAAATGACATGGCTGACAATGCCAAAGGCTGGCAAAATAATAATATATACCTCTGGGTGGCCAAAAAACCAAAATAGGTGCTGAAATAAAACGGGGTCGCCCCCACCAGCTGGGTCAAAAAATGTGGTACCAAAGTTCCGATCTGTCAGCAACATGGTAATACCACCTGCCAAAACGGGCACAGACAAAAGCAATAGGAAAGATGTAATTAACATAGCCCAAGCGAATAAGGGCATTCTATGAAATCCCATGCCTGGGGTGCGCATGTTAAAAATGGTGGTAATAAAATTGATAGACCCCAAAATAGATGAAGCCCCTGCTAAGTGAAGGCTAAGGAGTAAAAAATCAACAGCTGGGCCGTTATGACCAATTAAGGAACTTAAGGGGGGGTACAACGTCCACCCCGTACCAGCCCCGGCGCCCACCAGGGACGACAAAATCAATAAAATGAAAGACGGGACCATTAACCAAAAGCTAACGTTGTTAAGCCTTGGAAAAGCCATGTCGGGCGCCCCAATCATCAAAGGTACAAACCAGTTGCCGAAACCACCAATTAAAATGGGCATCACCATAAAGAAAATCATCAAAACCCCATGGGCTGAAATGATGACATTATAAAGTTGATGATCACCACCCATAAGTGTGCCGCCTGGGTGCATCAGCTGAAGGCGAATCAGCATAGAAAAAATGCCGCCAACTAAACCACCGACGCCCCCAAAAATAATATACAAAGTTCCGATGTCTTTATGATTTGTGGATAATATCCACCGGCGCCATCCGGTTGGGGTGTGGTGGTGTGCATGCGTAGCCATAAATTTAGACGCCTCCCTTTTTTGCAAGCCATGCTTTGTAGTTTTCTTGTGATACTACTTCAATGGCAATGGGCATAAAGCCATGTTTTACGCCGCATAGTTCTGAACACTGCCCATAATATACACCTTCTTTGGCAATACGAAACCAGGTTTCATTAATGCGGCCTGGAACAGCATCCCGTTTAATGCCAAGGGATGGTACAGCAAAGCTATGCAACACATCTGTTGATGTCACAATAATACGAACAGTGGCATTCACAGGAACCACAACCCGGTTATCAACTTCTAAAAGCCGCAATTGACCAGGCTTTAGATCTTTGTCTTCTATCATATAGCTATCAAATGAAAAGCTTTTTCCATTTTGACCCGGGTATTCATAACTCCAGTACCATTGATGGCCAATGGCTTTAATAGTTATGTCTGGGTTTTGGGGTTTATCCAGTTCAAACAATAGTTTCATAGATGGAATGCCAATAACCACCAAAATAACCACGGGGATAAGGGTCCAAACAACTTCAAGCATGGTATGGTGGGCAATTTTCGACGGAACTGGGTTTTTGGATGCCCGGAAACGCATCAAAATGTAAAACAACGTCAGCGACACAAATGTTGCAACAAAAGCTGCCACAATCATTAATAGGCTATGCATGGACTGAATACCTTCCATAACCGGAGACGCCGGCTGCTGGAACGTCATCTGCCAGGGGGTTGGCTGACCTTGAACTAAAGCTGTAAGCAGAAACATTAAGTGTTCAAATAAAAATTTATATATCAAATTTTAATATAAAAATTCCGCCCTGTCTAAAGAACAAAACAGGGTTGCGTATAATTATTGGGTTAAGCAGCATGGTTATTCTTTTTCTGGAATTGGGTATTTTATATAGCTAAGTGGCACAACTATTTGACACAACAGGTAATATTGTTTTTAGGAATAATAGACGGTAAGTCTAAAGAAAAATAACAAATAACCTTCACCTTATGCGCCATTCTTTCTATAATACACAAAAACAAATTTGGTACCTTACATGACTTTTTCCATTTCTGAAACCGCTGCCAACCGCATTAAAGATTTACTTGAAAAAGAAGATGCCCAGTTTTTGCGTATTCGCGTTTCAGGGGGCGGGTGTTCTGGGTTCCAATACCATTTTGTGTTTGATTCAGAAACAACGCCAGATGATCAATTTTTTGAAAAGAATGACGCCAAAGTGGCTATTGATGACGTATCATTAGGGTTATTAGAAAATAGCGAGTTGGACTTTGTGGAAGACCTGGCCATGGCAACCTTTCTGATTCGCAACCCTAACGCGGCATCATCGTGTGGGTGTGGGAATTCTTTTTCCATATGACATATGAAGCTTTAACCTTAGAACAGTTGACCAAACTAGCTTCCGATCTAGCAACAACCGCCCCATGGCCTGGGGTTATTTTGTTGGAAGGGGATTTGGGCGCTGGTAAAACAACTTTTGCAAAAGCATTCATTCGAACACTGACAGAAAAACCAATGGATGTGGTCAGCCCAACCTTTACCCTGGTACAGCAGTATGAAACACCTCACGGGCAAATATGGCATGCTGATTTGTACCGCCTCAAAACCTGTGATGACGTAGAAGAATTAGGCCTGTTAGAGGCTTTTTCCAGCCACTTATGCCTAGTTGAATGGCCTGATCGTCTTGGCCCTTTTTTACCTAAACAATACTGGCGTATAACCTTAGGGGTGGTTGATGAAAACCACCGATCTTTTAAATTAGAGAAAAACAATGACAGATAGAGCTGACCTGCGGCGTACTTTTTTAGAACAACAGGGCTATAACCCGGAGCGTTTGTCTTTTTTGGCAAGCGACATGTCACCTAGGCAGTATTACAGGTTGTCAAACCCACCCCGGGTTTTGATGGATTCACCACAAGAAAGCCCTGTGCAGTTTATACAAGTGGCTGAGTTTTTAAAAAAACAAGGTGTTCGTGCACCTGAAATTTTTGAAACTGACTTAAGTCAGGGTTTCGTCATGTTGGAAGATTTTGGAAACGTCACTTTCCGTCGCCTTCTTTTAAAAGAACCTAATGAAATTGAAAAGTTGTACACATTAGCCGTTCACGTACTGCAACACCTTCATGAAACAGCAACTCAAAAACCACCCTTTTTAGAAAGTTATTCTTTAGGATATTTTATTAATGGCGTCATGCTTTTTATGGACTGGGTGTGGCCAGCTACATTTGGCCAAACAGCACCTGATGCAGTGAAGGAAGAATTTAAAAACCTGTGGGCACAAGCGTTTATGTCTGTTCCTTCTGTTCCTGATTCGGTGATGCTGCGCGATTATCATGTAGATAATTTGATGTTATTACCTGGAAAAACCCCCCTTGATTCATGTGGAGTGCTTGATTTTCAAGACGCTATGTGGGGGCCCGTTGTGTATGATTTTATTTCCCTTTTGGAAGACGCACGCTATGACGCGCCACCTGCCTTGATGGAAAAATTGTGGCATCTTTTTTTAGCGCCCGTTCCAAAAGATCAGCATGAAAATTATCAACAGGCAGCATCTATTTTAGCGACAAGCCGGCACATGCGGGTATTAGGCGTATTCACGCGCTATGCCATGCGCCAGAATAGGCGTGACTATTTAATTCATATTCCACGACTATGGCGGTATATTGAAAACCATTTTGCAACGGAACCAACCTTAAAAGATTTGGCCAATTGGTTTCATCAGTATTTCCCAAAAACAGTTCGACATATTCCACCTTTTTTAAGCCAGGCGGCGTAAGGGGATATTTTGCTGTATATTGTCGCCACACCTATTGGAAACTTAGAGGATATAACCCTACGGGCATTGCGTATTTTAAAAGAATGTGACGAAATTTACTGCGAAGATACCCGCGTGAGTCAAAAATTGCTGAACCACTATGGTATTCATTCGCCTTTGTTCACGTATCACGAACATAATGCAGCCACCGTACGCCCCAAAATTCTAGAAAAGCTTGCAAGCGGCAAGAGTATTGCCCTTATTTCCGACGCGGGAACCCCGTTGATTTCAGATCCAGGCTTTAAATTGGTGCGCAGTTGCCAAGAACAAAACTTGGCTTACACGACTTTACCAGGGCCATCTTCCGTTATGGCGGCCCTTGTTTTGTCTGCCATGCCCACAGACCAGTTTACATTTTGTGGCTTTGCAGACCCTAAAAAATTTGATCTTCAAGAAATGATACCAACCACCTTAATTTTTTTTGAATCAGCAAACCGCCTGCAAAAAACCTTAAAGTCCATGGAAACTATTTTTAAAGGTCGAACTGTTGCTGTGGTTCGCGAAATCACCAAAACTTTTGAAGAAACGGTGCCAGGCACTTTTGATACCGTCATTACCCATTTTGATAATCACCCACCAAAAGGGGAAATTGTTATTATTTTAAGCTCCAAGGAACAGGTGGCTGATTTACAAGATTTGGAAAATTCTTTAAAAGAAGCCTTAAAAACAATGTCCGTCAAAACGGCCAGTGATGAAATAGCCAACCTGTATGGCATTTCTAAAAAGCAAGTTTACCAAAAGGCATTAGAATTAAAGAAACAATCATGACAGCTATATTCCCCCTTTTATATAATGCCCCAGAACAACAAGGAAAGCGCCTTCATCTGGTGTCTGATTTTACCCCTCAGGGTGATCAACCCCAAGCCATTCAGGAATTAGTAGCTGGTATTAATCAGGGCGATCGAAACCAGGTTCTTTTAGGGGTCACAGGGTCTGGTAAAACGTTTACCATGGCCCACGTCATTCAGCATGTTCAAAAGCCGACGCTAATTTTGGCCCCCAATAAAACTTTGGCAGCGCAGCTGTATGGCGAAATGAAAGAATTTTTTCCCAATAATGCGGTGGAATTTTTTGTATCTTACTACGACTATTACCAGCCAGAAGCTTACGTTCCAAGAACCAATACATATATTGAAAAAACCGCATCCATTAATGAACAAATTGACCGCATGCGCCATGCCGCAACCCGTTCATTGCTAGAGCGACGGGACGTTGTGGTGGTAGCCAGCGTTTCATGCATTTACGGTATTGGGGCGGTTACAACTTATAGTGAAATGATTATACCCCTTCAAAAAGGGCAAAATATTGACCTGCGTGATTTGATGCGGCGTTTGGTTGAACTGCAATATAAGCGCAATGACATTGATTTTAGCCGTGGCAGTTTTCGGGTGCGGGGGGACTGTTTAGAAATTTTCCCAGCCCACTATGAAGATCGCGCTTGGCGCCTGAGTTTTTTTGGGGATGAACTGGAAGCCATTTGGGAAGTGGATTCGTTAACGGGCGAAAAATACACAGACCTTGACCAAATCACTGTTTTTGCCAACAGCCACTATGTAACCCCTGGCCCCACCTTGCAGCAGGCCATGAAAGAAATTCAGCGCGACCTGGCTGTGCGACTGGCCGAATTTAAAGAAAACGAAAAACATTTGGAATATCAGCGGTTAGAACAACGAACCAAATTTGACCTGGAAATGATTGCTGCCACCGGTATGTGTGCAGGTATTGAAAATTATTCACGGTATTTAACGGGCCGTGCCCCTGGTGAACCTCCGCCAACTTTATTTGAATATATTCCAAAAGATGCCTTATTAATTGTGGATGAAAGCCATGTTTCCGTACCCCAGTTAGGGGGCATGTACCGGGGTGACCAGGCCCGAAAAGGCGTTCTATCAGAACATGGGTTTCGCTTGCCATCATGCCGGGATAACCGCCCTTTAAAATTTGAAGAATGGGATGCTATGCGCCCCCAAACAGTGTTTGTTTCAGCCACACCAGGCCCTTGGGAATTGAATCAAACAGGGGGCGTTTTTGTGGAACAAGTGATTCGCCCCACAGGTCTTTTGGACCCCGTTTGTTTTATACACCCGTGCCATAACCAGGTGGATGATTTAATTCACGAAGCCAAACAAACCGTTTCAAAAGGGTTTCGGGTTTTGGTGACAACGCTCACCAAAAAAATGGCCGAAGCCTTAACCGAATACTTGAACGAAGCAGGTTTAAAAGTTAAATACATGCATTCTGACATTGAAACCCTGGAACGCATTGAAATTATTCGGGGCCTTCGCAGTGGTGAATTTGATGTGTTGGTAGGTATTAACCTACTGCGTGAAGGGTTGGACATTCCTGAATGCGGTTTAGTTGCTATTTTAGATGCCGATAAAGAAGGATTTTTACGGTCTAAAACGTCGCTAACCCAAACCATTGGCCGCGCTGCCCGAAATAGTGAAGGGCGGGTTATTTTATACGCTGATAAGGTAACCGAATCTATGAAATACGCGTTGGATGAAACCAACCGCAGGCGTTCCAAACAACACGCTTACAATGATGAACATGGCATTACCCCCAAAACAGTACAGCGGGCTTTAGGTGAATCTTTATTTACGTCTGACGATAAAAAGGCAGAAATTATGGCCAAGAAAAATATGAACATAAAAAACCTAGAAAAAACATTAGCTACCCTTCAAAAACAAATGCGGCAAGCTGCCAGCAATTTGGAATTTGAAGAGGCCGCCCGCCTGCGCGATGAAATCAAAGCTTTGGAAAAATTCGAACTGACTTTGTAATTTATATGGAGGGGACCTCTATAAAATGATTACCCCACTTATGTCATCCCCGTGAAAATGGGGATCCAGAGAAAACAAAAAACAATTTATTTTTCAATTTTTTTGTGGATTCCCTCCTTTGAGGGAATGACATCGGTTGTACCTGTTTTTATACCAAAATTACACGGGTTGCATTATATTTTGGCCATACCTTTCAAATACATCTGTTGCTGTTCCTTTGGAAATTTTTCAATGGCATAGCGCAGCATGGTGCGGGGCATTTCCTGTGCAAAGTGATTTAAAAAATCAACCAATTGAGGTTGATTTTTTTTCCCGGCTTCCCGCAGCATCCACCCCACAGATTTGTGAATCAGATCATGTGAATCCTTTAACAAAACTTTGGCTAATTCAAATGTCCATGCCAAATCATTTTGACGAATAAAATACCACGTCGAAACAATAGAAATACGGCGATCCCACATCTGTGATGAACGGGCTAATTCCATAAGATAAGTGCGATCTTTATCAAACAGATGGGCGCCCACGATAAGGTGTGCCGAACTATCCACAAGGTTCCAGTTGTTGATAGCGTGCCGATTTTTCACGTAAAAATGATAGATATCTTCCCTAACATTAACAGGTGCTGCTGCATACTGATGCGTTAAAATAATTAGGGCAAATAGGCGTTCTTCATTAAAGGGTGATTTTAAAATTTGTTCAATTTTATCCAAATTCAAATGCAAAAAACCCTTGGCAATTTTCCGAAGGGTTGCCACCTTAATGCCCATAAATTGATCATGTTCAGAATAAGAACCGGGCCCAACTTTAAAAAACCTAGCCACATTCTCAGGTGATGAATCGGCAGATTGCTGTAAAAGTGTGCGAATATTTTTAATAATCGGCTGCATGTTTTTTTTCCCATTCAATAAGCCATTGTTTACGTGTTACACCGCCGCCATAGCCACCTAAATTACCATTACTGTTAATAATGCGGTGGCAGGGGATGATAATTGCCAATTGATTGGCTCCATTGGCATTGGCCACCGCCCGATAGGCTGTTGGTTTTCCAATTGATGCCGCCTGATCGGCGTACGTTCGCGTTTCACCATAGGGAATACGCATTAATTCTTCCCACACTGCTTTTTGAAACGGGCTGCCCAGAAGGTGAATGGGGGTTAGAAATTGCCGCAGTTTTCCAGAAAAATAGTCTTTAATTTCCCCTTCAATTTGATGAATTGGGTCAGTTGTTCCTGGAACGATGGCTGCTTTTAACTTAAACCGAAGGCGTTCAATTTCCCGCTCTAGGCCCCGCCGGCCTGAAAATTCTAAAAGATAAATTTTTTCATCATCACCCACAGCAATCATGGTGCCAAGCTCTGTATCAATCCATGCTGATTTCAGAATTTTCGAATCTAAATCGAACTTTTTAGGGGAACTGCCCATAATTTTTGAAAACGCATCACGAAAACCGCTGCCTGATTCATAACCGGTATTTAACTGTGCGTCAATAATGGCGGTACCCTGTCGAATTTGTTTAAAGGCAATACCCATGCGCCTGGCACGTGCGTATTCCACAAAGGTCATGCCAAAACGTTTTTTAAATTGGCGCCTTGCTGTACAGGCGTCTACCGACAATGCATCAAAATCTTTATTCTTCCACCTTTTTGATGGGTCCGCTTCCACAGCATTCACAAGATTTTGAACCAAGTTTGAAACCTGATTTGGGTGGGAAAGGGGCAAACAACGTAAGCAGGGCCTAAAAGATGCAATCAACGCATCCTGCGCTGTTTGAAAAAATTCACAGTTTTCAAATTTTGGCTTTCTAGCAGGGCATGTGGGCCGACAAAAAACCCCAGTTGTTTTAACGCCTACGAAAAAAATCCCTTCATAAAGGGGATCTTTTTCAATAAGGGCTTGATAAAATTCTTTCTTCTGTTTTTCAGAAACCATCGTCAAAGTCAAAAAACAATACGCTAGAAGGTGATTATACACATACGCAAAAACACTGCGACCGAAATTCAGGCATCAATTTTTTTGCTTTTTTCATATTAAAGAAAGAATGAATGAATAAAGCAAAAACCATATAATTTACGATTTGTTAATTTTTTTATGAAATATTTAAATCATGAATATTTATTTCGGGGAATAAAATTAATATGAAAAAATATATTTCGTTAGCGGCCTTTTTGATGGTAATCAGTTGTTTAGAGGCGCAAGCAATGGATGGTGTGGACGCCTTAGATGTTGATGGTGGTTCAGGAGGGGATGCTGTTGCAGTTTCTGCAAGGGACTTATTATCTAAAGATTTAGAGTATGTGAAATCTTTTTTTAATGCTGCAGTAGTAAATTCTCAAACTAATCACAATGCTGGCGAAGTCTTAAATCCAGACCCCGCTTTTATTTCCCCTGAAAACCAAATTGCACCAGGTTCTTTTGTGTGGAGAGTTTATGTATTCCCAACAGCTGAAAACGTTCCTACAATTGGTGAGAGGTTGGAACCTTACCTGGCCCAAAATAAACTAAATTTCCAGATGATGGCCAATGCGAACGATGCAAATCGTGGGCCTTTTCTAACTATTTTTGCCAAAACACCGCAGGAAGCTAGCCGTTATATTCATGGCATCAACGGTCTGTTGAGGGGAATGCACGAATCAAATTTTCTTCATGGGCAAGCTGTTGGATACGGCGTGAGTGGGTATGGGATACCAGATAATATGCTTCCCGTATCGTCAGGGAATCTAATTAGAAACAGTGTTTCCCATATTATTTTGGACAGCCTATACATCCCTATGACGGGTGCCCAACAGGTTGACTTAACGCACCAAGATTATTTGCATCGACTTCATTCGTTAATGACAAGCAGAAAATTTTTTGGTGCCACTTATACCATTAGTTTGGGTGACCGAACGGGTGGAATAGATTTTTGGCCTTTATGGTTTTATGACGATGTAGAAGGTCAAGAACCAGAATTATTCTTAACCCAACAAATTATGGCTGCGGTCAAAGGGATGATTTACAACTTCGGAATCAATGATAAAAAAATTGGTGATCAAGTTCTAAGAGCTTTCTTGCCGGCCAGTATGTTTGCCCAAGACATACCGTTAGATGATTGGATGCACAGTCTGGTGTGTGCAGCCATTGCCAGTGCTGCGGGCAATGAATTCACAAGAGATACGGGATGGGGTTCTTCTAACCCCAAACCAGAAGAGTCATTTAAAAAATTCATTGAATATATAAACAATTATAAAATCACAATTTTGCAAGGTAATGTGAAAAAGCCAGAAACTAGTTTCCGTGCCTTGTTCGAAGTAGCAACAGGCCAAAATCTTGAAACTTTGATACCTGTTATTCAGTCATACTTTTTGAATACCTATTGGGGCCCTATGCATGCGGCGTACAAAGAAAATCAACAAAAAAAGGACCTTGCAGATAAAGTGCTTGGTAGTGCACCGACAAAATTAGCACGGCAGGGAAGCGGTGGGGGTGGATTCGCCAGTGTAGTGGGACAACTAACCCCGCGTTAAAACGCCACACAGTTTTGTTTTCAGACCTCTTTCTTTTCTAACGCCACCTTCCCTGAAATGGGGGTGGCGTTATTTCATAATAACAATCCCCAACACTAGGGTCTAAAGGCTTGCCTTTTGGTTGATATTCGTATCATAATTAATAAAAAATTAATAAAATTTAATTTTATTTTTTTGAGTATCAACCAATTATAAGGTGCCAGGGTTTTTATGAAACGGATTGATTTTAACCATATTACCCCGCTTATTCAGTGGCATGAAGGCATGATGCTGTCGCCCCAGCATTTTCAGCAAAATGATCAACATTTGCACCAAGTTTTACGCCATCAAGTTGAAACATTGTCGCGCTATTATTGGGGTGTTCAGCACCTTAAAATTGACCCCATTGTTTTTCCAGATGGCCTGATTCGTGTTCTAGAACTAGAGGCCGTTATGCCAGATGGCCTGATTGTGCAGTATTATTCGGATGAAAAAGGGGCCTTACCCTTAGAAATGGACATTCGGTCTTTCAAGCAAGACTTGGGGCAAGAAATTGTTATATCGCTTGCATTGCCAGAATTACTGCTTAATTCTTCCCTTGTTCAGGGTGATTTACCCAGATATGTGTCTTCCGATTGGGATGAAATTATTGATAATAACACAGCTGACAACCCCATTCGTATTCCACGGCTTTTGCCCCGTTTGTTTTTAAGTGTTGGCCTTCAAGCACCGCCTCGTTGCGTGGCGTTTCCCTTGATGAAAGTGGCGTTTGTGGATGAAGTGTTTACAAATACTAATTTTATTCCACCGTGTTTCTTTGTGGAAAAAGATACACCCCTTTGGGAACAGCTAGCTGCCGTGGTTCAAAAAATTCGCGAAAAAGCCACGTATTTATGTGAAAAATGGCAAAATCAGGTGGGAACCCCCATGCTGCAGGAAACAGCCAGCCTGTTAAGAAGTTTGGTGGGCGCATTACCGGGGTTCGAAGTTATGGTTCATGGTGACCCCATCCACCCCTATAATTTGTACCTCAAATTATGTGATGTGGTCGGGTGCTTGGCGGCTTTGCGTTTATCGCAAGTGCCACCTGTCTTACCTGTTTATGACCATGACGACATTTTAAAATCATTCACCCCAATTGTGGATTTAATTAATAAATATTTGAATAGTATTGACGTTTCTTTTGCATCTATTCCGTTTAATCAAAAAGAACGCCTGTTCTATATCAAAATGGAAGAAGAGTACTTGAACGAAAAGCTTTATGTAGGCATTCGGGCACCCCGTGGCATGGTGGAATCACAACTTGAGGAATGGATTATTGATTCAGTTATTGCGTGTGATGCAGCAGTTGAAACCGTTCGCGAACGCCGCATTACCGGTGCTGAAAGAAACATTTTAAGTAATGAAGAATTGTACGAACTGATGCCAAGCCGTGGTGTTGTTGTTTTTGAAATCAAGCCAGACCCTGAATTTGTGCAGTCTGGCCAAAACTTAAATATTTTCAACCCTGCCGATAGCCCGGATCGACGTCCATTGGATATGATTTTATATGTACGGAAAAAAAGCGAAGAAACTGTGATGTGAGCGTAACAAAATGACATTTACCACAGGCAATAGCCCTTTATTACAGAACTTTCAAGATTACTATTACGAGCTGTTGCGTCAAAAAGAAAAAGCTTTACGTACGGCCGATCAGCAAGACCCAACGAAGGATATGCCCGAAGAACATGACATGGTTTTTAAAATACAAAAAACCATGAAAGACTTACTTGAAACCACCACAAAAAAAACAGCCCGCACTTTTGGCAGCACCATTGGTGCCCACATTGTGAAAGATGCTGAATATATTATGGTTGTTTTAACCGATGAAATTTTTCTAAGCCTTCAATGGCCAGGGGCTTTGGGGTGGCAAAAATCCTTATTAGAAGCCCAAATTTTTCAAACCCAAGTAGCCGGCGAACTATTTTTTAAAAAGCTGGACGCCTTATTAGAGAGCAAAGAAGCCAACAGTCGTGAAGTTGCGCTGCTTTATTTTTTGGCCTTAAGTCTTGGCTTTCGTGGAAAATTTAAAGGTGGCGAAGACGAACGAAAAGTTCGTTGGTACATGGATCAATTGTACATTTTTATTAATAACAAACCCCCACGGTTATTCAACCCGGGCCGGGAAAAATTGTTCACCCAATGTTATGACCATGATATTACATCGCCGCCTGGCCGCGGCTTGCCAGATGTTCGTATTTGGGTTTTGTGTATATTGGGTATTTTCGTTGTGTATTTTTTTGTGACCTATGTGGTTTGGTACAAGCTTGCCTCAGATTTATATGAAGCACTTTCCATGATTCTGGGCCAAACCCATCAAGCGGCGGTGATATAGAAGAATGGATGCTATTTTTGAAATTCTTAGAAATCTAACGACCTACGTTCAGGGGGCTTTTCGTTCTATCCCCCTTGTTATTGTGGTTCTGCTTGTCGTTGCCCTTGTGGTCATGCTGATCACCATTATTCTGACCATACTGGCCATGCGTCGGGCTTCTTACAAAAAAGCCAAAGCAGAAAAAAAAGAAAAAACCCCAGGTGCCGTTAAAACAGCAGAAGACGAACCATACAAACTTCCCCCCATTGGTGGTTGGATCAGTGAATACCTTTCCCGGAAAGGGTATATTAAAGTCAGCACGCTAAGCCTTTCCTTTTTACGGGCTTTGGAGTTTCTGAAAGAATCCATTAAAAACTACAATTACAAATATCATTTGCCTTGGTACATGATGGTGGGGGCATCCGACTGCGGCAAGACAACCCTTATTGATGGTGGCGAAGTAAATTTGCCATTGGGCAGGCAAAGTTTTGATATTGACGCAGAAAACCCTGAATGTCGGTGGTGGTTTCTAAATCGGGGGGTATTGCTTGACGTCAGGGGTGATTTGTTCTTATCACAAAAAGATGCCAACTCTGACGAACAGGGCTGGCGTTCATTAATGGTTTTGTTGTCACGGTACCGGTCTGCACGGCCTTTAAATGGGCTTATTTTATGTATTCCCGCCACAGAATTGTACGGTAAAGAAAAGCTGACCCAAGACGAACTTGTGGCCCGGGCAAACCATGTATCCAACAAGCTTTTGATGGCCCAACGCAGCCTTGGCCTTCGTTTACCATTATATGTGGTCATTACAAAAACAGATGTTGTGCCTGGTTTCCAAAGTTTCTGTTCAGAAATTCCAACACGCAACCGGCAAAACATATTGGGGTGGTCATGTCCTTTTACCCCTGAAACGTTGTATACGCACCGTTGGATTGAAGAAGCCTTTGCAAGCATTGAAGAAAATATTAATGACCTGCGCCTTGAAATATTAGATCAGGAAAAAATAACATCAGCCCGGGATGGGGTTTTTGTATTTCCAAACGAACTACTTTCTTTACAAACCAACCTGGCTTTTTATCTGAACCAAATTTTTAAAACGGATTCTTATAATGAACAAATGCTGCTTCGGGGCATTTATTTTACAGGCGACAGTGGTATTACATCTGTTAAAGCTATTTTCAATGATGAGGATCAAGCCGAAGACCTTTCATCAGGTGACGAAGGGCTGACCATTGGCGCCCAGCTGGAAGCCAAAGTTAAAGAAGAAGAAGCAAAACGAAAAGTATTTTTTATCAATGATTTGCTGCAAGAAAAAATATGCCGTGAAATAGGCCTTTCTGTTCCGCTTCAGAAAAAATTGATGACGGCGAACCGGGCCATCAATGTGGCAAAAGTATCCACAGCTGCCTTTGTTTTAACATCAAGTTACGGTTTATTTAACGCTTATGATAATTTTGCCCAGCGGCGTGATTATATTTTGCCCGTATTGTCTAAAATGAATGTTTTGCTGCGTGATATGCACGGAATGAAGCTTAACCAACCGGGGCAATCTGTTGATACTTTTGATTCATATGCCCGTCAGCTTATTGAAATGATGGATCAACTTCATAAAACCAGCTTTTTTTCTGTATTTGTGCCAGCTTCGTGGTTCAGTAAGTTACAACGTGATTTAAATCGAACACTCCGTGTTTCCTATCAACAGGTTATTGTACGCACCGTTTATATTGATTTGTTACTTAAGGCCCGTGATCTTTTACACATCAGGCCAACGCTTGAAAATAAATCCCGTTCATTGGCGCAGCTTTTAAAACCTGGAAATAGTGCTGAATTCCATTTCGTCAAAAAATATGTGGATGATCTTGTCAAACTTGAAGATCACATTAATAAATTCAACAACCTACGGTTCACAGCAGATGCCCATGATTTAGCAGCTTTAGTGCAATATACATTTGGGTCACACTTGCCTGATCGATTTGTGGATCAGTTTAAAAAATTCCGTTCTTTATTAAAAAGTACGCCATTCCCGCCCATTGACCTAAAGCCGTACAAAGAACTAGCACGCCAAACGCTGAACGTTTTGTACCAGAATTTTTTGAACGCCGTATCAAGTTCAACAGACCCATATAGTTTGCCGTCACAACTTATTCGCACCATTCAACGTTTGTCACAAAATGATGTTAATCAGCTGCCAACAATTGAAGAACTACGAAAAATTTCAACAGATTTAAGTGACGTGATCCCAACTTTAGGTGAGCCTGGAAAAACGTGGCTTGACGCCCCATATTTTAACCCTGGTAAAGAATTTGATGCCTTTTTTGACCAAATTGATGCCCATAAATTATTTGGAAGAGACGTCACACAGTTTTTAGTTGATCAAACAGCCATTGCATTTGATAACTTAAAACTTCAGCTTTCTACATTCAGCCACGTATTACTGGATGAACCTATTTTTGCAGCAGGCGTTCCTCTAAAACCGGGTGAACCTGCAAAACCACAAAAACCTAGCTTATCTAAAGGCCTAAGTAACCTAGAAAAAAGTCTGAGCGCCCTTTTCGCCCAGCCTTATATGGCGTCCCCATCAGGGCAGCGGGTTGTAACCTATGTGCCCGCAGGTAAAATAGTTTATTGGGATGATAGACTTATTCAAATGGCATCAGACTTGTGTCGGGCCTTTGATGAGATTAATACAAAAGGTCTGAACACATTCCCACCTGTCATTCGTGAATCTATGATGTACGTAGCTAGAAAAAGCCTACAAGAAAACGTGCTGAGCCTTGTAGCCCGCGCGCAAAGTTTTGTAGATATGCCATCAAATATGTCAGAAGGCTTAGCTGCTGAAGAAATTTTAAGATCTAAGATTACAGATATTCGGGAAATTAGCCCCAAATTTATTAAGCTGTTGGAATTGTTAAATAAAGATTCCCTGGGAACTGGCTTTGTGGAGCTAAGGGCGTTGTTGTGCCAAACCTCTTATTGGCTTTTGGGGCAAGTTGATAAAATGATGAAGTCCATGGACCCTTACGTGATTCACACTCAAAATTACAACTGGTGGGATGGTAAGTCAGGCGCTGCCTTGGCTGGTTATTCAGTTCGCGATTTGCAAGATTTAAGAACTTATGTAACCCTTCAACGTCAACAAATTCAGACAATTACTTTAGACTATGCACAGCCTTTGGTGAATTTTTTAAGCTCATCAGTCATGATAGACGAGCCCAAGGCTGATAAAACCTTGTTGAACAAATGGCGCCGCATCGTAGAACAAATTGAAGCGTACGGTAAAAAGCAACCTGGTAATTCTGTAGCCCAGCTTGAAGATTTCATCATTCAGGACCTTAACACGTTAGATATAAAAAACATTTTTCAAAAAATTAAAATGGAGGGTATTACAAATCCTTCGGGTGACTATTTCCTGGAAATCATGCGTCAAATTAAACTGAGCATGCTAGCACGGGCTGAAATTATTAAACGTAAGCAGGGAATTGAAAATTACAAACAATTGGTCACTTACTTCAATGAAAAACTGCGCAATCAGTTCCCCTTTGTTTCTTATGTTAATTTGACCATGAAGGAAGTATCACCAGAAGTAATTCGGGAATTTTTCAGGCTTTACGATGAAGCAGGTGGTTCTTCCAAAGAAATTTTGGATCAAGTTTATCAGGTAAGTGCCGAAGTTGGGGCATGTATGCAGTTTTTGATATTGATGGATGGTGTTAAAGAGTTTTTGCAAACTTACCTAACGGGCCATGGAGACCATGATCTTCCCACGTTTGAATTTAATATGGATTTTCGCGCCAACCGCGACCGTGAAAAAGGGGGAGATTTAATCGTTGATTGGACCTTTAAGCCCGACGAAGACACCGTTGTCAACAAAAACGATAAGGCACGCCAAGGTCGTTGGGTTTATGGAAACCCTGTGGAAGTTTCCTTCCGCTGGCCAAGCGGTGATACAATACCGGAAAAACCCTTTGCAGACAGTCAACAACCTTCGTTAACTGTGAACGAACGAACAGCATCATTCCGCTATACAGGGCGGTGGTCGTTGCTATGGCTACTTAAAATGCATGGTACACCTAAGGGGGAATATTTTATTGCAAAGGACCCAAATCCTTATATGTTGAAGTTTTCAATTCCTTTAGGGGAGGGGTCAAAATCAACAGTTTATAACGTTATTACCTTATTAGCACCTGCTACGAATCCAAAGGCACCTGGCAAAGCTATCCAGATTCCTGATTTTCCAGCAAATGCACCTGATTTACCAGATGTTGTGAATAAATATGTGGACCAAGCTGTTTTAACTGAAGGTTTGGTAAAAGGAGAAACCTTGCCACCAAAATCAGCGGAACTTGCTGGAAAAATTGAAAAAACAGCCCAGGAAGAAAAAGCTGCTGCAGCCAGCCTGGCTGGGCCGGCGACTCCGCCCCCTGCTGCCGCACCACCAGCGGCACCTCCTCCTCCTGCAGCTGGAACACCGCCTGCAGCACCAGCGGCATCTCAAAGCCCTTAAGCTATTACAAAAGAACGGTCATAACCTTCTTATATGCCTAGCACTTATACGTTATATTACAAGAAAGAAGGGTGTTGGAATTTATGATGAGTTTAAGGAACGAAATTTTAGAGTTGGTATCCCAAATCCAGCCATGGGATGTGCTGGAAGAGAGACATATTCAAGAAACGGTCGCGTGGTTACAAGGCAAAGATCCCATTTTTCGAATTGAAAAACCCAACGTTCCCGACCCGCATTTGGTTTCTTATTTTGCTGTCGTTGATTCTGCATCACAACAGGTTCTTCTGGTTCATCATAAAAAAGCAAACTTATGGTTGCCATCAGGCGGTCACGTAGAAATTAATGAACACCCCGTTGAAACGGTTCGTCGCGAATGTGTTGAAGAACTGGGGGTTCAAGCAGATTTTCTATTTCCTGGTCCTTTTTTTATAACCAGAACACCAACGGTTGGGCCTATGGCGATCCACACAGATGTCAGTCTATGGTATGTATTAAAGGGGGATCATCAGACGATTTACCACTTTGATCAAGAAGAATTTTATACAGTTCAGTGGTTTTCGTTTGATTCTATTCCCACCCAAACTGACCCACAAATGCACCGTTTTATGCAGAAACTAAAAGACAAATTATGAGTCGGGTAGTCAAAGACATTATTATTCGGCCTTGTGATTTTTTAGATACCCCAAATATTTTATCTTTAATGGATCAGCTTGGGTATTCTTCTTCTGTACAAGAATTAGAACAGCGCCTTCGCATTTATCAACAGCCTGGATATGGCGTTTATGTAGCCTGTTTAGAAAAAAAGATTGTAGGGCTTGTGGCTTGGTCTCAATCTGCGCTTTTTGTTAGCTCCAAAGTTAGAACCCATATAGAAGCTTTAGTGGTAGACCAACACTTTCGAAAACAGGGAATTGGTAAAAAATTGATGGAATTAGTCGAAAAAAAAGCTTTTGAATCTGGCTCAACACTTGTTGATTTAACTTCTGGTCAACGACGTGCTAAAGATGGCAGCCATGATTTTTACAACAGCCTTGGTTACGTCAACAAAGGCCCCATGTCCAAATTTTATTTCCGTAAAGAATTGACTCTATGATTAAGAATTAGGCTTAAAAGTACTAATACCCGCCCGACTGCGTCGGGGCCACCGTAAAGCCCAAACCAGTGCATGGCCA
>CAZDVK010000015.1:0-37069 GCA_964508915.1 uncultured Verrucomicrobiales bacterium | reverse complement strand
ACGTGCACTGGTTTCCTGGGGTCTGGGTGGGCCCCGCAAGGGGCAGAACTATGCCTGCTACCATCTATTTTTCTTAAAAAACCACAGAGAAAGCTTTCTGGAAAATAGATACCCATTTCTTGTCAAAATTTTTCTTTGCTTCAGGATATATCTTATTTTAGGTTCCTAAGGTCTATGTACCTGTTTTTTGCTGTGGGTATTGGGCTTCAAAATAATGTTTTCGACACAACGAAACGTAACGGTTATTCCCGCCAATTTCTATTTGGGCACCTTGACTGACCGCGCGACCTTGTTCATCAATACGGGCGTTCATGGTGGCTTTACTGCCACAAAAACAAATCGTTTTTATTTCAATTAATTCTTCCGCCCATGCTAACAAATATTCGCTTCCTTCGAATAATTCCCCTTGAAAGTCTGTTCGTAAACCATAAGCTAACACTGGCAGTTTTAAGTAATCAACCACGTCGGACAATTGATGCACCTGATCTTTCAATAAAAATTGTGCTTCATCTACTAGAACGCATTTTAAATTTTGTTGGTTTTTTTTTCTGCAATCTATGTCTTTGAAAAAATTAAACTGTTGATCAAATGGAATTGCATCTGCTTTTAAGCCAATACGAGATGTTATGGTGCCTTCTTCAAAGCGGTTATCAAACGCTGGGGTGTAAAGAAGGGTTGTCATGCCCCGTTCTTGGTAGTTATAGCTTGATTGTAAAAGCGTCGTGGTTTTTCCAGCATTCATTGCTGAATAATAGAAATATAACTTGGCCATAAATTAAGCAGATTCCTTGTGCGTCGTAAGTGGGTGATTGCTTGTTTTGCGATAAGGGCTCCACTGATTAATGAACAAGCCAAGAAGAATCAAGAGGCTAGCCCCGCCTGTTACAATAGACAATGTTTCGCCCAAACACAACCAGCCTGAAAACATTCCAAAAACAGGAATCAATAAAGAATAGGGCGCTATTGTGGAAGCTGGATATTGACACAAAAGGTAAGCCCATAAAGATGCGCCAATCCATGTGGAAATAGCTGCTGTGTAAAGAACACACAAAATGGTTCCCACAGTTAAGCCTGACAGTGTTTGCCAAATAATATCTGGACCTTCAAAAATATAGGACAGAACAAACATAGGGATGGGAACAATTGTACACGTCCAAACCACAACAGAAAACGCTTCAGATGCTATTGCAAACTTTGTGCAAATATTTGAAATAGACCAAGCCAAAGCCGACAGCAACAACAAAAGGACCCCAACCGTGTTGGCATTTTGGTGCATATCAACGCCAATAATGGCAATTCCTGCAAAAGAAATAAGAATTCCTACAATCATTTTGACAGTAATTTTTGTTTTAAAAACAACGGATGACATTAAAACGGTTATAATAACATGCGACTGGAGCAATAAAGACGCGATACCAGCCCCCACCCCCAGGTGCATGCCTAAGAACATGAATGAAAACTTCAAAATGCCCAGGGTAAAACCTATAGAAAAAATAACCCAAAAAGGGGTTTTTGGCTTTTTAACAAAAAATACTGGCAGAACAGCGACGCAATAGCGAAGGGCGACAAATAAAAAGGGGGGTAAATCCTGAAGGCCTAGCTTAATAATAACAAAGTTAAACCCCCATAAAAGGGTTACTAAAATTGCCAGAAAAATATGAAAAGGGCACATCTAAACTTAGAAAAAAATAATCAGATATGCCCTATTTATTAATCATTTTTAACAATATGATTCAAGACATTTTCATCAATTGTTATCGTATATTGTTTGCGGAAATTTTCCAGCAAAATGGTTGCAGCTTCTTTTTGCATCATTTGACCTAACGCTTTTGAAAAATTATCAAAAAGCTTATCGTCCACAGACACAGGTAAAACTTTCTGAAGCATAATGACAACCTCGCCTTTTCCGCTTGGGTGTTGACCATACACGGCTTGATCAACGGCCAGCTGGAACGCCCGATTTTGCAAATCAGGTGTTAGAAGCTCTTTCAATGCATTTTTTTCATCTTTTTCGGCTGGTTTTTCAACATCCATTAAACTGGTGGTATGGTTTGATACAAGTGGCAGGTTATGTGTATTGGCAAAACGCGCTAAGTCAGTTAAGTTTTTGGATTCTTGAGCAATTTTGGAAGCTAATTTTTGAGCTTCTTCCTGCTTGCGTTCACTTGTGGCATCATCCACAATTTTTTGGCGAACAGCTTGAAACTCAGGCACAAAAGCAGGCGTTACTTTATCAACATGAACCAAAATAGAAATTTGACCGTTGACGTCAATAATTGGGGTTTCTTTACCTTCTGCTAAGTTAAAAGCATGTTCCAACATGGTTCGTACCACATCCAAGCTAAGCTTTGTGACAGGTTTACCCTCGGCATCATGGGCCTGGGCATCTATTATTAAAACTTCTATGGGTAACTTATTTGCTTCAGCAACTTGTGAAAAAGGCGTACCTGCAGCCAAAGCATCCTCAATTTTATTTTTAAATTCTTGCAAAAAGCCAGCTGACTTATTTAAACGAATATCTTCACGTAGTTTTTCTGAAACTTCAGACAAGGGTTGGGTGCGGGCGGGGTCAATTTTTACAATCTGGTAAACGGCATAAGCGCCTTCAGTTTCCAGAACGTCACTTGTTTGACCAGCGTGAAGTTGAAAGACAACCTCAGCTATAGATCCCGGTAGATTTTGTTTTTCAACAGTAATCTCTTCATAACGACCCCCTTGAACATCGCGTATCACAGCTGTTGCTGGGCGACTTTTTTTAAGGGCTGCAAAAGCATCTTCTGCAAGGGCGCGTGTTGGATAAATTAAAACACGTATGGTTCTTTTTTCAGGGTGGCTAAATTCCCCCAAGCGGCGATCATATTCAGCATGAAGTTCTTCGTCGGAAACCGGTACATCTTTTACCAAATCCTTTGCTTGAATTGTAATAAGTGAAACGGTACGAAGCTCAGGCTGCTGATAAGCATCTTTATTTTTGTTGTAGTAAAGGGTTAGCTCTTCTTCTGTTAATGGCTTTTCAAGCTTGATTTTATCTAAAGGTATGGCAACCGTTGCAAAAATTCTTTTTTGATTCAAAATATCAAATAACACACGTTTATAACTGTTGGGGAGCTGTATATTAGCCCCAAGTGATAAAAGCTGACGAGATTGAATATCACGCTTCAAATCATTAATAAAACCGCCTTCTGTTAAACCATTGTGGCGCAACAGTTCATGAAATAGTTCTTTTTTAAAAACGCCATCTTGTTGAAATGCGGGCATAGAATGAATTAAGTCACGAATCAAAGAATCGGCCACCAGTAAATTTTGCTTTTTGATTTCTAAATTCAAAATAGTTGAATCAATCAACTGATCCAGAACAAGGGTGTGAAGCCCCATTTTTTTAATTTGTTCTGAACTTAAATGTCCTTTAATTTTTTGTTGAATATTAGAAACTTGGTGCTGGAAAGCATGAGCAAACTCTTCATAAGAAATGGCTGTGCCACCTATTTTTGCAACAGGCCGTGTTGCACTGTAGTTGCGTACAACGTCACCAATACCAAAAACAACGAAGCTTAGAACAATGGCGCCAAATAAAACTTTAACAAACCACTTACCAGAATTTTCGCGAAGAGATTGAAGCATACCTAAAACAATTAAAAAAATAAATTAATCACATGGTAAACAAAAAGCCCCAAGTTCGCAAGGTTTTGACAATTGTTTCATGGCAAAGAAACCCGTGAGAGTCTTTTTTGCGGCTGGCGCTTTAGTTACAAGAGCTGGTGGTTAAGAGCGGACATCATGTTTAAAATATGTAACGAATAATAACCACTACCCAAAAGGCGGCAAATAAAGCTGCCACGCAATCATCCATCATAACCCCTAAAGCAGCTGTTTTTGGGTTAGCAGCTAATTTTTCATCCATATAATCAATGGGAAAAGGCTTTACAATGTCAAATACCCGAAAAGCTATAAAACAAATAATTAGGGTTTTCCAGGTAACTGGGACAAAAAAACTAACCAGTAATACTGTCAACCACTGGCCTAAAATTTCATCAACAACAATTTCTTTGGGGTCTGGGTTTTGAAATTCACTTGCCTTTAAAATTGTTTGCGTAGCCCAAAGACCTGTGACAAAGCATTCAGCACATAATATAGCTAAAGCGAGAGGAGATGCAGCATGGCCGCCATACCACGGAAATAATAATATAAGCCCCAACAAGGACCCAAACGTTCCTGGCGCTATGGGAATTTTCCCTACGTAAAACCCAGTGGCTATCAAGTTTGCCAAGGAAAAATATTTATTCATGGGGTGCACCTGGGCATTTTTCATAGCGACTCAACAGCGGTAAAAAAACCAAAAAATGCACAAAGAAATACAACGTGGCAAAACGTCCTACAATTAAATACCATCCTTCAGGCGGGTTGGCACCAATCCACCCTAAAACCAGGCAGTTAACAACAAACAGAACAAATAATTTTTTAAATATGGGTCGATAGGTTCCGCTTTTCACAGGGTGTCGGTCCAGCCAGGGGGTTATCCCTAACAAAAAAACGGCCCCAAACATGCATAAAACACCGCCTAATTTGCTGGGAATAGACCGTAAAATGGCATAAAAAGGCAAAAAGTACCATTCAGGCACGATATGCGGTGGTGTTACCAAAGGGTTTGCAGGAATGTAGTTATCAGGCTCCCCAAAAAAATTGGGCGCAAAGAACACAAACCCGCTGTAAATCAGCAAATAGATACCCAGGCCATACAAATCTTTAATGGTGTAATAGGGGTGAAAGGGAATTTTTTCAACCTTCACACCCTTTGGATTATTAGAACCAAAACGGTGCAATGCAACCAAGTGCAACATGGTGACCCCAACAATAACAAATGGCAGCAGGTAGTGAAGCGCAAAAAAACGGTTGAGCGTTGGATTATCTACTGAAAAACCACCCCATAACCACCGCACAATGGATTCCCCAAAAGGAAACGCCGAAAATAGGTTGGTAATAACGGTGGCACCCCAAAAGCTCATCTGTCCCCAGGGCAACACATACCCCATAAAGGCTGTTGCCATCATCAGCAGCAAAATAACCACGCCTAATATCCACAGCAACTCACGGGGTTCCTTGTATGACCCGTAATACAAACCCCGCAGCATGTGCAAATACACCACAATAAAAAACATGGATGCACCATTCATGTGGATGTAACGAATCAGCCAACCACTGTTGACATCACGCATGATACGCTCCACGCTATCAAACGCCTTATCCACATGGGGCACGTAATGCATGGCTAAAAAAATGCCACTTAAAATCATAATGACTAACGTAATGCCGGCCAGTGACCCAAAATTCCACATGTAATTGAGGTTTTTGGGGGTTGGGTAATCTTTCAATTCTTTTTTAAAAAAGTGAAAGATGGGGAGACGGTGATCGATCCAATCAATAATTTTTTGCATTAGCCAATCCGAATTGCGGAACCGTTGTTAATAAACTGATACGAAGGTACTTCTAAATTTTTTGGTGCTGGGCCCGCCACAATACGACCTGATACGTCATATTGCGACCCGTGGCATGCACATAACCACCCCCCTTTATCGCCTTGGGCCAAAGACTTTCGTTCATTTGGAACACACCCTAAATGGGTGCACACACCAATAACCACTAGCCATTGTGGATTTTTAGAAAATCTTTCAGAATCTGTCTGGGGATCTGGCAAAGCTTTAAGGGTGGTAGATTCTGCCATCTTAATTTCGTCGGGTGTACGGTTACGAATAAATACAGGCTTTCCCCGCCACATAACCACTTTTGTATGACCTACGGGAATGTCTTTTAAGTCCACATCAACAGATGCTAAAGCCAACACATCAGCTGCTGGGTTCATACTGTTAATAAAGGGCAGCGCCACTGCACAAACCCCCACAACACCTGCTGCTGTAGCCGTTAGGGTTAAAAAATCCCGCCGCGTTGACCCTTCATGGCATTCAGGTAACGGGGGTTGATTATTTTTAATTTCTGACATGAAGCCATAATTGTAAATTTTTCGTAAAGTTATTGTATACCCGGTGGATTTCAAAAAACCAGCAGGAAAATGAGGGGTGAGGCGCGGAATGTATATAAAATACTTGAGAACCGAAGTCCCTCGAAATTTTCCATGCCCTTTCAAAGGGGGGTCGTGTGAATTTTCAGTCGTACAAGAAAAATTATTTAAATAAATTTGCTTTTTTATTGAAAGTTACAATATTATCCCTACATCAAAGCAAGAAACAATTTTTTATTATTAGAAAACTAAAAGGATCTACTATGATTAAACATCTAATTTTTTTGATTTTTGCATGCCTAGTGAATGTTTCATTGGCTCTTGCATCAAGTCCTGGTGCCACAGCATCAGATAATCCAAGAAGACCAAATAGCCGGGATGGTTATGGTCTAACAGATTTTATGAAACTAACTCATCAGAATCCAAAAGAAGTAAATCGTGCTTTGAGATTAAAGCGTGCTTTCGGATTATATGGAGGCGCTGATCTTTACGCCAGAGATGATCAAGGTAGAACTGCTCTATTTTTTGCAACTGCAGAAACTGATGATCCCAGAGAAACGCTTTTGACTCTTTTAGAACTTGGTTTTTCTCCTCATAGTCGAGATAAGTGGGGCTCAACAGTATTGATGCGTGGTGCTGTATACTATGGAAATATCGAGGCAATCAAAATACTTTTACGGAAGGGTGCTGACCCATTAGCCGTTAATAATTATGGTGAATCAGCAATGCATTTTGCAAGAGACATCAAAACCGTTAAGTTCCTTCAAGGAGAAGGACTAAGCATAAATCATCAAGATTTTCAAGGAAAGTCTTTATTGCACCTTTGGGCGACAAATCCTGAACGAGAAGAAAAATCTATTTTAAAACTAATAGAACTTGGCGCAGATAAAGAGTTGCAAGATAATCGCGGCTATAAACCCTTTGACGCACCAGAATCCTATCATACTGAAAATGAACCGGAATCCCATTCTACTAAAGATAAAAAGCCCCAAAAAAAGAAAAAAGCTGTGGAAGAACTTGTTTTGTTTCATAGGATTCCTGATTTTGTTTCTGTAAGTTATGTATACGTAGGATTAAATCGAATTATTAATCGTGTTATGGGGAAAACAGGGCATTTTTTTGAAGATTTTACGGACGTTGTTGATGTTTGTAACGATCTTCCTAAAGCAATAAAAGAAGCAAAATTATCTAGAAATGCCCCTGGAATAGCTGTGGATGTATATAGAATTACGTTGTTAAAAACAATGTATCTAAAAGCTGAGGCATCTTTAAAAAATGCTCTTTTTCATGAAGACCCAGCCCAATTTGAACGAACAAAAAGATTGTGGGGATCAATTCATGGTCTTGTCACTGGATTTAGAAGTGGAATCACTCATAATGTTTGTCCAGTTGAAGAAAATATAGACAATTTGGCTGTTCAGAATTTAAGAAATTTAATTGTTAACCCTGACTACCTTAACTCTTCTTTTGAAGATAGAGTGAGCGCATATGGAACAACTGTCACTAGGGTTGAGAGGATTGCAGAACCAGAAGATCTAGCATTTTATTCCAAACTGGCAGACACAAGTGCATGCATTCTTTCAACCGGAGGTGCTTGGGGAATAGATCATAATAGAGTAGCCAAAGGAGTGGAGCTTAAAGTCATGATGGAGAGTGCAGAAAACATTGGAATTAACTTAGCACGTATCTATCTTTCAAGGTTACGCCCTGGGGCAGCTTCCTCTACTTGTGAAGAAGGAAAGTTAGAAGAAACTTTGGTTGTTAGGAGCCCAATGGGGGGCTTATCCGACGTGGAAGCTCCTTTTAATGGTGAGGAATATTTTAAGGGATTAGAGTCTCCTAAAAAACAAAGACACAAGTTGGAAATTCTACAATCTTTGGCTCAAAAACTCTATACACCAGAAGATACAACAAATCCTTATGCAGACAACTTAACCCACCATCAGACAGCTGTTTTTTTCTTAGCTTCCAGAGCGGCAATACAGCGTTTAGATGCTGATGCTAAAAAAGTTTGGGATGACATAGATATGCAGTTTACCACTTCAGTAGCCAATCAGCATCTTAAGGCCACTGGACGAACATTAACAGTTGACAGGGCTTATATGGATAATCTTTTGGGAAGAATCTATGATCGATTAGGAGCATAATCTATACCTGATGGATTTCAAAAAAATCAGCAGGAAAATGAGGGGACGAGGCGCGGAATGTATACGAAATACTTAAGTACCGAAGCCCCTCGAAATTTTCCGTGCCCTTTCAATGGGGGATAAACACCCCTGCATTTCACAAAGGTCCCATCATCAGTGCGCCCGCCTATGGACACAAACCCCATGGCACGCACATAACCACCCCCCTTTATCACCTTGAGCCAAAGACTTTCGTTCATTTTAGCTTTTGTTTGCGTTTCAACGAGGAATGGTTTTTCGAAAATTCTGGCCCTGGGTAACATTCAAGATTTAAAAGCAAGTTAGATTTTTACTTGGACATCTCAAGATACTAGGGGCTTGAAGATAACGCCTTGTTGCTGTTTATTTTGAATATGCCTGTAATCGAGCCACGTACGTTGGGAACATCATCTGGCTATCCCAAATAACATCTTGGACTTCAAAGCCGGCTTTTATAAGTTGTTGACGCACAATTTCTTCTGGTCTAAAAACCTGCCACTTCATTTCACAAATATCCTTAACAATGGCAAGCTGTTTTTTTAAAGCATCCAGACTGTAGGGTTTTGCAAAGCTTGGTGGGGCAAGATGGCTTGTAATTAAAATACCGTTAGGTTTCAAGGCAGCGGCAAATGCTTTGTATAACTCAATAACTTTTTCGTCATCTTGAATGTAAATATTTAACCCATTACTAACAATAACGTCCGCATTTTTAATATGTTTAGGCAGTGAAAAGGCATCATCTTGAAGAAATTCAAACGTATATAAGCCCTTCTCAGCTGATTTGCTAACCCATGTTTTTGCCTGTGGGTCAAGATCAACGCCAATAAAATGGGGCATCGCATTGCAATTCGACGTGTTAAGCAAAAACAATTCTTCCATCGTTCCACACGGAACGGAAACAAAAATCTTATCCCCTGCATCTAATCGTTTTTGAAGTTCTTTTTGAAAAATTTTAAACCGTTCTGATGTGGCCCGAAAAACAGGCGCGTCTGTTGCCATCCAGCGTGCGATAGAGCTTGAGCTGTTACCGCCAGACCGAAGTATAGCTTCGGCTGTCCAAAAACCGTTCAGTCCTTGTTGCATTAACAACCAGCGGCCTAAGCCTGTACAGTTGGCCATTTCGTCAAGAAGTTTCAACGTTTCATCAAGAGGCAGTGCCAGATTTTTTGGATCTGTTTTTTTTAAACGATCTATGATGGCGGAAACGCGGGCTTTTAAACCTTCTTCTGAAATGGTGGAATTGTTGTGACTTAATAGCTGCTGATCGGAACAATTATCATCTAAGTATGCGTTGGCAACATTGGTCTTCACGATTTTCTGCCCCTTTTTATCTATCCGTCCAAGAACGTTACCATCCATCTCCATAACCGGAATCGGTTTAAAGTCTGGATGTTTCTGTTGATAAGCCTCTATTTCTGTTCGGCGCCCCACAATCCAAAGGGTTTGGTCAGCTTTTTGCCAAAGGGGTTTGAACTTGTCCATAGGGACCATCCACGATGTAACGTCTTCTACTTGGGTTCCAAATTCCAATTCGCCTTTGGCTTCAATAACCGTAACGATTTGGTTTGTATAGACTGGCAAATCTTGATAGTAGGCCATAAAGCTGATGATCAAATCACCTTGTTTTTTATGTTGATTGATATGATGTGCCAATTCTTTGATAGATGGTCGCTGAACATGCGGTGCTGCCTGGATAATGACCAAAAGGGTCGCGATACTGCAGGCAGATAAAACCCTGATTAGCTGTTTACTGGAACGAAACAAAAAACTGGCTAAACCTGCAATCAAGAAAATTGCAACAAGCCCCAAAGCAAAGGGCTGGACTGCCTCTTTTCCAACAAAAACATCTGTTTTGTATGCAACGACAAAATACGCTAATGGTGCCAAAAATAACCCAAAAAAGCGAAGCGTATTAACGCTTGTTTTTTCATAAACTCTTCCTTGATAGGTTTGCCAAACATAATTTCCTAAAATAATACTCAAAGCTGGAAACAAAGGCAGAATGTAGGGAATAAGCTTAGAATTAGATAAGGAAAAAAAGCCAAAAACCCAACTAACCCAAACTAATAAAAAAGTGTCTGACGGCTTTCTATTTTTCAATGCTTGTTTAAAGGCAGAACTTATGAAAAATGCCCAGGGCAATATACCCAGCAATAAAACAGGTATAAAAAAGTAAAAAGGTTTGGTGCGAAGGTGAACGTCTGTTGTATAGCGTAAAACATGTTCGACAATAAAATATTTATAAGGGAATTCAGGGTTTTTCAGACTTACTAAGACATGCCACGGTACGGCAATCAGCAAGAACAACAGAAAAGCTGAAGGGAAAAACAACGGTCTTAACCGGCCCCAATTCCTTGTTAATGTTAGCCAAATAACAATGATAGGCCCTGCTATAGCCAAAGCCATAACACCTTTGGTGAGCACGCCCAACGCTGAAAACGCAGCAAACCCATAAAACCACAAACGACGATGCAGGTGGTTTTGTGCAAAAAATCCTTGAAAAAAGCTAAATAAAGCCAGCGTTGATAAAACGCTGACGGGCATATCTAAAATGATTAAGCGCCCCAAAGAAAAATATAAAACACTGGTTCCCAAAATAAACCCAGAAAAAAGGCCAACTTCATGCCCATAAAAAGACCGCGCAAAATGATATGTTGCCGCACACCCCAGTAATGCAAATATGGCTACCCACAAACGCATGAAAAATTCGCCTGTATCAAGATTATTGAAGTTAAAAACCTTGATGGTTGCGGCTTGCAACCAATAAAATAAGGGAGGTTTTTCAAAATACTTAACACCATTTAAGCGTGGCGTTAACCAGTCACCTGTTTGAACCATTTCACGGGGAATTTCCACATATCGCCCTTCATCAGGCGTGGCAAAAGGCCTATTCCCAAGACCAAAAAAATATAAGGCGACTAAGGTAAAAAATAGGACACTACAAGAAAGTATTTTTTTTTGAAAAAACATTACGAATTATTTTTCTAATTTATGATTCCATAAAAACATTATTTTCCCTGGCGAAGTCAAGCATTTGGTGGCGAAGGGTTTTTTCAGTATTGATAATTTGCAGACAATTAATTACATAATTTCTTAATTGTTGAAGGGGCAAGCTTCGAATCATGGCCGCAATTGTGTAAATTGCTGTGGGCGATACAGATATTTTGTTAAGTCCCAACCCCAATAAAGCCATAGCTTCTAACGGACGACTGGCAATTTCACCACAAACACTGATTTCTTTATGGTGTTTTTTTGCAGTATCGATAATATTTTTTAAAATTTTAACAAACAACGGGGACAGAACATCATAATCATGTTGATGCGCGTATTCCCGGTCAATGGCGTGAATAAACTGAAATAAATCATTGGTTCCGATAGATGCAAAATCAACTTCTTGAAAGAATTCATCTAAAAAAAACAAAACGGATGGCACTTCAATCATGCTACCAACTTTGACGTGCTTAGGCCTTTTAAGTGTGGTTTCCATTTTCTCTATTTCCAAAAAAACCATATTTTTAAGCCGTTGAAATTCCCCCAGATCAGTAATCATGGGCAGCATGATAAATAAAGTCTGGTCTGGGTAATCACATTCTTGGTGCGCCTTTAAAATAGCCTGAATTTGGTTCTGTAACAATTCTGGTTGCGCCAGCCACAAACGGGTTACCCGGTTACTTTTTATGTTTTTAGATACATCGGTATGATGCCATAGTTTGTCGGGCGCAACGTCTAACGTGCGAACGATAACGGGGTGTTTTTGGCAAAGGTTAAAAATTTTCTTATAGAATTCAGCCTGCACCTGAACGGTTGGGTTTCCCCCTGAAATCATAAAAGGGAGCTCTGTTCGAAATAAACCAACACCGTCAACAAAAGGTTCATTCAATACAAACAAATCATCATCAAAATTTACATTAATATCTAAATGAATTGGAATACCATCCAGCGATAAAAGCGGTTCTGTTGCCTGTGACTGAAAAATTCCAGAAATAACCTTTCCATTTTTTGACCTTTTGTAAACAGCATCCAAGAAAGTTTGCGTTGGATGCATATGAACAGCCCCTGTATTTCCATCTATAACAACTGGAATGTCATGATCTATTTTTTCAAAAATATCTAAAATACCACTGATAATAGGTATACCTAGTGAGCAAGCTAATATCATGGCATGAGATGTTGCAGAACCACTTTCCTCCAGAACTAAACCTTTTAAGTTATAGGGCATATAACTTAATAAATCGCTTACCCCTATGTTTTTAGCCACGATAATCAAATCGGCCTTGGCATTGATCTTTTTTTCCTGAAATCGTTTCAGGTGTTTTTTGAGCTGTTGGCTTATATCTTTCAAATCATGGAATCGCTGTTGCCAAAAAGGGTAGGCTGAAAACTTATCTTGAAATTTTTCCAAAGTTTGTTTGATGGCCTGTTCGCAAGAAAGGTTTTGTTGAATAAAAGTTTCTAATTGACGCTGCCAAGAAGGATCTTTAGCTAAAAAAGAATAGGCTGTGATAATTTCTTTTACGTCGTTCGGTAAGTGAAGCTGTTCATGGGCTAATATCTGCTCTATTTCTTTTTGTAAGCTTTGAATTGCTTTGTGAAGGCGCTGTATTTCATGTTGAGCAGATGTTGTTTTTGGCAAATCATCGTTTTCTTGTTCTTCCTTATGCCAAAATGTGATGCCAGCGGCTAAACCTTTCGATATTTTTTTTCCTTCAAGAATAATAGGAATTAAGGGTTTTTGAGACTGAACAGGCACAACAGACCACCTTTGAAATCAGATTATGAAATAGTGACACAACTACTTTTGAAAAAGAAGAAGCAATTCAAGAAGCCTGACTGGTGATTAATTATTTAGGCCCCAGTCCCCCATGTGTAATGGTTATTGTGCAAGCAGTTACCATCGAAGGAAAGGGGTATATTAAGGATTGCTTAACCCTTATGAACTAAGATTGTTCTATGGAATATTCAACCCACAACGTGTGAATGGATCAAACTCAAGCCCACGATTTTGCCAAAGATGCACTTGTTTCTAACATATTAGAACAAGTTTATCCTTTGCTACAGAAAAGCAATTCGCACAGTCTTGCGGTGCAAGAAGAAAACTTTAAGAAGTTTGGGAAGGGTTATTTTCAAAGTACATGCTTTGATGAATTACAAAATATTTGGGCTGGTTCATCCAAAGACGTTTTAATAGAAACATTTTTAACCGCGTGGCGTATTTTTCAAGAAAAACCGACAGAATTTTTACTTGATGTTTCATCTGACGACGATGATGATACCAAATCTTTTGTCACGATTTTGATCAAAGACCAACCGTTTTTAGTTGATACCGTCCTTGTTACATTAAAAAAACATAATCAAGACCCATTGTTTTTATTTCATCCTGTTTTTAATGTTTTTCGTAACGAAAAAGGTGCTTTATGTGACGTAAAAGGACCTGAAAAAGGGGGTGACCAAGAGTCATTAATTTCTTTTTGCTTAGACAACGATAAAGTAGATCTAGAGTTTTTAAAGCAAGACTTACAACATGCCTTAATGTTGGTGAAGTCTGTTGTGGCAGATTTTCCGTATGTGCAGAAAGAAATTCTTAAAATTGCATCTAACTACAATAGCATGTCGTCTCTTGTGGAGGTTCCACATACAGATTTTCAAGAAATAGCTGACTTTTTGCGTTGGCTTCATGATGGCCCACTTGTGGTTTTGGGTAGCCGGTATTTTCATGCCAAAACAAAAATTAACTTGGTTTCAGAAACGGCATTAACCCAATTAGAGCTTTCCTTTGAATTAGATCCAAAAGAACAAAAGAAATCAGCCCGTGGTTTATTCCATTATGGTAACTTTCAAAATATTCCTGAACTGCTACCGGTTGTTTGCCATACAGAAGAACCACTTTATGGAACTGTCGATAAGAATTTATACGATGTGGGAACCTATGGTCGTATTCCTTTAGTTAGTGTTTCTAAAAGCTTTCAACGGTCGCCAGTTCACAGGCATTCGCGCATTGATTCCATAGAAATTGTGGATATGGATGAAAATGGAACTGTTTTTGGTGTGTTTCAAGTTATTGGTATTTTTAGTCGTGATTTTTTTGCCCAATCCCCCCTTCGAATACCCCTGTTGCGGCATAAAATTAGCCAGGTTTTTGAACGATTTGGTCATTCAAAACAATCGTATGACGGCAAGTACATTTTAAATATTTTAAAAAGTATATCTCAAGACGAATTGTTTCAATTAAAACAGGACCAAATATACGACATTTGTTCCCAGGTTTTTTATTTGTATAACAAATTAGCTGTTTTTATGCGCCATGACCCCTATGGTCGGTTTACAAGTGTTATGGTCTATTTACCTAAAAGTCGCTATACACCTTATGTTAAGGAACTTCTGTCACAAGAAATTGCAACGCAATTAGGCGGTCATGTGGAGTCAGATCAAGTTTTTTTAACAGAATTTCCCTTTGCGCGCCTTATTTTTGTGGTGTCATTTCATACGCCTAAAAAGCGGGATATTTCCTTAATTTCTTTAAGGGAAAAATTAGAACAACTTTCCCGTTCTTGGCAGGAAAATTTGGAAGATTTGTTGAAAGCTGATCATATGCCTGAAGGTACGCTGATTCAGTTTCCAAAGGCTTATGAAAATACATTTTCCCCTGAAGAAGGAAAAAAAGATATTGAAAGCATTTTGAAATCTATCCAAAAACGTAACGCTGTTGTGCGATTTTCGTACAAAAAAAATTCGCTGTGCATTCATGTTATTAATCCAGGCCAGGCAATTTCACTATCGACGTTAATGCCCTTATGGGAAAATTTCGGCCTTAAAATTGTTAATGAAAATTCATACGTTATAAACCATAAACTGCAAGGGGATATATGGCTTCATTCATTTGAATGCTCTGGCATTTCACACTTTGACAAGGGTGTAGAAAAAAGGTTTACAGAGGCTTTTGACGCCGTTTGGAACCAACACATTGATAATGATGCTTTTAACCAGCTGATTCTTAAAACAAAGCTTGCAATTCATGAGGTTAATGTTTTGCGTGCCTACGGGAAAGCCATGAAGCAAATGCTTTTGGGTTTTTCTTTAGAAAGTCTGATTCATCTGCTGGTAAGCTACCCACATTTAGCTGAACAAGTGATGGATTTTTTTACAAATCGACATAATCCAGATTTGTCAGAAGAAGAACGTTGTCATACCAGTGAGCAGTTGTGGCTGAAAATAAAAGAATCACAAAAAGAAATTACCAGCGATACAGATGAACGTATTTTTGACCGTTTATTGAATGTCGTTGATTCAACAGTTCGAACCAACTATTACTGTTGTCGAAAAAAAGGCTACATCAGCTTTAAGTTCAATAGCAAACGTATTAAAGATTTACCTCGCCCCACACCTTTGTATGAAATTTTTGTCTATTCAAACAGTGTTGAAGCTGTTCATTTGCGGGCTGGTAAAGTGTCACGCGGGGGGGTTCGATGGTCAGACCGGTTGGATGATTTTCGTTTAGAAACGTACAGTTTAATGAAGGCCCAGACTTTAAAAAATTCTATTATCATTCCCTTAGGCTCAAAAGGGGGATTCATCTGCAAAAATTATATCAGGCTTAAACAGGCAGGTGCATCATCTGAACGCTTAAAACAGGAGGTTTTAAGGTGCTATGAAATCATGATTCGTGGGCTTTTAGATTTGACCGATAATTGGCGTGATGGTGAATGCCAACACCCTAAGAATGTGGTTTGTTATGATGAAAAAGACCCCTATTTGGTGGTAGCGGCTGATAAAGGAACAGGTGGTTTTTCTGACGTGGCAAATCGCATTGCTGCCGAGTATGAATTTTGGTTGGGGGATGCTTTTGCATCAGGTGGTTCGCATGGGTATGACCACAAAAAAATGGCTATTACATCTAAGGGTGCATGGGTTTCACTGCAACACCATTTTAATAGTATGCATATAGACCCTATGAAGGTTCCCTTCACGGTTGTTGGTGTTGGTGATATGTCAGGCGATGTATTTGGAAATGGGATGCTTCAATCAAAAATGCTTTGTTTGGTTGCAGCTTTTAACCATGAACATATTTTTATTGATCCGAACCCTGACCCGTCTATTAGTTTCGAAGAACGTCAGCGTTTGTTTCGTTTACCTTATTCCAATTGGTCAAATTACAATTCAAACCTTTTGTCGGAAGGAGGAGGGGTTTTTAGCCGAAGCATAAGCCATATTCCGTTGAATAAATTTATACGTCGACGTTTGGGCATACCAAACCATTACGATAGTATTTCACCACACGAACTGATTCAGTTTATTTTAAAAGCACCTGTTGATGTTATTTGGTTTGGCGGTATTGGAACCTATGTGAAGGCCCTAGAAGAGTCTCATTACCAGGTTGATGACCGAAGCAATGATGACGTTCGGGTTGATGCTAATGATATGGAAGCTCGTGTTATTATCGAAGGGGCTAATTTGGGAATGACCCAGCAAGCCCGTATAGAATTTGCCAAAAAACAGGGGCTAATTAATACAGATACTATTGATAATTCAGCTGGTGTTAGCTGTTCTGACCACGAAGTAAACATTAAAATCTTGCTTCAAGGTTTGGTCAAGAAAGGAAAATTAAGCCTTCAAGACCGAAATGATTTACTTGTTTCCATGCAAAACGACGTTGTTAACCTGGTTTTAACAGACAATCTACACCAAAATATAGCACTTAAATTTATGGAATATGCATCGTCTAAAGATTTATTCATTTATCAGGCGTTAATTCATGCCCTTGAAAAAGCCGAAGCTTTGCCCTTACGTCAAAAAGGGGACGTTATTCCAACGGATGATGATTTGGCTGAACGGCGAATTAAAAATAAAGGGCTTGTCAGGCCCGAATTGGCCACATTGATGGCTTATACAAAAATCAATTTGTATCAATATTTATTGGATCATCTTCAGCATGAAGACGCTTATTTTTCCAAGAAAAGAAAATATCTTCATCAGTATTTTCCAGAAATTCTGACCCAGAAATTTAGCGAATCTGTGGATGGGCATCAGCTTAGAAAGGAAATTATCACAACTGTTCTTGCAAACGATATTGTGAATCACATGGGGGTAACATTTGTATTGGAATTATGTCAGGCATCGTCATCAAGTCCTGTAGAGGTGGTGGAGGCATATACCAGTTTAAATGAATTGTTTGGTTTCCAAAGTATTTGGAATTCATGGCAAGACCCGAATCAGGCTGACAATGAAGGGTCTTATGATGAAACTTTGTACGAATTTATTCAAAGTGTTAAGCAGCTGACGCTTGTATGTTTACGCAATAAAAGTGCGGTGCAAAATAATTGGAGCAAGCTTACCAGTTTGCTGCCCCAGATGATGGATATTTTTGTAACGTACCAGCGGGAATACTTAGCTTTATCTGCCACAAAGCGGCCTGTATGTGTGGAAATTGGACCTTTTTTACCTGTTATGCTGGAATTCGCTTTGCAACTGAAAGGAAATCTATCCCAAGATGAACTTAATGAAAGACTTAAAACCTTTTGGGACGTGCATAATGGACTTCAAATTCAAATAATTTACGAATTGGCGAATAAAATATTTTGTGCCGAAGAATGGCAGCGAGAAGCTAAATTTAGCCTACTGGATGATTTGGTTCACACAGAAAGTCAATTGGCCTATCAAGTTTTTGCTGTGGGTGGGTTTTCAAAATGGTCTGAAATAAACGGGTTGGCTTTACAAAAACACAAAAACAGTTTGGATTGGATAAACGGGGCCATTGCGAACCCCTATGAAAAAGCAGATATTGCTTTGATTTTGCACGCACTGCGTACACTAAAAATTTGCAGCGGCAACACCATAACAGAACTACCGTAAGGGGATTGTTATTTGGCTAACTAATGCCGTATTTTCTTGCAATAAAAAGACGATTTTATGGCCTTACCACATAATTCTTCAAAAATGGGTTGGCGTTGGGGTATAGTTGCCGAAAGAATAATTTAAAAGTCAAAATTTTCATGTACATAACAACGCCCATTTATTATGTGAATGACGCCCCCCATATAGGCCATGCCTATACGACATTGGCGTGTGATACTGCTGCCCGATTTTGGCGTTTAAAAGGCGAAGATGTTTTATTTTTAACAGGTACCGATGAGCACGGCCAAAAAGTTGAAAAGGCTGCTGCTCAGCAAGGAAAAAGCCCCAAAGAATTTGTGGATACAGTTTCGGAAACCTTTCGCCATTTGGCAAAACATATGGGTACAACCCACACAGATTTTATTCGCACAACGGAACCTCGCCATATTCAAGCGGCACAAGCGTTGTGGAGCCGACTGGTTGAAAAAGGTTATATTTATTTAGGGGAATACGCTGGCTGGTATGCAGTGCGTGATGAAGCCTTTTACAGCGAAAAAGAACTTGTTAATGGCAAAGCACCTACGGGTGCCGACGTGGAATGGGTTAGCGAACCCAGTTATTTCTTTAAATTGTCGGCCTTTCAGGAAAAATTGCTAGATTACTATACAAAAAATCCAAATTTTATTACGCCTGAAAGCCGTCGCAATGAAGTGATGCGTTTTGTGGAAGGTGGTTTAACAGATTTATCTGTATCGCGCACCAGTTTTCGTTGGGGTGTGCCTGTACCCGGTGATGAAAAGCACGTGATTTATGTATGGTTGGATGCGTTAACTAATTACATGACAGCCCTTGGCTACCCAAATACAGATGCCCCTTTGTTTCAAAAACATTGGCCTGAAGCCATTCACGTGGTGGGCAAAGATATTTTGCGTTTTCATGCCGTTTACTGGCCGGCCTTTTTAATGGCAGCAGATTTGCCATTGCCAAAACAAATTGTGGCCCATGGTTGGTGGACCAATGAAGGCGTGAAAATTTCAAAATCTTTAGGTAATACCATTGACCCGGTGGCCTTGATTGATGAATTTGGGGTGGATGCCGTGCGGTATTTTTTAATGCGCGAAGTGCCATTTGGACAAGACGGTGATTTTTCAAAAGCAGCCCTTATTAACCGTTACAACAGTGACTTGGCCAACGCTTATGGCAATTTGGTGCAGCGGGTTTTGTCGTTCGCTTACAAACAAAATGATGGGTGCGTTCCAACACCTGCTGATTTACAGGACGTTGATAAGCAATTGTTGTCCCTGCCTAATGAAATTTTACCAAAGCTGACGGATGTCATGAACAACTTTGCCTTTAATAAGTACGGCGAATTGGTTTGGCAGGTTATTGCAGAAGCCAACCGGTACGTGGATGAACAAAAACCCTGGGGTCTTAAAAATACAGATCGTTCCCGTATGATGACGGTTTTATATGTATTGATGGAAACTATTCGTAAAGTTGCTTTGTTAACACAGCCGTTGTTGCCTGTTGCAAGTCAGAAAATTTTAGATCAGCTATCTATAGCTGATGAAAAACGTCTGTTAAACCATTTGTGCGAAAGTTTAACGGCAGGAGCTTCTATTCCAGAGCCAACGGGTGTTTTCCCACGAATTGGTGTAGCATAGATAGTTCATCTACATTTGTTTAAAAGCCCCTCTATTTGACGCAAAGTTTCGTACGCTGTCAGGACCATATTTTTTCCGCGCCCCATTTCATATTCCAAGAGCAAGTACCTTGCAGTTTCAAAATCAGTAAGAACGTTTCTTCGCCCCTCATCGTCAGACCTTGGACTTCTTTCATCAGTGCATCCATCACAATCTTCATCTCTATCCGCACTGTATAAATCCGCCATAGGTGGTGGAACTGTTGATGATAAGTCAGCGCCTTCTCCCCCAGACTCTGAAGCAAGTGGAGCAAGCAGATCTTCATCTTCCTCAGCAGCTAAGAAAGGTTGGGCGTCCTGTAAAATTTTTTCTAAACGACAAAAAGTCGTAAGATAGTCTAGGTTGACAAAAAAGCAGGCAGAAAAATTATTACATGCTTTTTGACCCAGTATTTGTTCCTTCAAATGAGGTGGCATGTCTGGCCTAGCCCTTTCCAAAACGATCCCCTGAGTAACCCGAGAAATTTCAACTCCAAAAATTGCAGGCATTCTATCCCAAAAATGTTTCTGCCACGTCTCAGGAAATGTTTCACCGAATAAACCTGTCAGCAGTTCGTTAAGTAACGGGTTTAGCAGTGGCCTAACGTGTTCTAAGCATGCAATAGCTAGGGCATTATCAGCTTCAGGGTCTAGGGATTCTAGCTGTTGCCAGAAAGTAGCATTATGCCTTTTTTTGGTAAGTTGGGCTTGTAAAGTTTCATAAAAAACTTGAAGAATTGGGAATAACCGCGGCTTAAAATCAGCTGGCCACTTTTCAGAAGGTTCGCTGGCAAAATAATTGGAAGTTATTTGAGATTGTTTTGCAACGAAGCGAGGAATTAATATGTTTAAATCACAAGCAGGTGTTGCGTCACCTGTTACTGTCACTTCACCGCCAGAACCAGAACAACATACTTCGTCATCGGGTGCATCTGGACTCATGGCTGATAAAAATGACGTCATAGAAAAAGTTACGCATGCAAGCTTAAGAAAAAAAGTCATCAAAAAACATCCAAAAGAACGATTAATTAAAATTTTAACTAATTTTAGTTATTTTGAAAGAAAATGTTTTCTAATGGCAAATTAAGATTATTTTTTTGCTGTTTTTTTCGGTTTTGTTGCTTTAACAACTTTTCCTTTGGCCGGTTTGTTTTTCTTTTCTGTAACAAGTTCTGCGGCGCGATCGCAGGTTATTTCAAAAATAGATTCACTTTTTGGAATGGAAGCGAATAAATCGCCATGTTTAATATAAGGTCCAAAACGACCAATGCCAATTTTCATATCCTCACCCGTTTCAGGATGGATACCAATACTTTTTGGCAATTCTTTCAGTAACAAAGCTTGATCCATCGTTATAGAACTGATGTCTGTTCCGGCCGGCAAACTAACACGTTTAGGTTTGGGTGCGGCTGATTTTTTCTTAGACCCTTTTTTGGGTTTTTCCTCTACAACGGTGGGGGCAACTGTTCCACCATCCCATTGCAAGTAGGGGCCATAAGGGCCCACACGTACGGTTATGGTTTCATTTGTCACAGGGTCTGTGCCTAACGTGGTTGGTTCATTCGCAATAGCTTCAGATGCATCACTGTCTGAACCTGAAATGGGGCGGGTAAATTTGCATGTTGGGTAGTTAGAACACCCTAAAAACGCACCAAATTTGCCTAACTTTAGGCTTAGCTGCCCTTCGTGGCATTGCGGGCAATGGCGTTGTTCTTTGGGGGCACCTTGAAACAAATAGTTAGATAGATCTTCTTCTAATTTTTCAATAACTTCAGTAATTCGAACGGGGCCCATGTGGTCAATATTTTCATGGAAATCTTTCCAGAAATTTTCCAAAACTTTTTGCCAAGAAATATGACCTGCTGAAACTTCATCCAATTGCTCTTCTAAATTTGCAGTGAAATCATATTCAACATATTTTTTGAAAAAATGACTTAGGAACGATGTCACCAGTCGCCCCCGATCTTCGGGCATAAACTGACGTTTTTCTAAGCGTACATAGTTTCGATCTTGCAACACCTGAATTAAAGACGCGTAAGTTGAAGGCCTTCCAATACCTAATTCTTCCAAACGCTTCACAAGGCTTGCCTCTGTATAGCGGGGTGGCGGTTGGGTAAAATGTTGATAGGGTAAGATGTCTTTTGTGTCCAGATCATCCCCTTTGTTCATAACAGGCAATCGATTTTCTTGATCGTCATCGGTGTCGTCATCTTTGCCTTCTTGGTAAACGCGCAAGAAACCATCAAAAACCTGGGTTGACCCTGTTGCGCGCATGCGGGCTGTTTTGTCTTGGGAATCAATATCCACGGTTACTTGGTCGAAAATGGCACTTTCCATTTGGCACGCCAATGTTCGCTTCCAGATTAATTCGTAAAGTTTAAGCTGCGCGTCATCTAGATATTTTGCCACATCTTGTGGGCGACGGCTAATATCTGTGGGGCGAATGGCTTCGTGGGCCTCTTGTGCGTTTTTGGCCTTGCTTTTGTATTGGCGTGGGCTATCGGGAACATATTCTTTTCCGTAAGCTTTATTCAAGTAATCGCGGGTGGCGTGAATGGCTTCGTTAGAAAGGGTAACGCCATCGGTTCTCATGTACGTAATTAACCCAGTTGTTTCGCCACCCATATCAACACCTTCGTACAGGCGCTGGGCAATTTGCATGGTGCGACTCGCTGTAAAACCAAGCTTTCGCGCAGCTTCTTGTTGCAAAGTAGACGTAATAAATGGGGCAGCTGGATGACGTTTTGTTTGTTTTTTTTCTACATCAGCTACGTGAAAGTCTTGCTTTTTAAGCCACGTAACCATTTCGGTCGCTTCTTTGTCAGAAGGAATTGATAATTTTTCCAGCTTTTCTTTGTTAAAATGGGTTAATCGCGCTGTCAGCGATTGCTTTTTTGGGGTATCAAATAACCCCTCAATGCTCCAATATTCTTGGCTTTTGAAAGCTTCAATTTCTTGCTCTCGTTCAACAATCATGCGCAAAGCAACCGACTGTACCCGACCCGCTGAACGCGAACCGGGTAATTTGCGCCACAAAATGGGGGATAAATTAAAACCAACCAAATAATCTAAAGCACGGCGGGCTAAATAGGCCTGAACCAAATCATCATTCACAGCACGGGGATTTTGAATGGCTTGTTGCACAGCAGATTTTGTAATTTCGTTGAAAACAATACGGTGAACGGCCTTATTTTTTAAAGCACCCCGTTCATTTAAAACTTGCTGCACATGCCATGAAATAGCTTCTCCTTCTCTGTCCGGGTCGGTTGCTAGATAAATGGTATCAGCACTTTTAACGGCCTGTACAATATCCTTAATATGTTTTTCAGACCGGCCATCAACCTCCCAAACCATGGAAAAATGGTTTTGTGGCGAAACAGAGCCATCTTTAGAAGGCAAATCCCGGATGTGACCATAGCTGGCTAAAACAGTAAAATGATTGCCAAGATAACGGTTAATGGTTTTAGCTTTAGCAGGTGATTCAACAATAACAAGATTCTTAGACAATGTGACGACCTTTGAAAAAGAAATGAATTTAGTGGATAAAATTTAAACTAAGTTCAGAATAAAGCCCGTCAAGCATAAAAAATCAAGCATTCATCGATAAAAAAACAAGGTTTTTTTCCTTTGTGTTGCCAAATCAAATCTGGCTGTCCCTTAATTTTCTAGGTATTCTATCGTTAAAATCCACGAAATCATTTATTTTTCATGATAAACATGGGTTCCATCCCAGTCTTCAGGTGGGGGTTGTTGTATAAAATCTTGACATCGTTGCAGGTAAATGTGAACGGACTTATCACCCGTTCTAATGGAATGATCAATGTCTGAAAATATATTGTAAGCTAAATCAAACTGACCAGCTAAGTACAATTTGTAAGCTTTTTCAAATTCTTGAACAAAAATTTCCTCATTTTCACTGGGCAATAGACCGCCATCGTCTGAGGTTTGCGCCACAAGTTCAAAGATTTTAATGGCATGTTCACTTCCTTTGACAGAAACCTTATCAATAGACCTGAATAAAAATTTGTCTTTTACTTTGTCGTAAACTGCTTCGCTTACAAGAACGCTGGTTCCATAGAATTTGTTCAACCCTTCAAGACGAGATGCAAAATTTATGTTGTCACCGATGGCTGTGAAATTCATTCTTTCGGAAGAACCTATATTGCCAACAATTGCATGTCCTGTGTGAATGCCAAACCTTGTATAAAAAACGGGACGATTTTGTTTTTTCCAAATTAAGTTTTTTTGATTTAATTTTTGAATACACAAAAGAACTGCCCGGCATGCATTAAAAGTTTGGTTCTTATCGGGAAGAGGGGCGCCCCAAAAGGCCATGATCGCATCCCCAATGAACTTATCAACAGTGGCATCATGTTCAATAAGAATTTTCGTCAATTCTTGAAAATAATCAGATAGGTATACAACCAAATTTTCCGGAGATATTTTTTCTGAAATTGAGGTGAACCCTTCAATATCTGTAAACAAAAGGGTTATTTCTTTAGACCGTCCCCCTATGTGGATTGCGCCTTTTTTTTGCAATAATTTTTGAACAAGCGTTCTTGGAATGTAGTTTGAAAACGCCTTCATACTACTTTTTAAGGCTGCTATACTTTCTGCAAGATCACTAATTTCATCAATATTTGATTCGATTATAGGGGTTTCAATAAGGGTTAGGTCTTTAATATTTTTTGCTTCTTGCGCAAGACTAACCACAGGTTTTGAAATTCGCTGAGCCAACTTAAATGACAAAAGCATGGCACACAAAACAACAAAAGCAGAAAAAAGAAGTACGTTATTAGTACTTTCGGATACTTTTCCTATAAAATCTTCCATGGGGGCAATAACAACCCCTTTCCAATTTGAAGAAAAGATTTTAGGAAAATCCTGAAAAGAAGCTATGTATTCTTTTCCACCCACAGAAAAAAATATGATGTTGTCCTTTTCTTTATTTTTTATATATTTTTCGTAGGCGATTTTTATTTTCACATCATCCATCGTGTCAACCTTTGGTAAGGGGTTGGCATTATTAGACGTTTCTTTAGGGTCTTTCTTTTCTACAGAGGATGCTATAACTTCTTTTTTATCATTAATGACGTAAGACACTGAATTCCGACTCACAGGGTTTTTTTGTAAGAATTCGGAAAAGGTTGTTACTGTCAAATCCAGGGCAAAAACGCCAACAGGTGCATTATTTTTATAAACAGTTTTTGAAACAGTTATACCAGCTTCGTTTTTTAAGGTAGATGCAAAAATATAAATGTCTGACCAAACAGCACCTTTTGAAAGCAGTGAACTTTTATACCAACCCCTTTTTCGGTGGTCGTAGGGCGTTTTTTGCCCCATATGTTCAATGTGGTTAAATGTTTCATCTATAAAAATCCATCGCTCATAGATTTCTTTTGGCGACTCACTAAATGCACCTGATGCTCCATCACGGTGATTTATTAAATCCTGACCTTGATCCGTTAACTGGCTAAGTTCTTGATTTTGACGTGCCTGAAAATTTAAATTCCGTTCGGACTGATTTTCTAAATGGCTAATAATTTTTGCTATAGAAACAATATTTGTTCCAGGTTGTTTTACCCCTGAAGAAGACAGGTATTTTTCAACGCGATTGGGCATTGATATTTCAAAAAAATATCCGTCTTCTGTACCAAAATAAAGGGTTGTAACGTAAGAATGCGCTTTTAGATGGTGGGAAAGAGAATTTAAGATTCCCTTTTTCTTCATAACAGAATCATCTAATGGAAGCGTTTCAAGAACCGGTGCAAAAGAGCAAACAAAAGATTCAGAGCCCCTAAGCATTTCAGAAATTTGGGTTTGCAGAAATTCAACCCCTTTTTGCATTGTAATTTCGCACTGTTCAATAATTGCCTTAGTGTTTGAATAGTACGTATAGGAAATGATGATAATGACAGTCAGTACCAACGTCGCGATTGTTTCAAAAAGTATGTTTGTCCTAATTTTGACTTTTTGTTTTTTAAGAAAACGCAACATGGTTAAAGCCTCTTCTCCGCTCCAAACCGAATGTTGGGAACTTTAAAATAGTGAAATATCATTCTGGTTATGAAGCAGCCAAAAAAACAAAAAATAACGGCATGGGTTATTTTTTCAGGCCTTATGTCATCAACTGTATAGGTCAAATAAATGGAAAAGATAAGCCCCCAAAGAATAGCAAGCTCAGCGTAGATTTCTCCGCAAATGATATCGACATTTTTTGTTTTGACGAAAATATCCCTCAGCATTCCGCCACCAGCACCTGTTAGAAAGGCGAAAAAGGGCCCCCATAACCACAAAGGATCCGTTTTAACAACCATGCTAATGATCACACCCACAATTGTAAAAACAGAAAGGCCAATTGCATCTGTCACGACCATCACGTTTTCTGTAAAATTATAAAATTTCTTGGGCGTTTTAATGTGGAATTTTTCAAAAATTTTTAAAATTAAAAATCCTACCAACACAACCCCAATAAGAAGAAACATGTAGCTTTTATTTTGAACAATCCAAATGGGGTAACGTCCAAAAGAAATATCACGCAGAACACCACCGCCCACGGCAGGAAGAAAAGCCAGTAAAAATGCCCCTAGCAAAGTTGTTTGTATTCGCGAAGCTAAAATTAAACCAGAAATGGAAAAAGCTAAAATCCCTAAAATTTCTAACATGAAAAACCAAAACGTATCGGTTGTTTGCATCAAAAGAATTGGATAGTAGTACCAATTAATTATTCGTGAAAAATCTGCACTACCTTTAATTTCATCAATATATTTATCAACAAGCATGGCTTCTTCGGCTGTTACTGTTGAACGACTGAGTAGCATATGGATAGGTGCTTTAATACCTAAGTACTTTTCAGAAATTTTCTTCGAATACCCATTCTGCCAAAGGATGGTCGCCCCCACAACACGATCAGCCAGAAAACCATCTATTTTTCCTTCTAAAGTTAAGTGCATATTTTCTAAATCGGTTTTTGATTTCACAATTAAATCAGCATTTTTGGGATCGTTAACATAGTCATTGACCTTGGAATCAGCAAATTTATAGCCGTCAATAACACCAATTTTTTTACGATTTTCTTTGATATATTTCAAAAAGCCGTCAACGTTGCGATAGCTATTTTTGCGTTCATTTTCTTTTAATAAAAAATAAGAATTTTCTTCATCTCTGTAGCTTTTAGAGACGTACATAAGCTTTCTTCTTTCTGGTGTATCAAAAGCGCCAGTTGCAAACTGCCTTTTACCAGATACAATATCTTCTTGATGTTGCTTCCAAGAAACGGGGGAAATTTCGTACCGCTTTTTTAGTTTTTCCATCATTAACTTTGAAAATTCAATATCTAGGCCCGTTAATGAATTTGGATCATCGGATTTTTTTAAATATTGGTAAGGGTTCCAATCATACCATCCACCAACCCAAACGTTTAAGGGGTTTTCAGAAGGCTTATATTGCTGATTTTTTTCTGCTTCTTGTGCAAAAACCCCTTGGATACAAGGAACCAAGGCGCATAAAACCAAAACTTTTAACACGTTTATCAGCATTCTAGCCAGTACTCCTAAGAAACAACTTTAGTAAGCCGATTATTTTCATCAACAAAGACAGAAACAGGTTTATGGGCTTGTAACTCTTCTGGAGTCATAAGTGCATAGCTAATAACAATAACAATATCACCCTTTGAAACCAGTCTAGCAGCAGCTCCGTTAACACAAATTACGCCTGAATCCCGTTCCCCTTCAAATATATATGTTATAAACCGGGCACCTGTTGTAACGTTTAAAACATGCACTTTTTCGAATGGATACAAACCTGACGCTTCTAAAAGTGCCTTATCAATCGTAATAGAACCAACATAATTTAGGTCAGCCTCCGTCACTGTTGCACGGTGGATTTTGCCCCTCATAACAGATATCAACATTTTTATTCCTGATTTCTAAACCCTTATAAGCCCATGATTATATAAAACCGTAAAGAAACAGTTAATTAAACCTAGCCATATAAAGAAATTTAAGTATTTAAATTACACATTTTGATTAACTTCTCTTTATTATTGAAAATGATCAAATGTATACAACAAGGGGTACAAAAGCCCTAAAAGCAAATCTGTATTCTGTGCTTGCATTTTATCATATTTCCTACGAAAACCAGCGTCAAAAGCTTGAATTCGCGCACGGTTTTCAGCCACATGACGTAGTTGTGTGGTTTGTACCTTAGCTAGGAAATCTGGAAGGTCCTCTGGTTTTCCACCGGCAGATGCCTCTGCTTCTAAAGCGGCAATTTCCGCATGCCTTTTATGGCGCGTTAATTCAAGAAACTTTTTTCGTCCTAGTTCCTGTTTTTCTTGAATTTCTGGGGAATCAAAATAAAAACCACTCCACCAGGGTAAAATGGCCGCTACCAAGTTATGAATACGGGGTGATGGAAACGCAACCCCCTGACGTGCCACCTCTGCGATGCGGTCTTGATAAAGCTTCCCAACAGGTACAAGGTTATGGCCCATACTCTGAATATCAACCCGGAAAGATTCTAAAACAGTTTGAACAACAATCGCATCTGTAGCAGATCGCTCCTTCAATAAATCTGTTTTGGCTTGAAGTTCTGCTAGAATTTGCACCTGACGGTCATCATCGCGGCACGTTTCAAGTTCCGTTCGTAACCCTTTCATTTGGTTTGCTATATCTTCATAAGCAAAAATCAGAAAGTTATCACCAATGAATGTATGGCGTTCAGAAAATCTTGCCCCCATGGGGTCTAATGCCAAATCTGTTACTTCAGAAATACCTAAGAAAAAGGTCAATGCTTGGTTAGATTCCGGAACCGCTGTTGGAGTACCTCTGCCATAGCCTTTTCGGCTGAGTGTCCCTGTAGCGGCACGGGCATATGCATACGCCCCAGCTTCTGTGTTCATGGAAATTAGGGCTGTTCGTCTGTCACTGCAATCTGGAAGTCTTAAAAGTTCTGTGATCTGGGGTTCGGTTAAACCACTTTCGCGTAATGGTTTTTCTATTGGGTCGCCACAATCTACTGCACATTTATCTAAATGCAGCATGGAAAGCCTTGCGGCTAAAACAGCGTCTGGTTCTAATGATGCGACATATTCACAAATTTTTGGGTCACTTGTGGCACTTGCAATAGCCCTTAGTGCGCCATGCATACCGTCAGTAAAAACTTTTTTTGTATCTTCTGGTTCCAAAAATTTTAATAACTGTACGTAAGCTAAAGTTCCCGTAGAATTTATCATGCGTAATTGATTTAATGTCACAAGAAATAAAACTGTCATAGGTTCATTACCTAATCGTTCTTGTAGACGCGATAATGTTAATCCCAATGGTGGAACATCTATATATGATTCTAAGTGCCACCCCAAATAATCAGTACCGGCCACAGCTTGAGCTTCTTCTACGCTTTGAAGCGTTGTAGAAACCCCTGTAACTGCCATAGCTTGCATGTCGGAAGGCGGAAAAAAAGGTTCACCCAGTATGCCTAAATTTTTTAAGCAGCTTTGTACTTGCATCATGGTTAAACGGTTTGCAAACCCCAACGCTCCGGGTTTAAGTTCTTCATCAGGAAGAGGGGCTGACCCATAGGAAAAAGATAAACCCTGAAAAAACAAAAAAACTGCGATTAAAATTTTCATGAATATTCACCATTAAACTTGTTCTATAGAAAATTTTCGCTGTGAAATAGTTAACAATTCGTTAAAAATATGGCCAAAATTCAAATGCCCACCAAAACGCGCCCTTGTCTTACTTTTGTTGCACAGGTACCATAAAAGGTAAGTATTTGTTTTTTGGTTTGTTGTGAGCGAAGAAGTAAAAGTTACCGGCCCTACCATGATGGCAGCCATGACAGCTTTGAAAAAGCAGTATGGTGACGATGCCCTAATTTTATCTACAGAACATCATGACGGGCAGTATATTTTGCATGCAAAACCTAATAGCCTTGGAAGTTTTGAAGAAACAAATCTTGATGATGATATTATTCACGCCTACGACACACCTATGGCAGCCATCAAAGCAGTATGCGATACGTGCGATAAACATCAACTCGGTTATTCTTTTTGCGAAGCTTGGCTGAATGAACTTTCCCGTGATTTTGTCACAAGCCCCATTGATGTAACCCGTGCATTAGCTGCCACTGTGCCTTTTAACCCTATGTGGCTGGAAGAATTATCGCCCAAAAATCCTGTGGTTTTTGTAGGCCCCCCTGGAAGTGGTAAAACCGTGTCGCTAGCAAAACTGGCCGCTATGCTTTTGTCGAAGAAGAAAAAAGTTCAGGTTTTAACCCTAGATACAATCAAAGCAGGCGCTGTTTCGCAGCTTAAAGCATATATGGACTGCATGAATCAACCGCTGCAAGTGGGGGAAGAGGCCTTAAATGATTGGCTAGAGGAAAATTCAGGCCATGAATATTTGTTGATTGATACCCCCGGCGTGAACATTTTAAACCAGCAAGATCAAAATTTTTTGTATCAGTTGTCTCAACGGGTTCATGGGCCGTTTACATTAATTTTAGCAGCGGATATGAACCCTTTAGATGCTGAACGTGTTGCCCGAAATTTTTATATGCTTCACACCCGAAGCTTAATTGCCACCCGATTTGACACAACCGAACATTACGGTGGCCTGCTGAGTGCCGCTTATACCTGTGGTATGCCCATTGCTGCTTATGGAAAAAGCCCTGAATTAACAGATGGCCTTCATTCGTTAGAGGCATCCCATATGGTTTCCTTGATGTTAAAATAAGGTTTTTCCGTGGAACAACAAAGATTCCTGAATTTTTTTGTTGATTAATCTAAATTTTTGTGCAAATTAATAACAAAGTTACAAAACATTAAGCATAAATACAGTAAATTTTATGAAGAAATTTTATCCTTTTTTAGTTGTTCCTTATTTGGTTGGTTCTGCAGTTTTTGCAATGGAAGGTGGCAGAGATGATCCACCGCTTCCCTTACAACGATCCCATCGCGTAGGTGGGCCGCTTGATAATCCACTCCCTTCTTCTCAAGAATCTGCTGGAGGGATTCCTTTGTCTCAATATGGACCGGCCTATGATGCATGGCAAGCACACCATCCAGTCCCCGCTGAAGAAGTGGTAGAGGAAGAAAACGACGGCCTTGTAAACGCTCCAACTTTGCCTTATGTTCCACCCCTTCAAAGCCCCCCCGGTGGCAGCCAGGGCACAGCTTAAAAGTTGTGTTTAAGGTAAGCGGAGCCCCTATTAAAGTGATTATGCAACTTTTTTATAGATTCCCTCCTCCGAGGGAATGACATCGATTGTAGCTGTTTTTATACTCAAATTATAGGAGTTACGCTATATTTAGAAGCCGGTCTTTGAGTCGGCTTCTATTTTCTTCCTTTTTTGCGTTTTTTATAGTGTTTAATGCCAGGTTCAAGAAGAATTGTTTTGGCAGTTTCATCGACTTTAAACAGAACGCGCAGGCCATCATTCAGCCGAAATTTTTTAACGCCTACTGCACCTTTTAGGTTTTTAATTTTGAATTCATTATAAACGTGTCTTGTTAAACCGTCTGTTCTGACATTTTCACAAAACCTTAACAAACCCATACTTAAATTTTTGTAAACCCCTTCCCTCAAAAGGGCGTAATCTGTCTTAGCAGGACCCGGTATGACAACCCTATAGCCGTCTGTTGAATGAGGGTCTAGGCAATCTGTATCAAGAAGCATATCCAACGTTAAAAAATCAGGTGATGCATCAACCACAGCATCTGTATGAAGTTCCCTGTCCACTTTTTTGTTAACACGCCTCAGAAATTCTATATAGCCACTTTCAACAGCTTCTGTAAGTTTTTCAAGAAAAGTTCCCTCACCACGATAAGTTTTGGTAACCATTTCCAGCTCATCATCTGTTAGAAAATTTTCTTCAATATAAGCTTGCAAGTCTGGGTCGGATGCTAATCCGTCTAAAGGGGATTTGGGCGTGCTAGGTGCATCAGCAGAGGGTGCACCCGCGGCAGATGCTGAAGCTCTTCCCATTGCATAAAACCCCCCTTTTTTTCTAAAATATATATCCATCACCCGAGAGGTGGCTGTTTCTACATTTTCGACAGGACAACCTGGTGGGCATAGATAATAGATGGACTGAAGAATAAAAAATAAACCCTTTTGATTAGCTTCCCCCGGCATAACGCTAGAGTAATTTGCCCACTGCTCCTGAAAAGAAGAAGATTTAGCTTCATCAAAATGAAGCGTTTCTAAACCAAATTGGTAAATGGCCCGTGGATCAGCCATCATCCTTTCTACGCAACGTAAAAGGCCCCCTATATATTCATCGTGTTGTGTATGTGGTATTTTCAAAAAGACATCACCCAAGCTAGATTTTGAAAACTTGTCCAGGCGCTCTGTTGCGCCTTTATATAATGATCTTCTTTCTTCAGATAACCTTGCCAGGTTAACAGAAATATTTATTTTGCCGTCAAAGTTTTCCTCCTCCATGGTCAAAAAATGAAGTTCTGTCAGAAAACTTTCCCTATCTCCCACCTCTAATAAATTATGCAGAAAAAGTGCATAGCCCTCCTTTACTCTCCAAATTTCTATAACGGGTGGGGCTGAAACTGCGTGAACATCATTTACAAACTGTTGAAAATTTTGCAAACCAACTAAATCAAAAGTGTTAAATATTCTATAACAAAGGGTTCTACGATAATATTCATGACGCAGGGGTTCAGGCACAAGGTTCATTGCAACATCACAATACCTGTCCCGATCTTCCATCGACATGGGCGCCATGCGGTCAAAATATGACCAGGCTGACGTGTGAAAATCTTCATCAGAAACAAACGACCGCATTTTTCTAAGAAGGTCGTGTTTGTTTTTTACGCTACTGTCGCGAAATTTCCAGATAAATGTTTTTTTTCTTTCGGGTTCTAATGTCTCAATACCCAAAACATCAACCATGCAACGGGTGTAATCATCCAAAGAAGCCGGGTCTTTTTTTATGACTTCATCAGTCCAACCACGTAAATAGTCACAAATTTCCGGGTCATTTGTTAGGTTGAATGCTAAAACTAATTGTTCCAAAGAGGCGCCTGTTTCACAAGCCTCTCCCAATAAACTAATATAAAGATGTCTTTGACCATGGGGAATCAACCGTACATCTAGGCGCTGTAGATATTTACAAATAGCCTTCAATTTGTTTTTGTTGACGCCTGCTTCTGATGTTTGGGAACCCAAATGTAAAAGCGACAGAATATTTACGTAATCTGGTCGGCAACCGGCTTCCAGGCCTCCTTGAACAAAAGGGGAATTCATCAAATCTAAAAAGGTTTCCCTGCATTCATCTTCCCTTTTTGATTTGAGTAAAGCTAGCCAGTAGCTTCTTCCATCCAAATCTACACGGGCATCATCCATCTTCTCAATAATTTGAAGTAGGGATTTTTGACTTAATAAACGGCAAGCAACTACGGCTGTTGCTGCGGCTGTACCCCCCCCGGCGGAAACGGGAAGTGTATTTTTGGCAATTTCTGCATCCAAAAATGCCATATCATCGTCTTTAGCACGATCTTTTACTTTCTTTTTTTTACCACGCCCAGGTTTTCGACTGGCTGCAGCTACTTCATCTGTGTCTTCCGTAGCGTATGCACAAACAGAAACGGATGATAAAAAAGATAATGTTAAAAGAAGAATTTTATTTTTGGAAGTCATGTCAAAGCTTGTTTTTTTGTGTCCATTTTACTTATGTATGAAGTAAAAATCAAAAAACAAGCCTTGACGATAATTTTTTAATCAACCACACCGTCGCTGCTGCTACTGCCAATCATAGCATCCGCCACCATGCCTGCATTATCGCGCACAGTACGTTCGATTTGCTGAGCCACATCTGGGTTTTCTTTTAGGAAAATACGCGTTGCTTCACGGCCTTGGCCAATGCGTTGGGTACCATAAGAATACCAAGACCCCGACTTATCAATAGCGCCTGCTTTAACACCCAGGTCAATTAATTCACCAGTTTTAGAAACACCTTCGCCATACATAATGTCAAAATCAACAACTTTAAAAGGCGGTGCCATTTTGTTTTTCACAACTTTCACGCGGGTTTGGTTACCAATAACCTGGTCTTTGTCTTTAATGGAACCAATGCGGCGAATGTCTAACCGAATGGATGCGTAGAATTTCAATGCATTACCACCCGTTGTGGTTTCAGGGTTGCCAAACATAACACCAATTTTTTGACGAATTTGGTTAATGAAAACCACCATACATCCTGTTTTGGAAATAGACCCTGTTAGTTTGCGTAAAGCTTGGCTCATCAGGCGCGCTTGAAGGCCCATGTGGGAATCGCCCATATCACCCTCCAACTCTGCCTTGGGTACCAAAGCTGCCACGCTGTCTATCACCAATACATCAACAGCGCCGCTGCGCACTAACGTATCGGCAATTTCAAGGGCTTGTTCCCCTGTATCGGGTTGGGAAATAATGAGTTCGTCTAAATTAACGCCCAATTTTTTGGCATAGCTTGGGTCTAGGGCATGTTCAGCATCCACAAAGGCACAGGTGCCGCCAGCTTTTTGTGCTTCGGCAGCTACGTGTAAAGCCAATGTTGTTTTACCGGATGATTCAGGACCATAAATTTCAATGATGCGTCCCTTTGGCAGGCCGCCAATGCCTAGGGCAATATCCAACCCCAAGGACCCTGTGGAAATAACTTCTGTTTCCACCGCATTGTCTTTTTGTCCCAATTTCATGACAGAGCCTTTTCCAAAAGCCCGTTCAATTTGAGACAATGCCGCATCTAATGCTTTGTTGCGTTCCGCACGTTCTAACATAAATTTTTCCTTTTGCTATTTTTTTTATAGACTAGCAAAAAGAAAAAGATATAGCCAGACTTCCTAAAAATACGTTTAGAAAGCCTGACTAAGTGGATTTCTTATTTTTTTATAACAGTATAAGTAGCAGGCGCCTTAAAACCTGCTTTGATAAGGGCTTCAATTTCCTCTGGTGTTTTTCCGTGTGCTGCTAAATAAGCAGCAGTTTTTTCTTTGTCATCAGCTTTTTTAATATCAAGGCGTACTCCCCCACGTCCATCGTTAACAATAGCTACCTGAACCGAATCTGTATCATCTCTTGAAATACCCATCCTTTCTAAAGCAGCCAAACCATGCTCTCTAAGTCCAACAAGACCGTCCGTTTGTACCGTCGTTCTTGATGCTGGTTTAGTTGCGCCTGTTCTTGCGCTTTTTAATGCTTCTGTTTTTTCGTGCAATTTTTTCAGTAAAGCTGCTCTGCCTTTAGGCACAGTCACCGGTTCCTCCATTTTTGCTACAAAACCAGCCCCTGCTGCTGCAGCCTTATGAATAACTGCTTCTTCACTATGTGTAACAACAGCATCCTTTGCTGCTTTGACACGTACAGGGGACAGTACAGCTGCAGCTGCATCATCAGCCATTTTTCTTTCTTTTTCCCGTTGGTTTTTTTCTGCTTTTGCAGTTTTCCTTTGGGCCTTACGAAGTTCTCTTATTCGTACTTCTTCTTTCAAAGCAGCTTTGAAAGCATATCTTCCTTTTTTACCCATTTTACGTAAAGCGCCTAGTCTATCTGTTTCAAACTCTCCAACAGTGACAACATCACTATCAACGTCGTCATCCCATTTTGTTTCAGCACCATCTGTAACTGAAGCCGCTGTGGTAGGTAAAGGCATTTCAACTGCTTCTACAGCTGAAATTTCAGCTAACAGATCTGCAAATTGTGCTGTTGAAAAACCTGTAGTTATTTCCCGAATCTGTTTTAGTGTAAACGGGCAATCTGCCTCCACAGTTTCTTGAAGAGCTACAGGAAAAAAACGGCCACCAGGCCTTGCATGTAAATCAACTGTGCCCTCTCCAGATCCTTCCATAGAAAAACAGGTCGCTGGAATTTGTGCTAATGTAATAAGTAATGTGTATTTTTTTAATAAATCCATGATTTTAATAGTTAATGTTAAACAACACTATATACATATCTATTGTTATATATAATTCAAGCTATTTTTATTTCAGTGCCAATTCTGGCTGCCAATTAATTCCTCAAACAATCTATGCCAATTGCACTCCACTTTTAAACGCATCATGACAGCACCAATACCAACGGCTGCACGATCCATAAAAACGAATTCTTTTGGGGGGCGAATACCCCCTAAACGGTGCAATTCCTCATGTACTTGCGTTGCTGTTTCCCAACCCTTTGCACCACTGAAATTTTCTTGAATGGGGCGAACACGATCATCTAGCAATGGGTCATATAAAAGCTTGGCCCATTGGGTGATGACAGAAATCATTTCCTTACTTAAGTTGTGAAATCCCCACGTTTCATAGGCATGAACAGCTTTTTCTTCATCATTATTCAATAATGCTTCGTATAACATAATAACGGCGGTTACGAATTCTTTTGGGAAATGTCGTACGCAGCCAAAATCTAGCAACTGAAGGGCGCCATCATCCGTGGCTAAATAATTACCTGGGTGTGGGTCACCATGCAAAACACCATGATGGTAAAAAGGCATATACCAAGCATAAAAAAGCCTTTCTGCTAATAAATGCCTTACGTCCAAGGGGGCATCCACATAAGTTAAAACAGATTTTCCATTCATCCACGTCATGGTCAACAAACGTTGCGTGGAAAGTTCAGGGCACACCTTAGGCAAGGTTACAAAATGGGTACCTTCAAAAATTTTTGTGTATAACTTGATTTGATCGGCTTCAAAGGTATAATCCAATTCTTCCTTTAAGCGCGTTGTGATTTCTTCCTGCACAAAAGTTGTATCAACTGCTTTGTTCCAGGTGTGATACAGACTCAACAATAATTTAAGTTGATCCAAATCAGCCTGTACATGCGTTTGCATGGAAGGATATTGCAGCTTGCAAGCCAATAGGGTTCCATCTAAATGAACGGCTTGATGAACTTGCCCCAATGATGCGGCCGCTGATGCGTGTATATTAAAGCTAGAAAATTGATTTGCCCAGTTAGGGCCTAATTCGGCCATCATACGGCGCCTAACAAAAGGTGGCCCCATGGGCGGTGCTTGAGACTGCAATGTCAGCAGTTCATCAGCATAAGCTTTTGGTAATGCATCAGGGATAGTGGCTAAAAATTGGGCTACCTTCATAACAGGGCCACGCAATTGGCCTAAAGTTTGGCGTAAATGGGTGGCATACGCCTCATCATCCATGGCAATGCCTAAATACTGTTGGCCTGCTAGCCGGGTGGCTAACCCGCTTACCTGGCTTCCTACTTGCCAATAACGCTTTAAGGTTTCAAAAAGTGAATCATTGTCCATAAGATTTTGGTTTATTTCTTATTTTTGTAATCTGGTAAGAATTGACATTAAAAATTCCTGTGTTTTTTAACCTCATTTTAACCACCTTGGCCTTAGAATCACAAATGGAGGTAAGCT
>CAZDVK010000014.1:0-38037 GCA_964508915.1 uncultured Verrucomicrobiales bacterium | reverse complement strand
GTTTAGCTTACCTCCATTTGTGATTCTAAGGCCAAGGTGGTTAAAATGAGGTTAAGAAACGATCTTTAAAAGGCATTTTTGTATAATTTTGCCCTGAAATGAAAAAGGTATCTATGCAAGGAAAATTTATTACATTTGAAGGCGGTGAAGGCACGGGCAAAAGCACGCAAATTCGCTTATTAGCTCAAGAATTAAACAGCCTCAAAATTCCCCATATTCTTACACGTGAACCAGGCGGCAGTGTTGGCGCTGAACTTATTCGAACTTTGCTTGTTACCGGCAGCACAGACAAGTGGACACCTGTTTCCGAAGCGCTCCTTATGTACGCATCCCGGTCAGAACACTGGGTTCACACAATCTTACCAGCCCTTCAACAAGGGAAATGGGTTATTTGCGACCGCTTTGCTGATTCCAGCACCGCTTATCAAGGTTACGGCCACGGCGTTTCTTTAGATTTTTTAAAACAACTGTACGCCCAAACCGTTGGAACGCAGGAACCAGATCGTACATATATTTTAGACTTAGATCCATCCATAGGCTTAGAACGATCCAAAACAAGACTCAATAAAATAAAAAATGACCAAGCCGAAAGCCGCTTTGAAACGTACAACTTAGATTTCCATCAACGGGTACATAAGGGCTTTTTAGAAATTGCACAGGAAAACCCGAACCGGTGCTGTGTTTTCAATGCCAACCAAGACTCAAAAACCCTGCATGGTCAAATTATGGAAGATTTACAGAACAGTTTTCTTGGCTAAAGTCGCTTCAACGATTCAAAAGAAATTAACGGTGTTGCCACAGCGACTTGAATCATTTCATTAAGTCGCCCGCTGCAGTGCAAAACAGCGTCACATCCAGATTCAATAGCTTTTTGTGCACGGTCCTCAAAACTTCCCGACAACGCTTCCATCGTCAGGCAATCACTAACCAAAAACCCATCAAAACCAATATGATCACGAATGATTTCCTGAATCACAGCCACAGAATGGGTAGCTGGATTTTTTGAATCTATGGCATCATAAACTACATGTGCCGTCATGCCCCATGGAACAGGCTGCGTATTAAACTGATCACAAATCATTTGAAAGGCCTTGAAATCTGTTTCGACCAGTTCATCAAAAGCTGTTGTCACAACAGGTAATTGTTTATGGCTATCCACAGGCGCACGTCCATGACCCGGTAAATGCTTAATAACCGGGGTAACGCCCGCATCTTGAAGGCCCCGAATAACCTGACTACTGAGCAAAGCCACCAACTCTGGTTGATTTGAGAAAGCCCGGTCGCCAATAATAGGATCAGCCCCTTCCAGTAAAAGATCCGCACAGGGTGCACAATTAACCGTAACACCTACGGCTTTCAATTCTTGACCTATTTTAAAAGCTAATTCATAAACCTGTTGGATAGCCGCATTCAGGTTGGAAGCAGCCAGCGTTCCGAATGTATGGGCTGGCGGCAATTCAGACCAGTAAGGCGGTTTAAGGCGAACAACACGGCCACCTTCTTGGTCAATTAAAATAGGCGGATTATCATGAGAAACTGTCGCTTTTAAATCTGCCACTAATTTTTTAAGCTGGTCTGGATTTTGGCAGTTTCGTTCAAACAAAATGAACCCCAAAGGGTTGCAACTTTCGAAAAAAACCTTTTCCTCAGGTGTTAAGGCTAACCCTGAACAACCAAAAATAACAGCTTTGGGACTTGTACTCAACTATCGCCCCTTAAGATGCTAATTCAACAACACGGCAACTCATACCAAGCTTGGTACATTTTGACAATGCTTCTGTTTTACTAGAAAAAGGACCTGCCAACACGCGATATTTCACATCAGGTCCACTGGTGGCCCGCACAAAAGGTGTTGTATCTACTAATTCCCCTTTTCGACCCAATCGCTTTGCTTCTGTTACAGCACTATCGTTATTGGGTAGCGTTGCTAACTGCAGGTAAAATGAACCTGAGCCTGCAGCTGCAGGTGCAGAACTTTTTTCAACAGATTTTGCCTTAGGCGTGGCTTTTTCTTCAGCCTTAGGGGCCGAAGAAACAGGTGCTGCTTCTTGTGCTTGCAAAGCAACAGCTTCGGATGGAACAGCCATAGTCGATGTTACTGGTGCAGCAGGAGCGTGGGGTTGAACTGGTTGTGGTAAGGGTGGATACGCGTAATTTCCTTGCTGAGGAGCTTGACCAGGCGTCACCTGAGCTTGATTATTTTGCCCTGCTGGCACAGGAACGTAAATATACCCCTCAGGCGCCTGAGGTTGAACTGGAGCCGGAGCCACGCCGCTTGGCGCCACATAAACCTGCTGTGCAACACCTGTTTTTGGATCAATTATTACGTAGGATGTCTGGGGTTGTCCTGCTGGAGCAGTTGCTGTTGGATAACCAGCAGGTGCTTGAGCGGGCTGCTGCTGAATAACAGGCTGTTCTGGTGGTGGCAAAAGCCTTTCAACGGGTTGTTCTTGTCCCGGTGTAATGCGACCATATATTAACTTATCTTGGTGGGGAATAGATGCCCCTCCTGGATTTTCAGGTTTTACTTTAAAAGGCCCTTCTTCGGCTTGAATAAGAGGCGGCGCTTCAGAACTGGGCTGACTCACCCAACGATAAGCAAACCACAAAATTCCAGCCAAAAGGACAAGACCTGTAATGGCAATCACGAATTTAAATGGTGATGGACGATCTGGCCAATTTTCAGGATCATCGGTTGTGTCTGTGTCTTCATCCTGCCAAAAAGACAAACCTCTTAAATCTTCCTGTCGTGTTGAATAAGAACCTGAATGGGGTGAAAGTTGACGCGGTTCGTTTCTAAAATGAGGTGATCTTTCCTGATAATAATCACCTTCCTCTTGCGGACGGCGCCCATACAAGCGTGGGTCTTGATCATCTTCAGGATAATGCTGCCCCTGTTGTTCCCGGTTTAAAAAAGGCCGGTCATATGGATCATCACCGTAAGACCCCCGTCCATTACCACTTCCGTAGCCCTGCTGAGGACCTTGAGGCCGTCTACCACCGAAACCAAACTTTGACATATTAACGCATCTCCTCAATGGGGGTTATGCCAAAAACCGCCAGACCGCTTGCTATAACATGCTTGACAGCCAAAATCAGCGCTAATTTAGCATTTGTTTGTTCTTTACTTTCCACATGAATAAACCGCAACTGTGTGTTTTCCTTACCCTTATTCCAAAGGGCATGAAACTCAGACGCCACATCATACAAATAGGTGGCAATCCGATGGGGCTCTCCGCATAAAGCAGCCGTTTCAACTTGTTTTGGCCATTCACTGACTATTCTCATCATGGCGAATTCATGCGAATCGGTCAAGGTGTCCAGGGAAACTTGATCTAATTTGTTCATGTCAAAATCAGAAAAAGTTGCCGCAGCATGCCGTAAAACAGAACAAATACGGGCATGGGCATACTGAATATAAAAAATAGGGTTATCACGACTTTGTTCCAAAACTTTCGCAAAGTCAAAATCAATGGGCATATCGGCGTGCCGAGAAACCATCATAAACCGTGTCGGGTCTTTCCCTACACGATCAATCACATCACGCATGGTCACAAAGGTACCCGCCCGTTTTGACATACGCACAGGTTGGCCTTGGTCTAAAAAATTCACCATCTGGTAAACTTTAATATCAATAATCGCCTGGTCATGCGTTACAGCCCGAACGGCAGCATGAATACGTTTTACATACCCTGCGTGGTCCGCGCTTAGAATATTGACCATTCGTCGAAATCCCCGCTGAAACTTATTAAGATGATAGGCAATATCGCCTGCAAAATAAGTCCACGACCCATCAGATTTTTTAAGGGCCCGGTCCAAAGTGTCCCCAAAATTTGTAGAACGGAATAAAGTTTGGGGTCTTTCTTCCCAATCTTCCACCACATGGCCCTTAGGTGGCGTTAAAACGCCCACATAAATATGACCCGCGTCATCCAAAACTTGAAGCGCTTTATCAACCAACCCGTCAGCCACCAGTTTTTCTTCAGATGTATAAACATCCATCTCGACGCCCATCAAGGCCAAGTCTTCCCGGATGGCAACCATCATAGCATCAACAGAATATTTCCTAAAAAATGGCAGCCAATTTTTTCTGTCTTGGTTCAGCCACTGATCTTGGCATTCCTTGGCAAGTTGCTGCCCCACAGGTATCAGATAATCGCCCCCATACATGTCAGCTGTAAAATCATCGGGGCTAATGGCCTGACCCAGGGCTTCTTTGTACCTAAGGTAAACAGAATCAGCCAAGGCATTTACCTGCCCACCCGCATCGTTAATATAATATTCCCGGGTAACATCGTACCCCACCTTTTGCAGTAAGCTTGCCACCGCATCACCAAATACAGCATTACGACCATGCCCCGCATGGAGAGGGCCCGTGGGGTTTACAGAAACAAACTCCACATTTACAGCCTCACCTTGCCCTAAATTACTACCACCATAAGATTCTTTAGCTTTTAAAATTCCCCCTATATGATTGCGCCAAAATTCAGAACTTAATGTTAAATTGATAAAACCAGGGCCAGCCACATCGGCCTGCACGATGGGACTTTGATTTTTCAAGTATTCACATAATTGGGCTGCTACTTCTTGTGGTTTTTTTTGTAGGGGCTTAGCTAAAACCATAGCTATGTTCGTAGCTAATTCTCCGTGCTTTGAATCTCGGGAAGGCTCAAGCGTTACTTTTTGAAAAGCATCCTGCGTTAATGGTGTTGAAAAAATATGCCCAACACTTTGGCAAATCAAGGCATGTAAAGGTTTAAAAATATTCATTCAATTCAAAAAGCCAAACAAGTTCTATGGTATACGTATTTATAGCAAGAATTGAGGACTTAACAAGATAAAAGGTTTGTATTTTTTATTCCTTATGAAGGGATACTTTCGCTATTATGTGTATAAAGCCAAACAATTTTTAATAACGGAAAAGTTCAGTGACTAATCATTTAAAAAAAGATTACTGGTCCCCGTATATAGCTGGTGCCTTAATAGGTTTGCTGCAAATTCCAGTTTTTTTTATTGAAGGGTCTTTGGGGTCCTCGGGCTCCTTACAGTCAACAGCCTGCGCCCTACAAACATTTATAGCGGAAAATTTTGAAAAAATATCAGGGACCTGTTTTTTAAATCAAAAAAGCTGGTGGCAATTAGGCTTTGTTTTAGGAATCATTTTGGGGGCTTTTATTTCAAAAAAGTTATCTGGCACACCACGCAAAAACATATCCCCTTTCTGGAAACAAACTTTATCAAATTATAGCGACAATAAACGTTATATAATGGCTTTTTCTGGCGGATTTTTATTTTTGCTAGGAGCACGTATCGCAGATGGATGCACCATGGGAAACGGTGTTTCTGGAATATCACTTCTTTCTGTTGGGTCATTTGTTGTTGTATTAAGCATGTTTATAGCAGGCATTTTCGCTGCACGTTTTTACAAAAGTTGAGGGGAAACAATGTCAGTTATAGGGACTATATTATTTGGGATAGTTATGGGAACAACCGTTGGCTTTATTTTTGAAAAAGCAAAAGTAACCGATCCAGTCCAAATTATTGGTCAGTTTCAACTTAAACGCTTTACCATGCTAAAAGTTTTTTTATCCGCCATTGCAACCAGCATATGTGTTTATATCATTTTAAACATGCTTGGTTTTGGCCGCTTAAACTGGAAATTTTTCGCCCTTTTACCTGATATTGTTGGAGGGTGCTTACTTGGTATTGGTATCGTTTTATCAGGCACATGTCCCAGCACCCTTTTTGGTCAACTTGGTGTTGGTTATAAAGATAGCTACTTTACCCTTTTTGGTGCTTTTTTAGGCGCCTATACTTTTCATCTACTCAAGCCATCGCTTCACTATTGGGTCCAGCACAGCTACCCTTACGAAAAAATAACGCTAGATCAGGTTCTTTTTGGATACCCTTTAACACCTTTTCTAACCATTAGTCTTATCTTTCTAATACTGTACAAACTTGAAAAGTACCGCCCTTGGCGACAAGACTTACCTATATCATAAAAAAAATCAGAACATTTTTCAGCTTTTGCACAAATAAAAAAGCCGGACACAAAGGCCCGGCTTCTAACATAGCTATTTCGAAAAATCGAACTACATACCAGCTGCATGTGTTGCAGATGCAGCAGGGGCTGCTGGTGTAGCTGACGCAGCAGGAGCTGCTGGCGTAGCAGATGCTGCAGGAGCAGCTGAAGCTGCAGATGCTGCAGGTGCCGCACTTCCAGCGTCATGATGATGTTTCTTATGTCCACCACAATGTGATTCAGCCGCTGGCAATGAAGCCACAACAGCTTGAACAGGTAGTTTTGGATCAGCTTTATTTAAAAGATCTGTTTGACTGTTTGTACCACTATGGCAATGTTTACCACGACGATGTCTTTTCTTTCCTTGATGCTTTGCACCAGGAGCTGCAGGAACAGATCCAGCAGCAGCTGGAACAACTCCAGCAGGTTGAGGGGCAACAGGCGCAGTCGCAGGTGCTGTAGCCAAAGCAATTGCTGTCGACGCCAAAAGTGCAAAAGCGCCAGAAATTACGGTTTTTTTCATTGAATAAACTCCTATTAACGTTTAAGGGGCTTCGAAGGGTGACCCTACCTAAGCCAAACATATACTACAAATAACCTATTATCTCTTAATAAATCATTAAAATTTTAGCATCGGTTAAGATAAATTATGTTGATACTGTGTCTATTTAGCCATGATTTCCTAAAGAAATACAAAAATAAACTGTTTATTTGTTTATTAAACGTGGAAAGATTTTCCACAACCACAACGCCCTTTTTCATTGGGATTTTTAAATACAAAACCCGACTGCACAGGTGTTTCCACGAAATCCATTTCGGTGCCAATAATAAATACAGTAGCTTTAGGATCAATAAAAACAGTGACATCGTCTTTTAAAACAACTTCATCAAAGGGTGATTTTTCATCAGCATATTCAATAGAATAAGAAAGGCCCGAACACCCCTTGGTTTTTAAACCAATGCGAATACCTAAAGCTGGTTTTTCCCGTTTTTGAAGCAAATCCCGAATACGGTCAAGGGCGGCTTCTGTAATGGTAATAGGGGCTTTCATGTGTTTACTTCTTTTTCTTGTTGTTTTTGTTTGTAATCAGCAATGGCTGCCTTAATGGCGTCTTCTGCCAAAATGGAACAATGCACCTTAACAGGGGGCAAGGTTAAATGGCTGGCAATATCTGTATTTTTAATGGTTAGGGCTTCATCTATATTTTTGCCCTTAATCCATTCTGTTGCCAGCGACGATGACGCAATGGCCGACCCACATCCAAAGGTTTTAAACTTGGCATCTTCTATAACGCCTTGTTCATTAACCTTAATCTGCAGCTTCATGACATCACCACAGGCTGGCGCACCCACAAGGCCTGTACCAACGTCAGCAGCATTTTTATCTAAAGACCCTACATTTCGTGGGTTTTCATAGTGGTCTATAACTTTTGAACTGTATGACATGGCTATCCTCCTTAATTAATGGGCTGCCCATTCAATGGCGTTGATATCAATTCCTTCTTGCGCCATTTCCCATAAGGGGCTCATGGCACGCAGTTTTTTGACAGCTGTGACAACTTTTGAAACGGCCTGATCAATCTCCTGTGAGGTTGTAAAACGGCCAATTCCAAAACGAATAGATGTGTGGGCTAAATCCTCACCAACACCAATAGCCCGCAAAACATAAGATGGTTCCAAAGATGCTGACGTGCACGCCGAACCCGATGAAACAGACAAATCCTTGATCCCCATCATCATGCCTTCACCTTCCACGTAAGCAAAACTGATGTTCAAATTCCCAGGTATGCGGTGAACAGCGTCTCCATTTAAATAAATTTGATCCAGCTCAGCTGTTAAGCCACTCCACAGTTGTTGACTGAGGGCTTGAATGCGCTTTGTTTCATCCATCATTTCTGCAGCTGCAATACGACAGGCCTCACCTAAGCCCACGCATAATGGCGTTGGCAATGTGCCTGATCTGATGCCACGTTCTTGCCCACCACCATGAATCAAGGCATGCAAACGAACACGGGGTTTGCGGCGTACAAACAACGCACCAATACCCTTTGGCCCGTAAATTTTATGGCCAGACAAACTAAGTAGGTCAATATTCATTGCTTCTACATCTATGTGAATTTTACCCACAGCCTGAGCAGCATCTGTATGAAACAAAACCCCACGAGATCGACACAAAGCACCAATATCAGCAAGAGGCTGAATGACCCCAATTTCATTGTTAACTGCCATAATAGAAACCAAAACTGTTTGGTCCGTTATGGCATCTTTAAGTTGCTGTAAATCTATCAACCCATTTTTTTGCACAGGCAAATACGTAACGTGCCACCCTTCTTGTTCTAATTGGCGGCAGCTTTCTAATACACACTTATGTTCCGTTGTACACGTAATGATGTGATTTTTCTTACCCTTATTAAACTGGGCAACACCTTTGATGGCGATATTGTTGGCTTCTGTGGCACCACTTGTGAAAATAATTTCACGTGGGTCAGCACCTATAATTTCAGCAATAAAACCACGTGCTTCTTCTATAGCTTCTTCAGCCATCCACCCGTGGGCATGATTGCGTGAATGGGGGTTTCCGAAAATTTCCGTAAAATAAGGCAACATTTTATCAACAACCCGTGAATCACAAGGGGTTGTTGCCTGATAATCTAAATAAATTTGATTAGTGAGTTGGGCCATGATTACCTCTGTTAATTTTATCAAAAATGCTAAACCACGTTTCTAAAAACAAATCGATGTCCCTTTGGCTTGTTGTGGGGCATAAACTAACGCGAATTGTATTTTGTGCTTCGTTGTCTGATGCCCCCATGGCCTTTAAAATACGAGATGGTTTTACTTTGCCTGATGAACAAGCCGCACCAGAGCTAATTGAAATACCGGCTAAGTCAAAGGCCATCACTTGGGTTTCACTTTTGACGTTGGGCATATAAATGGATGACGTGTTGCAAACCCTGGGCTGATTATGACCGAAAATCTTAATTGTGTTCATTTTTTCGAGAAGGGTTCGCTCCATATTGTCGCGCAATTTTTCTGCGGCCTGCCAATCCTCTTGAATCGCTTTTTCCATTGCGTAAGCCATCGAAACAATGCCAGTCACGTTTTCTGTGCCAGACCGATGAGACCGTTCTTGACCACCGCCAACGAAAAGTGGCGTCATCGGAAAGTCATTAGACGCAACTAAACAACCAGCACCCCATAGCCCCCCAACTTTATGGCCAGACAACGAAACCGCATGGAATTTATGCCACGGCAACGGAACACGACCAAAAGCCTGAACAGCGTCACAATGAAACAAAGCCTTGTAATGGGCACAGATTTCAGCAATTTGTTCTACGGGTTGAATAACACCTGTTTCATTATTAACTGCCATCACAGAAACTAAAATCGGCCCTGAATTCATAGAATCCAATAGATGCGTCAGATGATTGATATCTAAAATTCCTGTTTCTAAAACCCGAATCACAACAGCATCAGGTCGCACATGAAAAATAGAATCATGTTCAATGGCCGATGTAAGAACCGTGCCTTTAAAATTCTTTAAAGCTAAATTATTGGCTTCAGTGGCACCACTTGTAAAAATAATATTTTTTGCATCCACCGCTAACAGATCACCCATTTTTTGTCGTGCGTCTTCCATAAAACAGCGTAAAACGCGACCATTTTTATGAACAGATGATGGATTCCCTGTATAGTTAGCCACCTCTAAAACCACGTCAAAGGCACCCGAATATAAAGGGGCCGATGCGTTATAATCTAGGTAAACAGGGTTTCCTGGTGAAGGCGCTAGCATGCCTGGCGTCCTTCAAAAAAAATGGTCCTATTATTTTCCAAAATAGACGCAAGGGTTATATTTTTCAGATACTGTTCAACGACAAACCCTAAACCTTCCCATAAATCATGGGTCATACAACGGGCGCCTTTTTTTTGACACCCTGTTGGTGATTTTTCTTTACACCGTGTTGCTTTTAAAGGCTGATCCACAGCTGCAATAATGTCATAAATCGTAATGGTTTCAGCGGAGCGGCCCAATACGTACCCACCTGCAGCCCCACGCACACTAACCACAAGATTGTGTTTCCTAAGCTTCACAAAAATTTGTTCAAGGTAAGCAAGCGGTAATTCCTGGCGTTCTGCAATCATCGTAAGGGCACAAGGCGCGCTAGAGCCACCTTTCATAACCAAATCAGTCATGGCCATCACTGCATAACGGGCTTTTGTGCTAAGTTTCATGACAAATCATTCCTGTGGAACTGTTAAAAAAACCGTGATACTCTTTCGGGGTGTAGTTTTGCACTGACCAATAACCAGGCAGTGTCTTACTATGAAATATGCTATCCTGACCAGGTAAGTCAAGTTTTTTTGCTTTTGTTCGCCTTGTTTTTTGGTGCGAAAGTTTTGTTAAAAGATCAGTTTTTTTGTGTTCAAGGAGTTTTAATGCCAGAAGTTATTTTTACAGGGTCTGCGGGTCGTATTGAAGGTCGCTACCATAGCAGCAAAATTAAAAATGCCCCCATTGCGCTGGTTTTGCACCCCCACCCGAAACATGGCGGCACCATGAATAACAAAGTTGTTTATGCTTTGTATCGCTGTTTTGTGGAACAAGGTTTTAGTGTTTTGCGTTTTAATTTTCGCGGTGTTGGCCGATCTGAAGGCTCTTATGATAATGGTGAAGGCGAACTGAGTGATGCAGCATCCGCTTTAGATTGGTTGCAATCAGCACATCCAACCGTCAATCGTTTCTGGGTAGCAGGCTTTTCCTTTGGTGCCTGGATTTCTATGCAATTACTAATGCGTCGCCCAGAATTAGAAGGTTTTATTAGCGTCAGCCCACCTGCTGGTATGTATGATTTTAATTTTTTAGCGCCCTGCCCTGTTTCAGGTCAAATCATTCAAGGGACTGAAGATGCAATTGTTTCAAAAGGTGCAGTAGACACGTTAGTGAATAAATTAAGAAATCAACGGGGCATCAAGATTGATTATCAGTTGGTAGATGGGGCCGATCATTTCTTTACGCATCAAATTTCAGAGCTGTCATCCCATGTGACACGATATTTGAGTCAACGGGTTGGCGATATTCATCATTCATTAGCTGTATGAAATTTTTCATTCTGGCTGCGGGACACATGAAAGACAGTCCCGAAAAGGACTTGCTAAGCCGTTATGAAAAACGATTAACCTGGCCGCTAGAGGTGCATGAGATAAAACAAGAAACCCCCAACGCAGAAGCACAGCAATTTCTAAAGCTTCTGAAACCTGACAGCTATATTGTTTCTTTGGATGAACGGGGAAAAAACTTAAGCACCACAGAGCTGTCTGACCTGTTCCTGCATAAAGTATTACCAGCTTATAAATACTGCACTTTTATTATCGGCGGAGCTGACGGTTTATGTAATAGCGTCACATCTAAAAGCCATTTAATGCTAAGCCTTGGCAAACTAACGTGGCCACACATGTTGGTGCGATGTTTACTAGTTGAACAGCTATACCGGATTCAGCAAATTCAAAATAACCACCCGTATCATAGAAATTAAAAAAAGAGGGCGCACAGCCCCCCCTTAGTCTAAAAGACGGCTTAACCAGCCCTTTTTGCTTTTCCGTCTTCCTTCATCATTATTAGAAGGCGCAGCAGGAAGTGACACAACATTTTCAGAAGCATGAGGTTGTCCAGAATTCCCCCCTAATTCAGCAGGGGCCCCTGCATGAGGATTATTCCCTTCTGAATGGTTGTGACGTCGACGGTTTCGATGAAACCGCTGCCGGTCGCGGCGTCTTTGATGATAATTCCTTTTCCTTGGCGCACCTGTTTCCTCGGTTCCTTCTTGGGCAGCAATTTCCAGCAATTCCTCTGCAACAACCTCTTGCGCAACCTGATTCACCAAATCAATTTCTTCTTCAATAATTTTGTGCGCCGTCTGCTTCAGATGGTTTCCAACTTTCCCTTTTTTATTTTGTGGTTTTTTATAGTCTGACCTGGGCCTTTCAAGGGATTGCTCTTGATTCGTAGCCCTTCTTTCAGGAACATTCGTTGACTCTTGGGTTTTTACTTCTTTTTTATCCTTATCCGTTACAGAATCTAACCGATAATGAGGGGCCACCAAAGAAGCATCCCAAAAAATTTGTATGACAACATTGTACTTTTCTTCGATGGAAACAATATGCGCTCGTTTTTGATTCAACAGATAAGAATCAATACCTGTTGGAACGTGCGCTGTTATTTCTAATGATTTACCGCGAATCGCCAAAGATTCAACAGCTCGAAGAACACGCAAACTTGTGGACTCAATAGAATGAACAAGCCCAGTTCCATGGCAATGACCACACGTGGTTGTATAGCTTTCAATGATGCTAGGCCGCAAGCGCTGCCGTGATAACTCCATAAGGCCAAATTGGCTAATACGGCCAACTTGAATACGGGCTCGATCTGTTTTGATAGATTCCCGGAGGCGACGTTCTACTTGCTGAATATAATTATTATCACTCATATCAATGAAGTCGATCACAATTAAGCCAGCAAGGTCCCGAAGGCGCATTTGGCGTGCAATTTCATCAGCCGCTTCTAGGTTTGTTTTTAAGGCTGTCGATTCAATGTTTCGTTCCCGTGTTGACCGGCCAGAGTTCACATCAATAGCGACCAAAGCTTCCGTCACATTAATGACTACATATCCACCGGATGGAAGCTGAACAATAGGCTCCATAACCGCATCAATCTGTGATTCTACCTTGAATTTGTAAAACAAAGGATTATTAACATCTTTGTACAGCTGAACTTTGCGAACATGACTGGGGATCAAAGCTTTCATAAATGCGCGTGCTTCTTTATAAGCCTCTTCGCCCTCTACCAAAATCTGATCCATATCCTTGGAATAAATATCCCGGATGGATTTTTTGACCAAATCCCCTTCTTCATAAACCAAAACAGGGGCGACAGATTGTAATGTAAGCTCTCGGATATCGCTCCAAAGGCGCACTAAGTATTCATAGTCACGTTTGATTTCTATTTTGTTTCGTTCTTGCCCAGCTGTCCGAACAATTAACCCCATACCTTCTGGAACTTCTAAAGACTTTACCAGATCCTTTAAACGCTTGCGGTCATCACCATCGTTAATTTTACGTGAAACACCACCCGACCGGTAACCGGCGTTGGGCATTAAAACACAATAACGACCGGGCAAACTTAAGTAAGTTGTTAAAGCAGCACCCTTGTTGCCGCGTTCTTCTTTGACAACCTGAACCAACATAATCTGGCGGCGTTTGATAACTTCTTGAATTTTATATTTATATCGCTTCGGCCGAGATGACTTTTCATCTCCATCATCATCGAAAGGCTCAATATCATCTTGAATGGGAAGGGCGTTTGAAAAATCGCTGGCCTCAGGCACAGCGTCAAGATTTTCTTCCTCAACGTCATCATCCATTTCATCCGCAGAAGTAGTTTCGCGATCTGACACAGGAATTCGATAGTAATCAGGGTGGATTTCACTAAAAGGTAAAAAACCATGACGGTTCCCACCATAATCCACAAATGCTGCCTGCAGCGACGGTTCAACACGAACCACTTTTGCAAGGTAAATATTACTTTTTATGTGCTTTTTATGAGACGTCTCTGAATCAAATTCGTCTAGGGTGTCCCCTCTAACAACAGCAACCCGGATTTCCTCGGGATGTGCAGCGTCAATAAGTAATTTCTTGGCCATAAGGCTTTTATCTCCATAAAACGTTTTTGTTCTAAACGCCTTGAAATAAAAGGAAAAGCGTTTAAAACAATTTTGTTGCTTAAAAATAGTTTATTCAGATTAAACAAAGGGCTTGTTCTGCAAAAAAATGCAGTCTGCGTCAGTAAACAGGACAAAAACCGTAAAAGGTTTAGCATGCAAAACATTGCCTTTAAAAATTTCTAATCATATGGATTTAACCATATATTTTAAATTCTGACTATGGAAAAATATGAAACTGCTCTGTTCTTGAAACAATAAATATGCACATTCCCAAACTTTTAAAACGTCTTTATCAAAACCCCATCCGTGTACATGACCTGATGCACCACGTTTTGTACGACGAAAGTGAAGGGTATTATGCCAAAAAAGTAGTGACTGGCAAAACTGGTGACTACATCACAAGCCCTTACATGACACAGGCTTTTGGCGACGTATTGGCGGCTTGGTTTATTTATGAATGGCAAAGAAAAGGTCAAAAAAAGCCCATTCATTTAATTGAGTTGGGGCCTGGAAATGGTTTATTAATGGCCGATATGGTGCGAATTTTCCAAAAATTTCCAGAATTTGTGAAGGCACTTCAAATTCACCTGGTGGAATGTTCTGGTCATTTTATGGATGAACAAAAAAAACATATCCACCACCCTCATGTTTATTGGCATAAAACAGCTCATGATGTCCCCCCAACAATGGATGGAATTTGCTTTTTTCTTGCCCATGAATTTTTTGACGCGCTACCTATTGAACAATTTGTTTGGGTTCATGACAAATGGCAACCCCGCATGGTTCAACTGAATTCCCAAAATGAATTAGAATTCACCCCAGAAGGCGACAAAATTCAAGAAAAATGTCCCTTATACAAACCAATTATTGAATCCATCCAAGAAAAGCTAGATCTTACAAAAGGTTCTGGGTTGATTATTGATTACGGGGATTTTACGCCTCATGATCGCTTTGGTGACACGCTTCAAGCTATTTACCAACATAAAAAAGTAGGGGTTTTTGAACACCTAGGGGCAGCAGACTTAACCCATCAAGTAGATTTTTTCACCCTTCAAAATTTTTTAAAACCATCTGTACGTCGCACCTTTATGACGCAAAGTGAATTTTTAAAAAGCATTGGTTTTCTAGAAAGAACCCAGTATTTATGTGAAAAAGTTACCCCAGAAGAGGCAACAGCCCTCAAACTAGCAGCAGCCCGCCTGTTGGCACCCCAGGAAATGGGAAGTTTATTTAAAGCTCTGATTTTAGATTGTTGACCTTACACTTACGTTGACTTCCTAGGAATTTCATAAAAACGGCTAATCTGAATTTGCTCCAAAAATTTTGGGTCATGCGACACCACCAATAAAGCCCCTGGATAGTGTTTTAAAATCTGAACCATGTGGTCTTTTGTTTCCATATCCAAATTATTTGTTATTTCATCTAAAATAAGCAGTTTGGGTGTTTTTGCAGCAATACCAGCTAAACATAATCTGGCTTTTTCACCCCCTGACAATACGTGAACAGGTGCGTTAACTTCTTCATTTTTTCGAAATAAAAAATCATTCAAATGGCATCGAATGTCGCTGTGGTTCCAATGTGGTGCCAGCATTTCTATAAACTCTAAAGGGGATTTATCAAACGGAAGGCCTGAATAATGCTGATCAACATAGCCCATATCACCTAATTTAGGTGTTTGCCAAATTCCTTGGGTTATAACAGATTCATGCCCCAAAATCCCTTTAATAAGGGTACTTTTTCCACACGCATTGGGCCCTGTCACGGCAACCCGTTCACCACTTAACAAAAAGAAGTTTATATTTTCAAGAACAAAAGTTTTGGGAACATACCCAACAGCCCCATCCGTTATATGGACTAAAGTTTTTTCTGTCACATCAGCAGGTGTTAGTGAAAATTTTGGAATAATAACCTCTGGCACCCGAAGGGCTGATAATTGTGCTGACAGTTCTTCCCTTTGATGAGTAATGGCTTTTTTCTTTTTTCCGGATGTTTCAACAGCACGCCGGGCTTTTTCATCAGAAACAATGGTTGGCCATTTTCGTTCTTGAATGGATTTTTGGCCCCTCATGTTGCTTTTTTTAGCGCGTTCTTGTTCTTTCATCAACGCTTTATGGGATTCTTTTTTTTGATGATCTAAATATGCAATTTCTTTTTCAATACGACTTCTTTTCGCATTTTTTTCCAATACATATGCATCATGCGTTCCTGAAAAAACATGCACACTTGGCGGCTCTATATGCCATAAAGTGTCGACACATTTATTAAGAAGGTCTGCATCATGGGAAACAATAACTACTGTTCCAGGAAAACGATCAATTAAACCGAATAAGCTTTTGCGATTTTGTGTGTCTAGATGGTTGGTCGGTTCATCCAGCAACAATACATTGGGTTTTAAACTGATCGCTTGGCTCATCATTTTATTCAACCGTTGGCTACCGCTTAAGGTTAGGAAATCATCTACAATTTGGGGAACATAACCTGCGATCATATCTTGGGGCCGGTCAATAACTCCACCCGATGGGTTAATAGAACCGTATAAAATTTTAAGTAACGTTGATTTTCCACACCCATTGCTACCAATAATACCTATACGGCTGCCGGCGTAAATATGGGTTGTAAAACCGTCAAAACAAATTTTGTGTGAAAAACTTAAGCAAATATTTCTTAAGAATATAGGCGCGTGCGTCATAAAAAAACTTTCTTAAAACAATGGACTTATCAACAAAAGCCCTTATGGGCGTTTTAAGAAATTTTTTTCATAACACAAAGCTCCAAACTAAATGGCAACGAACAATTTGAACAATCTACGTTTCTTGCGGTTCGTTGGACTGCGTCACAACCGCATCCGCACGTTTAACATTCAGGTACAGCAACAATGGCGCCGCCAGACAAATGGAGGAAAAAGACCCAACCATAATGCCAACAATGATAGGCAAGCTAAAACTAGAAATAACCTTACCACCAAAGAAATAAAGGGCCAACAAAGCAATTAACGTGGTTGTCGCCGTCATGGTTGTTCGCGACAAGGTTTCATTAACACTTTTGTTAATTAAGTCCCGCAAATCCATTTTACGGTAACGACGTATGTTTTCCCGAATACGGTCAAAAATCACGATGGTGTCATTAATGGAATAACCTGCTGTAATTAGCACAGCAATAATGGCTGTTTCGTTAAATTCCAAAGGGAACAAGGAAAACAGCCCAAGAATTGCCACACAGTCATGAGCCAGGGCCAAAATGGCACATACAGCAAACTGCCATTCAAAACGCACCGCAATATAAATAAGCATGGCAATCAGGGAAAAAGCCACAGCCTTTAAACCATTGCGTACCAATTCACCCCCAACTTTAGGCCCTACGGTTTCAACTTTTCGGTATTCAACGCCATTACCAAGTGTCTTTTTCACATTTTCAATAGCTTGTTGTTGGGCAGAATCATTTCCTTCTTGCCGTTCTACTTTAATTAACAAGTCCCGGTCAGCACCAAACTGCTGAATGGCCACTTCCCCTAAATGAAGCGCTGATAAATTATCACGCAACTGGCTTAAATTGGGTGCATCAGGCATGCGCACTTCAAAGATGTAACCACCCCGAAAATCGATACCATAGTTCAACCCCTTGAACAAAACACCAAATAAAGAAGACACAGCAATAAATGCTGCAATTAAAAAGGTGATGAAGCGAAACCCAACAAAATTAATATTTGTGTTGTAAGGAACAATTTGTAGCCGTTTCATGGTGCCCTCAAGAAAAAAAATTAAATTGGCAAAGTCGTTACTTTACGACGACCCAACCAAAACATGATAATAAGTCGCGTTAAAGACAGTGCCGTAAATAAAGATATTAAAATACCCAACGCCAGCGTGACTGCAAAACCACGAATAGGTCCTGTTCCAAATTCAAACAACACAGCAGCCCCTAAAAGGGTTGTAAAGTTTGAGTCCAAAATTGTTGTCATGGCCCGCTTATAGCCCGAATCGATGGCATTAATGGGTTTCATTCCGTTTCGAATTTCTTCCTTAATACGTTCATAAATCAACACGTTCGCATCCACCGCCATACCAATGGTGAGGGCAATACCTGCAATACCCGGTAATGTTAATGTTGCCTGCAAAATAGAAAGACCTGCGAACAAAAGAATCAGGTTAAATATTAAAGCAATGTCGGCAAAAAAACCAAACATGGCGTAAGATGCCATCATAAAAATAGACACCATCACAAATGCCAAAATGGTGGCACGTTGCCCGTCTTTAATAGAGTCGGCCCCTAAGCTTGGCCCAACGGTACGTTCCTCAATAACCTTAAGGGGAGCCGGCAAAGCACCTGCCCGTAAAATAGTTGCTAATTCATTAGCTTCTTTCACGCTGAAACTGCCGGTAATTTGGCCACTACCGTCAGGAATCACGCTTTGGAATACAGGGGCGCTAATAATTTTATCGTCTAACACAATGGCAAATTGCTTTTTCAAATAATCCCGTGACATATCAGCAAACTTTTTTGCCCCTAATGAATTGAATTTCAAACTAACAGCTGTTTGACCATATTCACCAAAGGTGGCTTGTGCATCAATCAAGGTTTCACCCGAAACCATAACTTGTTTTTTCACGGGCAAATAAACCACCTGCCCGTCTCGCAAAATCTCAGGCAGGTATTCTGTTCCAGGGGGGGGCGCCACACGGGGTGGGCTGTCCAATGTTCCTGGTATGGGTTGAGCGCCAGAATCCACAATACGGAAAGTCATTTTAGCAGTCTTACCAATCAACCGCTTCACCTCTGCCGGGTCTTCCACACCTGGAAGCTGCAAAATAATGCGGTCCGATCCCTGCCGTTGAATAATAGGCTCTTTGGTTCCTGATTCATCCACACGACGTCGAACAACCTCAATAGACTGGTCAATAATCTGCTTTGTCCGTTGTTCTGCCGTTTTTTCAGAAATGGATGCTGTTAAAGCAAGACCATCAAAATGAATATCCAAACCCCGGTCGATTTCTTGGATGATTTTTTTCGCTTTTTCCAAATCCTCAGAAGTTCGCACTGTAAATGTTAAAGCCGGCAATGAACCTTTCATATCCACTTGCAGACCAGCATAACCAATTTGCTGTGCCCGAAGACGACTTCTCGCCTCATCCAATAGGTTAGATAGGTAGTCTCTTGAAACAGTCTTTAGGTCTACTTCCAGCTGAAGGTGTGAACCACCACGCAATTCTAGCCCCAAATTAATGGTCTTTTGCAACCATCCAGGTAACTTTTGAACTGTTTGAGGGGGAAAAACATTGGGGACAGAAAACAACAATCCAAAAAAGCATATTGCTAAAATAGACCACATCTTCCAACGGGAAATGGTAAGCATAGAAAATTCCTTACTTTATTTTTTCTTAGGTGCCGCTTTAGTGGGGGCCTTAGATTTTTGAGTAGAAGCTTTTGCTGCAGCTTTTTTAGGGGCAGCTTTTGGCTCAACAGCCTTTGGTTCGGCAGTTTTTTTCTCTACTTCAACAGGTTCTGATGATGACGCCACAGGTTCAGTTTTAGACAAAACTTCGGAAATTGCCGCACGCAACAAACGAACACGCACATTGTCTGCAATTTCAAGCTGAACTTCTTGATCATTCACAATTTTTGTAATAACGCCCATCACACCACCATTGGTCACAACACGGTCACCACGGCGCAAGGCGTTAAGCGTTTGTTGATGTTCTTTCGCTTTTTTTTGCTGTGGTCGCAAAATCAAAAAGTAAAAAATAACAAAAATAACAACAATTGGCATAAAGCCCATTAAATCAAAAGAACCGGTTTGCATATTTCTCTCTCCGTCAAGGTTATATATTTATTTTTACGGTAAAACGGTAACAGGGTCCAGGGGTTTTAAACTTTTGTCACGAATTTGAAAATACAACTGCGGCTCTTTAACCGCACCTGTTTTCCCACTGCGCCCAATAACTGATGCTTTTTTAACAGCATCACCTGTTTTAACAGATGCTTCATTAAGGTGCGCATAAATAGACATTCTTCCATCTGGATGCTTCAGCACAATCATGTTTCCATAGGCTGTTGGGTTAGCACCCGCTGGTTTGACAACTTTTACAGTACCCTCTGCAGCTGCTTTAACAGGAACATTTGAAGGAACCTTAATATTAATTCCTTCGCTCACGCTTCCATCTGGCAGTGTTTGGCCAAAGTTTTGAACAATATCACCTTTCACAGGCCATTCATAATTAACTGTCTGTGTGGCCCCTGTTCTGCCAGCTTCTTCCGCAGCAGCTGTTCCCTGATTTGGAACAGATGGCTTCAAAGCCCCCTCTGCGGCATCTGTTAAGGTATCAGTTCCAGGAAGTTTAGCTCCATCAGCGTTGGCTCCAGGTGCACCTTCAGTTCCGGTTTGCCCCTCCACAGGTGTGGGTGCATCTTCCAAAGGTTTCACACTAACGTCTGATGAATCATCACTGTCTTTATTTTTTAAATTAACTAAAAGCCGTTGACCAACAATCAGGGAATAAGGTTCTTTCAGGCGGTTCATGCGAATAAGGTCATTTTCCTTCATACTATATAAGCCTGCGATGCTTTGAACTGTTTCATCTTTTTTCACCACATGGTAAGGGCTTGCCCGCCTTGCATAAACAACTTCGGCAGGGCCCGTAGCTTCTTTATTGGTACTGGAACAAGAAACAGCTAAAAGCAAAATAGCTAACAAAGAAAAATAAAATCGATTTTTAATCATGATTAAAAACTCTCTGCAATTCATTAAATGTTGGTAAATGTGTTGAATCTAAGCATAGTGGGGTTACAGATATATATCCATTTATAATTGCCTCTAAATCTGTTCCTGGCTCAGGGGGGCCTGAATCTTCGTAACGTTCCTCCGAAGATCCTAACCAATAGTAGGGTTTTCCTCTTGGGTCTGTACAAGCCACCAAATGGTCAAGTATTTTTCTATTTCCAATACGTGTTGTGCGAACGCCTTTTACTTCATGTGCATCAACACTTGGAAAATTCACATTGACCAATATTTTTTCCGGAATACCCATAGACAAAATTTTCTGGATAACAGATGCAGCATGATAAGCCGCTGCTTCCCATTTGACGGGATTAGGGCTTGAAATAACCTGACTTAACGCAATGGAAGGAACACCAAGTAATGTTCCTTCCATAGCTGCAGCCACCGTTCCTGAATATAAAATATCTTCGGCACTGTTACCGCCACTATTAACCCCTGATAAAATTAAATCAGGCCGATGGTTTTCCATTAAATGGTGTACACCTACCAAAACACAGTCCGCAGGCGTTCCTGTTACGCTAAAAACCTTTTTTTGATGTTTCACAGAGTTAATACGCAATGGCTTTTGTAAGGTAATAGAATGACTTGACCCACTTTGATCTGCTAAAGGCGCAACAATCCAGACATCATCTGTCAAGGCTCTGGCAATTTGTTCTAAAACAACCAGTCCATCTGCATGAACGCCATCGTCGTTCGTTAAAAGAATTCGCATAAAAATATAAAAAACGTTTTTATTTCTTTTACTTCTTTTTGAAGAAAAATTCTACCCTTCTTCGCAACGGCTGTATTTTAAGAAATACTAGGAAGATGTTTCTAACAACGTTTTTCTTAGCTGAACAGAGGAGCGGAATAAAACCGTTTTTTTAGGCTCAATCACAACATTTTCCCCTGTTTTTGGGTTTCTGCCTGGCCTAGCTTTCTTTTGTCGCATGTGGAATGTTCCAAAACTTGGAAATTTCAAGTCTTCCCCTTTTTTAAGGTTTTCCTGAAAAGTTTCCATCATAACCCGGAAAATTTCTGTCGTTTCATGAACGGTCAGGTCGCTTTCCTGGGCCATAGCTTCCAATAAATCCAAACGGTTTAAAACTTTTGTCATATTTTTTCACCAACGTATTAGGGCAGAACCCCACGTCAACCCCCCACCTAAAGCTTCAATTAAAACTAAATCACCTTTTTTAATTTTTCCAGAATCAGCCCCTTCGCACAAGGCCAAAGGGATCGAAGCTGACGACGTATTGGCGTGGTTTTGAACTGTATAAATAACCCGATCAAACGGCAAATTAAATTTTTCACAAATGCCATCAATAATACGTTTGTTGGCTTGATGGGGCACAAACCATTGAATATCTTCTGTCTTTAAATTATTGGCTTCCAAAGCTTTTTCAACAGCTTCCCCTATTTTTTGAACGGCGTGTTTGAAAATCTCGCGCCCCTCCATGTGAATATAACCACGGGGACCTTCCGTTGGCTCAACATACAATGACTTGTAAAAATTCCCATCAGAAAACAAATGGGTTGATAAAATATGGCGGTTATCCGTTTCAGGAACTGCTTTTAATACCAACGCGCCAGCCCCATCCCCAAATAAAACACATGTGCCGCGATCTTCCCAATTCAAAAGTCGTGACATGGTTTCACACCCCACAACCAAAACTGTTTGAACCTGTCCTGTTCGAATAAATTGATCCGCCACCGATAAGGCATAAACAAACCCAGAACAAACAGCCTGAACATCAAACCCAAAAGCATTTTTTGCGCCCAGCTGTGCCTGAATTCCCATGGCAACAGCTGGAAAAGGATGGTCTGGTGTGGTTGTTGCCACAACAATCATGTCAATGGAATCAGCGGTAACACCTGCTTCGTTAAGGGCCTTTTGTGCCGCCTTTGTGCCCAAATCAGCACATGTTTCTGTGTCACCCACAACATGACGCTTTTCAATACCTGTACGTTCACGAATCCACGCATCGGAAGTATTTAAAGACTCTGGCAAATCTTGGTTGGTCAAAACCCGCTCTGGCAAATATGAACCCCACCCAATAACTTGCGCCCGACATGTCATTTTTCTGTTCCTTGAATTGTATGAATCAACTTTAAGCGCTCTGCCACATGATGTGTAAAATCTTGCTGGGCCATATGAACTGCCGTCTGAATCGCATTAGCAAAACCAATGGCATCTGTACCACCATGACTTTTAACGGCAATTCCCTGCAAGCCTAAAAAGAGAGCGCCGTTATAAAGCCTTGGGTCTGTGCGTTTTTGAAGCCTTTTAAAAGCACCCCGGGCAATCAAATACCCAATTTTTCCAAAAACAGAGCTTTCTAAAGCTTCCTTCAAAAAATGACGAATTAAATGTGCTGTCCCTTCAATGGTTTTAAGGGCAATATTTCCTGAAAAGCCATCCGTTACAATAACATCCGTTTTGCCGGCAGCAATGTCATCACCTTCCACAAAACCATAGAAATTCATATCGTGAACCTGCTTTAACAGTTGGTAAGCCCCCTGCACCACAGAATTCCCCTTCAATTCTTCAGAACCAACATTCAAAAGACCCACAGCTGGTTTATCAATTTTGAATAAATAACTGGCAAATGCTTCCCCCATTAAAGCAAATTGCAATAAAACTTCAGGGGTACACGCCACATTAGCGCCCACGTCAAGAACAATACACCGCGAACGAATACTTGGCAAAATGGCAGGAATAGCCGGTCGATCTACCCCGTCAAGGGTTTTTAAAATCAACTTAGACAAGGCCATGTAAGCCCCTGTATTACCCGCAGAAACAACAGCACACGCCTTGCCTTGAGCCACAGCATCAATCGCCATTCCCATATTGGACGTGCGGCCCCGCCTAACAGCAGAAGATGGTTTCGTGTCGCTTGTTATAATTGTATCCGTATGGACAACTTGGGAAACATGCTGAAGATTGGGGTATAAAGCTAATTCTTTGTCGATAGAAGCTTTATCACCAAAAAAAAGAAAATTCACCTTCAAACCTTGAAGGTGACCTAAGGCGATACTGGCGCCGTGAACAACCATAGGGGCGCCAGCATCGCCACCCATGGCATCAAGGGCCAGTGTTAAAGACATAAATTATTCAGAAACTTTATCTTGTTTGGTTTTAAAAACCTGGCGCCCATCGTAGTGACCACATGAATCACAAATGTGATGAGGCAGCTTTTGAGAACCGCAATTTTTGCATTCTGCCGTGTTAATAGAAGCCAGACCATGGTGCGAGCGACGCATCCCCCGACGAGATTGCGATGTTTTTTTCTTTGGAACAGCCATTTGTTAGGACCCTTAAAATTCGATAAACTTGTTTCAACTTCTATCAAAAAAGAAGCCTTTTTTCAACATAATTCAAAAAAAATTACAATAACCACATTTCTTAAGAAAAATAAAAAAAATCACCCCGTATTTTACTTAGCTTGCCTGACGAACCAAATCAAGCCACTGGTCTTCCGTTAAAATTGCAACGTTTAATTCTTGTGCCGCCTTTAGCTTACTACCGGCATCACTTCCCGCAACAACATAATGCGTTTTAGGTGAAACAGAACCACTGACTTTGGCACCCAATCGTTCAGCTTGGGCTTTCGCTTCTTGACGTCCCAAAGTTACCAATGTACCTGTAAAAACAACCGTTTTACCATGCAAAGGGCTATTGGACGTTTCAATCGCTTCAAGTGGAAGCACTTCAAGATCTTGCAACAGATCAGAAATCATTTTTTGAACTGTTGAATTCTTAAAAAAGTCCCCAATATCTTGGGCCATAATAGGGCCAATACCTTCTATAGACAGCAAATCTTCTGATGTTGCCTCACTAAAATGCGCCCATGTTCCGTAGTGTTTAGCCAACAATTTGGCCGTTGTTACCCCCACCTGAGGAATACCCAAGGCATAAATAAAACGATCTAAGGAAATGGCTTTTCTTTTTCGAATGGCTGTAAACAAATTATGTGCTGATAACTGGCCCCACCCCTCACGTTTTTCCAACACATGGCCAATGTTTTTTTCTAAATAAAATAAATCGACAGGTGTTAAAAGCCAACCTTCCTGAAAAAATTCTTCAATTATTTTTTCGCCTAAACCGTCTATATCAAATGCATCACGGCTCACAAAATGCTTTAAACGCTCAATCGCCTGGGCAGAACATCCATAATTCGTGCAGCGCTTGGCAACTTGCCCCTCTACCTGAACAACCGGCATTTGGCAAACCGGGCAGTGCGTTGGAAATACAAATGGAACTGAACCATGGGGGCGTTTCTCCAAAATCCGGTCAATAACCTGGGGAATCACATCACCAGCCCGCTGCACCACAACCATATCGCCCACACGAATATCTTTACGTTTCAGTTCATCTTCATTATGTAAACTTGCCCGGCTAACGGTTACACCCCGAACCAAAACAGGTTCTAGAATTGCAACAGGCGTTAAAACACCCGTACGGCCAACCTGAATATCAATAGCTTTCAAAATAGTTTGGGCTTTTTCTGCAACAAATTTATGGGCTATGGAATGGCGCGGTGAACGCCCCACTGACCCCAGTCTATTTTGTAATGCTAAGCTGTTGGTTTTATAAACCAACCCATCTATTTCATAGGGTAAGTCAGTTCTATTTTTTTCTAATTCACCATAATAAACCAAAGCTTCATCCATATTGTGACACAGCTGGTTATAGGGGTTTGTGACAAACCCCCATTTTTTAAGAGATTCTAAACACCCCCATTGGGTTTCGTCTTCCCCCCCTGATAATGCTTCATAAGCATAGGCAAAAAAACGTAACGGTCGCTTAGCCGTAATGGCTGAATCCAGCTGTCGTAAAGAACCTGCTGCTGCATTACGTGGGTTAGCAAAAGGGGCTTCGCCTGCTTTTAAACGCTCAGCATTTAAAGCATCGAAATCAGCTTTTGTCATGTATACTTCGCCCCGCACATCAATGTTTTTGGGGAAATCATTGCCTTGAAGACTTAAGGGAATATCCTGAATCGTACGTAAATTAGGGGTGATATTTTCACCCTCCTGTCCATCTCCACGCGTTGCACCTAAAACAAACACCCCGCCTTGGTAATGCAGCGATGCTGATAAGCCATCAATTTTAGGTTCCACAACCACGTCAATAGACTGATCATCTGAAAATTTTAAAAACCGTCGCACTTTTTTAAAAAAATTAGCCACATCGTCAGCATTGAAAGCGTTATCTAAAGAAAGCATTGGCTTTCGGTGTTTTACTTTTTCAAACTCCGGCGAAGGTGTGGCCCCAACCCGATGACTTGGGCTGTCCAAACGCCGCAGTTCCGGATAAAGACGCTCTATTTCTTCATTTTTTTTGCGAAGGGCATCGTACGCCTCATCCGAAATTTCAGGTTGTGCCAAATGATAATAACAATGGTCATGATGGGCAATTTCTTTAGCTAAACGTTCAAGTTCAGCTTGCGCTTCAGGCCGAGATAAAGAATGCGTGACCATGTTTTAATCCTTAAGTTGCCTTTTAACTGGGTCTTGGTGAATAATAATTTGCGCTTTTGGAAAAGCAATAAGCAGCGCCTCCTCCAACTCATCAGCAATGGCATGCGCCTCTTTTAATGTTAACGTTTCATCCATATCCACATGCATTTGAATAAATTCTGTCTGGCCAGAGCTACGCGTTCGTAAATCATGAATACCTAAAACTGATGGATGTTTCAACACAACTTCTTCGATTTTGGCAATAGCTTCATCTGGTAATTCTTTGTCCATTAAAACATCAAAACTACGCATAACAATAGACCAAGACCCCCATAAAATGTAGGCTGCAATTAAAGTTGCAACCACAATATCTAAGTATAAAAATCCCCAAATGGAAGAAACACCCAACGTAACCATAACAGCCACATTCGCCAACAAATCTGTTTCATAGTGCAACTTGTCTGCTGCAATGGCCAACGAATGGGTTCGTTGAATCACATACCTTTGAAACAAAATCAAAAATGCTGTTAATACGGTTGATACCAGCATGACGTACAGCGCTGGTTTATTCAGTTCAATAATGTGCGGTTCGTAAAAACGGTTCACAATATCGTGCAGCAGCCAAAACGAAGAACCCGCAATGAGCAAAGATTGTCCAAGGCCAGCTAAAGCCTCAGCCTTTCCATGACCAAAACGATGTTCTTTATCTGCTGGACGTAATGCATGCGTTACTGCAAAAAAATTAATGACAGACGCGCAGGCATCCAACAAAGAATCAACCAAACTTGCCTGAATGCTTAAGGCCCCTGTCAACTGAAAGGCCACAAATTTACCTGTCACCATTACAATAGCAAAAAAAGCCGCCGTCAGCGTCGCAGCACGCATTAAGGTGTTATGACGATTACTTACCACAAGGCAAATCTCTTTAGAAAAGGAATACAAGCTTGACTATAACGAGTGGTTTTTTGCTTGCCAAATCAAAATTTACAAAAAGATTTTGATTCAATTACTAAATCAGAAAGGCAGTCCTGCCTGGTCAATGCCTAACATAACAGCCTCTTTCTTTTTTCCTTTTTGCCTTACTTTCATAAGACGAATGGAAAATTCCAAAAGACCTTCCGTGTGGTCCGCGCTTAAATCAGCAAAAGAAAATTTTTGATATAACTGTGCTTTACGTTTTCCGTTTTGTAACACCTTACGGGGTGAATATGTGATTCGAACCCTACCATCACACCCCACATCTCCATCAAAAACTTCATACGGAATATAAAGAACCTCTTCATAACCTGTTAGTTTTTTCCTGTATCCGTTCCCAACCGTTAAAAGAATTTGAAAGTCCTCAGGCTCACTACCTTCAGGAATTTTTAGCGGCAAAACACGCAAAGAAAAAGGCGGGCATTCTTCTTCACCATCATCCCACCATGCCACGCTATCACCGCTACCCATAGACACAGACGACGCATATGCTAAAGGGGATGAGGGTTCACCCTCTATCTCCACTCCAAAAACAGAAAAACAAAGACTGTAAGATAACAACGCAAAGCAAAAAGATTTTCTACGTATCGTCATATAGCGCCATCCTTTCCAGAATTAGCATCCTTTTTATATTTTTGCATAAATACGTTAATTTTTTATTAATTTTAATGCAAAGTCATAAAAAAATAGGAATGATCGTTCTAAAATATTTTGGCACACCACCTTAGACAGCAAAAATTATGATAGATTGAAAACTAAAAAATCTAGATTACTTGGATTTAAGAGGCGTTTTTAGACCGGACGTATCGAAAACGATTTGTTATTTGTTCAATCGTGAAAGAAATCACAATAACCAAAGAAATCCCAATAATAGCGTGCAGCAACGTATACCGGTACGCAAAGTTGTTATACAAGTTTGCAAACGTCCCATCTTGAAGAACAAAAGAAGGTGTAGCAGGGTTTATAGCCCCCTCGGAACGAAAACCCATTTGAATTAAATCTTTAATAAATTTAGAGCTGATCAACAGCACAATAATACCAGCAAGAAGTCCTAAATAAGGCCTTGGCATAACATAACTAAATCGAACACCAGCCTGTGAACCCACAGAGCTTCCCAGCAGTAAGAATAAAACCATGTATACATCAAACGGGTCTTGGTGCAACGCATGAACGATAGAAACAGCTGTTGTTATGGCGAAAGCTGCCAGCAAAGTTGTTCCAGAAACCACAGGCGTCACACGGCCAATTAGGTAAGACACGATGGGCATCATAAACAAATTATTGCCACCGCCTAACGTTGATGTTAGTAGCCCTGTTAAAAACCCCACAATAAAAGGTATTAAAACGCTCATTTCGGTGCGAGATCGTTTAAAAATACGATGAAATGGTATGTAAATCATCCAATAACGCATCGTTATTGCCTTTTTTTGCTTACGCGTTTCCTTGGACAAAATATGCTTCAGATTCTGAATCAGCATGACGATTCCCAAAATGCTGAGCACAGCCACATAAGCAATGGTCATTTTGGCGTACCCTTGCCCTTGTTTGTTATGAATAAAATCTAGTAAATAAATTTCTGAAACGGCCCCAAAAATTCCACCAATAAACAAATAAACTGCCAAACCAAAATCCACATCACGGCGGCGCCAATACCCCATAAAACCAATTAAATTTGTGCCAATGGAATTAATTAACTGGGATGCAACAGCAATAAGCGGGGGAACACCAAAAAAAATAAGACCTGGCGTTATAACAATACCACCACTAACCCCCAGCATGCCTGACGCAAAACCACCCAAGACCCCTAATCCCAACAAAATAAGGGGGTTAAAATCAACGCCTGCGACCGGAAAAAAAATATCTGAAGCCATTATTGCCCATCTCAAATCTTACAATTATTATGAATGAGTGTTGACAAAAAGTCACGAAGGGTTGTAAACACAAACCCCCATAACATCAAAATCACCTCAAGCTCTGGCATGCAGGGTGGTATGCGAACTAATTTCAGTTATAATAATCTATCAACGACCTGTGATTTCTGCCTTTATGTCAAAATTAATTAAAAATTTGGATAAGCTTTTGCGCTTTAAAAAGCAGAATTTAGATACGCTGCGTTTACAACTATCCCAAAAACAACAGGAAATTGAAGAAAATCAAAAGGCCATTAAAACAATTCAAAATTCCATGATTTATGAGCAAGAAAAAGCTTCAGAGTTTTCAGAAGCCAGCGTTACTTATTCATCTTTTTTAGATTACTCACGCCAGATGATCGCCCAGCACCAAAGCATTGTCAGTAACCTAGAAGTTGAAGCTGAAGAAATTTTAAAATTAATACAGGAAGAGTTTTCTGAATCAAAAGCTTATGAAACAGTTAAAGAAAATGAGCTAGAAAAAATTGCCTTAGAAGAAAAGCGTCAGGAAAATGACATGTTAGACGATATCAATCAAAAAAAAGCTTTTCAAAAACATAACGCTTAAAAATAATTCACGCCTTTGCTTTGTCATAAGCTGCAACTATTTTGCCCACAAGCGGGTGGCGAACCACATCTTTTTCATCAAAAGTTATAAAGGCGATATCCTGAACATTTTGCAATACCCTTTGCGCCTCACTTAGGCCCGATGTAACACCACTGGGCAGGTCTATTTGTGTTAAATCACCTGTAATAACCATGCGTGAATGATTTCCAAGACGCGTTAAAAACATTTTCATTTGAACGGCTGTTGTGTTTTGGGCTTCATCTAAAATGACAAAGGCATTGGTTAATGTTCGACCGCGCATAAAAGCCAAAGGTGCCACCTCAATTTCCCCATTACTGAGGCGCTTCATCACCTGATCGGGTGGGACCATGTCATGCAAGGCATCGTATAAGGGCCTCAGATACGGGTCAACTTTTTCACGCATGTCACCGGGTAAAAAACCTAATTTTTCACCGGCCTCCACAGCAGGACGTGATAAGATAATGCGTTCAATTTTACCCTCTAACAACAAAGAAACAGCCTGTGCCACAGCCAAATAAGTTTTTCCAGTTCCAGCGGGCCCAATGCCAAACACCATTTCTTTGGTTTGCATGGCACGAATATATTCGGCCTGTCTTGGTGTTCTTGGAAACACAATCCGCCGCTTCGTTTGAATGGAAACCTCAGGCCCCTGGTGTTTATCGTCTTCCTTATGGTCTTCTTGCTGCATAGCCAAACGAATGGCTGAATCAACTTCAGCTGCCTCCACAATATGACCTTTAGCCAATAAGGAATATAAATGCTGCAAAGCTTTTTGTGCATAACTGGATTCTAAGGCTGGCCCAACAATCGCAATTTTATTGCCACGAAGTGACAAATTAACACCCAGGCGTTGTTCCACAAGCAATAAGTAACGATCCTGAGGACCAACCAGTTGCGATAACAGGTGGTTGTCACGAAATTCTAAAATAAGCGCTGGTTCTGGTGTCAAATGCAAATACCTCTCTCTTATTTATGTTTCCATCGTAACATGTTTTCGAATTGTCGCATAATTTCCTATCTTTTCAAATGATTCAAAAAGGCATTACCACATCCATAAGTTGCTGCCCCCATGGGCGGGCCTGAGCATCCGTTAATTCACCGCGCCCCGCATAAGAAAGCCGCATTTCAGATACTTTATCGCTGACAATTGTATTGGTTGACGTAACATCTTGTGGGCGAATAATGCCTTTTATTTGAACTTCACGAACTTCGTTAACCAAACGCATTTCTTGGCGGCCTTGAATCACCATATTCCCATTTGGTAAAATTTGAACAATTGTTGCTGCAATTTTTAGGCTTAATTTATCCTGTACATCGTAAGAGGCGGTGCCGTTAAACTGTGGATTACTGCTATAATCAAGCCATTTTGGGTTTTTACTACCTGGATCATGTTGTTTTTTAGGGAAAAGTTTTTCAGCCTTACTTTCAAACCCAAGCGCACTGTTTACAACAGTACTTCCCATCGTCTTTTTTTGAATATTCGGGGTCATTTGAATAGATTCTTGCTGATCAATATCCACAATAACTGTGACAATATCTCCCACCTTATTTGCCCGCTGATCTTTGAAAAAAGCCCGCGACCCAACTTCCCACAAAGAATTATAACGGGTTTTAGCCTCCGTTGGTGCCGGCATCGGCATTGTAACTGACTGGTAACCCCTTGAATCTTTTGGGTTTTGAATTTCACTCATGGTAGGGGGTTTGCCAATATTAGAAACCTTTTCAACCACGTTGCTGCAGCCACTTAAACAGAATAAAATACAAAGAATTGCGTTGGTATAATTCATAGCCCTCGTTGAACCTCCGCCTGATTTGGGCCCACAATCTTAGCTTGAATAGATTTATTCTGAGATGTTTCTAACGTAATTACTTCGCCCAAACTTCCCTGATTTTTTGCCACAGCCACCGATGAAATCACTAAAGATGGACTTTTATAAGTAATTTGTACGTGGGCCCCTCTTTTCACTAAAATAGGTGCCATCACATCTGTACTGTGTAAAGGAACGCCAACCTTTAAAGCTTGACCATTCGATGTTTTTCCCACCAAATCGCTTATTTTTGTCAGCATATTCGATGTTAAACGGTCCGCTTTATATTTTTGCCAAGCAATATCTGTTTCCTGAATAATTGTTCCAGGCATAATGGGTGTTTTTAAAACAGGAACAGACACAAGCCATTCAATAGTTCCATAAATTTTTTTAGAGGCAAAGTCGCTCCATTTAAAATCTACGGTAAATCGCCGCTGATTATCTTCAATGTTCAACCCATCTAGCCTAAGCTTTTTATGGGGTTCTGGGTCTGATGTAAAATCTTTTGGTTCCCATAAAACTGACCAATTAGATAAAACCACATCAAAATCCGTAGCTGTAATTTTTTGGGAAATATCCCCTTTAAGGGACTCCACAATTAAATCCTTTAAGGTCGGAGCTGCGTCACACTCCACAAAAAAAGATATAAGAAAAAAAAGAACTTTCAGCATGATTTATCTACCTACTTTTGTGGTGGCATCCATCATGGCATCACCTGTTTTTAAAACTTTGGTTAACATGTCATAAATTTTTTCAATTCGAATCAAATCCGTTACTTCTTCAACAGCATTCACGTTTGACCCTTCCCGCCAGCCTTGCTTGACAGTGCCACGGCGGTTTGTACCCGGTGTTCCTGTATCTGCTGTTCCAGAAGCCGTGGTTTCTTGAAACATGCTATCGCCAATGGCACGAAGACCAGCCGGGTTAAAAAAAGTTGCCATTTGAAGTTGGCCTACTAGCTGTTCCTGGGTTTGTCCACGAATTTGAACATAAACTTGGCCAAAATCATTGATAGATACAGCCATCGTATTCGTTGGCAGGGTTATTCCGGGCGCTATTGTGTAACCTGTCCGTGGCATGACAAGGGTGTTATTGGCACTTAGCTGAAAAGCCCCCACACGGGTATACGCCGTTGTTCCATCAGGCAATAGAACTTCAAAAAAACCATCCCCTTCGATCATTACATCCAGGGAGTTTCCTGTATTAATAGGGTCACCTTCTGTAAAAATTCTATAAATAGCCCCCGGCTGAACACCCAACCCCAGCTGTAAACCTGTGGGTGATACAGTACCCGATGATGATGTGGCAGAACCAACGCCACCTTGGTCTTGATAGGGAAGATCACTAGCAACAAGATATTGCTTTTTGTATCCGTCAACACCTTGAGAGGCAATGTTTTGGGCCTTAACAGATAAATTCATTTCCTGAAGTTGAAGACCCGTCCGGCTAATATGAAATGCACGAATAACAGACATTATACGTTCCTTGGTGATGCGTTAATTGCTTTGCGTTGAAGTTGATCATATTCATCAATAATTTTTTGGGCGCTTTCAAAGGCTCGTAAAATTTCCATTAAGTTAATACTTTCAACCATGGGGGAAACGTTTGATTCCTCTAGGGCCCCTTGAATAAGGGAAAAACCAGTGGCAGGCTTTGCCTCCTCCTCGGTTTTATACAAGTTCAACCCCTCATTAAACACAGCCTCGTCGTGATCAAAGGCGACAACAGCCAGTTTCCCAAGAATTTGCCCATTAGCACTCACAACGCCATCTTGGCTGATTGAAACTTTCCCCGCCCCCACTGGAATAGATATTTCAGAACCACTTTCGCCCATTACAGGGTATTGGGTTGATGCCATAACCAACTGGCCTTCTGTATTGACAATAAATTGACCATTTCGCGTATAACGCGTAGTACCATTGGGTGTCTTTATCATAAGATAACCCGGGCCAATTAATGCCACATCCAAGGGGTTTCCGGTTCGGTTAATACCGCCCGACGACGAATCGCGTACAACACCGGCTGTTTTAACAAAAGAAATCATTTTCCCGTCACGGGATTTTTGTTTTACTTCTTCAATTTTCATAATATGAGACTTAAAGCCATGCGTTGATGCATTGGCTAAGTTATTGGCTGCTGTTGCCAAACGTGCCCATTGTGTTTCCTGCATGGCCAACATAACGGCTTGGGGTTTTTCAATGGATACAGCTTTTTTACTTTGAACTTCTGCCATGTTAATCACAAAAACTGATTGCTCTTAACACAGTTTATGCATCAAATGTGCCAAGTGATCATGAAGGCAGATTTATAGAATTTTTAAGGTTTTTTTAAACAGCGAAAGCTGTGATTTCAGACTTTAAAATGTCTAGTCCTATTTTTTTTTCAGAACTGGTGGCAATAACATGCGGGTGGGCAGCTGGGTGTTTGGTTAAAGCTTGTGTGACAGTTTTTTCAAGATTCTCTAAAGAAGCAGCAGAAATTTTATCAATTTTCGTCAGCACAATTTGGTAAGATGCCGCCGCTTTATCTAGCATTTCCATCATTTCCAGATCATTAGGCTTAAGCCCATGGCGGCTATCAATCAGTAAATAAGTACGCTGAAGTGTGGGGCGTGCCTTTAAATAATACTTAATCAAACCTTGCCACTGTTGCACTAATTTTTTGGGGGCCTCTGCATATCCATAGCCTGGCATATCTACCAAAATGAGGTGATCTTTGAGTTCAAAAAAATTTAAAAACTGAGTCCGCCCCGGCGTATTCGATGTGCGCGCCAACGTTTTCTGATTCATCAGTGCGTTGATAAGGCTGGATTTCCCCACATTAGACCGGCCCGCAAAAGCAATTTCAGGCAAAGAAAACTCCGGCAGATCTTCAACCGTTGGAACGCTTTTTAAAAACTGGCACGGCTGTGTAAATAAATAATGTGGGTCTATAGGTTGCGTCATTTTTTAGGTGTGTTCTGGTAGGTAATGTACCACTGCTGCGCCATATTCAACAGGTTGCCCCAAGCCCAATATAAAACAAGGCCTGCAGGAAATGATGCAAACAAAAACGTAAACATAATTGGCATAATCATCATCACTTTAGCCTGGGCAGGATCTGTCGGTTGCGGGTTCATGCGTTGCTGCCACACCATCGTAGCCCCCATAAACAAGGGCAAAGCGCCAATCATAAGAAATGAAGGTGGCGTAAACGGTAGCAAACCAAACAAATTGAATATGCTGGTTGGGTCTGGTGCCGATAAATCATGAATCCACCCAAAAAATGGAGCATGACGCAGTTCAATGGTGACAAAAAACACTTTATACAAACAAAACAGAATAGGCGTCTGTACAAGCATTGGCAAACAGCCCGATGCCGGGTTGATTTTTTGCTTTTGGTAGAAAGCCATCAATTCCTGATTCATTTTAATTTTATCATGGCCATAGCGCTGCTTAATTCTTTCCATTTCTGGCTGTAACACTTTCATTCTAGCCATTGATTTGAAAGATTTATTAGCAAGTGGGTACAAAAAGGCCTTAACTAAGACTGTTAAAACAAGAATAGCAACCCCTAAGTTACCCAACACTTGGCTTAAGAATTCAAGTACATAAAATAAAGGTTTAGTTACGAAATAAAACCAGCCAAAATCTACGGCTAGGTCAAATTTCGCAACGCCTAATTTTTCTTCATATTGGTCTAAAATGCCCAAAACCTTAGCGCCTGCAAAAACATGCTGCGTATATTGAACAGAACCACGGGGGGCTAATGTCACATCGGCACTTAAAACTTCAGATGCATAAGTATGGTTTTTTTCATGACCCGAAAAACGCGTTGTAATGGCTGTTTTTTGATCTGGGATCAAGGCTGCCAGCCAGTATTTATCGGTAAACCCAACCCAACCGCCTGTGGCTGTTTGGTTAATAGACTTTTCACTTTCCAAATCACCATAGGAAAATTCTTTCAACTTACCATCCACAACCCCAACAGCGCCTTCGTGCAACACATAAAACCCATGTGTTTTTGGCTTATCTAGGTGGCTCACACGACCGTAGGGACGAATGACTTGCTGTGCTGTTCCTTGGTTAACGACTGTATCTGTAATGGTAAAAAGATAATTATCATCCACAGAAATTGTTCGCTCTATGTGAATAGAACCTTGGTCAAAATAAAGTGTAATTGGCGTTTGGGGTGTTAAAGCCTGATTCAAATTTTTAGCCTGCCACATACCCTTTTCAGTCAAATTGGCCTGACTATCTAGCCAACCTGTATCAATAAAATAAGCGCCTTCTGCCCCCTCAGGTGTTAGTAACGTTATGGGGGGGCTATTAGCATCTGTGCTTTCTTTATAATTTAGCAGGGTTAAATCATCAAAGCGGCAATTTTGCAAATTGATACTTCCCTTTAATTTGGGTGTTTCAATGGCAATACGCCCTACACGGTCAAGAACTTCTTTTCTAGGCGCCAATTTTGTTGGATCAATAGCCGGCGCAGCTGTATGGACTGACGGCGCCTGAACAGACGACTGGCTTTGAATTTCGGCTAATTTGGGCCGTTCATAAAAATAATTAAAACCGAACAAAACGGCGATTGACAAAATAACGGCAAGGAAAAGATTCTTTGACTCTGACATGAATAAAAACCTAAAGACTAACTAATGTTGATGAGATTGATTGCGGTGAACTTTATTGGCAATTGGTTGTTTTTTGGGGGTTGGGTAATTCCATGAACTTTCAATTTGATTTTTTATTTTTTCAGCCTGATGAGGCAGCTTACTGTAAGGGTGGCAGCGAAGTAAACGCTTTATTGTTAGCCACAATCCTTTAGCAAGACCATGGATTTCGATACAGTTAATAGCATAGCGGGAACATGTTGGTTCAAAACGACAACTTGGTGGCGTAAAAGGTGATATAAGCCAACGATAAGAATGAATCAAAAAAATAACGAACCACTTCATGCGGACAAATCTCCTTCGATGGTTTGAATTTGTGGAAGTCTACCTTCCAACAACCGAGTACATTTTTGAACCCCACTTAATATATGGTCTTTTAGAATTGGGAATTCAATATCTGGCGTTGCAGAAGTTGCAATAAAAACAAAATCAAAATCAGACGGCATTAATAATTTTGCACGGAATAAGTCTAAAACAGCCGCCCTAAGTCGCCGCTTAGCACGGTTTCTGCGAACAGCAGAACCTACACGACGACTGGCTGTATAGCCAACATGGGGGGCTTCAGATACATCACCTTGAACGATGACAGAAGAAAGCCGTGCATAAACACGGCTTTGAGCGATTCGTGTAAAACCAGCCCTTTTTTTAAGTACTTGAAATGCCATAGGACGGCAAAACTTAGGCTGATAAACGCTTACGTCCTTTTGATCTGCGTGCAGCTATCACTCTACGGCCGCCAACAGTTGCCATTCTAGCCCGAAATCCGTGACGACGTTTTCTAACAAGCACGCTCGGTTGATATGTTCTTTTCATGGTTCTTACCCTTTGTTGAATAAGTTAGGGGGAAAATTAGAACAAACATAACAAAATAATATGGTCTTGAAAATAAAAAAGTGCATATCTAATCTTCAAAAAAAGCAGTGCAAAATTAAGGGTACGTCAAAAAAACGTGCCACCCCTGTTCGGCAGCTTTTTTCGTTTCAAAATATAATTTTGCAAATTCTGGGTCAATTTCGGTTAGACGTTTAAATCTACCTTCTGTTTTAACAAGTGGGTCAATACCACGGAATTTTCCCCTCAAATGAACAGGGCCTTTTTCGTCTAGACGATAAATCCTGTTAACAGCCATAATTTTTTGAAGGCCTTTTTGAATATCCGCATCACTACTTTGGTGAAGACGTTTCCACAAATCATCATCACCCAACCGAAAGTGAACATCTTCCAGGTTAACCAACTTTAAATCAAATGCCCTTAACAATACGTCACCAACCCATTGGCCCGTTAGCATAGACTGCACACTTCCCCAACAATTCAACGTTTGCCACAAGGAAATGACCGCGAATTTTTTGGCCACATCAGGATTTGTAAAATACCATTTCTGTCCATCAAACTGTAAATCCCGAAGAATGGCAATGTGATCCACAGGCGTGATCTGATCGTCTTTATGACCCGCGTACAAATTATATTCTATGCGGTCTGCACACATATCGGGCAATTCTTGATCCAAAGCTAAGAATATATTTTTCTTTAAAGATACATCTGCAATGGAAAAGCCAAATCTTTCTAAAATTTCTTTAATACCGTACTGTTCCATAAATTTTTCTTGAATCACATCTTGGTATGCGCCCTGAATATACCCCCCCATAAACAAAGGGTCTAAAGAATGGGAAAAAACTGTATGCGAAACATCGTGCAAAAGCCCTGCAATTTGTTCAACAAGGGACACACCTTTTTCACGCAGAATAAAGAAAACCCCTAAAGAATGTTCATAGCGACTGTAAGGAATTTTAGGTGGTTGGATATAATCAAAAATACCATATTGACGAATTTTTTTCAGGCGCTGAAAAGCAGGCGATTGAATTAATTGAATCAAAACGGGTTCTGTTACATTGGTAGACCCATGAATTGTAATAACCTGAAGGGTTCCATTCGGTTGTTCGCATACTGTTGAAAAGCAAGGGGCTGCCCCCTCAATCAAAAGAAAAATTTTAAAAATTAAAAATAAATAGCGCATAAAACCTCCATCACAAGCTTTATTGTAAAGACTTTGATGGGAATAAAAAAGGCGCCCAAAAGGCGCCTTAAAAACAAGGAACCGTCTCCCTTTGTTATTTTACGATTTGTGCTACCACACCGGCACCAACTGTACG
>CAZDVK010000013.1:0-43127 GCA_964508915.1 uncultured Verrucomicrobiales bacterium | reverse complement strand
TGCCGAGGCGGCGGTGGGGTGGGCGCTGCGCTTTGGATTTCTGGGGGTTTCGCAAAGCCAGGTGGGCCCCTCACACAGGCGTAAAGGCAGAGCTGTTCTTTATTGGGTCTTTTCTTAGGAATAAGCCAGGAGCTATCCAGCGGGCTGATTTCAATTTTTCATATGGTTAACAAATTGACAGGAGCTTAAAAAAATTTGCTCAAACCCATCCAAATATTGAAAGACTCTTTTGAAACTTTTTCAACATTAAAATGGCACAAAGCGCGCTGCGCACGGAGCTTTTAAAAAGCCCCGTGACACTGCTTGTATTTTTTACCAGATTCGCATGGGCAAGCTGCATTTCGCAATACACGACCCCATGTTTGTGGATCATTTTTATCAAAAACAACCTTTTCAGTTTTTTTCGCTTTGCTTTTTTTGCCTGAGCTTTCTTTTAACTCATCAGGGTTCCAAGCTTCTTCAACTTCATCTAATTCGTTAAAATCAATGTCTGGATTCAGAAGCTGGTCTAATGTTAGGCCTTCTGGTAGGTCAAGCTGGAAGTGACACAAAACAGCCATAAATTCAGACTTTAGGCGTGCCATCATACCTTGGAACAAGTTAAAAGCTTCCCGTTTATATTCATTGAGTGGGTTGCTTTGCGCATAAGATCGCAAATTAATACCCTGGCGAAGATGGTCAAGGCTTAACAAATGTTCTTTCCAGCACTGGTCAAGCATACGTAACAACAAAGTTTTTTCCGCATTACGCATCATATCAGGGCCGTAAGTTTCATCTTTCTTCAAAAGGTGTTGCTCGACCTCTTTTTTAACCCGATTGATTATATCCGCCTGGGAAATCCCATCTTCTTGGGCCCATGCATGAAGGGGTAATTGAAGGGCAAAAAGACGTGAGCATTCTGCATGAAGTCCATCAGTATTCCAAAGGTCAGGCAATACATTTTCAGGGATATGAACATGAACAACATTTTCAGCAACTTCATTGCGAATTTCTTCCACCATATCTTGAATGGAATCTACAGCCATCAGTTCACGGCGTTGTTCATAAATAACTTTACGTTGGTCATTCATCACGTCGTCATAACGTAGCAAATGTTTACGAATGTCAAAGTTTCGGGCCTCAACTTTTTGCTGTGCTCGTTCTAGGGCTTTACTAATCCATGTGTGGGAAATAGCTTCCCCTTCTTGAACACCTAATTTGCGTAGCATGCTATCCAAACGTTCAGAGCCAAAAATGCGCATCAGATCGTCTTCTAGGGATACATAAAATCGTGAAGCACCCGCATCGCCTTGGCGTCCTGAACGACCACGAAGCTGGTTGTCAATACGTCGGCTTTCGTGCCGTTCTGTACCAATGACAAACAAACCGCCTGCGTCAATAGCTTTCTTTTGTTCTACTTCTACATCAGCTTTGATTTTTGCAATACGTTTGTCACGTTCTGGGCCCTCTGGGGTTGTTTGCATTTCCCGTAAAAGGACCATTTCAGGATTGCCACCCAATTTAATGTCTGTACCGCGGCCAGCCATGTTGGTTGCAATGGTTACTGCCCCTGGGCATCCGGCATCAGCAATAATTAAGGCTTCTTGTTCGTGATAGCGGGCGTTTAAAACCTGATGGGGGATTTTTTCTTTTTTCAAAAGTTCTGATAAGAATTCAGACTTTTCAATACTAACCGTTCCCACCAAAACAGGTTGCATACGTGCACGGCATTCCTTTATTTGCGTAATAACGGCTTTATATTTTTCTGCGGCTGTTAAATACACCTCATCATCGTGGTCAATACGGGTAACTGACACATTTGGGGGAATTTCAATGGTGCGTAAGTTATAAATTTCTTCAAATTCAGATGCTTCTGTAATGGCAGAACCTGACATACCAGATAGTTTCTTATATAAGCGGAAAAAATTCTGATACGTGATAGATGCCAAAGTTTGATTTTCATTTTCAATATTGACACCTTCTTTGGCTTCAATCGCTTGATGTAACCCTTCTGAATAACGTCGACCTTCCATCATACGACCTGTAAATTCATCAATAATAATGACTTCACCATCACGTATAATGTAGTCCACCTCTTTGGTGAACATAAAATGGGCACGTAAAGCTGCGTTTACGTGGTGAACGACGCTAATATTTTGAACATCATAAAGGCCACTGCCTTTAATAATATTTTTTTCAAACAGCATAGATTCAATTTTTTCAACGCCAGCCTCTGTCAGGGTTATGTTGCGTTGTTTTTCATCTTTTTCGTAATCTTCAGGTGCTAGGTTTGCCATGAGACCATTGACCTTTGTGTAAAGGTCAGAAGAATCTTCAGCAGGGCCTGAAATAATAAGTGGTGTTCTGGCTTCATCGATTAGAATGTTGTCTACTTCATCCACGATAGCGTAGTTAAAGTCACGCATGACCATATCGCCAAGGCGAAACTTCATATTGTCACGCAAATAGTCAAACCCAAACTCATGGTTTGTTCCGTATGTAACATCGGCATTATAAGCTTGACGGCGCTGGGCATCGCTTAAGCCATGAACAATACATCCAACTGTCAAACCTAGAAATTCATAAATATGTCCCATCCAGGCAGAGTCACGTTTTGCCAGGTAATCATTCACAGTAACCACGTGTACACCTTTGCCGGATAAGGCATTTAGATACACAGGCAATGTGGCAACAAGGGTTTTACCTTCACCTGTTTTCATTTCAGCTAGCATGCCTTGATGAAGGACCATACCACCAATAAGCTGAACGTCATGGGGGCGAAGACCTAGCGTTCGTTTGGATGCTTCTCGAACAACAGCGAATGCCTCAAACAAAAGATTATCCAGGGTTTCTCCCTTAGAAATTCGATCTTTAAATTCCTGGGTTTTTGCTTGTAGCTGTGCGTCTGTTAATGCTGCTAAAGCAGGTTCAAGTGCACCAATTTGCTTAACCGTTTTCGCGTATTTTTTGATAAGGCGGTCGTTTGCTGAACCAAACAATTTTCTTAAAACAGATGCTAACATTCAAGTTCCCTGAAAAAATAAAAATATAACTGGAAAAATGTTTTATTCTTCCTACATGTAAGGTAGAGTAACGAAAATTATGGAAAAATTCCATAAATTATTGTGTAAATGTTGCAAAATAGGAAACCTAGACCTTTTGAAAACTTGCCATTTAGCCTATTTTATCGTACTCAAAAACAATATAGCCACAACATAAGGATTGATCATGTCATCAAATATTGCAAAAAAATTAGCTCTTGTCCTTGCTTTGGGAGCTGTGGGGGGATACGTCGGATATAAGTATCTTCAGCCTAAAGCGGATTTAAAAGAATCTACAGTCCCTGCAAAGCAAACAGATGGCTTTGAAATGCAGCCAGAGCAAACACAAAAATCCGCAGAATCATCGCAGATAGATGATAAAGCTAAGGAAGCTGCCGCAACAGCGGAACCTGCGGTAACGCATGACAAAACAGAGGCACCTAAAGCTGACGTTGTTCCAGTTCCAGTACCCGTTCCTGCGGCAACACAGGATGCAAAAGTTGAACAACCTAAGCCAGCTGATGTGAAACCAGCGGAAACCAAAACAGAAGAACAAAAGCCCGTTGATCCAGCTATGGCAAAAGTGGCTGCAGAACTTCCTTGGGGTGAAAAAATTAACGTAGGTCAAGTTTATGAAAGCATGAAAAACTTACCTGAACGCCTTAAAAACCTTCCTTTTCCAAAAATTTATGAAGCGTTGTTGACACGTTTGGTGGATATGAAGTTGGTTTTAAAAGCTGCTGATGAAGCTGGTCTTTTGAAAGATGCTGCCATTACTAAGCGCATCGACGAAGGTAAAGAAGCCATTCTTCAAAAAGCATTTTTGGATAAAGAAATTCAAAAACTGATAACAGATGCCATTTTAAAAGAAAAATACGAAGAAGTTTTAAAGGCTATTCCAAAAGAACAAAAAGAACAAACCGAAGTTAAGGTAAGCCAAATTACTTTTGATTCAAAAGAAGAAGCTGAAGCTGCTTTGAAAGACATTCGGTCTGGTTCCAAGAGCTTTGACGATATCGTCAAGGTTAAAAATGCTGACGAAAGCAGTAAAACAAAAGCTGGTGAGCTTGGCTTTTTGCGTCGGTCTGATTTCCCCAAAGAACACGTAGACAGCGTTTTCAAAACAGCTAAGGGTGCTTTGGTGAATGAAGTTATCAAATTAGGTGAATTAGGTTTCACAATTATGCGTGTGGAAGATGTTCGCCCTGTTGAAATGCCTAAGTTTGACGAAGTAAAGGCTGAAATTCAAAAAGCGATTAGCCCTGAATATGCCGTTAAGGTTATTGAAACGTTACGCAAAGATGCAGGCGTTAAGAAATATGGTCTAGATGGTAAGCTATTGCCTGAAACAAAGCCTGAAGATAAAGAAAAACCAGAAGCAAAAGCTGAGCCCGATGTGGATATTTCCAAGGTTGATGTCAAAATGGTTGTCGCCGAAATGAAAAACGGTGAGAAAGTTTTGTTTGGCGATATTTTGGAAAGCATGAAAAGCTTGCCTGAACAGTTGCGTACAGCGCCTGTTGCCAAAATTTACGAAGCCCTTTTGAACCGTGTTGTGGATATGAAAATTATTTCAGAAGCTGCACGGAAAGATGGTTTGGATAAAGACTCAGCTGTCATTGAACGTCAAAAACAAGGTCAAGAAGCCATTATTCAAAAGGCTTACTTGGATTCTGAAACTAAAAAATTGATTACACCTGAAAAAATCAAAGAACGGTATGCAGAACTTGTAAAAATGATGCCAAAAGACAATATGTCTATCCGTTTGCGTCATATTTTGGTGAAAACAAAGCAAGAAGCTGATGAATTGATTCGTAAAATCAATACGGCTTCTAATAAGGTTGATGCATTTGATGCGGCTGTGAAGCAATCCATTGATGATCAAACCAAAGAAAACAAGGGTGATTTGGGTTATGTAAACCTATCTGAATTGCCAAAAGAATTCCGCGATGTTTTTGCGAAAGCAACGAAGGGCGTTATGTTGGCAGAACCCATTCATTTGGGTGATGCTGGTTATAGCGTGATTCGTGTGGAAGATAAGCGCCCTGTCGAAGCGCCACAGATAGAGGAAGTTAAGGGCGAAATTAGCCGTATGCTTTCCAATGAATTGGCCCTTCAGGTTCTAAAAGATTTGCGCGCTAAATTCAAAACCGTGAAATACGATTTTGAAGGCAAAGTCATGGAAGACAAAAAAGAAGAGCCACAAGTGGTATCCAAAGCGCCAGAAAAAGTTGTTCGCTAAAATTTAAGAACAATCTTTAGTTCGCTCTTAAAAACAGCCATGAGACGAATAGTCTGATGGCTGTTTTTTTTATGTTAAGAAAAAATAAGGCTTCGCTTAAGTTAATATGTTATAGGTAATACTATGAAGGTCAATTTTTCGAATTTTATGCTTCCATCAATTTTTACAATTGTTCTGTGTGTGTTTTCTTTGTTGTTTTCAGGATGTAAGAAAAAAGAAGAACCCCTTATCATTGAAAAAACCACATTCCGGGCTATTCCCGGTGCCCGGGCGGGGGCTGCTTTTTTAACAATAACCAATAAAAATGAAAAACCCGTTTTTCTGCAAGGGGCCACTTTTGAATTAGCGGGTCGTGTGGAAATACATGACCATATTATTGAAAAAAATGGTGTTGCCAAAATGGTAACAATTCATGCGCTTGAAATTCCGGCGGCTCAAAAAAATGCGCCAGGTGTTGTGGAATTAAAGCGGGGTGGAAAACATTTGATGCTTTTTGATTTAGACCCTAAAATTTTTGATGTAAAGGAACTTAAGGGGACACTGAATTTCAGTTTTGGCCCCCCGGTTCAGGTGGTTTTTACCAAAGACAAGTAAGGAAGGTTTCGATGGAAGAACTTTTGTGGCAGTCATTTGTGACATTATTTGTGGTCAGCAACCCGTTTTCGGTTGTGCCTATTTTTGCAAGTCTAACCCAAAATGATTCGGCGGATGTTAAAAAACATGTGGCGCAGAAATCGTGCCTGGTTGCCCTTTTGCTGCTGTTGTGTTTTGCCGTTTTAGGCGATAAATTGTTGGATGTTATGCATATTTCTGAACCAGCCTTTCGGGTAACAGGTGGCTTACTGTTGCTGTTGGCGGCCATTGAAATGGTGGTTGGAAAAAATACTGGGGTTCGCGCCCAAAGTGATAATGATGAAAAACAAATTGAAGGTCGGGATGATGTTTCTATTTACCCATTGGCTATTCCTTTGATTTCAGGGCCTGGGGCCATTGCATCAACAGTTGTTCTGATGCGTCAAGCCGAAGTCATTGGTTACACAGCCCAAGGGGCATTTATTGGTATTATTTTTGTTGTAGTTGGAATTACGTACGTTGTTCTGCGTATGGGGCAGCACGTCATGGCTTTTTTGGGAATGACAGGCGTTAACATTCTAACGCGGGTTTTTGGCATTATTTTATCTTCCCTTGCTATTCAAAACATATTGTACGGCGTTAAAGCTGTTTTTAAAGGTCTTGTGTCTTGAAGGCGTGGTATTCTTAAGGATCACCCATCAGCTATATATTCATAAAACTGACTGGTAAAAATATTTTGGGGATCGACCATGTCTTTTAATTTAAGCCACGATTTCAATTGTGGATAAGCTTGTTCAAGCTGTTCTTTTCTGTAATGCAGCCGGTACGGTAAGTAAAACGTGCCTTTTAGTGAAATGACCTTATCAATAAGTTTTTGCGTAAAAATTTTCATATCTTTTTCTGCTTCACGGCCAGCTTCTTGGGAAAAAAGGCACACAAAAGAAAACATATCATTTTGTGCGTAAGGAAGTTTGGATTGATTGTCTTGCAGAACGTCCCGAATGGTGACATTTAAAAGATTCATATCAAATTGATCGACCAGTCTTTTAAACTCTTCTAAAAATTCACGCACTTTTGATTTGGGAATAAAATATTCATGAAGAATATCGCGATTGTCTCCATAAAGCTGCCATAGGACATGAATATCTGTGTTCATGGCATTGTTTCGTGATACTGGTTTTTGGGATGCTTTGTATTGAGAGAAAAGCTTTTCAGCCACCCAGCGGGCTTTTTTACCCACATCAAAATATTCAGATAACCTAAAAAATGTTCGCTTAAGACCAACAAAATCTTCAGGTTCGATGGGGGTTGTAATGGTTGTGTCTTCCATTTGTTCATACCAAAAAACGCCCACCTCTTTAAACATATTTTCTTTATCTACCGATAGCCGACCATAAGCTAATTGTGCCTTAGGGTTTTTAGAAATTTCTGCTTCGAAAAAATCTGCGAACTTTTGGGTGGGCATGAAGGCACAATGAAACCCTAAGGGCGTATTTGGAACTGTTTCTAATTCAACCTCCGTAATAACACCAAATAAACCGTATCCACCAATAACGGCATTGAAAAGATCAGGTTCTGTGGTTTTGTTGATGATTTTTTTCTGTCCATCCCAGGTGATAATTTTTATTTGAATGACAGACGATCCAATAGGAGGGGATGAAATTTGCCAGCCATGAACATTAACAGAAACAGATCCACCGACTGTAAAAATGTTATCGGATTGCATAATTTTTACAGATCGCCCGTAAGAATTTAAAACATTTTGAACTTTTTTCCATGTGGCGCCACTTCCAACCAGAACAGTCTGTTTTTCGGGGCTGTAATTTACGTGATTCAGGCCCAACATATCCAGCTGAATGGCTTTATCTAAAAGCGTTTGTCCACCCATGCTATGGCGTCGGCCTGCAATTGTTATTTTTTTATGGTTTTTTTTGGCTGTATCGAGGGCCGCTAAAATATCCTCCTCTTTTTGAATAAAAATGACATCTTGCTGACTTTTAGAAAAACCAGCGTCATAAATTGTGTGTGGCCCATTTTCTTTTTCAAAAGCTAATGGTGTATTGGTTTGGAAGCTTCGAACACCCAATTTCCTAAGCTTTTGAATTGTTGCTTCGTCATCTACAGTCCACGCAATGATGGGATAACCAAAATTTGCAAGGTTAGTAATAATATCATCACCCGTATTAAACCGTATGCCTAGAAAATCAGGTCGAACAAGGCGACGAATTTGTTTTTGAAAGAAGGGTTGTTTGAGTATCCAGGGAATTTGATCAAACTGATCTTGTTTTTCCTGTTCGCCAGCTTTTGTGTTGGTTGTAAAATCGTACATCAACAAGATATCACGGCACCGAAGGCGCATTTCACACAAAAAAAACGGGTTAAAAGATTCAACAATCACTGATTCTTCTAAATGGTTTTTCTGGATTATATTAACCAGCTTTTCAACGAATTCTTTGTTACGCAAACGTGTTGTTTTAATGTCTAAAAAAACCATTTTTCGTTGACTAACAAGTTGTAAGGCCGCTTCAAGGGAAACCAGCTTTGATGTGCTGCTTTTGTATGTTAAATTCTGCAACTGCGACCACGGCTTATCTTCAGGGGGGCCTGTGCCATTTGTGCCTTCTTCTAGGGTGTTCCCATGGTAGATAAACAAAACACCATCCATAGACATGCGTACATCCAGTTCAATAGCTTCTATTGGGCTTTGAAGTGCTTCTTGGATAGCCTCTTGCGTGTTGCCCGTATACTTTCCAGATATTATGGATTGATGAGCAATATATTTTGGTAAATAAATGCGCGACGGCGACGAAATAAGGGCTGTTGGCGTGTAAAGAGGTTCGGTGAATAAATATCCAACCAACAAAACAGAAAGAAACAAGAAAATAAAAAGAAACTTCTTTATCATAGCTCATTCTCAGCAAATGCGATGAAATCTTGAATTTTTGGTTGAATATATTGGCGCCATTTACGGCCGTTGAAAATGCCATAATGCCCAACACCATTTTGTTCATAATGGTGCTTCAAGGTTTTTGGAATATTTGTGCATAAGGTATGGGCTGCGTAAGTTTGCCCGACACACGAAATATCATCTAGTTCGCCTTCAATGGTTAGAAGGGCTGTATTTTTTATTTGCAGTAAATCGATATGCTTTTTGTGCCAGGTCATTTTTCCTTTAGGTAATGCAAATTCTTGAAATACTTTTTGAACACTTTCCAAAAAATATTCAGCGGGTAAGTCCATAACAGCACGATATTCGTCATAGAATTTTCGGTGTTTTTCGGCACTGTCTTCATCACCTTCGATGAGGTGTTCAAACATATTAAAATAAGCTTCTTGGTGACGCTCTAAATTTAAATTAATAAATCCATTTAGCATTAAAAAACCGGGGCAAACAGAACGGCCAAAGCCTTTATAGTAAATAGGCACGATGGAAATAATATTTTTTTTGAACCATTCAACAGAATGTTCCTCTCCAAATTGGTTAACAGCGCCTGGGTTAACGCGGGCATCTACGGGCCCACCCATTAAAACCATAGATTTTGGTTGATAGTCCGATTGTTTGCCAGCCAAAATACTGGTTGCCATTAAAACAGGTACAACTGGTTGGCATACGGCTATGATGTGAATCCGTGTTCCTAAAAATTCGATGAAATTTAATAGATAGTCGACGTAAGTGGATAAACTAAAAGCCCCATTTTTTGCGGGAACAGCTTGTGCATTCACCCAATCCGTTATGTAAACATTATGGTTTTGGCACATAGACTGCACTGTGTCTCGTAACAGGGTTGCGTAGTGCCCTGACAGGGGGGCTACGATCAGAACTTTAGGTTCATCAAGGCCAACAGGGTCACCGTTGTGGAAACGTTCAAAGTAACGTAGGTCACAAAAAGGTTTTTCAAGAACAACAGTTTCTTTAATATCAACGGTGCTTCCACATTTTTCAATTTTCCCAATATTAAATTCTGGTTTATCGTATGTTTTTGTAAAACGCAGCATCATTTCGTTGGCAGCGCCCATCAGGCGTATGGAGGGAAGAGACGTGTTTGTAAAGTTTTTTAGGAAAGTTTCGTTGGCTTGGCCTATCATATGAGCGGGCCAATTGACGGACTTTCGCATTTCATTTAGGTGGTACAAATAAAACATGTTGTTTTTTGGAATATTTATTGCTTACTTTAATTGAATATCACCAAGGTTAAAAAATCGTTTATTTATAGTTTTTGTTTAGGGTTTTGAATGGTTAATCAGGCATTTTTGTTATTCGTTTTAAAGGTGTTCGTAACGGGAGGTATTTCTTTTTTCCTGCTACATAATTTAAACATGCGGGAATTATTGGATATTTTAGAAAAAACATCTTATTCCGCCTTGATATTCTGTTTATTTTTTATGTGGGGTGGGCTTTTGTTGGCTGCGAAACGGTGGCGCTATGTTATTGGTGTGAAAGTGACACCGCCTTCTTTTTCTGAGTTAAGCCAACAGGTTATGATTGGTTTTTTCTTTAATCAATTACTGCCTAGTTCCATTGGTGGAGATGCTTATCGGGGCTTAAGTTTACGAAAATACGGAATACCTTTGGATTGGGCTTTTTCAAGTACTATTATCGACCGTATGTATGGGTTAATAACGCTATTGATTGTGGCATTTTTGGCCATACCTTTTGAATTTAAGGCACTATATGAAACCATTTTGGGCGAAATGATGGTTTTGGCCTTTGCTTTGATTTTTGTCGGTGTTGTGTGTTTAGTGTGCCTTCAGTATTTGCCAATTCGGTGGCCCCATAAGCTTAGTTTTGTTGAAGATTTTTCAAAAACCCTTCAGGTTGTTTTTTTGAACCCAAAAAGTGGCCGTACCCTTTTTGTTTCTATTATATCTACGGCGATGCTGATGGTACCTTATAAATTATTAGCAGATGATATGATGCTCAATTTAAGCATAACCCAAATTTTTGTTTCGGTTCCGCTTGTTATTCTTGTGTCCGTATTACCTATTTCTTTTGCAGGGTGGGGATTGCGTGAAGGGGCTATGGTTGTTGTGTTGAATATTTTTGGTGTGTCTAAAGAACCCGCTTTGGCTTATTCGCTTATTTATGGTGGGTTGCAAATTATGGCTGCTGTACCAGGTTTAGGCCTTTGGTTTTTAAGAAAGAAACAAAAAGCGACCGTTGAAAGTACATCATGACTCTGCCTATTATTCGCCTTCTTGATCAAACCTTAATTAACCAAATAGCAGCTGGTGAAGTTATTGAACGGCCTGCTGCTGCTATTAAAGAATTAGTTGAAAACGCCATGGATGCAGGCGCCAGCCAAGTGACCGTGACTATTCGGGATGGGGGACGTTCTTTTATTCAAGTGGAAGACAATGGCCATGGCATGTCTCAAGAAGGTATTCGGCTAGCTGTTCAGCGTCATGCTACGTCTAAATTACCAGATGGTGACTTATTTCATATTCAAAGTTTTGGTTTTCGCGGTGAAGCCTTGCCTTCCATTGCATCTGTCAGTCGAACCAGCATTATAAGCCGCCCCAAAGACCAAGACATGGCCTGGCACCTTAGTATTGAAGGCGGGGTCGAACAGTCTTTTTCCCCACAAATGGCACCTTTTGGAACCACCGTGACAGTGCGTGATTTATTTTATGCAACCCCTGCACGGCTTAAATTTTTAAAGGCAGTTTCAACAGAATCATCCCATTGTGTGGATTTATTGAATCGTATGGCGTTGTCACACCCGCATGTGGGGTTAACATTAAAAGATGATAACAAAACCCTGTTTTCGTATGCCGCCAATCAAACTTTTGAGGAGCGAGTAGGGGCTGTTTTAAGACAAACATTTCTAGATAATTCGTCCCATTTTGCCTACGAAATGCCAACCATAAAATTGCGGGGGCGGATATCTTTTCCAACGTACAACCGAAGCCAGGCAACAGAGCAGTTCTTTTTTGTGAATAACCGCCCTGTGCGCGATAAAATGTTGTCAGTTTTGATGCGAACAGCCTATCAGGATTTTTTACCCCATAATCGTTATCCAGTTGTTGTTATGTTTTTGGATATTTTGCCTGAAGATGTGGATGTAAACGTACACCCAGCCAAGGCAGAGGTTCGATTTCGGGATGCACAGGTTGTGCGGGCGGCTGTGCTGTTAGCCATGAAAGAAACGCTGGCTCATATCAGCCAAAAGACCTCGTCTCATCTGGCTATGGAAGCAGTGTCTATGTTCCAAAAACCAACAACACGCGAAGATTTAAATTTTCAAAAATCGTATGCGCAGCAACAATTCCCTGCATCTTACCCAAGATCATCCCCAAATTCATTCACAGGACGGTCAGCCGGTGAATATGGGCCTGTATCTTCTTTTTCAATTCCAACACCTGCTGTTTCAACATCTTACAGCCAGCCGGTGGCGGTGGCACCAAACCCCATTCCTGAAAATTTAGATTATCCCTTAGGTATGGCGCGGGCGCAAATTCACAACACGTATATTCTAGCTGAAAAACAAGATAGCCTTGTGATTATTGACCAGCATGCAGCCCATGAACGGTTGACTTATGAAAAGCTAAAACACGAATTTGCAACCCAAACCGTGAAGCAGCAAAATTTGCTGATTCCTGAAATGGTCATGCTGCAACAGCAAGAGCTTGAGATTTTAAAACATCGTCATCCTTTATTATCAAATTTAGGATTTACGTTAGAATTTTTTGACCCAGCAACCCTGGTTGTTCGGGGGCTTCCGGCTATTTTAACGGATATAAGCATTCCAACGTTGGTTCAAGATTTGGTGGATGATTTAAAAGAAGAAGAATCACCTAAAAGCCTTCATGAGCGGATTATGCATATTTTAGCAACGGTTGCCTGTCACAATAGCATTCGCGCTGGTCGAATGTTGCAGCCTCATGAAATGAATATGTTGCTGCGGCAAATGGAGGCAACCCCGCATTCTGGCCAATGCAACCACGGCCGCCCTGCCTATGTGGAGCTGAAAAAAAGCGATTTGGAAAAATTGTTCGAACGAGCATAAGGGGATGTCTTTAACAAAATTTACTTGATATGTATCACGTATAATGGTACCAATAAACGAGGGGGATAAGTTTCTGTGATACAGTCGTTTCGATGTAAAGAAACTGAAAAGATTTGGGGTGGCATACGGTCCCGGAAATTTCCCAATGATATACAGTATCGTGCACTTGTTAAACTCAGGCAGCTTGATGTTTCTTTGAATTTAAACGACCATAGCAATCCACCTGGTAATCAGCTTGAGTTTTTAAAAGGTGATCGTGAGGGGCAAATGAGCATTCGAATTCAAAAGCAATGGCGTTTGTGCTTTAGGTGGGTGTTGGGCGAAGTTTTTGATGTTGAAATTGTTGACTATCATTGAAAGGTTTTAAGAACATGGGCCAAAGTTTATTAGAAAACCCGCGTGTGGGCGATATCTTGAAGAGTGAATTTTTAGAGCCCTTAGGTCTAAGTCAGAATGCTTTGGCGAAGGCTATTGGTGTTCCCGCTAATCGTATACATGCCATTGTTAAAGGGGACCGGGGAATGACGGCAGACACAGATTTGCGTTTATGTCGTTTTTTTAGTTTATCAGAAGGGTATTGGTTACGTTTGCAGAATTTGTACGAACTGATGGAAGCAAAACGTAGTATGGGAGAGAAACTTTTAGTCATACATCCATTTCATCAAGTTTCAAAAGAAGTAGAAGTTGATTGAATGACAAAAATTCTGGGTATCGAAACCAGTTGCGATGAAACAGCTGCAGCTGTTGTGCAAGGTGCTGCGTCTGTTGAAGAACGCATTTTGTCCAATGTTGTTTGGTCACAGATGGAAGAGCATCAACCCTATGGCGGTGTGGTGCCGGAATTGGCGGCACGGGCCCACCTGCAAAGTATCACACCTGTCATTCAAGAGGCTTTGGAAAAAGCAAATATGTCACTGCAAGATGTCGATGCCATTGCGGTGACAGCGGGCCCAGGTTTAATAGGGGGTGTGTTGGTTGGGCTTATGGCAGCAAAGGCTATGGCTTTAGCATTAGGTAAACCACTGATTGCGGTGAACCATTTGGAAGGTCATGCATTAACCCCACGGCTAACCCATAATGTAGAATTTCCCTATTTATTATTGTTGGCATCGGGCGGCCATTGCCAGTTCATAGAAGTTCATGAAGTGGGGCGGTACAAATTGTTAGGGGCCACCATTGATGATGCAGCCGGCGAAGCCTTTGATAAAGTGGCCAGTTGCCTTGGGTTGCCTTATCCAGGGGGTCCTGCTATTGAAGTATTAGCCAAAGAAGGAAACCCGACGGCCTTTCAATTACCCATGCCGCTACAGGGGCGCGATGCCAAAGCACATGGGTGTAACTTGTCTTTTTCTGGTTTAAAAACGGCCACGCGGCTTTTAATTGAAAAACAAGGACCCTTAACCCAAGAAATTAAGGCTCATGTGGCGGCCAGTTTTCAACACACAGTGGCCACATTTTTGGCCGACCGTCTTGAAAAGGCCTTTCAATTGTTATCGGTACCTGTGAAAACGGTAGTAATTTCAGGGGGGGTGGCTGCCAATAAAACCATTGGGATGGCGCTTAAAAACGTTGCAGACAAAAAAGGGTTGGCGTTTGTGGCACCACCCATCAGTTTATGCACCGATAACGCCGCGATGATTGCCTGGGCTGGGTTGGAACGTTTTCAACGTGGTTACACCAGCCCCTTAGACACGCCCGCCAAACCCCGGTGGGATTTGTGGGCTATGTCATAAGAGAATTTTTAAGCTTCAACAGTGTTTTTAATATAATCAACTCTGCTAACCATTTGGCCTGTATTGGCACCCATTTGGTCATACACGTTGATGGTGTTTGTTTTGCTGCCCACTTGCAGAACCAACCAAACACGATCCAACTGTTGTTGAACAGCCTGAATTCGGCATGTTTTAAATTCAAGAGTTTGAAGTCGTACCTTGGCAGCTTTAATATTCGCAAGCCGAACAATTTCTATGGTGTCTAGTGCTTTACCAATATTCATACTTGTTTCAATTTTTGCCGTATGACCACCATTTGGAATTAACAAAATCAAGTCTGAATGCTTCAGTGTTGCAGAAGATTGTAGAGGCCCACCTACATCGCCGGATGTAAAGCGGCTTGATTCGCCGTACCATCCATAAAGTTGTGAAAAACCTTCATATCCTTCAACATTTGAAATCATCAAATCGTCAATTTTAATCATCCACTCAGGCGACTTGACACCTTTGTCTTGATCTCCATCCGGGTTCTGAACGACGGCTACTTTCAGCCTATTACGCCCGGGAATTTCGGTTATTGTGAAATTTTCTGCCATTTTTAAAGACTCCTTCTTTTAATTCAGCAAGGGAAATTATCCCTTGCTGTTATTTTCCTTATTTTGCAGGGGGTGGCAATGTTGCTACCAAACGAATAGAAGCTGTTAGCTCTTCCATCTGGAAGTGTGGTCGCAAGTAAACAACCGCCCTGTAAGAACCTGGTTTTCCGGGAACGTCGAACACATCAATCCGCGCTTCACGAAGTGGGTATTTTGCTTTAACGGTTTGTGGAGCATCGTCATTCAATAGGATATAGTTTGCAATCCAGGTATTGAGGTAAAGTTCCACATTTTCGCGTGTTAAGAAGCTACCAATTTTATCGCGCATGATAACCTTGATGTAGTGGGCAAAGCGAGATGCCGCCAAAACATAGGGAAGCCGTGCAGACAAATTCGAGTTGGCATTGGCATCGTCTAGATTATACACCTTCGGTTTTTGTGCTGTTTGTCCACCAAAGAAGGCCGCAAAATCTGTGCCTTTACAGTGACATAAGGATACGAAACCTAAATCGCTAAGTTCTTTTTCGCGACGGTCTGTAATAGCTGTTTCTGTTGGGCATTTTAATGCAATATCGCCATCTGTTGTTTTGAAAGTGTAAGCAGGCAAGCCTTCCACTAAACCGCCGCCTTCAACACCACGAATAGCTGCTGTCCAACCGTACATAGCAAAGGCATTGGTGATTCGTTGACCTAAAATATAGGCAGCGTTTGACCAGCAGAAACGTGACGTATCAGCACTTGACACATCTTCTTCAAAATTAAGCCCTTCCACAGGAACTGTGTTAGCACCATAAGGAAGACGCATCAAAACGCGCGGCAATGTTAGTGCAACATACCGTGAATCTTCACTGTTTCTAAAGGACGTCCATTTCACAAGCTCAAGGCTTTCAAAAATTTTAGATAAATCACGTGGAACGCCTAAGTGTTCCCAGCTATCAATATCGAATAATTTTGGATCAGCCGCAGCCAAAACAGGGCAGTGGGCCGCTGCTGCTACGCCAGATAGTTTTTCTAGTAAACCAAGATCTTGTGGGTGACGGGTAAATTCGTAATCAGCCACCATACAAGAATAAGGATGTCCACCAAAAGTTCCGTATTCTTCTTCGTACACTTTTTTGAAAAGTTGACTTTGGTCAAACTCGACGGCTTTTTCCAAATCTTGAAGAAGTTCTTGTTTTGCTATATTTAACAAGCGCAGTTTTAGGTGTGTGCTGGTTTCAGTATTCATCACTAAATAATGTAGACCGCGCCAAGAACCTTCCAATTTTTGAAATTCATGCACATGCATAAATTCATTGAGCTGTGCCGTAATAAGTTCATCAATCTGCAAAATTCGTTGACTCAGGAAGTGCGACACATGCGTGCCGGCGCTGTCACCCTGTTGTTCCAGTTGATTCACGAATTCTTGCATCATTTCGCGAGCAAAAGGTTTTTGGCTTTCGTCGCGAATCAACTTTCCTTGCACCATAATGGTATCAAGAAGAGAGCTTTCCGCTGCTTGAGTTTCATCTGCCATTTTTATTCTCCATCACATTATGTTATAGGGGTTTACGCACTTGCAGGTTGTTCAACAACCCCCAAGTCATTTTTCAACGCTTCCCGTTTATCTGCGTTTTGCATTACATCTTCCAGCAGATGTTCTAAAGCATCGTTACCATCAAGTTTGGTTAACAAATCTTTTAAGTGGCACCGGGCTTCATAAAGTGCTGCCAGGGCTGGGATTTGCTTAACCAGGTTGAGTGGTTCAAAATCTTCAATAGTTTGGAAGAATAATTCCGCACTCATTTCTTCACCTTCTCCACCCAACTTATTGGCAGCGCGAAGTGCTAGCCGTGGGTTAATAGATGTCATGATGCTGTTGAAATTATCGCGATCAATTTCCACAAACTTTCGTTCTTTTAATTTTGGAAGTGGATCGCTGGGCATACCCGATAAATCAGCCATAATACCCATGACGAAAGGAAGTTCTTTCATTTCGATGGCATTGCCGATTTCCACGTCATATGTAATCTGGACGCGTGGTGGGCGTACCCGGTCTAATTTATGTTGAATGCTCTCTGCCATAATTGCCTCCGCAAGTGTGACTTGTTGTTTAAAAAATGTGTTGTTAACAACAAATCTTTGTTACCCTTGATTCAACAATACGGTGCCTATTATTAAAATTAGGTTAATTTTTCAGTTTATTTTTTATATTTTTTAAAATTATTTGAGTTTATATGATTCGCTATAAAATACTTGTAGAATATGACGGTCTGCGCTTTTCCGGGTGGCAGTTTCAAAATAATCAAAAAACAGTGCAAGGAACTTTGCAAAATATTTTAGAAAAAATTACTGGAAATTTTCGTTTGGTGGAAGGTTGTGGCCGTACAGACACAGGTGTTCACGCAAAAGGGCAGGTGGCTCATTTTGACCTGCCTAACTTTTGGGATTTTTATAAACTGCGAGAAGCCATGAATGCGTATGGTCGATTTGAGGGGCTTTCTGTTCTTGATGTGGAACAAGTACCTGATACGTTCCATGCTCGTTTTTCGTGTGCGGGGCGTTCTTATGAATATGTCATTTTAAATCGACAGGCATCGTCTCCTATTTTAGAAAATCGTGTTTGGCATGTATCTAGGCCCTTAGATGTTCAAGCTATGCAGCAAGGGGCACATTATTTTTTAGGTCATCACGATTTTACATCTTTTCGGGCATCTGAATGTCAGGCTTCAAACACATGCAAAACAATTTCAGAATTTATCGTTTCTCAAGAAGGTGATCTGATACGGTTGTCTGTGTCTTCTCGGTCATTTTTACATAACCAAGTACGTATTATGGTGGGAACGCTTAAGCAAGTGGGGCTTGGAAAAATGTCACCCATTGATATTGATGAAATTTTGAACGCTAAAGACCGTAAAAGGGCAGGGCCCACAGCCCCACCTTATGGGTTATATTTTATGAAGGCGTTTTATTAAAGGGCAGCTAAAGTTTGCAGTTCATCATCAAGGGCTTCCTCAACTTCTTCTGCATTAATATATTGAGCTGGGTTTGTAATTAGGCAGCTCACTTCAAAAAAACTTTGCTCTGTTTCGTCGTCATCTTCCATGTATTTCTGGTACACAATTTTAGGAAGTATGAATTTTGCCCATATGACAGGGGATTTTTTGTTAGCGAAGTCGCCTTCAATTAAGTAAGGTAAAAGAACAATAGGGAATTGAACCACATTTTTTAGGGTTAACTCTTCCACTTCTATTGCAGAAGGGGCGGATGTTTCAGTGCCTAACAAATCAGGAAGCACTTTATAATTAAATGCTGTAGGGTAGTATTCGCCGGTAATAGGGTCTTCAAAATACTATAGCTACCATCTGCTAAAGAGGGGTCATCAGGCGTTTCAGAGGAAATGGATCGATTATCTTCTGAATAGTCTGAACTAACGGTTGATACGTCTTCATTCTCACTTTCGTAAACGGTAGAAAGATCATCACTGGCAAACGTTTGGGAAGTAGTAAAAATTGTGTAAATAAATATTATATTTAAATATTTCATCATAAAAATAAATAAAAGTATTTTTTTTATAAGTATCAATTTGAATTAAAAAGGTAAAGATTTTTTATAGGCCAATTTTGGTGATGTTGACCTTAAATGAAAATGTTTATAGATGTAAAAAACGCAGATTTAAAGAGTGGTAAGGGTTGTAAGATCTGCTTTGTTTATGCCTGCCAGGTATTTGTTTAAAAAACCTTAAGAGATTTGCATTTTTATAATGGGTCATTATATAAGTAAGCAACGAGCTTACTTATTTAGATTTTCTCTGTGAAATTGCCTTTTTTCAAAAATTTTTTTTATCTATTCATTTTTTTTGCTTTAACAAACACAGAGGTGTTTGCAGCAGCTACCCGTTTGCACCCGGCAGTAAGTTCTTTAAACCAACTTTATGAACAAAATGCCGATGATTTTGGACAGGTTAAAGGGTTGTGTACAGTTATTTCTACCCAAGTCGACTGCACCCGGCAAGCCACCGACGAAGAACGGGAAATTTTATATAACCCCCTGATTGATACTGTTTGGCGCCTAAGCGCTGCCAGTGACACCAGTTTGGTGGATTCCGCTCTGTCTCAAGATGGCTTAAAGAGAGATAATTTATATAAAAAAAGAAAAGAAGAATTAGAGTCCTTTTTCAACGAATTGAACGATCGTGTAAGTGCTGCCCATTCCGCTTATGAAAGAAATACAAAAGATAAAAATAGAGAAATTTTTTTTCACCATCAGCTAACAGTTTTTGCCGTGTGCCGTTCAGCCCTTACGGCTTATCGGGTGTTAAATCTTAAAAGATTAACGGAAGCAAATACTTTGGGGGGGCTTATGCACTTGCCAGATTCTCCGTTCCGTTCTGTTGAGCTGCAAAATCTAAAAGAAAGCGAACCTTTTAAAAAAGCCTTAGAAGCTGTTTCAGGGCTTAATGGTGAAATTTTGCAAGTGAAAGCTTATGCTGCTAAAAGGAAACCTGACGAAAAAATGAACCTTGTTTTGTGTGTTTCTAATATGGAAGAAAACGTGGAACAGGATCGTTTTGATAAAAGCTGGATTTTTTTAGATTACAAAAATCATGATGCTGTTTCAGGGCGGTGCTTAAGTGTTAATTTTAATGATTTAGATCAGTTGCAAAAATTAAGCGTTGGTTTAGCTGGAATATTTGATTCTATTGTTTGGGATATTGGCTGTTTTTCTTACTTTCAAGGGCAGGGATTACCTGCATTGCAATGCTTTAAGTCGATGTTAAAAAAACAAGGTAAGTTTGTTTTTATGCCCACCAGTAGTGGGGGGTATGTAATAAGGAGGCTACCAGAACTTAAGGAGCTTAAAGACTTTGACAACATAGATGCACTTTGTGAACAAATTATGCGTCACCCTCAAGTAAGACGTCAAAGAACGGTAACTTACCCTCCCTCTGAAGATTTGGTTGCTTCAGCAGAAGTTCCCTCAGTATTGCGTTACCCAACTTTTGGTGCAGGGTTTGGTTTTAATCTAGGGACTAAAAAACTTTTAAAAGAAGCGCCTTTTAGCAATGTATTTGAGCAATTTATTAAGGATTGTGGATTGGAAGGGCGTGATGAAGAGGATCAGCGTATAGCCTTTGAGCAGTATATTCAAAATAAAATTCTTAAAGAAGATACCATCCCCATGGTTGACCCTATTTTATGGGCAGCATTTGGTAGGGAAAACGTCAGGTTACGTGAAGGTATACCGTACCCTATTAATTACAAGCGCAGTGGTGGAGCACCCGCTGGTAAAGTATCCACTAGCTTGTTTATAGAATGTACACGAAGCGATGATGAGTAAAAGGAAAAAAATTGTTCTTATCAGATGTAACAATAAGGCAGATGTTGGAAAGCCAATCTTTGGTTATTTCACCACAAGTCAAAGATCAAGATATTCGCCCAAATGGCGTTCGTGTTCGCCTAAATTCAACACTGATTCAGTATGCTGATCAAGTGGTGGATCCTATGAAAGATCAGGAAATAAAATATCAAGAAATTAGCTTGATCACACAGCAATATGCTTTATTACCTGGCGCATTTATTTTAGGGTCAACTGTTGAGTTAATCAAAACTCCCAGAGATATTGTTGGCCTACTGGATGGCCGCAGTACGTTAGCTCGACTGGGCTTGATGATACATATGACCGCGTCTGTAACAGATAGTTTGTATGAAGAGCCAAGATCCATTGTTTTAGAGATTTATAATGCTAGTAATATGACAATTATACTATCTAATAACATGCCCATTGGATCACTTCTTTTTGTAAAGGTAGACCAACCGGTTCATCAAAAAACACAAAATCAATATCATGGCCAAAGCGGAACTTTTGTGGCTAATTTGAAAAACCAATTTTCTTAACCTGATATGGAATATTGTGTTTTTTAAAATATTTAAGGCTTGTACCTATATAGTAAATTTATATACTATATACAAATAAACTAAATAGAAAGGCAAGCCTATGTGGGTCAAAACTTATAGCAAAACATTTAAAGGAGTTCAGCGCCAAGATGTGTGGCGCATTTGGACAGATATCAATAATTGGCCCACTTGGCATGGTGATTTAGATTACTGCAAATTGGATGGAAAATTTGAAGCAGGAAATCATTTTTTCTTAAAACCTAAGGGTGTTAAGGCCGTTAAAATAATGCTGACAGAAATTCATGAAGGTTATTCTTTTACTGACTGCACGTCTTTTTTGGGTGCCAAAATGTATGATACGCACGCTATGGAAGAAACATCTAAGGGGTTAAAAATTACCAATACCCTTGTTGTGACAGGCCCATTAAAATGGGTGTGGGTTAAACTTGTGGCACAAAATGTGGCAGATACGGTGCATGATGAAACGGAAAAACTTATGAAATTAGCACGACAATCTAATGACTAACTTACCCTTTGGTTTTGATCAGCCGGAAGATAGCCCGGGCTTTTTATTGTGGCAAACAACCATGATTTGGCAGCGTCAAATTCGAAAAGCGCTGGAACCTTATGGCGTTTCCCATCCACAGTTTGTGATTATGGCAACCCTGTTGTGGTTTGACGCACACGGCCATGAAACAACGCAAACCCTCATTATCCATCAAACAAAACTAGACAAAATGACGGTGTCAAAATCTTTAAAAAACTTAGGAAATTTAGGCTATGTGATTCGATCAGAACACACTGCAGATACACGTGCTAAAAGTGTGATATTGACAGAAAAGGGAAAAGAATTGGTGCGCACCCTTGTGCCCATTGTTGAGTGGGTAGACCATTTATTTTTCAAGGCGTGTGATTCAACATCTGAAAAAGACCTGATTCACATTCTTCAAAAATTGGTGCAGGCCGATAAAAGTGGCATGTAGAGTGTTATAAAGCCCACCAAACACCAAGCCATAGCATGGCTATCAAAACCAAAACAATGGCCAGGCGCCAGGAAAGTGGCATCAATAACTTATTACAATCTAGGCTGCGCATTTTTCGGTGATGGCTTTTTTCTTACGCCATAAAAGACGAGAACTTAGCAAAGCAAAGGCGCCATTACCCATTACGTTGGATGCTGTTAGAATGGGGTCTTGTAAAATGTAAATGGTGGCCAGCATGGTTGTGGCTTCTGCACTTAAGCCAAGATACTGTTGAACAACAGGTAAAATAACGATAACGCCACCACCGGGTACACCTGCACATGAAAACTTTGTGATGCAATAGTAGAATGTAAACAACAGGTAGGGAACAAGGGCTGGTAGGGGGTGACCTGTCATAACCAAAAGGGCCAACGCTGTTAGTGATATATTCAAACCATCGCCCATGAGGTGAATATTCACAGTTGTTGGAATAACGAAATCTGCATATTCCCGTTGCCCCAGGTTTTTTTCGGTGGCTTCTAGGGTTACGGGCATAGCAGCGGCACTGGACATGGTGCTAAAGCCAGTTAACCCCGCTGGAAGCATTTCTTTTACATATTTCCAAAAAACATGAAAACGAAAGTTAGCGGCTACAAGGTATAAAAAGCCAAGGTAAACAACAATAAGGAAACAGCTAATCAGGAAAATTTGCCCATAATGTTGAATTAACATACCCAATGCGCCGTCACGGTCAATTTTAAGGACAAACCCCAAAACATAAATCGGCAAAACAGGGATGAAAGTTTTTTTCAAAAACAGTGTGGAATAATCACGCAGTTTAAAGGCAATTTTTCTTGGACGGGGCGACTTTAAAAAAGTGCACAAAATACCAACGGCAAGGCCACTTAGCATAGCACGATCTGGTGATAGAAGGGTTGGAACTGTCATTTTCCAAAAAGGTGTTACTGTATCTGCAACGGCGCTTAAATTTTCTAAATGCCTAAGCCCCAGAAGAGGAAATGCAACATGCGCAACGCCGTACGATGTAATGACAGTGGCCGCATTGGACAGAATAACCAAAATAATGACCCCTAATATCATCAAAGGGGCACTTTCTTCAAAAGACAAGATCGCGGCAAACAAATAACTAAAGATGATAACGGGCAACGTTAACATCAACAGGTCCTTTAATAAAACGCTCAGCGTATAGAAAAAACGAACCCAGTCTAGGCTCATATAATTTCCTAACAAAAGACCAATTAACAAACAAATAACTAATTGAAAAGGTAGGCTTTTTAGCATTTTTATCTCAAATATCCAAAAGACATAACGTACCCATCATATGAATATAGATCAAGAAAAACAAGAAATTCGTATATTAATAAAGGGGATTAAGAATTTAAATCTGGTTTTTAAATCACAGATGTTACCAAATGCATTACGGAGGCTGTGTTATTTTTCAGTAAATGGATTTTTCTGCGTTTTGAAACTGATGCGCACAGGCGTTGGTTTAAGATTAAAATCTTTTTTAAGGGTATTAATCAAATATCTTTTGTAAGAATCGGGTAAATCATCACCCTTGGTGCAAAAAATCATAAATGTAGGCGGGCGTGTTTTAATTTGGGTCATATATTTTAAGCGAATGCGGCGCCCTGAAACGGTGGGTGTTGGGTGATTATCTATGGTGAAACGAAGCCATTGGTTCAGTTCGGCTGTTGTAATGCGGGTATTCCAAGCTTTTTCAGCGTCCATGATGGCCTGCATCAAAGGTTCTGTGTTTTGGTTTTTAAGTGCTGAAATAGGCACACACGCCATACCTTTAGCTTGGGCCAAGTGATGTTCTATTTGATGTTGAATATGGCTTAAAACTTTGTTTTTATCTTTAACAACATCCCATTTGTTTAAGGCCAAAACTAAACACCGGCCTTCTTCAATAATTTCAGACGCAAGCGTTAGATCTTGTTTTTCAATGAGTTGTTCCATAGGGATGCTGGCATCAATAAGCAAAACAACAACTTCGGCAAAACGCAGCGTATTTTCAGCATCCATAACGGCAAGTTTTTCAACAGCATTTTGTACTTGGCTTTTACGGCGAATACCGGCTGTATCAACCAGTTGAATGGAACGTCCTTCGTAAGTCCAGGGAAGGGTGATGGCATCACGGGTAACCCCCGGCATGTCAGCTGTTAATTGACGTTCCTCCCCAAGCAAGGTGTTGACTAATGTTGATTTCCCAACATTAGGTCGCCCCATAATAGCTAATCTTAAAGGTTTTTCTTGAAAATCCCCGTCATCAATAGGTTCTTCGTCTAAGATTTCTTCTTTGGGTGCAAAGGGTAGCAGCGCCTCGAAAAGGTCACTCATCCCTTCGCCGTGTTCAGCTGAAATAGGTAGAATGGTTTTGAAACCAAAACGACTGGCATCACTGATGCCTTGAAGTCCCCGTTTTCCTTCACATTTGTTGACAAGAACAATAACGGGTTTTCGGCTTTTACGTAAAATTTCAACAATTTCTGTGTCGTAGGGGGTAATACCCTCTACACCGTCCATCACAAACAAAACAACTTGGCATTTATCAATAGCTGTTTTTGTTTGTTGAAACATACCTTTATGAAGAAGCGTTGATTTTTCTTTAGTATCAGGGTCCACAAGGCCTGGCGTATCAAGGATACGCAAGGGGATGCCCATAAATGTTGCATCCGTTTCTCGTAAATCACGGGTAACACCAGGTTCATTATGGACCAGGGCCATACGCCTGCCAACCAACCGGTTAAACAGGGTAGACTTCCCAACGTTGGGGCGCCCGACAATAGCAACAGTTACACTTGTCACAGGATTTTACCGCCAAGCGTATAAATAAGCTGAGTCCGATAAAACAAAAAGGGTTTTATCGGCAAAAATTGGTGAAATATAGCTTTCTCCATCGAACTTAAGTTCTTTAGCAACTTTGCCATCTGCTGCATTCATAAACAAAATACGACCGTTAGAACCTGTAAATACAAGCTGTTCACCAACTAAAATAGGGCCAGCCCAGTGAATAGGGGTTTTATCGTCGTTACTGATCAATTTGGGTAAGGGTGATGCCCACCGAATGCCCCCTGTATGACGATTCATACATAAAACATCATTATAGGTTGTTTGGACAAACAGCCAATCTCCACCCAAGGCTGGGCTTCGAATGCCCCCCACTTCTTTTTGCCAAAGGCGGGTGCCTGTACGTAAGTCAATGGCAGTCATGCGGCCACCATGGCTAATGGCAAAAACTTGGTTGCCATCTACAATGGGACGGGCTCGAATATGGGGAATAGTGGAAACAGTATCAATACGCACAGCGGACGTCAGCGTGTCATTCCATAAAATGTGTCCATTTTCTGCCTGAAGGGCGTATAGTTCACCTGATGAATACGTGACAATAACGACGTTTTCATACACAGCAGGGCTAGCGCCACCAAACAAAGCAGCTTGTTCAACAATGCCAGCATGTGACCAAATTTTGGCACCTGTCTTCGCATCAAACGCCAACGTTTCGTTGGATATGGTCACAACAAATACACGACTATCTTTAACAGTTGGTGCTACGCGGGCTGGGGAAATAGTTGTGCTTTCCCAAATAACAGAACCGTCGTCTTCTTTTAAGGCCCATAAGTGACCAAAGGGGCTTGTGACATATACAATTCCTGCGTCGTACGCAATGCCACCACCCAAAACTTCGTTGTCGGCGTAATCAGGGCGTACACTGTGCTGCCACAAAGTTTCGCCTGTTTCTGCATTCATGGCTAAAACTGTACCATAGGCATCAATAGAAAAAACTTTACCGTTAGCAGCAACAGGGCCCGAAATAAGGCGAAGTCCATCATGGGATCCATACCCTACATTCCGAGTCCAAATTACTTTAGGGGCATCAGACATGGATTCACAAGCGATAGAGTGAGACGCGTTTCCACCTGCTTGAGACCAATCTCTATTCGGTGACGCCTTGGGCCAACTAACGGCCTGCCCTTGAAGTTCCGGAGATGCCTTGATGCTGTTATCTAAAATAATAACAGACTGTCGTTCACCAGAAAGCGGAATCTTTTCCTTTTCGCAGGCTGTTAATAAGACGCTTAAAAGAAGGGGGTAAATCCAATTTTTTTTCATGACACAGGTTTATTTCCGGAAATGCTTGTCAAGTTTTGAATCATCAGGCGAACGCGCATTCGCATGGATTCAGGTGTTTTTTGATCTTGGGCAAGATTAATAAAAACTTCTGTTGATTCGGGTATTTTATTCATTTTGTATAGCAAAACGCCTTTGAGCTCGAGGGCGAAATGACGCCAAGGTGATTCTGTACCAGATAAAGGGTCAACAGTTTTTAAAATTGTTTCGTATTGATCTTGGCTTGCGGATGCTGGAAGGGCATCAAAGCGCACTTGGGCCAACTGAAGAGAAGCCAAATCTTTATATAAGGGATCTTTAGTGTTTTTCATAAGACCTTCGTAAGCGGCTTCAGCTTTGACAAGATCTTTTGTCGGACCGTTGCACAGCAAAGCTGCCTCTGAAAACTGAGCTAACAAAGCGTATATTTGGTGGCTTTCTTTTGAAATTAAAGCCATTTGCCGCAAAGCTTCTTCGGGTTTTCCTTGGGCTGCCATGTCTTGGGCTAAAATATACTGCTGGGCAATGACTAACTGTTTTTTAAGTTGGTGGTTATTCCACATGGTCCATAAGCCGACGCAAGCAACAACGCCTACGGCTCCCGCTGTTATGGCTTTTCCATACTTTTTCCAGATGCGCATAAGTTGGTCTTGCCGAATATCATTCTGCACTTCTTCCATAAATTCATCAAACTGGTCGGCCATAAATGGGAAAATCCTTTAAATTTGGTCAGAAACTGTCTCGTATTATAATACTTAATGCGTTTTTTTGAAAATTACAATTTTATTGCACGTGCTTTGAAAAAATTGAATTGGAAAAGTTATAATTTTATCTTCTTTCCCCTTGCATTTTGAAATTAAAAAGTCTAATTTCCTATTGTTGTTTGCTTTGGAACGTACTAGACTTGCCGTTTAGTAACGTACTTTATTCTTTTATTTCTAGTGAAACTTGGACTTGATGAAACGATTCTTTTCAGCCCTATTTCATACAAATTCATGCCACGCGTACCCCTTTTTCGGGGTTTGCTTTTTTATTGTAACATTTAATTTTTGTGCCCTTGGGAGATAAGCCTTGATGTTAAGATCATACACAGGACGTAAACGCTTTCGTAAATCTTTTTCTCGGATTGAGGAGGTGGCGCCTCTTCCAAATTTGATAGCTTTGCAAAAAACATCTTACGAAAATTTTTTGCAAATGGATGTATCGCATGAAAAGCGTCGTGATATTGGATTGAATGAGGTTTTTAAATCCATTTTTCCTATCAAAGATTACGCTGGTAAGGCGCAGCTTGAGTTTTTTAAATATGATTTTGACGAACCTAAGTATGACGAAACAGAATGCCGTCAGCGCGGTTTGACCTTTGCAGCCCCTTTAAAAGTAACCTTCCGTCTTGTTGTTTGGGACCTTGATGAAGACACAGGTGCCCGTTCCATTCGTGACATTAAAGAACAAGATGTGTACATGGGCGAAATCCCTTTGATGACAGATCGTGGAACTTTCATTGTTAATGGTATTGAACGTGTGATTGTTTCCCAAATGCACAGAAGCCCTGGCGTGTTTTTTGACCACGATCGTGGAAAAAGCCATTCGTCAGGTAAGTATTTGTTCGCCGCGCGTATTGTACCGTATCGTGGTTCTTGGCTTGACTTTGAATTTGATCCTAAGGATATTTTGTTTGTCCGTGTGGACCGCCGCCGGAAAATGCCAGTAACAACCTTTTTAATGGCATTAGAAAGTGCAGAAACAGAACAGTTGCGCGCAAAGTTGAAAGATGGTGAGGAACTGCCAGCAAACCAAGTCAGTGGTATGTCACGTGAAGAAATCCTAACTAGTTTTTATGAGACAGTATCATATACGAAGAACAAAAAAGGTTGGACAACGCCTTTTGTGCCTGAACGGTGGAAGGGTGTGAAGTTAATCCATGATTTGGTCGACGCGAAAACGGACTCTGTTGTTGTAGAATCTGGCACAAAACTAACTCCACGGTTAACAAAAAAAGTTCAAGCTGACGGCTTGGAAACAATTCAGCTGCGCCCTGAAGATTTGTACGGTACCCATATTGCCCGGGATTATATCGACGAAAAAACAGGTAAAATTTATATTGAAGCGGGTGATGAAATCACCGAAGAGCTTCTGAAAACATTAGATCAGCTGGGTGTTAAAACTTTTGACACTTTGTTTATTGACTATGTGAATGTTGGGCCATATTTGCTTCAAACCCTTCAAGCTGATAAAAACCACAACCGTGAAGAAGCATTGATGGAAATTTACCGGGCGTTGCGCCCAGGGGAACCGCCAACCGTAGAAGGTGGCGAAGCTTTGTTTAAAGGTTTGTTCTTTGACAGTGAACGGTATGATTTATCTGCTGTTGGTCGCGTGAAAATGAATGGTCGTCTGGGGCTTAATACGGCAGACACGGTTCGTACATTGCGCAAAGAAGATGTTGTCACCATTGTCAAAGTTCTATTAGAGCTAAAAGATGGCCGCGGTGAAATAGATGATATTGATAACCTAGGTAACCGTCGTGTTCGGTCTGTGGGTGAGTTGTTGGAAAATCAATACCGTGTGGGTGTTGTGCGTATGGAGCGTACCATTCGCGAACGGATGAGCTCTGTTGACATTGACAGTGTCATCCCCCACGACTTGATCAATGCAAAGCCGGCAGCGGCCGCTATTCGGGAATTCTTTGGGTCGTCTCAGCTGTCTCAGTTTATGGACCAAACAAATCCTTTGTCTGAAATTACCCACAAACGTCGTTTGTCTGCGTTGGGGCCAGGTGGTTTGTCTCGTGACCGTGCAAGCTTTGAAGTACGTGACGTTCACCCAACCCATTATGGCCGTATTTGCCCGATTGAAACACCGGAAGGGCCCAATATTGGTTTGATCAACTCGTTGGCGACATATGCCCGTGTGAACCAGTATGGTTTTATTGAAAGCCCCTATCGCAAGGTTATTGATGGCAAGGTAACAGGCGAAATTGTGTATTTAACAGCTATGCAAGAAAGCCGTCATACCATTGCTCAGGCCAGTGTGCCTATGGATAAAGATAACAAAATTTCTGAAGATTTTGTTACGTGCCGCCGGAACGGGGAAGTTGCAATTTTCCAAAAATCTGACGTTGATTTGGTTGACGTATCACCTAAGCAGTTGGTATCTGTTGCCGCATCTTTGATTCCATTTTTGGAAAATGACGATGCCAGCCGTGCACTGATGGGGTCAAACATGCAGCGGCAGGCTGTGCCTTTAATTAAAACAGAAGCCCCCTTGGTTGGAACAGGTATGGAAGCCGTTGTGGCCCATGATTCGGGTGCTGTTATTATTGCAAAGCGGTCTGGTGTGGTTGATCAAGTAGATGGTCAGCGTGTGGTTGTTCGTGTTTCTGATGACGAGGCAGGCACTGAAAGTGCGGGTGTTGATATCTATAACATGATGAAATTCCAAGGCTCTAACATGAACACATGCATTAACCAAAAACCTTTGGTTAAAAGCGGTGATATTGTTCAAAAAGGTGACATTATTGCAGATGGTCCTGCAACAGACCTGGGTGAATTAGCGCTGGGTCGTAACGCCTTGGTAGCCTTTATGTCTTGGCAAGGTTATAACTTTGAAGACTCTATCGTTATTTCTGAACGCATAGCACGTGATGATGTATTTACATCCATTCACATTGAAGGCTTTGAAGTTATGAGCCGGGATACAAAGCTGGGTAACGAAGAAATAACCCGTGATATTCCAAACGTTGGTGAAGAATCACTGCGCAACTTGGATGAAGCTGGTATTATTTACGTAGGTGCCGAGGTTAACCCGGGTGATATTTTGGTGGGTAAAGTTACGCCAAAAGGTGAAAGCCCCACAACGCCAGAAGAAAAATTGCTGCGTGCTATTTTCGGTGAAAAAGCATCTGACGTGCGTGACAGTTCATTGCGTGTTCCACCTGGGGTTTCAGGAACCGTTGTGGAAGTACGTGTTTTCTCACGCCGTGGCGTAGAGAAAGATGAACGTTCGATGGCTATTGAGCGGCAAGAAATTGAACGCTTGGCCAAAGACCGCGATGATGAACGTGCTATTTTGGAACGTGGTTTCTACAAACGTTTGCAAGAAAAATTAATGGGTCATAAGGTTGTTCGTGGTCCAAAAGGGTTACCTACAGGCAAGAAAATCACAGCTGATATGTTGATGGAACATCATTCCAGTCAATGGCGTCAAATTGTTGTAGATGATGAAAAAGCAGCTGACGCTATTGAACAGATGAAAAGACACTTTGATGAAAGTTTAGCTAAACTTCAGGCTATTTTTGAAAATAAAGTTGATAAACTTCGCCGTGGTGATGAATTGCCGCCAGGTGTTTTGAAGATGGTGAAAGTGTTTATTGCTGTTAAGCGTAAGCTACAACCGGGTGACAAAATGGCTGGTCGTCATGGAAACAAAGGTGTTGTGTCTAAGATTGTACCTTTGGAAGACATGCCTTATTTAGAGGATGGAACGCCGGTTGATATCATTTTGAACCCACTTGGTTTGCCATCGCGTATGAATGTGGGGCAAATTTTGGAAACTCACTTGGGTGCAGCCGCCGCTGGCCTTGGTAAACAGGTTCAAACAGCTTTAGAACAGTATCGTCACAATCAAAAAACTTTAGATCACGTTCGTACAACGCTAACTGAAGTTTATGAAAATAAACGTGATGTAGAAGATATTAAAAAACTAGATGATGGGCAGATTATAGAGCTTGCATCAAATCTGACCAAGGGTGTGCCTATGGCTACCCATGTGTTCGATGGTGCGCGTAAAGAAGATTTAGAAGGACAGTTGAAAAAAGCCGGAATTCCGTCGTCAGGCCAGGTTACTTTGTTCGATGGTCGAACAGGCGAAGCTTTTGAACGTAAGGCGACAGTTGGCTATATTTACATGTTGAAACTTCACCATTTAGTAGACGACAAGATCCATGCCCGTTCTATTGGTCCTTACAGTCTTGTAACCCAGCAACCGCTTGGTGGTAAGGCGCAGTTTGGTGGTCAGCGTTTCGGGGAAATGGAAGTTTGGGCACTGGAAGCTTATGGTGCTGCCTATACATTGCAAGAGATGCTAACTGTTAAATCTGACGATGTGTCAGGTCGTATGAAAGTATATGAAGCCATTGTACGTGGTGATGACGTGATGGAAGCTGGTATACCAGAATCTTTCAACGTATTGGTGAAAGAATTGAGATCTTTAGGGCTCAATGTTTCTTTTGAGCAACGTGTGTAGTGAAAACCCAAGGAGTAAGTTATGAATCAAGTTCAAAAAAAAGTTGCAGCTAGCACCGAAATTGCCCCTGGGTTTGACGCGATCCGTATATCCATAGCCAGTCCGGACCAAATCCGGTCATGGTCTTATGGGGAAGTCAAAAAACCAGAAACCATTAACTACCGTACGTTTAAGCCGGAACGGGATGGTTTGTTTTGCGCCCGAATTTTTGGCCCTATTAAGGATTATGAATGTTTGTGCGGTAAATACAAACGCATGAAATACCGTGGCGTTGTGTGTGAAAAGTGCGGCGTGGAAGTAACACTTAGCAAAGTGCGCCGTGACCGTATGGGGCACATTGAATTGGCGTCACCGGTTGCACACATTTGGTTTACTAAGTCATTGCCAAGCCGCATTGGTATGTTGTTGGATATGGCTTTGAAAGACCTGGAAAAAGTTCTTTATTTTGAAAGCTATTTGGTTACAGACCCAGGCATGACGCCTTTTAAATCGGGTGATTTGTTAACTGAAGAAGAATTCATGCGGGCCCAAGATGAATTCGGGGAAGATGCTTTTAAGGCAGGCATTGGTGCTGAAGTATTAAAAGAAATGCTTCAGAAAATTATCCCTGAGCAAGAAAGCGAAGCGCTTCGTGCTGAGCTTTTGGAAATCACGTCAGAAATTCGCAAGAAAAAAGTTGTGAAGCGCTTGAAGTTGATGGAAGCCTTTATGGAATCCAACACACGACCAGATCATTTGATTATGGATGTGATCCCTGTGATTCCACCAGAATTGCGCCCTTTGGTTCCATTGGATGGCGGTCGTTTTGCAACCAGTGATTTGAACGACTTGTATCGTCGTGTTATTAACCGTAACAACCGTTTAAAGCGCCTGATCGAATTGCGTGCGCCTGAAATTATTGTGCGCAACGAAAAGCGCATGCTGCAGGAATCTGTTGATGCATTGTTTGACAATGGTCGTCGTGGCCGTGCTATTGCCGGTGCCAATAAACGCCCATTGAAATCTTTGGCTGATATGCTGAAAGGTAAGCAAGGTCGTTTCCGTCAAAACTTGCTTGGTAAGCGTGTGGACTATTCCGGTCGTTCGGTGATTGTGGTTGGACCAGAATTGAAATTGCATCAATGTGGTTTGCCAAAGAAAATGGCATTGGAATTGTTCCGCCCATTTATTTACTCACGCCTGGAACGGTATGGCTTAGCAAGCACTTTGAAGGCAGCTAAGCGCATGGTTGAAAAAGAACGCCCAGAAGTTTGGGACGTTTTAGAAGATGTTATTCGTGAACATCCAGTTCTGTTGAACCGTGCACCGACGTTGCACCGCCTTGGTATTCAAGCTTTTGAACCTGTTCTGATTGAAGGAAAAGCTATTCAGCTACACCCTCTTGTTTGTGCGGCGTTCAACGCTGACTTTGACGGTGACCAAATGGCTGTTCACGTACCATTGTCATTAGAATCTCAGCTAGAAGCCCGTGTGCTTATGATGTCGACCAATAACATTTTGCGACCATCCGATGGTAGCCCAATTATTGTACCGTCTAAGGATATTGTGTTGGGCTTGTATTACCTAACAATTATGCGTGATGGCATGGTTGGCGAAGGAAGCATGTTTGGAAATGTTTCTGAAATAGAATATGCGCTGAGTGAAAAGCAATTGACCTTGCATTCAAAAATTAAGGGTCGTGTGGCTTACTATACAGAAGAGGGGCAAACCCAATATAAAACTGTGGAAACAACGCCGGGTCGCATGATTTTGGGGCAATATTTACCAAAAAGCCCTAAAATTCCTTTTGATTTGGTGAATCAGGTGATGACATCTTCTGAAATCAGCAAAATTGTGGACATGGTGTACCGACATTGCGGTCAGAAAGAAACGGTTATTTTTGTGGACCGTATTATGGGACTAGGCTTTAGTCACATGACGTTGGGTGGTATTTCGTTCGGTAAAGATGACTTGATTATACCAAAAGAAAAAGACACTTTAATTCAGCAAACCAAATCTATGGTTTCAGAATACGAACAACAGTATTTGGATGGTTTGATCACACAGGGTGAAAAATACAACAAAGTTGTGGACGCGTGGGACCGTTGTACCGACAAAGTGGCAGATGCCATGATGAAGTGCATGTCTCAAACAGAAGATAATGAACCCGTTAACTCTGTTTACATGATGACGCACTCTAAAGCCCGTGGTTCTGTGGCACAGATGCGCCAGCTTGCTGGTATGCGTGGGTTGATGGCAAAGCCATCAGGTGACATCATTGAAACGCCAATTATTTCCAACTTTAAAGAAGGTCTAACGGTTCTTGAATATTTCAGCTCCACCCACGGTACGCGAAAAGGGCTCGCAGATACGGCATTGAAAACGGCAAACTCGGGTTACTTGACACGCCGTTTGGTGGACGTGGCCCAAGATTGCATTATTACAGAAGATGACTGTGGAACAACAAATGGTCTTGTTATGTCGTCTGTTGTGGATGGCGCCAATACGATTGTAAGCTTGGCAGATCGTGTGGTTGGCCGTTGTACAGCTGAAGATATTATTCACCCCAAAACAGGTGAAGTTATTTTGCCGAAGGGTGAAATGATTATGGAAGATAGAATGGACGCCATTACCAAAGCTGGTGTGGACCAAATTCGCATTCGTTCTGTGTTAACGTGTGAAACGGAACCAGGTATTTGTGCTGCTTGTTATGGTCGAGACTTGGCACGTGGAACTTTGGTGAGCCAAGGGGAAGCTGTGGGTGTAATTGCTGCGCAGTCGATTGGTGAACCGGGTACACAGTTAACCATGCGTACATTCCACATTGGTGGTGCTGCCCAGCGTGGTGCTGAGCAGTCTGCTATTGAATCATCACATACAGCGAAAGTGACCTATAAAGGGTTGAACGTGGCATGTAATAGTTCTGGTAACAATGTGTCTATTTCCCGTAATGGTGAAGTCGTTTTGATTGATGATCAAGGGCGTGAGCGCGCGCGCCACCGTATACCATATGGTGGTCGCATGTTGGTGCAAGAAGGTACGAATGTGATACCAGGTCAACGATTGGTTGAATGGGACCCATATACAATTCCGATTGTTGCTGAAAAATCAGGTATTGTTCACTTTGTGGATTTAGTTGAAGGCCAATCTATTCGCGAAGTTGTTGATGAGGCAACGGGTATTTCGAATCGTGTGGTCGTGGACTGGAAACAGCAAACGCGTGGTGCCGATTTGAAACCGATGATTAGTTTGCGTGATAAAAAAGGTGCGCCGATTATATTGGCCAGTGGCTCTGAAGCCCGTTATTTCCTATCTGTTGACAGCGTCATTAGCGTCAGCAACAGTTCCGAAGTGGCAGCCGGTGATGTTTTGGCCCGTGTGCCACGCGAAACTATGAAAACTCGCGACATTACAGGTGGTTTGCCACGCGTTTCTGAATTGTTTGAAGCACGTCATCCAAAGGATGCAGCTATTATTGCAGAATTTGATGGGCGCATTGAGTTCGGAAAAGACTACAAGGCAAAACGTCGTATTTTCGTTGTACCTGAAAATGAAAATTTGCAGCCTATGGAATATTTAATTCCTAAAGGCCGACATATTACAGTTCATGAAGGTGACTACGTTAAACGTGGTGAATTGTTGGTGGATGGTAACCCTGTTCCGCATGACATTTTGCGTGTCATGGGTGTGGAAGCTTTGGCTTCATATTTGGTGAGCGAAATCCAGCAAGTTTATCGTTTGCAAGGTGTTCCAATTAACGACAAACATATTGAAGTGATCGTGCGTCAAATGCTTCAGAAATATGAAGTTTTGGATTCGGGTGATACAACGTTGATTGTTGGTGAACAAGTAGATCGCAGTGAATTAGACCGCATTAATAAACAAACGATTGCTGAAGGTCTTCGTCCGGCTTATGCAAAGCCAGTTTTACAGGGTATTACCAAAGCATCGCTTCATACAAAATCGTTTATTTCAGCTGCATCATTCCAAGAAACCACACGTGTTTTGACGGAAGCAGCCGTTTCTGGAAAAGTGGACCAATTGGTTGGCTTAAAAGAAAACGTAATTGTGGGACGCCTGATTCCAGCTGGTACAGGTAGCGTGGTCAATGATTTACGCTTGTTGGCAGCAGGTCGTGACCAGGCTGTTTTGAACAAAGCATCTGGCAACCAAACAGAAGGAGATCGGGAAACAAACGTGGCTTAACCCATGATGTGTTTCTAATAGCTATATGAAGCATTTACCAAGTAAAAAAGATTTTTGGTTTCTGCCTTTGGGCGGGTCAAATGAAATTGGGATGAATCTTAATTTGTTTGGCCACGACCAACAGTGGTTGATGGTTGATTTGGGGGTAACATTTCATGACCGTTATGGAATTGAAGTAATCACCCCAGACCCCAGCTTTATTTTACCGTATCAGGAAAATTTAGTGGGGCTGGTGTTAACACACGCCCACGAAGATCATGTGGGTGCTGTGCCATACCTTTGGCCTTATTTACGGTGCCCTATTTATGCAACGCCTTTTACAGCTGAAATCGTTCGTCAGAAAATTTCAGAATACCCATGGCGGAACGAAGTACGCATTATTGAAGTGCCCTTATCGGGCAGTATTAAAGTGGGTCATTTTGGGGTGGAATTCATAACCCTAACCCATTCTATTCCTGAACCTAATGCTTTAGCCATAACAACGCCTTTGGGCCGTATTGTTCATACAGGTGATTGGAAAATTGACCCGATGCCACTTATTGGTAATACAACTAATGAAAGTCGTTTATCAGAATTGGGCCAAGAAGGCGTTTTGGCCATGCTGTGTGACTCTACGAATGTATTTTCTGAAGGGGAATCAGGTTCAGAACAAGGTGTTCGGGATGAATTGACACAACTGATTGGTAAATACAAAAACCACCGCATTACAGTTGCATGTTTCGCATCTAACGTGGCCCGTTTGGAAACTGTTATTTTAGCAGCACAACAATTTGGACGAAAAGTATGTTTGGTGGGGCGTTCATTGCACCGCATGGTGGCAGCTGCGCAAAAAGTTGGTTATTTGAAAAATATTTCAAGCTTTATTAGCGATGAAGAAGCCATGGATATGCCACCATCTAAAGTACTTATTTTAAGCACAGGCTCTCAAGGAGAGCCCCGAGCTGCTTTGGCACGTATTGCAGGCAACCAACACCCCGTTGTTAAAATGAATACGAAAGATGTGGTTTTTTTCTCGTCTCGGGTTATTCCAGGTAATGAAAAAGCCATTGGTTTAATGCAAAATCGTTTAGCTTTGTTGGGGGTAAAACTGATTACGTCCCATGAAGAAGAAATTCATGTATCCGGTCACCCAAGTCGTGGTGAATTGAAACGTATGTATGAATGGGTTAAACCACAGATTTTGATTCCTGTTCATGGTGAGGCCCGTCATTTGGCTGAACAAGCACGGTTTGCTTTAGAATGCGGTGTGCCCGCAGCTATTGTGCCAACCAATGGATCGTTGATTCAAATGGCTGGTTCTAAATCAGGCATTTTGGACCATGTGGATGTGGGCCGCTGGGGGTATGATGGAAGCCGTTTGATTTCTGTTAATAGCCCTGTTATTAAAGAACGTGCCAAACTGTCTGTTCAGGGGTGCGTATTTGTGAGTTTGACGTTAGATTCATACGGTGAACTATCAGAACTACCTTGTATTACGTTTCTAGGGCTTTGCGATACAGATGTTGAAGAACAGCATTTGCAAGATCAAATTTCCATGAAAATTGAAAATACCCTTGTGGGTGATTTTAAGAATTCCCAAGCTCGGTTAGAGGCATTACGCAAGGTTATTCGGCAAACAGTAAGCCATCGCCTAGACAAAAAACCCATGGTTGAGGTACATATTCTGAAAGGGTAGGGGGAGGAACGTATGCAAAAGTTCTTAAGAACTGGTTGGATTCCTTTATTGATTACCGTTTTGGGTGTTGTCGCTTTCATTGCGGCTTGTTTTTTTCCTGATCTTCCAAAAGACCTTTTTGGTCAACTATCTGGCGCCCTTATTCCAACCGGGGCAACAATTTTTTTATTTGTTTTGGAACGTACTCATAAACAAAGAGATGACGATCGAATCAAAAAAGAAGAAGTTGAAAAAATCAAAATATTATTAGGATGTGAACTGGATAATATTGCGTGTAGGCTTTTAAGGGCTGCAGATTTAATAATGAGCGGGTATTCCTCTACACGTGCAGGCGGAGCAGCTTCGGGGTTAAAAAAAGAACTATCTTCTATTAACTTATCACCCAAATTTTTGGATAGCTGGGCTGAAAAAATTCTTTTGCTAAGTAAACCTGAAATAACGTCTATTACTAACCTAAAGCATGGGTTAATTTCATTTGAAAATGAAGTTGCCAAAGTCAGTGAAGATTCTATCCGCCAAACGTTGATATCTGTTAGTTATGGCATAGCCTATTTAAAAGAATGTTTTGAAAAAATTTCCCCTGATTCAAAAATTTATGATGAAAAGAATGAACTTAGGAAATCTATACATATTCTAAATGAAAAAATTGAAATGATTAAAAATTCTAAAGATTCTGAGTCATGACCATAAATCTAAAACGTCTTGAACATTTAAACATTTATCCCATTACGGTTATTTGCTTAATTACCAGTCTTGGGGTTTTAATGCTTTTTTCAGCGGCCAACGCTAGTTTTACTCCATGGGCTGCTAAGCAAGTTATGCGTTTCTTTGTGGGGGTTTCAGTTATGGTGCTTGTTTCCATAACAGATACGCGGTGGTGGTATGGAAAAGCATACATTTTTTATTTTGTCACACTCGCACTGCTTGTAGGCGTTGAAATTTTGGGGTTTGTGGGCATGGGGGCCCAGCGCTGGATTGATTTGTATGTTTTTAGCCTTCAGCCTTCAGAACTGATGCGTGTCTTTTTGATTTTGGCTTTGGCCCGTTATTTTCAGGGGTGTATGCCTGAAGATACGCGAAATTTGAAAAATTTACTTACCCCAGCAGCCCTTATTTTTATTCCAACACTTTTTGTATTACGACAGCCTGACCTGGGAACAGCAACATTGTTGGTATTGTCAGGTCTATCGGTTTGTTTTGTCGCAGGTGTTAGCATTTGGGTTTTTATAACATTGGGTGGTTCTGTTTTAGCCATGATTCCAATTCTATGGCCGCTTTTACACCCCTATCAGCAGAAACGGGTACTAACATTTTTAAACCCAGAAAGTGACCCGTTAAATGCCGGTTATCACGTCTTACAGTCAAAAATTGCCTTGGGGTCAGGTGGCGTGTGGGGCAAAGGCTTTTTACAAGGTACCCAAAGCCATTTAAATTTCTTACCAGAAAAACAGACCGATTTCATTTTCACCATGTTCTGTGAAGAATTCGGTATGATTGGTGCCATTTTTCTGCTGATTTTGTATGGAATCTTGATTGTTTATAATACAACCGTTGCTTTGTCATGTCGTAGCCAATTCAGCCGCCTTATGGCGACTGGTCTTAGCATAACACTATTCCTTTACGTATTTATCAACGTGGCTATGGTTATGGGGCTGTTGCCCGTGGTGGGCATTCCGTTGCCTTTATTTTCATACGGGGGAACAGCCATGATTACCATTTTATTTAGCCAAGGGCTTATTTTTTCTGTTATGGCCCATAACGATATTCGGTCACGTTATTAAACATCAACGACTTCTAGGGGAATGCCAGGCAATTTTTTGGCTGATCGAATAACCATACGCGTTTTGATTTGCGCAACTCGGGACATGGTCGATAGTTCAGCAGATAGAAATTTTTGGTAGGCGTCGAAGTCTTTTGCAACGATTTTTAATAAAAAGTCGGACCCACCTGTTACCATATGACATTCCCGAACCATGGGCCAATGTTTGACTTGTTCCTCAAAGGCACGCAAGTCGGCATCATTCTGGCTTAGAAGTGTTACTTCAGCGTAGATAAGAACGCCAAAATCAAGGGCCTGAGGGTTAATTTCTGCATGGTAGCTTTGAATAATACCACGCTCTTCTAGCGCACGAACACGGCGTAAGCAGGGTGGCGCTGAAATGCCGGCCCTTTTAGCCAAGTCAACGTTTGTCAGGCGTCCATCCTCTTGAAGGTCTTTTAAAATACTTAGATCAATTTTATCAATTTTAGAAATCACAGAAACTCTCATTTTTTAATTTTAAATTTTTTAAATTTTTAGATAAAAAAACTTTTGTTTTTATAACATTCTTTACGCCCTATGTCACCCTGTGAAACATAAGAAAAATGAAAAAAAATTCTCAAAAACAAACAGACAAAATTAATAAAATTTTAATAAAAATTCTAGATACTCAAGATAGAAGTAACAGAAAATCTATATAAAAGATGGCGGAAAATCAAAATGAAGACCAGAATGAAGCCGTAACAGAGGGGCCAGAAGTTGAAAAAACTAAAAAAAGTTTTTTTGCAAAATGGCCTGTTTTTGTTGTTTTGGCGCTACTTATCTTTAGTGGTGGTGGTTTCTTAGGTTGGAAAATGACACATCTGGGAAAGACGGGTGCTTCCAATCAAGCATCAAAAAAAGGTGAAGAAGATAAAATTGAAAAAGAAGAGGAAGGGGGGGAAATTGCTTTTCTAAATCTTCCTGAAATTTTATTCAACCTGAAGGCAACAAAAGGTAAGGGAACTATTTTAAAGGCTACTTTTGTTTTAGAACTTCGTCGTTTGTCAGATAAAGAAAAAGTTGACCATTTAAAACCGTTAATTATTGACCAAATGCAATCTTACCTGCGGGAATTAGAGGTTGTCGATATTCAAGGGGCTGCTGGGTTAGAGCGAATACGCCAAGAACTTTTAAATCGAATTAATATTTCTATCGCACCTATTAAAATTCGACAGGTTTTAATAAAAGATTTTATTTTTCAGTAGAAGGAAAAAATTTTGTTTTTTGATGACGATACACCTGATGGAACTGATAACACCCTTGATTCAACTTTAGGGCAAGGTGGAGGTGACAGTTCATCACAAGGACAGGATGATCTGACTGCAAACGATGAAACCATTCAAAAAATGTTTCGCGAAGTAGAAGAATCAGTATTTGAGGAAAAACTTGGTCAAACAGAAATAGAAAGCCTTTTGGGTATCAATCATACTCACGAAAAAAACAAACAAAACGCCATTGAATCTTTGGTTAATAGCAACCTTGTTTATTACGAACGTTTACCGATGCTTGAGGTTGTGTTTGATCGGTTGGTTCGAATGCTATCTACAAGCCTGAGAAATTTCACATCTGACAACGTTGAAGTGATTTTTGACAACTTAACGACCATTCGTTTTGGGGACTACTTAAATTCAGTTTCCTTACCAGCAATGTTGGGCGTATTTCGGGCTGAACAATGGGATAATCAGGGCCTATTTGTTGTTGATAGTCGAATGATTTATTCGGTGGTTGATGTTCTGTTAGGGGGGCGTCGGGGTGATATGTCTTCAGATGTAGATAGCCGCCCCTATACAACAATAGAACGTAATTTAATTGATCGGATGATTCGAATCATTTTGAACGATATGCACACGGCTTTTGACCCAATTTGTTATGTAAACTTTCGTTTTGAACGTCTGGAAACAAATCCCCGTTTTGCCATGATCGCGCGGGCAGCAAATGCAGCTATACTCGTTCGCTTGCGGGTGGAAATGGAAGAAAGGGGTGGAACCATTGATTTGATCCTACCTTATGCCACCATTGAACCTATTCGCGAACTTCTTCTTCAAAATTTTATGGGTGAAAAGTTTGGCCGAGATTCTATTTGGGAGAACCACCTAGCAGAACAGCTTTGGAATACAGATATGGTTTTGCAGGCAACATTACCCCAGGAAACATATTCATTGGAAGAAGTTCTTCAATGGAAAGTGGGAACACAAATCACCTTTAATTGTGACCCAACATCTCCCGTCCGCATTGTGTGTGAAGGCTACCCGTTGATGGAGGGAAGAATGGGACAAAAAGGTGGAAAAATTGCTGTGAAAATTGATGACGTTTTATTTAAGGAAGAGGGCCAAGTCCATGAGTAATCTTTTATTAGACGGCTTTATGCTTGTTTTGTTATTTATGGCCATTGTATTTTGCTGGCGTTTGAATAAACGGTTGCAAAATATGCGGCAAATGGGTGCACAAATGGCACCTTTTATGAAAAGTTTTTCAGGATACGTGAACCAAATATCACAAGACATTGAAACATTGCGGCAAACGGCCGAAGTGAGTCATAAGGATTTGGGTGAAAAAATTCCACAGGCCTTATCATTAAAAGACGATTTCGATATTTTGCTGGAACATAGCGAAAAGATTGCTGCGCGTTTGGACCAAATTATTGAAAAAGCACAGCTTACCGAACAGCATCTTCAGCAGACCGTTCAAACAGCAACAAAAGGGTATGCAAGTAGAATGGCAGATCGCAAGGAATTTGATGCAAGGTTAGCAGATCAAGATTTAATGGAATCGAGACGCATTGAACCTGAATTAAGTTTAAAAAATCAAGATTCTGTTCCGCAAGAAAAAACAATTTTTAAAAGACCATTTTTTGAAGAACACTTACCCCGTATTCAAAGGCCTTATGTGGGGCTTAGTCGAATTGAGGAACCTGAAGAAGAAAAATCGACGGGGACACTAATGAATGCGTTGAAGGGAATTCGTTAAAAATGGCTATTCCAAAGGCATATAGTCAAAAAAGTATCGCGCCAGCAGCACAAAAATTTTGGCAGCGTACTTTTATTCGCTATGCTTTTGTATTTCTCATTATTGGTCTTGCTTCTTTTACGTTGGTGAAAAAAATTTATAGTTATGCTTCTTATTTAAAAGTTTTAAAAAGTATTGGAATTTCTGAACCATCTGGTTTTTCTTTAAGAATTGGACGCCAGGGTCATGCAGCACAAACTCCGTCACCACCTGTTTCTGCTGGATCAATTCAACAGAACTCCACAAACGCAACCAAGCCATCTGAATCTGCCATATTAACAAGTGCTGGTGGTTCTGTATCCGCTGGAACAATACAGCCCTTGGTTGTTGAAAAAGACCCAACTCAACCACCTAAAAATTTTGACCCCTTGTCTATTAGTAGCGAACAGGAAATTAAGCTTCTTCAGAATCTGGCCGAACGCCGTAAGGTATTGGATAAACGTGAGGAAGAAATTGTTAAAAAAGAGCGTGCCTTGGAAGTAAGCAAAAAGGAAGTTCTTGAAAAACTGGCAGACCTTGAGAAGGTTAAAAAAGCTGTTGAAAGTACGTTGCAACAAATTGATAAAACAGAGAAAGATAAATTTGCCCGCCTTATTAAATTATTCGAAGGAATGAAACCAAAAGAGGCAGCTAAGATTTTCAACCAGATGGATATAAAAACGTTGAAAGATCTATTTTTAGTGATTGGTGAAAAGAAATTGTCATTAATTATGGCAACCATGAATCCGATCAAGGCGAAAGAAGTTACTGGCTTATTAATTAGTCAGAAAAACATTTTTGCCGCTGAAATGAATGAATCAAAAGATGATAAAAAAGATGGGGCTTTGGTACCACCAGGAGGTTCTACTGCCGGTGGAACACCAGTTCCAACGCCTTTGCCATCAAAAACGAATGCACCTGTGTCGCAACCATCACCTGCGGGTAGTTTGCCAGCTACACCTAAAAAATAAACCCTATTTTGCTTTCTTTTTCATTTTTAACGTTTTTTTAACCCATTTGCGCTTATGATCACAATTGGCGGTAAGTTAAACTGTCTTATGGGCAGTTCGAAGTTAGGTTTGTAACCTGTTTTCTAATATGCGTTATCTTTTATG
>CAZDVK010000012.1:0-50389 GCA_964508915.1 uncultured Verrucomicrobiales bacterium | reverse complement strand
CGCTCAATTGGCTTGATTTTTTAACCATATTCATCAACACCCATAATAAACGCATATAACTGCGTCACAACATAAACTCTGCTCTCAATCATTCACCCCAAAAACCTGAATCCTCTCACCTAAGAGAGGGCAAAGACAGGGTCTGGGGTCGATTTGGTGGCTATAGCAAGGGTGAAACACGCGATCCCATCCCGAACTCGGCCGTGAAACCCCTCCGCGCCTATGATACTATGACTTAAGTCATGGGAAAGTCGGTCGCCGCCAAATCTACCACAGACCCTATATCTTGAATAAAATACACACCCAAAAAATTAATCTAATTGTGGCAGAAAATGACATGGATAAAAAAGTTATTATAATTGGTGCCGGACCGGCTGGACTGACCGCTGGATATTTGTTATCTAAGCAAGGAATCGCTGTTGAGATTCTGGAGGCAGATGAGGAATACTTAGGCGGAATTTCAAAGACTTTCAAATATAAAGGTTTTTTATTCGATATTGGTGGGCATCGTTTTTTTTCAAAATCCCAAGAAATTAATGATTTATGGGATGAGTTACTGCCGGACGACATTATCGAATGCCCCAGATTTACGCGAATATACTATAAAAATAAATTTTATGCGTACCCCATTAAACCGTTAGATGCATTCTTTAAGCTTGGCCCGATAGAGTCATTTTTGTGTGTCCTTTCTTATTTTAAAGCTAAATTGTTTCCAACGAAAAACCCAAAGACTTTTGAAGATTGGATTACAAATAATTTTGGACATCGGTTATTTTCTATTTTTTTTAAAACCTATACCGAGAAAGTATGGGGTATGAGTTGCCAGGAAATATCTGCAGATTGGGCTGCTCAACGTATTAAGGGGTTGTCCCTTGGTACAACTATTTTGAATGCTATTTTTCCCAAAAAGAAACCAAAAAACAGCCAGGATATTATTAAGACACTAATTGATCGTTACAAGTACCCAAGAAAAGGGCCAGGTATGATGTGGGATGCGGCTGGAAAGAAGATTCAAGACATGGGTGGAAAAATCCATATGGGATGTCTTGCGAGTCAGTTGGATTACGATTCAGAAAAAAATATTTGGACAGTTACGTATAAAAACAAAAATGGGGGGGAGCACAGTTTAAAAGGCTCACACGTTATTTCTTCTGCGCCACTTCGAGAGATGATACATAGCATTCGTCCGCCTTTAGAATCTGTGTCAGCTGCAGACCAACTTAAATATCGTGACTTTCTTATTGTGTCATTGATTATTAAGGAAAAAGAAACTCTTCCAGATAATTGGATTTATATTCATGACCCTTCTGTTAAAGTTGGAAGAATCCAAAATTTCAAAGCTTGGTCCCCTGAGTTAGTTCCAGACCCCTCTTTTTCTTGCTACGGCATGGAGTATTTTTGCTTTGAGGGAGATGAGTTGTGGGCATCCAAGGATTCAGATTTACTTGAGCTTGCAAAGCAAGAAATTGAAAAACTGGGAATTGCTAAAAAAAGCGATGTTCTTGACGGATGTGTTGTTAGACAACCAAAGGCCTACCCTGTCTATGATGATGTTTACCAGAATCATGTTCGGGTCATCCGAAAAGACCTTGAAAAAAATTGTCCAAATTTTTATGTAGTTGGCAGAAACGGCATGCATAAATATAACAATCAGGATCATGCCATGATGACGGCCATGCTAACTGTTGAAAACATTTTGGCGGATGATAATAACCTTTATGATGTATGGAAAGTTAATCAAGATGCAAGCTATCACGAAGAAGGGGCGCACGATGATGGTGCAGATTTTCGGATGGTTCCAAGAAAAGTCAATTAGGAAGGACCCAGTTGGTTTATTCGTCATCTTTCTTATTATTTCGTCTTTTTTTGCCTATACAGTAAAACTAAGATCCCCTTTTTTTGGAGTGCTGGCTTACGATCATTCGTGGTTAAGTGGCTCGACAATTGTGTTTGCAACTAATTGGCTTCGTGAGGGAATCTTCAATCTTAGGTTTTTAATGCTGGAAGACCCAGCTTCTATTGAATTTTCAGATCTACTAAGTCGAAGTCCTTATGTGTCGTATCCTTGTGGTGCGCCTCTACAACTTTACGTATTGTCGCTTATTATCGGGAAAGAACCGACGCCGTTCATACTTATGGGGCTCAATTTATGTCATCATTTAGCTATTAGTTTAATTTTATCTAGCATTGCGTGGGTGACCCTTAACCGTCAGTACCTTGTTCTTAGAACAGCGTATTCTGTTCTTGCTGGGGTATCATATTTGATTCTTCCAAAGCCGATGCTATGTCACCAAAACATTTTTTTTGCAGATCAAGCTGTTATTATTTACTTTGTTCTGACCGTGCTTTTGGAAATTATACATGACTCACCTCACAGATCACGGCGTTTTATGAGTATTGCGCAATCTGTTATTATTTTTTTAGGGTGCCTAACAGACTGGCTTATGGTTTTTGTGGCGGGAACGGTTTTCTTAAAACGGGTTCTTTTTTTATTTATGAAAAATGAACTTACTTTTTTAAAAGCTAAGAAAGAAGCGACGCCCATTTTAACGCCTATTATTCTTTCTATTTCTTTATTTCTATGGCAAATTTTTTCAGCGGATCAATTCAATGCTTTGTATTCAAGATTCATGTTGAGAAGTGGCATAAGCCCAGAAGGAGCAGGTGACTATAAAAATTTCAATCATGATTTTTGGATGAATATACTAGGACCAAAATTTACAAAGTTATTTTTTGTCTCCATTGGGGTACCTGTTCTTTATTTTTTTTATGTAGGACTTAAAAAAAATGTATTGAAACCTTCTAGGTTTTCTTTTTCAGAGGATGTTTTTTCTATTCATGCCAGTTCTTTAATGCTAACACTACCATGTTTGCTTCAGGTGTATATGTTCCGAAATCATAGTGTTGTTCATGATTTTTCAGCACTTAAATTTTTTGTGCCCATTGCACTTGTTCCCTATATTTTTATTCCTACCCTTATAAAATTGCTTCTTGATAGGCAAGAAAACCCACAAAAACTTTACATGAAATATTTAAAGCCTTTTGGTGTTTTTGTTCAGTTGACTTTTTTAGTATGGGGGGGGATTTTTTTAAAAAATAATAAGCAGACTACCATTTGGGTTGGTACGTCTTTAAATGACCAAACTGTTGCTGCTGTTATTCGAAAAACGACAGACTATAATTCCCTTGTTTTTTCTTCATTTATGGAAATTCCAAGACTACCGCCACAGCTTTTGGCACTTTCTATGAAGCGCGTATACAAGATTGAAAAATTGGCAGATGTGCGCACGTTCTTGGAAGAAAAATTAAAAAACAAACATCCGGACATTTACGTCGTCATAAAAGACCATGGAGAAGAAAAAATCCAGCACGAATTTGATAGCCTAATCATTGAAGAAAAGGTCTATAAAGAAGGATTCAAACTTTTGAAAATAAATGACCCTAGAATGCGTATCCCTTTTGTGCAATCTAACAGCTCAAAGATTTCAAAACAAATATCAGAATGATTTTGCCCTAAGCATGCATAAAGCTCTACGATCATGAATATTGAATTCACAAATAACCCAAGCACGTCTGATATTAATTTCATTACCGAAAACATTAATAGCGAAACAAAAGAATTTGGTTCTGCTTTTCCATTTTCTTTTTTAATGCGTGATGACCAGGGCAATATTATTGCTGGATGTAATGGAAGTGTTGTTTATGGTGTTATTTATACAGATCAGCTATGGGTTCATCAGAGCCACAGAAAAAAAGGGTTTGGTCAGCAACTTATGCATGCTGTCCATGAGTATGGTCAGCAGTGTGGATGTACGATGGCAACCGTTAATACCATGAGCTTTCAAAATGCACGTGGGTTTTATGAAAAACTAGGATATGTTGTGGATTTTGAACGTCACGGCCACGTGCGTGGAAGCCATTGTTTGTTTTTAAAGAAAAAGTTGTTATCATCTTCTGTATAGATGATGAAGGTTTTTCTGAATTCTTTTATCGAGAAACTAAATCCAAAGAAAGAATGACACTTTCAAAATCACGTCCTTTGACAATTAAATCGTCATGAACGGTATAGCCCAACGCTTGTAGTATTCTAATTTCTTTTTCCCTTCTTTTGTTATAAGGAAGAAGGAGCGTATGAGGAAATAAAGATGCACCACCGGGGGATTCTGGCAAAATGGCTTTTTCTTGAACAAGTCTTCTGGCGTAATCTGTCAACTTTCTATAGATTTTTGTTAAGCTGGCAAGATCAGGTTCGTCAAAAAAATCTGGTAAAAACTCGGCAGAGAAATGTATAAAACCATATCCCTCTGGGATTGAAAGCCTGTCCATAACAGTGCCAATAACGGGCCACAATCCAACGACTTTTGACTTTTTGTAGGCGCTTGTAAATATGGCGTATCCAACAATTGATCCGCATTCATTTTTTACAGTAATATCTTTCCATCGGTTCTCTTGATCGTACCTTTTTTGATGTGACGTGAGGGTTTTTCTAAGATCTTCATCGTTATTGAATGTTAACCCAACATACCCTTCTGTTCTTTTCCATTCACTATGTAAGCGAATAACTTCTTCAATTTCCCGCCTTTCTAAATAACTTGGGTGTCTGGCAGATGTAGATGATGCCAAAGAGACAGAGCATAAAATTATAAAAACAAAAATAAATTTGATAGTACCCAAATTGTTTTTCCAGAAATTTGTAGCATAAGTACTATTTTAATGCAGGCTGCAAAATTTTTGGAAGAGGGTGTCGTTCTTTTATAGAATTTAATCTAATTGTTCATGCTAATAGCCAGGCGATTGAAGGCATTCATCAAAGATATGCAAATGGTTAGATCAACAATTTCCCGTTCAGAAAAATAAGAGGCCAAATTTGTTGTTTCCACGCGGGGTGGAGAGTTTAGCTTGGTTAAATTTTCGGCCCAAATCAGCGCTTCTTTTTCAGCAGGCGTAAAATGATGGGATTGGTGAACATGACAAAGATTTTGAATTTTATCTTCGTCAATTCCCAGTTTAACAGCCTCTGAATGATGGAGCTGGCAACAATAGTCGCATCCATTTATTTGAGATACTTTCAATTCTATGAGGGCACGAAGTTTCTGACATAAAGGGGAGTCTGATAAACTTTTGTACCCTGCATAAAGATGAGACATGGTTTCTTTTGAGATTTTTGGATAATCCATATGTGTGGTTACCTTTGATAATTCCTTAAATCATGTCCATGCCACCATTCACATGGAACGTTTGGCCTGTTATGTAAGATGCTTCAGCCGTTGCTAAAAACCCAACTTGAGCCGCAATTTCAGTAGGTGTGCCCATGCGCCCCATCGGAATGGACGATAGAATTTTTTCTTTGACTGTGGCTGGTAAATCATGCGTCATGGCGGATTCAATAAAGCCAGGTGCAACACAGTTAACTGTGATACCACGACTGGCTACTTCATGGGCTAGAGCTTTAGAGAAGCCGATCATACCAGCTTTGGACGCACAGTAGTTGGTTTGTCCGGCGTTACCCATGGTGGCTACAACAGAGCTGATGTTAACAATGCGACCATAACGACGTTTCATCATGCTTTTGGCGGCAGCCCGGCATAGACGGAAGGTGGCTGTTAGATTCACATCCAAAACTGCATCCCAGTCCTCATCTTTCATACGAATAATAAGGCTGTCTTTTGTAATGCCGGCATTGTTGACCAAAATATCAATTTTTCCAACGGCTTCTTCGGCTTTTGGAAATAAATTTTCTATAGCGTCTTTATCCGTTAAGGAACATGGCAAAATGATAGGATCTTTTAAATGCTGTGCCACATCTTCAAGTGCTGATTGACGGGTTCCAGATAGTACCACGCGGGCGCCCATGCTGTTTAACATGCTTGCAATGGCGCTGCCAATGCCGCCGCTAGCACCGGTGATAAGAGCTGTGTATGTATTCAGGTTAAACATAAAAAAATCCTTTCGTTAAAGTCCTAATATTGTGAGTAAATTTTCCGCAGCGTTTTGTTCGCCTTGGCGTCTGGAATGACCTTGTCCAGTCGCTTCTTCGCCCGTTGGAAGTGTGACCAAAACTGTAAAGAACGGAGAATGATCTGGGCCTTTTCTTTCCAAAAGACTATAAGTTGGTACATCAAGGCCTTTTTTTTGAACCCATTCCTGTAAGGTGCTTTTTGCATCACGGGGAAGGGAATGCGGTTGTGTGAGCAGGTCGTGCCATAAGTTTTGAATAATATCTTGGCATGTTTTTAAATCGCTATCTAAATAAATAGCGCCTAAAAGAGCTTCCACAGCATCGGCTAAGATGGCTGAATTGGCGGATTGTTTGTCATGGCTTTTGAGTAAAAACTCCTCTAACCCCAGTGAAACAGACACCTGGTTACAGGCATCTTTACTGACAAGATAAGCTAAGCGTTTTGCAAGGTCCCCTTCGGGTTCTTTTTGAAAGGTGACATATAAAAAATGAGCCATGGCGAGACCTAAAACCCGGTCACCTAAAAATTCAAGACGTTGAAACGTGCTGTTCCTTCGTTGAAAGCTTGCATGTGTTAAAGCTAGCTTTGCATAATTTTTATTTGAAAATTCATACCCCAAACGCTTTTCAAGGGTGGGTAGGTCAATCAAAGCCATAAATATTTTCAATAAAATAGTTTGCCTGCATTCTAGGTTTTTTCAGGTCTGTTTTCAACGTGGTTCTTAATTTAACTCCGTAAAGCTTCCACGGGGTCAAGAGAAGCAGCCCGCCATGCCGGATAAAGGGTAGCCAAGAACGATAAAGTCAACGCCATTCCAACAACGGTTACAACTTCGTGCCAATCCACTTTGGCAGGCAATTGAGACAGGAAATAAATTTCAGCACTGAACAATTCTGTGCCGGTTAAGCTTTGTAAAAATTGCCGAATACTTTCAATATTCAAAGCAAAACTAAGGCCTAACCCAACGCCTAATAACGTGCCGACCACGCCAATAGATGCCCCGGTTAATAAAAAGATACGCAGCAAAGACAAACGGCTGGCGCCCATGGTACGCAAAATAGCCATATCACGGGTTTTGTCTTTGACCAGCATTATAAGGCTGGAAATAATGTTGAAAGAAGCAATTAAGATAATCAGGGTCAAGATCAAAAACATAACATTTCGTTCAACTTGCACGGCATGAAAAATTTGAGAATCACCATGTTGCCAATCCAGAACGCGCATTTGATTTCCAAGAGCCGACTGAAGAATTTCTGCCAAATGAGGGGCTAGTTCAGCGTGGGATGTAAAAACTTCCATATGGCTAATTTGGTTTTCCATTTTAAATAAATTTTGTGCAGTATCGAGGGGCATAAAAATTATGTTTTTGTCAAAATCATGCATGCCCACCTCAAAAATTCCACCGACCGTAAAGGCCTTTTGGCGGGGAACTTGACCAAAGGCTGTCATGGTTCCTTCAGGCGTTAATAAAACAAGACGGTCACTTATTTTTAGGCCCATATGGTCAGCTAATCGCCGGCCTATCAAAACATGGTCGCCTTGAAATAATTTGAATGCTTCTTGGTTTAGATTTTTAGCAATGATGTCCCTTTTTTCGAGACTTTCTTTTGAAATTCCAACAATGCCAATTCCACGTGCTTGGGACTTAACGTTTAAAATTGCTTGGCGGTCAATAATTGGGTAAACAGCGGTTACCCCTGGTACAGAAGAAACTGTTTCTAATCCTTTTTCGTAGGCAGATAACGTGGGTCCCAAACCGTGTACCAAAATATGCCCACGCATTCCAATCAAGCGGGTAAGCAGTTCTGCCCGAAATCCATTCATGACAGACATGACGATAATAAGTGTTGCAACACCTAAAGCGATACCCAAAAAAGAAAACCCAGCAATAACAGACACAAACCCTTCCTGGCGGGGTGATCGTAAGTAACGATAAGCAATAAGACGTTCAAAACGGGAAAAAATCATAATTTTAAAGACCCAGAGGTGATTGATTTGAAAATAAATTTTTTAAGTTAAAGAAAAATGAATAGCTTTTTATTTGCTCTGATTAATATCACAAAAGCCCCTCATATAATATCCATATGCGCGTATGCTGCATTGTATGGCTTTTGATGTAACTTGTATAGTTGCTTGTCAAAAAGCAAAATCTTGGCTTTGTATTTTTAAATGCAAAAATTGAAATTACCCAGACATATGGGCGGATGATCTCATTAATTTTGACTTTTCGGCATTGTATTTTAAAAAAGTCGCGACTTTTTCGAATTTCATGTTAGAATAGTCGTGTTTTGGAGGTAAGAAATATGTTGCGACCGCAAATAGCACAAATTCAAAAAGACCTTAAGAAAAAAATTGTTCTTTTGGTTGGTCCCCGTCAATCAGGCAAAACATACCTGGCAAAAGAAATAGCAAAGTTTTACAACCAAAGTCTGTATCTTAATTACGATAATTTAAAAGATCGCCACATCATAACAGATCAATCTTGGTTAGATAAAACCGATTTATTGATTTTTGATGAACTTCACAAAATGCCTGATTGGAAAAACTATATTAAGGGCGTGTTTGATACAAGGCTCGATCATCAATCCATCCTGGTCACAGGAAGCGCACGACTTGATATTTTTGACAAAATAGGAGATTCTTTAGCAGGGCGTTATTACAGACACCGTCTTTTGCCACTTTCTTTGGCTGAGCTGAAACAAGCAGAAAACGATCATCATATAGACAAAATATTAGAGCGCGGTGGATTTCCAGAACCTTTTTTGGCTGATCAAGATATAGATGCCAACCGTTGGCGATTACAGTACATCAGTAGCCTATTGAGTACCGATATATTTGAATTTGATACAGTTCATAACTTAAAAGCCATTCGTCTTGTTTTTGATCTGTTACGCGCTCGGGTGGGGTCTCCTGTTTCATACAAATCAATCGCCGAAGATGTAGGAGTTGCCCCCGCCACTGTCAAAAAATATATTCAAATTCTAGAGGCCGTCTATATTATATTTTCCATCACACCTTATTCAAAAAATATTGCACGCAGTTTGTTGAAAGAACCTAAAATCTATTTCTTTGATACCCCCCTTGTAACCGGTGACGAGGGTAGTAAACTTGAAAATCTAGCGGCCGTTAGCTTATTAAAAAGCGTTTATTCAAAAAATGACCAGCTGGGTGAAAATAATGAATTACATTATTTACGAACGAAAGATGGCCAAGAAGTGGATTTTGTTTTGTCTCAAGATGGTGTATTACAACAAGCTATAGAGGTTAAATTATCTGATAATAATCTCAGTAAACACTTAAAAATGTTTCATGATAAATATGGTATTCCATCTATTCAAATTGTTAAAAACCTAAAGTATTCCTACCAAATCCATGGCATTGAAATTTTAAAAGCTGAAGATTATTTAAAGAGCCTTTATTTATAAAAACTCTGAAAAGCATTGATGCACTTTGTTTATGCTGTCTGGGGATCACTACATACACGGAAAACGCTTTGTGTTTTTCTAGGCTATATAAAATTCCTTTTATTTCCTTTGATTCTTGATATCATTGTTGTACTAAGCGTCACGTAAATCCGTCTATTACCTCCATGATTTCAGCCAGTGTTCATGTTAGCCTTTTTTTTCTGTGGATTGTAAGCCTGGGGTGTTTGGCATTTTTTGCAGAAAACACCATTCAGTGGGGGGGGATTTTGGGGCTTACCCTTTTGTCTGGTGTTGGGGCTGTTTTCTTTTGGCGTTTAAACCAAAAGGTTGGTTACTTAAAAAATCAACTCACTTTGGCACGTGCCATTACACAGGGAATTTCACAAAATCACGAACTTGTTGCCTTTAATGAAGAGGGGCAGGCTGTTTATTCAAGTCATCCCCATTTGTACCCAACTCAAAAAGAATTTATTCGAAAGCTGATGGTTCGTGTGAACCCATGCAGCGAATCACTCACATATAAGCAGTGGCTGGAAGAACATCATAAAGGTGAGGTTTTGCTTTCGGGTGGTGGTAATGGTTTGGGGCTACAGCAACGGTGGTGGTTAGCACACGCCATTCCCTTGGACCCTATGCTTTTGTCGGGCGCAGACTATCACATGGCCATTCTAACGGAAGTAACCCGTTATTTAGATGGTTACTCTCAAATTAAGCAAAATTACAACCAAATAGAATCCTTTATGGATCAAGCACCTTTTGGTTTATTTTACTTGAACCGCACCCATCACATTGTGGGCGTCAATGGGACGCTGGCGAAATGGCTGTGTATGGACCGTGAAAAAATAATGGGAAATTTGTTTTTAGATTTTCTAGAGGGGTCCGATGCCTCTGTTTTTTCGTCACCTGTGATGCGTGTTATTACAATAAAGCCCCCTAAAAGTTCGGCATTTAAGGCTTTGTGGATTCCACCACAAGACACCTCTAAGCTGCAAGCTTCTGTTTTGATGCGGTTAGATTCCCTTAATTTGTCACTGGGGGTGTCAAAAGAAGATTATTTAAGCGAGCCGAGCTTTATTCAGGCGGCTATTCCAGCTGTTGTCATTGAAAAAAGCGGACGTATTTTGGCCTTTAACCCATCGTTTGCTGTGAACATGGGCGGCGAATCAGCCACATTTGAACAGGATCATTTCAAAATTGGTAACTCTTTGTTTGATATGATTCATAGTTCTATTCGTGGGGAAGTGGTCCCCAAACTTGAAAAAATGGCTGATAAGCAAATTCCAACCCTTCCTTTTGAATTTTGTTTTGAAGGGGGAAAAACGTTCACAACAGCTTTTGTCAGTCGTTTGGAATCACCCTTAGACCCCGTCGAAACAGCACCTTTGTTGATTCAATTTATTGATATTTCTGAACAAAAGCGGTTGGAACAGCAATTTATTCAGTCACAGAAAATGCAAGCTGTTGGGCAGTTGGCAGGGGGCATTGCGCACGACTTTAATAACCTTTTAACAGCGATGATTGGTTTTTGTGACCTATTGCTTCAACGGTTTATGCCCAACGATCCATCTTATGCCGATATCGTTCAAATTAAGCAAAATGCCAATCGTGCGGCTAATTTGGTGCGCCAGTTGCTGGCTTTTTCACGTCAACAAAATTTACAACCAAAAGTGATCAGTGTTACAGATACGTTGGCAGAATTGTCGGCACTGTTGCGCCGATTGATTGGCGCTGGCATTGAATTGCAGGTGATTCACGGCCGTGATCTATGGCCCGTTAAAGTAGACCCAGGGCAGCTAGAACAAGTAATCATTAACTTGGCAGTCAATGCCCGTGATGCCATGAGTTCTGGTGGGTTGCTTATTATTCGAACAGGGCACTACCAATGTCACCGTCAGCACCGTGTTGGGCATGATATGATGCCACCTGGTGATTATGTATTAATTGAAGTGATCGATACAGGCCATGGTATTAACCCAGATCATATTGAACATATTTTTGAACCCTTCTTTTCAACGAAAGAAGTTGGGTCTGGAACAGGGCTTGGTTTATCAACGGTATATGGAATCGTAAAACAAACCGGTGGTTTCGTGAGCGTGGAAAGTGAACTTGATCATGGGGCAACTTTCAAAATATTTTTGCCACGGTATATAGGTTCAGAATCTGTTTATGCAACACATACAGATTTACCGGCAGGCGATCTAACAGGTGTTGAAACAATTTTGTTGGTTGAAGATGAAGATCCTGTTCGTTTGTTTAGTGCACGTGCTTTGCGTGAAAAAGGCTACAAGGTTTTGGAAGCGAATAGCGGAGAAGCAGCATTAGATATTATAAAAGAAATGGCTTCACAAAAAGATGAAACCTTGGATTTACTTGTAACAGACGTAGTGATGCCAAAAATGGATGGTCCAACCTTAAGCAAAAAAGTGCGGGATTTAATGCCTGGTCTTAAAACAATTTTTATTTCAGGTTATACAGAAGATACGTTTCGTCGAAATTTAGATGATGACTTTCACATTCATTTTTTGCCAAAGCCATTTACGTTGAAAGATTTGGCTGCAAAGGTAAAGGAAGTTCTTCAAGCAGCAAAAGATTAAATCTGTTTTTCCTGCTTCCAGGGGCACATAATTAACCAAAAATTAACCTTAAAAAATATTCTTATACTTGATTCCATAGAAAAAGGTTTCAGGTATGAAAAAATTGAATCTATTCCTTTTTATGTCGTGTTTTGCATATAGTCATTCTTCTTTTAGTATGGATGATGAAAAATTGGGTGTTTGCAAGCATACGTTTCAGGTATGCGTGGGGCCAAGCCTTGTAGGCACGTTAGATGTGCCTATAGGGTCTGATTATTTTGCTTTAAGGGAAAAACTTAAATCAAAAATTTTTTCCGTACACAAAGAAGAAAGACCTTTTAATTATGCCATTATCCTTGCAAACCGTTCAAAAAGTGGTTTTGTTGGGGTTTGTCAAACAGACGAAATTTATCTGACCCCGGAAACAACCCCAGCTGTTTTTTGTGAGGGGAGCACGCATCTTTTATTTAATAAATATTTGCACTTAGTGGCTAAACATCAAAAACTAACCCGTATTCGTGGGGAAAAGTTTCCAGTGATTTTGCCTTTAGATGAACATTTCACACTAGATGAACTGAATAACAAAGTTCGACGTGTTGCAGGCGACTTTGATTTTCTTGTTTATAAAGAAGAAAAAGGTAAAATATTTCTGCAAAATGCAGATTCCACTAAGCCAGGAATGTGGAAAGAACATCTAACTTATATTAATGAAGATGGACAAGAATGTGTTTCTATTTTAGGCGAGGAGGTCGTTTTAAAAATCCCAACCCGTGATATAGACGTTGTTTTAACACCGGATTTAACACACCTTGTTTCTATTAGGGGATTTCTTGAGCCAAAAAGAAAAATATAAATCCCGGGCTTTTTTGTTTTAAACGAAGTTTCTTAACTTTTGGCAAAGTGAATATCAAAAAGTAATGTTGGTATTTTCATGACGCTGCAAAAAAAGTTGTTTAATTTGTTGAAAGAAAAAAACTTAAGTCTAAAGGCCAATAATCAATATGATTGGATGACGTGGGCCCGTGAAGCTCAGCTTCCTCCACAAGGGCAGTGGAACACGTGGCTTATTTTAGCGGGGCGGGGGTTTGGAAAAACCCGAACGGGGGCTGAAACCATACGCCATTGGGTAAAGTTAGGGGAAAGCAAACGCATTGCGCTGATTGGCCAAAGCTTGAACGATACACGCCAGGTTATGGTAACGGGTAAAAGTGGTTTGTTAAATATATGCCCACCCAACGAATATCCACGTTTTGATGTGTCTAAAAACCAGTTGATATGGCCGTCGGGTGCTGTTGCAACACTGTATGGCGGCGATTATTATGAAAAATTCCGAGGCCCTGAATTTGATACGGTCTGGGTTGATGAACTTGCTAAATTTCGCTATGCACAAGAATTATGGGAACAACTGATGTTGTGTTTACGGTTACCGCCCGCCCGTGCCATTATTACAACCACCCCACGGCCTATTCCAATTTTGACAAAAATTATGAATGACCCAACAACTGTAACTACGAAGGGTACAACTTTTGATAATGCTGATAATTTGTCCCCTTGTTTCTTAAGCCAAATTAAAAAACAATTTGAGCATACGCGCCTGGGGCAGCAAGAATTATTTGCTGAAATTTTGACCGAACATCAAGGTGCCTTATGGAATCGACGGTCCATTGTATACCAATTAAATCCCCCAGAAACTTTCAAGCGTGTTCTGATTGCCATTGACCCTGCCACAACACATCATTCACATAGTGATGAAACAGGCATTATTGTGGCGGCTCTCAGTTCGGATAATTGTGTTTATGTGCTAGATGATCTAAGTGGCCGATTTAGCCCCACGCAATGGGCCCAAACTGTTGAAAAAGCTTATTATAATTATAAAGCCGACCGAGTTGTGGCGGAAATCAACAAAGGTGGTGATTTGGTTGAGGGGGTTTTAAAAACGGTGGCACCCCATCTTTCTTATCACCCTGTACGGGCAACACGGGGTAAATACGCCCGTGCAGAACCTGTTGCCGCCTTATATGAGCAAGGCAAGGTTTTTCACATAAAACCATTCTTAGATTTGGAAAGTCAGATGTGCACGTACGTGCCTGGCCAAGGGCAGAAATCACCTGACCGTATGGATGCTTTGGTGTGGGCAGTTACATCTTTAATGTTAGATTCAGAATCATCACCCACGCTTAAATTTTGGAGAGATTAGACGATTTCAAAAAATTTTATTCGTCAGAGGGAGATGTCAAAAACTGACCTTTAAAAACTGTTGTGGCATGGCCCTCCACAAAAACCCGTTCTTTGTTGCAGGTAATATCAAAGGTGGCTCCGCGCTTTGAGGCCTGGTAGGCTTTCAATTGGTCTTTCCCCAGTCGTTCTGACCAATAGGGGCCAAGTTTGCAATGAATCATGGCGTGTGCCGAATTTTCAAAGGGGTTTTGATTCAAAATGAAATAACGTGACACAAAATCATAAGGATTTGTTTCATCATAATCAGCCGTTAAAATAACACCTTCGAAGTCCATTTTGGCAAATTTGGCTAGGTTTGGTTCTAAAGTTGTAACCTGATCGGCCGTTTGAAGTTCAACAACAAGGTCGTCACCACTTTTAGCAACGCTGACGGGCGTTACGTTAAGACCTGTCAATAACCAATCTGGAACGGCTGTTAATTCAGATGAAAAAGCAGGCAAATCTAGACTGATTCCTTGACCTGTTTTTTGGGCTTTCATAATACCTGTTGATGTTTCAAAGTATAAATTTTCTCCGGCTTGGGGATGATTTGTGGACCACAAAATATGGGCTGCTGCTAGCAGTGAATGGCCATAGCTTTTCAGTTCAGACGTTGGGGAAAAACACCGAAATCCAAAATGGTTGCTCTCTTGAGAAATTAAAAACGCTGTTTCAGGCAGATTAATTTCAGTGGCAATTTTTTGCATCAGCTCATCAGAAAAGGATTCGTCCACCACGCATACACCTGCTGGATTTCCTTGAAAAACCTTCTCTGCAAAACAATCAACAGTCCAAAATTTCATGACTTCCCTCGTCAAAAACAATGTCCCATTATGCATGAAAAAATTAAAATTGTAACGCCTACTTTTTTAATACCAAGGTTGACTCAGGGCGCCGTTTTTTATAATGATTCAAGAAAATAACTTATAGGTTCTTAACCTTTCACTTCTGTACTGTGATCATCATTTTAGTTTTTTAAGGGCAGTTTAAAGCGGATGATAGAATCTATTTTCTGACATATGCCGAGTATGTAAAAACACAGCAGGTCTGCTATATCCTAGACATGTGGTCGAGACAAGCTTTATAATGCTTGTCAAAGACATTTGAATGATAAAAATATTTGTTTGAACTGGTATCCATAGCTTTAGGGGCTCTTGCTTGTTGTTTTTTAGTACTTTTTATTTTGGCAAAAAGAAAAGAGGGTTTGCTAAAAACGAAAGTCGTTGTCTATGAAGAAAAACTTCAGGTTTTGCTTCAAAATAAAATGGCCTTAGAGGACTCCGTAGCTGTTTCCAATACGCAAATTCTGAATCTGACCCAAGAAAATACAGAATTAAAAGCTATCCTGCATCATGAGCGCGTCTTAGCCCAGTCTAAAATTGACACGTTGCAGCAATTGCAAAATCAAGTTAATGAAACCTTTCAAAATCTTTCCAAACAGGCGCTTTTGGCCAACAATTCGTCATTTATGGAATTGGCTAAGTCTAGCTTTCATCATTTATTGGAAACATCTAAACTAGAGATGGAAAAAAAACAAAAGCAGTTTGTGGATGTGGTTGAACCAGTTCATAAAACACTGACACTAGTCGATCAAAAAATAGCCCAGCTTGAAAAAGAAAGGGTTCAATCGTTCACAGATTTAAGGCGTCAGTTGGTTGATTTGACATCATCACAAAAAGATTTGCGTCTTGAAACGGCAAATTTAGTAAAGGCGTTGCGCACCCCTACAGGCCGTGGGCAATGGGGGGAAATTCAACTGAAGCGCGTGGTCGAAATGGCTGGCATGGTGGCACACTGTGACTTTACAGAACAAACCACGTCAGCTGATGGTAAGCTACGTCCAGATTTGGTGGTCCATATTCCTGGTGATAAACAAATTGTGGTAGATGCTAAGACCCCTTTATCAGCCTATCTAGAGGCTCTAGAAACACAGGATGAGGATAAACGAACCGCGTTGTTAGATGACCATGCGCGTCAGGTACGTGCCCACGTTCGTGCTTTGTCGCAGCGGGGATATTGGGAACAATTTCAGCCGTCCCCTGAATTTGTGGTGATGTTTTTACCTGGAGAGGCTTTTTTTAGTGCCGCCTTGGAACGTGATCCATCGCTTATTGAATACGGTGTCAAAGAAAAGGTGATTTTGGCAACACCCACAACGCTAATTGCCCTGCTTAGGGCTGTTTCCTTTGGTTGGCGACAAGAAAACATTGCAGATCATGCTAAAGTGATTAGTGAATTGGGGCGTGAACTTTATAAGCGCCTGAATGATATGACCCAGCACTTTTCTAAGATGGGTCGTCATGTGCACCAAATGGTGGATAGTTACAATCAAACAGTGGCGTCTTTTGAACGACGTGTGTTAGTTACGGCGCGTAAATTTCAAGATATTGATTCAACTTTACCAACCCAGGCTATGGATGGTTTGGCACAACTTGAGGCAACCCCGCGCTCTATTGAAAAGATGGGAGAATCTGATGAAAAAAGCAAACTTTCTGAAACTTAGTGCCTGTTTTTTATGTGTTTTTGGGGCGGCAGTCGCCAGCACAACACCGGCGCCAAAAGTATCAAAACCTGACAATGCAAATTTGACACTATATCGGGACGGCGGTGTTGTGAAATTTGAAAAGCCTATGAATCTAGAAGGATGCGGAGAATCCAGCGCTTGCAACGTTGATGGTGTTCCCAGTTCCATTTTAAAAGAAACGATGGTGGCATCCATTGGTGATGCCAACGTTAGTATTGTTGATTATTATTTTCATTCTGCATCTGATAAAGGGCAGTCTTTAGGGTTTTCCCTTTTTGGAACGCCTGCAAATTCTCAAACAGGGTTACGGTTGCAGTATGCATTTAAAAACATATCTTGGAATGCTTGGTATGCTTTTCATTTTTCCGACAACTATCATAAAGTTCGTTTAAATAGTTGGCTGGAAGTTAAAAACCAAACAGAAGTGGACTTTCCAAATCTAAGTCTTCAACTGATAGATGCCCAACTTCCTTTTTCGTCTGATGCGCTGCCAGGTGGGGTGATTTTAAACCGCGAAAGCCATACTTATACGTTAAAAGAAGTGAAGAGATTGCCCCGTCAGGCAAGCCACTATTTTAATTGGTCGTCGTCTCAAGATGTTCCTGTTAGTCAGGATTATCGAATTTTTGTAGGGGGACCTCTGCTAGAAGATATGGGGGGTAAACCAGCTACGCCACCACTTGAAACGTGGGTTTCTTTCATGAATGGTAAAAGTCATGGGCTTGGCGTTCCCCTTCCATCAGGTGTGGCTACATTGTTTTATGAGAATGAGCTAGGTCATGTTCAGGTCTTAGGTAAAACAGATATTCTTCATACAGATTCAGAACAAGAAGTGAGCGTCAAAATTCCAGCCATGAGTGTGGATGGGGTAGATTCACCTGATACGAAGCGGCTTCGTTCGGTAGAAACGGAATTAATTCAAACAGAATATAAAAAACTAGATAAAACGATAGAGGCCAATTACCGGCTGAGTATTCGCAGTAAACTTCCCGTGAACGCTTCGGAAGCTGACAAAAAACCAGTGACCATACGTGTCCACCTAGATTTGCCACAAGGGTGTGAATGGGTTGTTGTTCGTGAAAATATTGGACATCAGCAAAATGGCCCTCATCAGATTTATTGGATTGTTCAAGTGTCGCCTGGAACAGATGTGGACTTGAAATATCGAATTCGTGTGACACGTTAATTTTAAGTATGTTTATTATTAATTTTGACCCCGTTTTTTTAAGCTTAGGCCCCTTAACCATTTATTGGTATGGGGTGTCGTACGTTGTAAGTTTACTTTTGGGGGCGTGGTATGTTCAGTACCTAGTCAGACAGCACCAATTACCTATTGCACCAGAACATATTGATCGTTTCGTGGGGTGGATGATTGGTGGGGTTATTGTGGGTGGCCGTTTGGGGCACGTTTTGTTTTATGACTTAACTTATTATTGCCATAATCCTTTGCAAATTTTTATGACATGGAAAGGGGGCATGTCTTTCCATGGGGGGTTAGTTGGCGCTGTTGCGGTGGCTTTTTTGTTTTGCAAGCAATACAAAATTCACCCTTGGGTATTTGGTGATTTATTGGCAGCAGCCACACCTATAGGTTTAGGTTTTGGACGCATGGCCAATTTTATCAATCAAGAACTATACGGAACCGTTACGTCCCTTCCTTGGGGATGTATTTTTTTAAGGGTAGATAATTTTTCCCGTCATCCAAGCCAATTATATGAAGCTTTCTTGGAAGGGTTCATGCTTTTTTTCATTTTGTTTGTTTTGTGGGTAAAAAAAATTCCATTGAAAAAGCCGGGAATTTGTATTGGAGTGTTTTTGTGTTTTTATGGAATCTTTCGATTTTGTGTTGAATTTGTGCGTGAACCAGAAGGATTCTTCTTTTTTCTGACAACAGGTCAGGTTCTTAGTTTACCCATGATGGGGGCAGGCATAGTTGTTTTAATAGTATCTATAAAAGCGAATCACTTTGAGAATCGCCTGCCCTGCAGCAAAGCATAAACCAGGGGGTGCGAAAAATGAAAGCAACCAATGGTTAAGTAAATGTAACGGGCTTCGGCAGCCATAGAAAAAAAGAACAAAATCCCTAAAAGCATTAGGCCAATACCGTTCATAAACAGAATGGCTTGACCTAAAGTTGTGTACCTGTTTTGTATTCCCAGTAAAAAATAGACCAACATAAATGGCAAAAAGAATGAAAAAGTTGTTGCTATCTTAGCTATTTGGATTAAATTCCATTTTTCTAGAAAATTAAGAATTTTAAAAATACGAGGGGAAATTTGTTCAGATCTGCTTTTGATTTCATGGGCGGCTTTTACAAGTGAACAGTTAATTTGTTCTAAAAAAACGTCAAATCGGTGCTGAAAATAAGCCATGGGGTGTTTTAAAACAGCGTGCATCCATGTTGACCATAATTCCTTTAGGTCAGGGTCGTTTTGCGCTTTGGCCAAAACAGGGGTTGGGGCAAAAACAAGATCATCTACCCGTTTTGGGGTGTAAAGTTCTTTTAAGTGCTGCATATTGAAATTAGGGCTTTGTGTTATATAGGCCGGAAAACAAGGTTGATCAATCCGTAAACTGATGCCTGTTAGGTCATACAGTTTTACATATTGCCAGGAATTTGAAGGCGTTGCTGTTTGGGTGTTAAATATTGAAATGGTTGCGTAAAGTAGCGCAAAAATTCCAGCTGCGGCTGCAAATGATTGTTGAAAGCGACTGTAAAGAATTTTACCAATCCAAAATGATAAAATCGGTAAAATGAAAATTCCTTGGAATTTCACGGCGGTGCCGTAGAATAAAACAACAAAAATTCCCAATAATGACCAATTTGATGGTTTTTCTTTTTGGATGGTATAACGCGTCAGACAGCTTATAGCGAAAAAATAACAATGGGCAAAACCAATGTCTTTCAAGATGAAGGGGTGGAATACGACCAATGGTGGAAGAAGTCCGATTAAAAGATAGCTGAATCGCAAAGATCCTTGGAAAATTTTTGTAAAATTATAAATACTGCCCCAAAACAACAGTAAATGCGTTACCAGCATGCCCCCTGGTCCAGCACATATTTTGCTGATTGCGGCCCAATAAAGGCCCATCAACGGGGGGTGGTGGTCATTAAATGTTCCTGATAGAGCTTGATTTATTTGATCAATGCTATCAACACGTAAAATGCCAGGCCAAAATAGAGTTAACTCTAATGAAAATAACCCCATGGTCAAAAAAAACATGGAATTAGTGTGGAAAAAAAGCAGCAAATTTCGAAGGGTGGTGGTCTTATTCATCATATTAATCAAGTCGATGCTAGTGCATCAGTTGCCCACCGTTGATATGAATTGTTTCACCGGTGATAAAGCCACTTTTGTCGTGTACTAAAAAGCTAACACAGTGTGCTATTTCTTCGGCCTCCCCCAGGCGGCCAACAGGAATTTGGGTAATAATTTGGTCTAAAATTTCGGGTGAGATTCGACTAACCATGTCTGTGCGTGTGTATCCTGGGGCAACCACATTAACTGTGATACCACGACGGGCGTTTTCAAGGGCTAAGGCTTTTGCAAACCCAATAACACCTGCTTTGGATGCGCAGTAATTCGTTTGGCCTAGCTGTCCTTTTAGTGCATTAATGGAAGAAATAAAAACGATACGTCCAAACCCGCTTTGCCGCATGGCATCAATAATGGGGCGTGTTACGTTAAAGCATGATGTTAAGTTTGTGGAAATCACCTGATTCCAAGCATGATGAGACATTTTATGAAAAAAGACGTCATGGGTAATGCCAGCATTATGAATCAAAATATCGATGTTTCCATGAATTTTTGCTATTTCTGCTATAGATTCTTGGCAAGATTGAACATCACTGACATCCCACGAATAAACGGGGATATTGTGTTTTTTTGAAAAAACCTCGGCCGTGTTTTTGTTGTTATGATAGTTGGCAATAACCGTGTAGCCTTGTTGCTTTAAGGCTAAAGAAATGGCAGCGCCAATGCCGCGTGTTCCACCGGTGACCAAACAGACCTTGTTCATGGTGATCTCGATTATGTGATTTTATTAGAATTATACATACTTCCCTTTTCTTTTCAAACAAAGCGAAAGCTGCTAGGGTGTTTTTCATGAAATCATCTGCCCATATTCAAGCTGTTATAGAACTAATCGATGCTGTATTGGCCAAGCCAACCGTTCCAGCTGATCAGATTTTGCACCACTATTGTCGTATGCGGCGATACATGGGAAGCAGTGACCGGCGGGCCATTGGAAACTTATTTTATAGTGTTTTACGCCAGTGGCCTTTATTAGAATTTTTTTCATCAACGATTAACGGCCGTTTGGCTGTTTTAATATATGCACATTGTTGTGATCGCAATATTTTTACTTTGTTAGATGGTGATACTTTTGGACCTAGCCGTTTAACGACCCAAGAAGAAAAATTTTTAAAAAGTATTTCCCTTCAAGATGTTCCGCTTTTTGTTCAAGCCGGATGCCCTGCGTCTGTTTGGGCTGATTTATGTGAATGGGGTGAAGACGAAGCCATTCAAATTTCAAAATCTATGCAGGTTCAAGCCCCCTTTGATGTTCGTATTAACCCCCTTAAAACAAGCCGTGAAAAAGTTTTAGACCAATTTAAAAAACAAAATCTAGATTGCGTTCCAACGCCTTATAGCCCTTTGGGCTTACGCTTTAAGCAGCGAATTGATTTGGGGCAAAATGTATTGTTTAAGCAAGGCCTTGTTGAGGTTCAAGATGAAGGTTCACAGCTGGTTGGGCTGTTATGTGACGCAAAGCCAGGTATGCGTGTTATGGATTTTTGTGCAGGTGCTGGTGGTAAAAGCTTAGTTTTGGCAGCCTCTATGGCCAATAAGGGAACATTAGTTTTATCTGACATTTACCCTAAAAGACTTGCTAACGCGCAAGAGCGTTTGAAAAGGGCAGGGGGACACAATTACCGTGTTCAAGTGTTGCCAGATGCTGCTTGGTTAAAGCGTCATGCTGGTACGTTCGACCGTGTGTTGGTGGATGTGCCTTGTTCTGGAACGGGCACATGGCGGCGAAACCCAGACTTAAAAATGAAATTTAATCAAGATGATCTACTTAATTTATTGGTAGAGCAGAAAAAAATTTTAAGCCAAGCTGCGCGTCTCATCAAGCCAGGGGGCGGGCTTATTTACGCCACATGTTCTGTTCTAAAACGTGAAAATCATCATCAAGTGGCAGAGTTTTTGAAAAACAACCCAGATTTTGATTTGGTAGACTTGAGGGGGGTGTGGACGCAGCAAACAAGTATGACAGCTCCTTTTGATGCTTCTATGCTTCAGCTGTTTCCACACCAACACCAAACAGATGGTTTTTTTGTGGCATACATGGAAAGACGGTTTGAAAATCAACAGGTCTAAGTAATAAAAAAATTGCATTTCAAAATGCGTTTATGGCAGAATCCTTAGAATAAAACAGCAAAGGGAGTTTTTTGTTTTTAACATTTTAGGAAATTTAAAAAATCGTATTATTGATGGTCAAGCTATTGCATCACAAATTCGTGGGCAATTAACTTTGGATGTTGACCAATTTACAAAAAATTATATGCCTTTAACCTTGGCTGTTATTTTGGTGGGTAATAACCCAGCTAGCCAGGTCTATGTAGCCAACAAACAAAAATTCTGTGCCGATGTGGGGATCAGGTCTGAAGTTTATAAACTAAGCGCAGACACGTCCAAAGAATCTGTTTTAAACCACATTCATGAATTAAACAAAAACCCAAAAGTTCATGGTATTTTGTTGCAGCTTCCCCTGCCAGACCACTTGAATTCCCAAGAAATATTAGAAACGATTGACCCTTTGAAAGATGTAGACGGTTTAACACCATACAATTTGGGCCGTTTATTTATAGGGTCTGCAGTTATTGTTCCTTGTACACCGCATGGGTGTTTGCAGTTAATTCAATCAGTTTGTCCAGATATAACGGGAAAAACAGTAACTGTTGTTGGTCGATCAAATATAGTTGGAAAACCGTTAGCAACTTTGTTAACTCAGCATGATGCCACAGTAACGCTAGCCCATTCTAAAACAGAAAATTTGAAAGAGGTTTGTAACCGTGCCCAAATTCTGGTGTGTGCCATAGGGTCGCCTAAAAAGATTACGGCAGATTATGTTCAAGAAGGCGCCATTGTTATAGATGTGGGAATTAATCGCGTTCAATACGGTGAAGAGGCATTAATTGGCGATGTGGACTTTGACCATGTTATTGAAAAGGCCAGCTTTATAACCCCTGTCCCGGGTGGTGTGGGGCCCATGACCATTGCAAATTTACTAAGAAACACCCTTTTGGCAGCACAATTACAAATGGAACGCTTGTAGATTACGCCAATAGGCAGTACATTCTAACCAAATAATGCAAATGATTAAGTTTTATGTTTCAACATGATCCAAAAACTTGGTACGGCACAACGATTGTGTGTGTTAGAAAAAATAACCAAGTTGTTATCGCTGGTGACGGTCAAGTAACTTTGGGAAACCAGGTTATGAAATCTAACGCGCGTAAAGTGCGTCGTTTGTCGAAAGATCAAGTCATTGCCGGTTTTGCAGGGGCTACAGCGGATGCCTTTGCTTTGTTTGAACGGTTAGAAGCAAAACTTGAAAAATACCCGAATCAATTGATGCGGGCCTGTGTCGATATGGCAAAAGATTGGCGTACAGACCGGTATTTAAGACGACTGGAAGCCATGATGGCTGTGGCTGATAAAAACGTGTCGTTGATTTTGACAGGCACCGGAGATGTGTTAGAGCCAGAAGATGGTCTGATTGCTGTTGGGTCAGGTGGTGGTTTTGCCTTAGCAGCTGCCCGTGCCTTGGTCCAGGTGGATCATTTGACTGCTGAAGAAATTGCTGAAAAATCCCTCAATATTGCAGGGGATATATGTATTTACACAAACAAAAATATAACCATTGAAACCATTTCTTACTAAAGATTAAATTCATGACAACTAAAACACCAAAAGAAATTGTTGCTGAACTTGACCGTTTTATTGTGGGACAAACAGATGCTAAGCGGGCTGTTGCCGTTGCATTGCGTAATCGGTGGCGCCGTCTTCAGTTAGCCGACGATCTGCAAGAAGAGGTATTACCTAAAAATATATTGATGATTGGTCCAACAGGTGTTGGAAAAACGGAAATTGCACGTCGTTTAGCAAAGTTAGCTCAGGCGCCATTTATTAAGGTGGAAGCTACAAAATTTACAGAAATTGGCTATGTTGGCCGCGATGTCGAACAAATTATTCGGGATTTAGTTGAAATTGCTATACACACCACGCGGATGCGCCTTCGGGAAGAGGTGCAGGCAAAAGCTGCAACGATGGCAGAAGAACGAATTTTGGATGCCCTTGTTGGTGAATCAGCAAGTCCGGAAACGCGGCATAAATTCCGTGTTATGTTGCGCAATCAAGAATTGGATAGCCGGGAAATAGAAATTCATGTTCAAGAATCTAATTCCTTGTCTATGCCAACACTTGATGTACCTGGTATGCCCGGTGCCCAAATGGGCATGTTGAATTTGGGGGATATTTTTGGAAAAGCTTTGGGTGGTAACCGCACGAAGCCTAAAAAAATGTTGGTTCCAGAGGCTCTTCAAATTATTACCCAGGAAGAATGCGATAAATTATTAGATCAGGAAACTATTGTTCGGGAAGCTATTTCAGCGGTGGAGCAAAAAGGTATTGTTTTTATTGATGAAATCGATAAGATTTGTGCACGCACGGATCATTCTTCAGGGGCGGACGTCAGCCGGGAAGGCGTTCAACGGGATTTATTGCCTTTAATTGAAGGTACTAACGTAACAACGAAACACGGAAACGTCAAAACAGACCATATTTTGTTCATTACATCGGGTGCTTTTCATTTGGCAAAGCCTGCTGATCTGTTGCCAGAGCTTCAAGGGCGCTTGCCTATTCGGGTGGAATTAAAGCCACTAACCCGGGAAGATTTTGTATGTATTTTAACAGAGCCGGAAGCCAACCTAATTCGTCAATCTAAAGCATTGATGAGCACAGAAGGCCTTGAGCTTATTTTTACCGACAGTGCCATTTCAGAAATAGCGGCGTTGGCTGCTGATGTTAACCAAAATGTTGAAAATATTGGTGCCCGTCGTCTTCATACAATATTGGAAAAGTTGCTAGAAGACATTAGTTTTGATGCTAGTGACATGACGGTAAAAAGCATCACTATTGACGAATCTTATGTGCACGACAAAGTGCGTCATCTAGCTGCCAACCAAGATTTGTCTAAATTTATTTTGTAGCCAAAAAGAAGGTATGAAAGAGTTACGGTTTTTTGTAATTCTTTCCCTTAAAATGCAGGAATAACAGCCCCTGCAAATGTTTTTTGAATGAAATTACGAACAGAATTACTTTGGTAAATTTTGACGAATTCCTGAATCATGGGGTCGTTTTCCGTTCCCTCACGAACCACCATAACGTTCACGTATGGGCTTGTGGCATCTTCACGAACAATAGCTGATTCTGGATTCATTTTGGCAACTAAAATCCAATCTGTGTTGATGACTGCCAGGTTTAAATCCTCTAAAGCCCGTGGAAGGCGTGGGGGGTCAAGCTCTTTAATATCTAATTTCTTTGGGTTGCTGCTGATATTATAGATACTGGGGGGCTGGTCAGCGGCTAAAGTAATAAGACCAGCTTTTTCCAGTAATAGTAATGCCCGAACAGAATTGCTGGGGTCATTTGGAATACCAATTTTTGCACCCTCAGGAAGTTCTGATATTTGTTTGTGTTTTACTGAGTAAGCACCCATGGGCATTAAAACAGTTTTTCCGATAGATTTGATTTTATACTTCCGTGATTTTACCTGTTCCGCCAAATAAGGTTCGTGTTGATAAATGTTCATGTGAATGTCGCCTTGGTTAAGGGCTGCATTCGGTAACACGAAATCATCAAATTCAATAACGTGGATGGTAAATCCTTTTTCTTTAGCTAAAGGTTTTAGGTAATTGACGATGGTTGCATGGGGGCCTGCTGTGACGCCAATTTTAAGAATTTTTAAAGACTCTGATGGCGCGGATGATGGAGCGCTCAAATACTTTTCATAAAGAAAATAGCTTGCTGCAAGGGCTGCAAAAACGAATAGTATTTTTTTCATCAAAAAAGCCTCTTAACCTTAGGGATGTACGGCTGGTGATGCAGCTGGTGGGGTTAGCATATCTTGCGGTACCGCTGCTGAACCAGCAGCAGGCGTCAATACCATAGAATGCGCAGCCACTGTTGTGGTAACTGTTGCCTCATGTTTTGTTTCAGTTTTTGGCTTGCATTGCGCTGCTAACAATTTAAGACGTGTTTTTTGCTGGGGATTGAGATGATCTTTTTCCATTTTTTCTAAAGCTGCCACATGGTCGCACGCATCTTTTGTTTCACCCAGGGCAATCAGTGTTTCAGTTAGGCCTAAACGGCATTCAATAGCTGACGGCAAAGGAAGTGGGCGTTTTAAAGCCTCTTTGTAAGCTTCTTCCGATAGTCTGAAGTTTTTTTGTTTTTGGTGAATTTCCCCTAAATGTTGCCAAGATTTCATGATGCAAACATCTGTTGCAGGAACGTCTTGATTCTTGACAATTTGTGTGAATGCTTCACGGGCTACGTCAAGTTCACCTTTCGCATAAGAAGCTGATGCCATATTATATTGGGCAATTAAGGGGCTGCTGACATCTAGTTGGGGGGCATGCGCCTGTGCTTCTTTTTGGGCAATAGCTTCTGACTCTGTTCTGGCGCCATCAAGCTTAATGCCATCGGGTTTTGCTGCTTTCAGACGGGCAACATCTTCTTCTAAAGCTTTTAATTTTTTCGTAAGATCCGACATGTTGGTGGGCTCTGCTTTTGGGGCCTCAGGAATAGACACGTCTTTGCCTGCCATTTTAGCCCGTATAGTATTATTTCGATTAATCTCGTCAGTCAGTTTTTTTTCAAGTTCTTGAATTCGCTGTTCAGATTCTGACAAATTTTGTTGCAAAGTCGCTTCTTCAGCGAAACATACGGTGGTTGCTAATAAGCTAGAAAGAAAAACGAACGTTTTGTGCATTGAAAAATCCTTAATGATTCAGGTTTTTTAAGAAAGCTGCGGCCCGATCTGACAAAGCTGAGTTCGGGAGAGGTTCAAAAAAAACATCCTTACTTACATTATCTAATAGCACACCATGATCTAAAAACAAAATATGGTCTGCTATTTTTTTTGCTAAGCGAATTTCATGGGTTACTAATAAGACAACCCGGTGAGGTGCCAATGTTTTTTTAATCATATCCCCCACATCGTTCACCATTTCAGGGTCAAGGGCAGATGTGGGTTCGTCAAACATCATAATGGCTGGGTCTAACATCATAGCCCGTGCCATAGCCACCCGTTGTTTTTGACCGCCCGATAGTTTATGGGGGTATGTGCCTTCTTTGCCCTGAAGTCCAAGACTTGCCAAAAGTTCTGTCGCTTTTTCTTGTGCGTCACTTTTCGGTACGCCCTTTTGAATGGGGGCAAATGTTAGATTTTCAAGAACAGTGAGGTGAGGAAACAAATGAAACCCTTGGAAAACAAGACCTGCTGTGCCAGTGGGTAAGTCAAACAATGGGGTTGTATCCAATACGATGCTGCCTTGCTGAATAGGGTCTAGGTGGGCAATGCTGCGTAATAAGGTTGTTTTGCCACTGCCTGATGGGCCAATAATAGCTGTAATTTTACCTTTATAGGCCTTAAAGCTGACATCGTTTAAAATTGTAAGCTGCCCTTCAACGCGGGTTAAGTTTGATACACTAAGCATAAGATAACTTTTCTTCTAATTTTGTTGCAAAGTAACTGATGATAAGAACCATCAAGAAATATAAAATGGCAGCTAGCAAAAGCGGTTCAAAGTACATGAATTTTTCCGCGGCCACAACTTTGGCCCGTTGCAGCAGATCAGCCTCACCAATGGTTGAAACCAGGGCAGATTCTTTTAAAAGATTGACCATTTCATTCACAAGGGCTGGCAAGATGTTGCGAATAGCTTGGGGCAAAATAATGTGCTGCAGGGTTGTTATCTTTGATAAACCTAAAACTTGTGCTGCTTCCCACTGACCTGGGTCAATAGACTGGATGCCACTTCGAATAATTTCTGAAGAATAGGCGGCTGAATTTAAGCTAAATGCTAAAACACCAGCTTCAAAAGCTGAAATAGAGTACCCGGTCAATTGAGGTGTTGCATAAAAAATAATGCCCAATTGCACCAGTAAAGGTGTTCCCCGAAAAATAGCTGTGTAAGTGTTAGCTAAATACTGAAGGGGTTTAATTTTTAGAATTTTTAAAAACGCTAACAAAACCCCCAAAGGTAGCCCACATAACAACGATAAGCTGGTAAATTTAAGGGTTACCCAAATACCTGTGGCAATAAAGGGAAGGCTTGGCCAAATAACATCAAAATGCAGTTGCATAAAATTACCTAACTATTTCCATGAAGCCATTTTTCTTCAAGGGCTTTGATAACACCTTGTTGATGGAATTCATCCAATATGACATTGATTTTTTCTTTTAGTTCACTTCCCTTGGGCACAGCGATGCAATAGGCAGCCTCTGTGCCGGTTATGGGAACCATTTTCAAATCTGAATAGACATCTACAATTTTTTGACCTTCTACCATACCTAGAACAAGGGCATCAATACGGTGGGCACGAAAATCTTGTAGTAAATCTGGCACTTTTTGTAATGATCGAACTTTTAGGTCTTTCATGGTAGGCATCCAGTCATTACGGATCATGTTTTCATATGTTGTTCCCATTTGAACACCAACAGTTTTACCAGTAAGTTCTGTGGGGGTTTTAATGGTGGAATTTAAAGGAAGAATCATAACCGTGACCGAACGGTTGTGGGGTTTGCAAAAGTCTACTTTTTGTTCCCGTTCAGGTGTGGATGATATGGCTGAAATAGCCAAATCGTAACGGTTGCTTTGAAGACCTGCGATAATACCATCAAATGATATATCTTTTATTTGTGGTTTCTTACCTAATTTTTCAGCAATTTTTTGAATTAGTTCTATTTCAAAGCCAACAGGCTCACCGTTTTTATAAAATTCAAAAGGGGGGTAATCTGCCGATGTTGCAATAACAAGTGTGTTTTCTTTGTTTTCTTCGCACCCTAACAAAAATAAGCCTAAAAGAAGGTTCCATAAAATTTTTTGCATTGTTCAATACCTTGGAAATGGCGTCTGAATTTCAGAATAAATAATTTTTTATGATTTGGCAAGGGTTTCATGCATAATATGTGCATATTATGCATCCTTGAAATGAAGGGGGCATGTAGATTAGACTGTGCCTAAGATTATAAAAATTGGTTAAGGTATGAATCATTCATTTGATGTTGTTATTATCGGCGCTGGGCCTGGTGGATATGTTGCTGCTATTCGGGCTGCACAGCTGGGTTTGAAAACAGCAATTATTGAAAAAGAGCATTTAGGCGGCGTTTGTTTAAATTGGGGGTGTATCCCAACGAAAGCATTGCTGCGTACAGCTGAAATAAAACATTTGATTGATTCTGCTGAAACATATGGCATTTCAGTTAAAGATGTTCAAATTGATATTGAAAAAGTTGTTGGGCGGTCACGGGCTGTTTCCTCTCAGCTTGCAGCGGGTATCAAAGGACTTTTGACAAAAAATAAGGTAACCATCATTAATGGAAGTGCCCGTTTTCAAAATGCAAAAACATTGGAAGTGGTCCATGATGGTAAAATTCAAACGGTAACTGGAAAGCATATTATTGTTGCAACTGGCGCTAAGGCACGGCTTTTACCAAATGCCCCTGCAAGTGATAGAATTTGGACGGCTAAGCAAGCAATGACACCAACATTTTTACCAAAGTCTTTGTTAGTTATTGGGTCTGGTGCCATTGGAATTGAGTTCGCAAGCTTTTATAAAACGCTGGGAAGTCAGGTAACAATTGTTGAAATGCAAAATCGCATATTACCGAATGAAGATGAAGAAATTTCAAAATTGGCCGAAAAGAATTTTACAAAACAGGGAATGCAGTTTCATTTGGGGGCATCTGTTAAGGAATTGAAAGCCCAAAAAAATGGTGTAACGGCAAAAATACAAACAGCTGATTCGAAAGATATTTCTTATGATGTTGATGCTGTGATTGTTGCCATTGGAATTGTTGGAAATACAGATGGTTTAGGTCTTGAAAAGACAAAAGTCAAAGTTGAAAAAAACCAGATTTTGGTAGATGAATGGTGTCAAACAGCCGAACCAGGTGTTTACGCCATTGGTGATGTGGCGGGCGCCCCATGGCTGGCGCATAAAGCATCTCATGAAGCGATCATTTGCGTGGAAAAAATTGCAGGCGCCAAAGGTGTTCATCCCTTGAATAAAACGAATATTCCCGGGTGTACCTATAGCTTGCCGCAGATAGCCAGCGTGGGTTTAACAGAGGCTAAAGCAAAAGAGCAGGGGATTGATATTAAAGTGGGTCGCTTCCCATTTCGTGCCAATGGCAAGGCGCAGGCATTGGGTGAATCGGAAGGACTTGTTAAAACCATATTTAATGCCAAAACGGGTGAATTATTAGGGGCCCATATGATTGGCGCTGAAGTGACGGAATTAATACAAGGCTTTGTGGTTGCTAAAACCCTGGAAACAACCGAAGCGGAATTGATGCATACCATTTTCCCACATCCAACTTTATCGGAAATGATGCATGAATCAGTTTTGGATGCTTATGGTCGCGTGATTCATTTTTAAAACCCAAATTCCATCAGCCATTTCTGATGCTATATCTGAATCCCTGTAGCGAATCGTCACTACTTTGTAGTGATACCCTATAGTGATTCAGATATAAACTCTACCATTCGTTGAACGTGTGTTTTTCCATCTTCACTTGCTAAAATAAATAATTTCAATAAAAAATCACTTTTAAAACGACCATATCGCCTTGCGGTCATGAATCTTATTACAGGGTTTGTTCTATCTTCATAATTTCCTTTGAGAAAATGGAATGTTCGAATAGGTTTTCTCCATCCAGAAGGATGAACCTCTGATACCAAAGAATATATTTCCTTATCAGATTTACGGAAATGGCAGCTTCTGTATAAAAAAGTACTTTTTGATAGAACATAAACAGGAATTTTCATATTAGGGGGAGATAAAACGCTTTGACTGGAGGGGTCTTCAGGATCGCTCTGGTGAATCGAAACACCACCCTCATCATCCAGGTAGATATTGTCATTATTTTCAAGAATAATGGATGCTGAACAGTCTATTTCATTATTACTGTAAGGGCCTGCAGCAGGGAAAACAGCTCCATGCGCCCGAAGGCACCGCTGTTCAAGAGCGTATTCCAAAACCGTCACCATAGGTGTTTGGAAAACAACATAGCGTTGATTGGGAAACTTAAAAGCGAAAAAAACACCATGGGTTGAGCAACTATTGTAGGTAGAGACATAAACCACCTTAGGCCAAAAGGTTTTCGGGTAAGAGGTATCGTTCCCCTCAGGCATAAATACTATCTCTCCGGCATCTTGTTGCTGTTTCATTTCTTGTCCTACAATAGCTGCCAAAATGTAATTAAAGCCTGTTTTATAGTTTTTCCATTTATGGTTCTCGGCATATTCTATTAAGCTTCTCAGTATGCGGGTGCTCTCAATGTATTCTACTTCCTTAAATCCTTGCTCCACATATCCAAGAATTGTGGCACTTTCATGTACTTCAGCCTTTGCATATAATGCGGCCAACCCAAATGCCCGCATAAAAGATTGATGAATAAAAACATTTCGAGAAACTGTGTTGGTGTTTAAAGGTGTAAAATCTCTTTTTTTCCCTTCGCTGAGGCAATCCACAATATCGTCAAACTTTAGTCTGTCAAACGCAAGGTATGCCCCATTTAGAATAATATCCTGTTCTTCACTTGTCGCAGGGCGGTCTGAAATTCCCCCCACTCCACACCCTGTGGATAAAACAGAGGCAAGAGATTGTTTATCCCTATCAGAATGGTGTGCTGCAATCTGATCGGAATAAAACCTCACCAATCCTATCGCGTCTCTACCTTTTAAATTTTTTTGAATGTTACCCCTTAAATCATCGAAATCAACCCTTGCTATTGTTTGACAGCAAGTGATAGCAAGTAAAAAGAATATTGCCAGCATATTTTTGATGTTTTAAAAAATTGATATATAAAAAGTAAAGGAAATAAATATTAATTACAAATGGTCTATGGAGTTTTATTTTATTTCTTTGTTCAGCAAATCCATTATATTGGACGTTTTACGGTGGCCACAATGCAGCTGGGCAGGTATTAGGTTGAATTTTGTCGGTAATTCGATCTTGTTGAAATTCATAAAAGAACCTTACCATAAACGTTGTTTTCATGTAGTATGGGCACAAGCAGAAAACCAAGTTATTTCTTAAGTTTAGTGTGATGGATATTATTATTTTTGCCATTTTGGCTGCTTTTTTATTTTTTCGTTTATGGGGTGTTCTTGGTACAAGAACGGGAAATGAAAAACAAACAGATTTTTTAAATCAGCCTAAAAAGGAAGAAGATAACGTTATTGTTCTGGCCAAACGCCCTGAGGTGGCCAGTGAGGCTGAATTATATTCGTCCGCTGTTCGGGGTCAAATTCACCAAATTCAAGACCAAGACCCGAATTTTAATCCTGATTCGTTTTTAAAAGCGTCTCAATCGGCTTTTTCGGCAATTATTATGGCTTATACACAAGCCAATCATCAGAAGCTGAAAAAATTGTTAAGTCCCCAGGTGTATGAACAATTCGCTGCAGCTATTGAAGCGCGGCAGCAAGAAAATCTGCGCCAAGAAACAGAAATTGATGACGTGCAGGCAGAATACGTTTCTTTAGATATTGTTGAGGGGGTTGCCTCTATTACGGTTCGTTTCCGTAGTCACCAAATGATTGCCACTGTGAATGACCAGGGTGAAAGTTTTGATAATCCATCGCGCTTAAAAACACCCATGGTTGACCTGTGGACTTTTGAACGTTCCATACAATCAAAGGACCCTACCTGGAAGCTTGTGCGGACCCAAGTGGAAGATTGATTTTTTATGTCAAGGCGGCCGCCGACACCGGAAGAGCGTTCCCTTTGGCGTGATGTGATGCAGGGGGTGAAGCCCCTGAAAAAAGATAAAGAAACACCTGTTTTAAAAGATGTTTATCCAGAAAAAATAATTGAGCGGCACGGTTTGCAACGCCGTCAAGCGGCTTTGGCACCTGAATATCAATTACCCATGGAAAAACTGTCTTCACGTCAATATAAAAATTTAGTTATTGAATCACGTATTGACCTCCATGGTTTTACACAGGAAGCTGCAGCCCAAGCTTTAGTACGCTTTTTTTTAAAAGCACAAGAATCTGCCCATAAATGGGTGCTTGTGATTTCAGGAAAAGGGGAGGTTTTGCAGCGTTTCGTTCCACAGTGGTTTGAACAAAATTCAGCCCTTGTGATAGGGTATGGATTTGCTGAGCCGAAAGATGGTGGTCAGGGCGCGTTTTACGTGCGTGTACGAAAACCAAGGCAGTAAATCAGACACAATAATACCCTATCATATCTGATTAATATTCCCCCCGTTACAACTAGCCCTGTTTTACCTTAAGTGGCAGTTTTACCTGAATATGAAGTTCTTTCAGGCGTTCCGGGTCAACGGCAGAAGGCGCCTGCATCAGTAGGTCTTGTGCTTGTTGATTCAGCGGAAATGCAATAATTTCGCGCAAATTAGGTTCATTAGCCAATAACATAACCATGCGGTCAACACCGGGCGCACAGCCACCATGGGGTGGGGCGCCATATTTAAAGGCATTCAATAATCCACCAAACTTACTTTCCACAACTTCGGGGCCATAGCCCGCAATGGAAAATGCTTTGTACATGACTTCGGGGAGGTGGTTTCGAATGGCACCGCTGCATAATTCTATACCGTTACAAACAATATCATACTGATATGCCTTAATGGTGAGCGGGTCTTTTGTGGTAAGTGCCTCTAATCCGCCTTGTGGCATGGAAAAGGGGTTGTGTGAAAATTCAATGGCGCCTGTGTCTTCATTTTTTTCAAACATAGGGTAGTCAACAACCCAGCAAAAACGGAACGCATCCTTTTCAACAATATCTAAATCATTTCCGACACGGTTACGGGCAAGCCCTGCGAATTTGGCTGCTTTGGCTTCTTGATCACACACAAAAAATACGGCATCGCCATCATTAACGTGTGCTGTTGTTTTTAAAAGCTGCAAACGGTCTGCATCTAAAAACTTAGCAATGGGTCCTTTAGCTTCCCCTTGGTCAAATACAATATAGCCAAGTCCTGCCATGCCTTGATCTTGAGCCCAGCCGTTCAGTTTATCAAAGAAACTGCGGGGTTGTACGGCAGCACCTGGTGCTGGAATGGCCCGTACCACAGCTTTATTGTCAATGGCTTTTGCAAAAATTCCAAAGCCAGAACCTTGAAATACAGCTGTTGCATCTTGAATCAAAATCGGGTTACGCAAGTCTGGCTTGTCGGAGCCGTAGTGCAGCATGGCTTCGTCATAAGGAATACGAGGATATGGATAGGTGCTGACAGTACGTCCATTGGCAAATTCGTCAAACGTACCTGTTAAAACAGGTTCCACAGCTGCAAAAACATCTTCTTGCGTCACAAAGGCCATTTCAAGGTCTAATTGGTAAAATTCGCCTGGGCTTCGGTCTGCACGGGCATCTTCGTCACGAAAGCAGGGTGCAATTTGGAAATATCGGTCAAAACCAGCCACCATCAACAATTGTTTAAATTGCTGTGGCGCTTGAGGAAGGGCATAAAAATGGCCAGGATGTAGGCGGCTTGGCACCAAAAAATCTCGGGCTCCTTCAGGTGATGACGACGTTAGAATGGGGGTTTGGTATTCCATAAACCCTTGGTCAATCATTCGGCGACGCAAGGAGGCTATGATTTTAGAGCGCAGGACAATGTTGTTATGCAAAGTTTCACGACGCAAATCTAAAAATCGATAAGTTAACCGCGTTTCTTCAGGGAATTCCCCATTACTGTTAATTTGAAGGGGTAAAGATTCTGGAGCTGATTGCACAAAGACGTGTTGAATAGAAAGTTCAATATCGCCTGTATCCATATTGGAGTTAACAACGTCGGCATCACGTTTAACAACCAGACCATCAAATGTCACAACTGTTTCATTGCGTAACGTTTCAACAACTGAAAATGAAGGATCCCCCTGCTGGATAACACATTGTGTAATACCGTAATGATCACGTAAATCAATAAAAACAAGGTTGCCGTGATCACGTTTGCGGTGTACCCAGCCTGATATTTTGACGGTCTTCCCTACGTGAGATGCGCGTAATTCACCGCATGTATGGGTTCGATAAGGGGAAGATGCCAAAGATACCATAAAATTATTCCATTCTACTTAGGTTTTACCAAATTTTATCAGACATAAAACAATGTTTTTTGTCAAAGAAAAAAGGCTTTGCGTATCTGTATACACAAAACCTTTTTTTGATTCAATTTTTTTAAATTGTCTTAGGCGCCGTTACGTGGAATATAACAAACATATTTAGTTTTTGTTTTCAATTCCTCAGCCGTTGCTTTTGCAATACTTTCATCTAAAGCCCGCCGGCCCCATGCTTCGTAAGTAACGCCGTTAACAGTTACTGTTACTTTTTGAGTTCTGTCATCTGGAGTGGCTTGTAAAGCAGCAACAATTTCCTTAGTAGGCGATTCGCTTAAAACGTCTTTGCCAATATTGGCTGGAGTAGAAGGGGAAACAACTATTTTACCTTCTTCAACACATACTAATGGGCCGCCTCGATCTGCACCTGTTTTATCAGCTTCTTGAACTTCTATATTTTCAGAGTCTTTAGTTGGCGACACTGACAAACCATTTAGCTCTGAAAATGCTTTGAAAGCGCCATTTCGCTTAATAAGATCTTGAATGTCTTGAAACCGTTTTTCAATATTTTTTGAAATAGATACATCCAAAGCACTTGCTGCGCTAGATGGAGACTGAGCAGGGGAGCCTGCTATACCTGAAGAAAAAAAACCAAAACTTCCTATCAGTAAGGTGCAGGCAAAAATCTTTGCATTCATTTTAATAGAAATCCTTTTAAAACCTAAAAAATCATAAGGAATTTTTACACAAGTGGCTTTGGAATTCAAACGATTTATGGTGATTTTCAGGGAAATTCTTCACAAAAAATACAAAAATTAAAAAGTAAATATTTTTAATTTTTACTAAAATAAAGAAGCAATATTAATAAAATAAAAATATTTGAAAATAGTCTGTTTTATAATTATAGAATGTTTGACCTTGTTTTTGGTCTTTTGTGGATTTTTACGGATGAATGTCAAAATGATGAGAGCTTTTTTCTTAGTTAATGTGTTGGTTAATTTAATTATTTCCTATAACACATGTTTTTCTTCTGATTTAGCGAAGGATGGTTTGGGTGATCCAGCATCTCCGTCCAGGCAACGTAAACACACAGCAGGTGCGCTCAAAAGAACAAGGTCTGGAGACGCCGTTCTTGGTGATAGTGATGATGGAAGCTCTGACTCTGTCGTGGCCTTTTCTCCATCAAGAGGAGGAGGGGCGTCAGGTTCTCCGCAACAAAGAGTGGCAAAAAAAGTGACGGTTCCATCTGGTGGGTCAGCTGGTTCATCAAGTGGCGATGCTGTTGCAGGTCCTGTTGATGTTGATTTATTGCAACCTCCAGCTCCAGTTTCTGTTAAAAAACCCACAACAATTGTAGGTTTTTTTGGAACCTCTCCGCAAAGAAGAAAAGAAGAAGCAAAATTAGCGGATGGGTCTATTCCAGCTCCGTTATTAAAAAAAGGCTCACGCGGTAGCGGTAGTCGAGTTGTTGGCCCCCATAAAGTACCTGCTTTGGTTGTTCCTTTGGCGCCAGTTGAAAGCGAATTTGTTAAACAAATGAAATCACACGGTTTTACTTTATTGCCGGGTGGGGCAAAGGAAACATTACGAAATACTTCAGGCGTTACTTGTTATAAAAGCGATTCTGGAAATACAGTTTTTCGTAAGGGGGACGCCTTTAAAACGGTATTCAAAAATGTATCAGGTGGATGGGCTGTTTCATATCGTTATGGCATGGATAGTGGTGTGAGTTTTTCTAATTTTGCTGATCCGGAGCAGGCAATTAATTTCGCTTCAACTTTTTAACTAAAAACAGCCCTTCTTGCAGTAAGGCGCCAGTTTTTATGCCATTACCCTTGTGAGGGGTGGAATTGCATATTTTTTCTACAATTTTTATGAAATTGAATTTTTTATAATAAAAAACAATTTTTATTAAAATAAAAACAAAGTAAAACACAACAAGTTGTTGCTTTTTTGTCTTCTGAAACATATAAATAAAATCAACTAAAAAAATTAGTTAATACAAAAAATATATTTATATTAAGTATAATTTTATTTTGTTTTCATTTAAAAAAAGGATAAAAAATGTATAAAATTAAAAACTCTTTTTACTTAACATCTATTCTTACATTACTCTTCTCTTCTTATGTTGTTGCAAGTGATGAAGAGTATGACGCAGGGGATGCTGGGGCACCTTATGGATGGCCCGCTGCAAGCCCGAGTTTCTGTACCCCCCCTGAAGGAGGCGAAGACGCCGTTGTTGACGATCATTTAGTAGCTAGAGAAACTAGAGATACAGCATCCAGCCCAAGCGTAGGGAGAAGCAATGTTTCAGAAGAAGTTGTTTCACCGAGCCGAGGTGGCAAGGGTATAGCTATGGTTATTCGTTTGACTGAAAAGAATAAAGTAGCACCTGGCGGATCTGGTTCAACTGGTTCAAACGAATCACCTAAAGGGGTCGTTGACTTAATTGTTGAAACATTTGGAATTGATGTTCCATTTGTTTTGCCTGCGGACGGAGAGGGTGATAAAGCCGTACCTCAGGCACCTGTGACCCCAGCTGCAAAGGTAAAAACTTTAGGTGTTAGTAAAAAGCGTCCTTCAGATAGACCATCAGGGTTTAAAGCTCCAAGGCAAAAAGACAGACCCGTTCCAACAGTGGATGATGGTGAGGTTGCTGCTGGAGAAGCCGCCCCAAAAAGAACGGCAGTCGCTGCTTACGTGCCCCACGAAAATGATCATTATGTTGTAGCAGCTATTAAAACACTGTCTCGTGCAAGTGGCATGGTTAGCGGTGGCATTTCTTATATTACGGTAGAGAAGGGAAACGCTGTTCGTTTTACTAAAGATGAAATTATCATAGACCTTCACCTTGATAACGGAAGTGGATTGTTTAGTTACACTCTAGTTAACACGAAGTATGAAGGAGCGTGGGATAACGGCACTAAGTTTTCAAAGTTAGAGGATGCTGTTAATCATATTCTTCGTTATTTGAGGACTGCGATCTAAACTTTACTTGGTTGTTGTTTTTACAACGCCATCATGAAACTGAAGCGTTACATCTGTTGGGTGTAACGCTTTTAGTTTTTCAGCAGATGTGACAACGTGGCCATCAACTTGGGTTAAACAAAACCCTTTTTCCAAAATTTTTTGAAAAGAACTTTGTTCTAATCGTACAACAAGGGATTCTAATTTGTTTTGGTCAGTATTCAATTTCTGCACCATAGTTGCCGTTAGTTTATCAGCCAAAATTCCCAACTGTGTTTTTGCATTAACAAGTTGGTGCGTGGGGGCTTTCAACGAAATTGCTTGCATATGGGATAATTGTCTTTTTTTGCTCAATGTGTTGGTTATGGCTAAATTTAACCGTTCAGACCAGTCATCCAGACGCTGCATAGAAATTTCTAGTACATGGCGGGGGTGGGGAATGGCTTGGGCTAGATGACCCAACCTGAGCGTAGTCCGTTCCAGTAGTGTTTGAATGGCTGATAATTGACGCATATGTAGGTTTTGAACGCACAAATGAACCTGGGCCAAAACCGGGGTTGCAATTTCAGCTGCGGCTGTAGGCGTAGGGGCCCGTTGGTCTGACGCAAAATCAATTAACGTTGTATCTGTTTCATGGCCCACCGCCGAAATAAGGGGGATATGGCTATTGGCAGCAGCCCGCACCACCATTTCTTCGTTAAAAGCCCATAAATCCTCTAGGCTGCCGCCACCCCGGGCTACAATCAGGACATCGGGCCGTTGATCTGCGGTCAGTTCATTAAACCCTTGAATAGCTGCTGAAATTTGTTCCGCAGCACCTGGGCCTTGCACCAAAACAGGCCACACAATCACATGGCATGGGTATCGATCTTCAATTCGGTGCAGAATATCTTGAATAACAGCGCCCGTGGGGGATGTAATGACCCCAATGCGCCTTGGAAAAGCCGGTAACGGTTTTTTGTGTTCAAATAACCCTTCGGCTTGTAGCTTATTTTTTAAGTCTAGCAATAATTTTAACAGGGCCCCTTCGCCGGCAATACGAATGTCAGACACAACCATTTGATATTTTGATCGACCTGGGTAGGTTGTAATACGACCTGTGGCAATAACTTCTGCACCTTCGATCAATTTAGTTGATAGGGGAGTTCCCCGCCAACAAACAGCGTCTAATACGGCGTCATTATCTTTTAAGGCGAAATAGCTGTGCCCTGATGTGTGAATTTTTAGGCCTGAAATTTCCCCCCGAACCTTAATATGGGAAAAACCTATTTCCACATGACGCTTGAGTTGACTCGATAACTGAGAAACAGAGACAACCGCATTATCTTGCGTATAAATGGCCGATTCATTTTCAGTATTTATTTTTAAATTGTATTGCATAACCCTGTACTTTCCCCCCTGATTTCGTGCAATATGGGGGACATGATGAACTATACCCATTTCTTTGAAGAAAAACTACAGTATCTAAAGGCTGAGAGTCGATACCGTATTTTTACCCAGCTGGAACGTGTGGTGGGCCAGGAACCTTATGCCCTTTGGCATACGGGTGATACAAAGCAAAAAATTATTGTTTGGTGTAGTAATGATTATTTAGGGATGAGCCATCACCCCCAGGTGGTTGAGGCTTTTTCAAAAGGTGCTGCAACGTATGGTGTTGGGGCAGGGGGAACGCGTAATATTTCAGGTACATGTCATCAGCATGTTTTATTGGAACAAACGGTGGCGCGCCTACATAACAAAGAAGCAGGCCTTGTTTTTACATCTGGTTATACAGCGAATGAAGCCACATTGTGCGCATTGGGTGAACATTTGCCCCATTGTGTTTTTTTCAGCGATGAAAAAAATCATGCATCCATGATTCAAGGAATTCGCCATAGTCATGCAGAAAAGTATGTATTCAGTCACAACAATATGGGTGACTTAAAGAAAAAGCTTCAAGATACGCCGAAAGATCGCCCTAAAATTATAGCGTGCGTTTCTGTCTATTCCATGGATGGTGATATTGTACCCCTAGCTGATATTTGTGATTTAGCTCATCAGCATAATGCACTTATTTTCTTAGATGAAGTGCATGCAGTTGGAATTTATGGACCCGGTGGTAGTGGTGTTGCTGCCCAGATGGGGCTGCAGGATTCTATTCATATTATCCAGGGTAATTTTGCCAAAGCCTACGGGGTAGTTGGTGGTTACATTGCCGGACAGTCTGCATTAGTGGACTTTGTGCGCAGTTATGCGTCTGGTTTTATTTTTACAACATCCCTTCCACCAGCTACAGCCATGGCTGCCCGCACATCTATTGAAGTTTTGCAAGAAAGCGATGATTTAAGGGAACAGTTATGGCAGAACGTGGCTTATATGAAGCGCTGCCTTGAGAAAACAAATGTATATTTTGAAAGCAAAGGTAGCCACATTCTTCCCATCATTGTGGGGAATGCAGAAAAATGCCGCATGCTATCAAGAAGATTGTTAGATGAATACGGCCACTATTTGCAACCCATCAACTATCCAACAGTTCCAAAAGGGAAAGAGCGTCTTCGTTTAACGGTGACCCCCCAGCACACAGAAGAGATGATGGAATCACTGGCGCAGGCGTTGAATGCGCTGTGGCCACAGCTAAGGCTGACTTCATGGGCGGCCTAGCCGATTGAGAGTGAAGTTCGGCTTTCTTATTGCGTAACATTTCTTGAATTTTTATGTCATTTTCTTCGGCGCCACCTCGTGTGCTGCCGTGTACTTTAACTTTTTCAACTTTTTCGGGGTTTGCCCCATATTTCAATAAAATTTCAACAATGGATGCGCGATGTGCTGCCACCATTCTGCCAAGTGCCCAATCAAGCAGGTGCTGATATTTAGTATGACGACACAGTATGTTTGCCCCTTTTTCTATGGATGTTTTATTGCATGCATGGATGCCTTTTTTGAAGTCTTGGATATCTTTCCCTGTAATTGCGGGGGTGTAATCCAAATCAGGAGATTCTGGTTCAGATGAAAGGTTGTCTTCTGCGGAATCGCTAGTATAGTCACCGGGTGGGCGCTGCCTTTTTCTGTTGACAGGCTGAGTTGCCAGGGAATTAGATCTTTTTAGGTATGTAGCTAAATCTAAAAATTCTGCACAATACAAAAGGGGGCCTAATTTTGGGTCTCCGGAGAGGTCAGATAATGTTTCGTCAAAATCATCTTTTGGCAATAGATCAACTATCCCATCAGCGGCAGAGCAGTTTGTGGCTGAAATAGACAACAAAGAAATGGCAATAGCTAAAATGACGTGCTTCACAATAAGTTGGTTTTTGATACGATGATAGCTTTTGTAATTTATTTCTTATTTTTTAAGCAACATAATTCTGCAGCAAAACGTAGGCATACCTTTTAAAAGCTTTTGCGCTGATAAATGTTTTATAAAGTTGCTTCAGGTAGAACGGTAGATGGCTCTGGCGAAATGGAAGCCATAGGTTCTACTATAGCAGGCATTTGTTCTGCCTGTTCTTTCATTTGTTGTTGCTGCCGTTGAGCCCGCTGTTCGTTTCGTTCATTCATCAGCCGCACATAGTGGTCAGCGTACTGGTAGTGATATTCTGCCATGACACGATCGCCAGAGCTCAAATGATCTTTTGCAAGTGTTAAGTATTTGTCGATTTGCTGTTGGTAGTTTTTGTAAGCACCATTCTGCGCATAATGCCGTGGCCGGTTTTCACTGCCATCATCAAAAGATTCACCAGATGGTTTATGAGGGGTTTTATGTCGTGTTGCAATTTTATGGCGGGGCTTTTTAGAAAATTGATTTGCCTTCATGGGGTCTCTTTAACAAAAGTTAAACATATTTTTCGTGATTTAATGGGCACACACACCAATGGTAGCCATTTTGTGGCAAACCTAATTTGTGCAAGAATTTCAAATTTTTTGCTTGCTTTTGTTGCACCCAACTTCGACTGTACGTGATTTTTTTTTATTTAGCCATATGTTTTTTATTTTGTGTTGGTTTATGGCATTGGGGCCAATGCAAAAAAAACCAGGGATTTTTCCCTGGTTTTTAAACAGCATATTCTGTCAATTAATAATCAAAATCATCTACTTTTATACCAGCAGCCCTTGCTTGGCCTTTGGTCATGCCAAGATGTGGTAAAAATTCTCCATCATCTGCTCTTGCTTCCACAGGGGCAGGTGTTGAGGTGAGATTTCTTGCCCAACCTTCGGTCATAAAATCTTGAAGGTCACTCGGATTAATGTCCCTTATCTCTCCTGTTAATGAGTGAATAATTGACACTTTTTGAACGCTTCCTGTCTGAGGGCCGGTGACAGAGGGGGCTATATCTACAGCTGTTGCTTTTTGAGTTTTTATTTTTTGAGCCGCTTCTTTGATGCGTTGGTACAGAATTTCCTGTTCTTCATCAGTACGTTCGGCAGCGCCATAAAGAAACGTTACTGTTTCCATACGTTTTTGACGGTTTTCATACCACGAACTAAGGGGATAACTTTTCAATGTCACATTATTTTTTTTATATAAAACCAAGTCTTCTGCCCTGGGCGAGGATGGAGACATTAAAACCGCTGCCGCATTGGGAAATTCTGTTCCATCGACAGCACTTTTTAATCGCCGCTCAGGAAGAAACCTTTGTACCCAAACGACCCGTTCATCATGTGGAAGATACCTGGGGTCAATTCCTTTTCGAAAAGCAAATACAAATTCTTGCGCTGCTGGTCCATTCAAAATTGGAATCACGTCACCCAACTTTCGTTCACTGCCAGAAAAATAGGGTAGTGAAAACCCCCCCAGTTTATGAACGCGGTCTAAAAGGTTTTCTTCCTTGCCTTTATATTTATCCCACAAATAATCGTAAACGGTGGATGCTAATCGATAAAACAAATTAGTGCGGTCTGGAAGCATGCAAAAAAATGCTGCCATGGTTTCAAGATTTAACGTCAAGCCAGTTTCACTAAGGCCCACAAGCCGTTGATAAACTGGATGGTTCCAGTCGTCTCTTTTAACGTCTTTCATCGTGTCAGGAATTTTATGGATGGTAACGCCCATACCCCTGGCTTTGTCAGTGCAACTGTCCCAAACGGCAACGCGTACATCCCGTTCTTCTTCTAGGCCCATACCTGATGCTACTGTGTGTTGTTTTCCAAAGCATGCCAGCATTAAGAAGCTGGAAGCTAACTTTTTAAATTTCATTCTCATTCTCCCAAAAATATAAAACATGAATAAATTCTAGTTTAACGAGAGAAATAAAAACGAGTTGAAAATACAGCAAATTATCAACCAATGAGAGAAAGTCATGTTAGGTTTTCTGCCATTGACAGAATCTTTGGGGAAAATGCAAATATTTTTTTTGAAAAAATCAAAAAAACACCCCTTGTTTTTTAAAAAATCACCCTGCATTATACAAGATGTTGATGTATTAAACCAAAAAACACACTACATATAGTTTATCTTAATTTTTAGTCTTTTGTCTTTCGAAGGAAGGGGTCTTTTATGAAAATTCAGCGCCGTTGCACAGTTGCTGGTCAATCACCATATGAAACAATAGAATTTCGGCTGGCTTCCAGTGAAATTCGAAATCCGGATGGTTCAACAGTTTTCAAACAGGATGATATTGAAGTTCCAGCCCACTGGTCACAAGTGGCGTGCGACGTTTTGGCGCAAAAGTATTTTCGAAAGGCTGGCGTTCCCGAAGAATTAAAACCCGTTGATGAAGAGGGTGTGCCGGGGTGGCTGCGTCGGTCAATGGCGAAAAAAGGAACAAAATTTGGATCTGAAAAGACAGCAAGGCAAGTATTTGATCGGTTAGCTGGCACCTGGACGTACTGGGGGTTTAAAAACAATTATTTTGACACAGAAGATGATGCACAGGCGTTTTATGATGAACTGCGTTATATGTTGGCCATGCAGGTATGTGCGCCCAACTCGCCCCAATGGTTTAATACAGGTTTGAATTGGGCTTACGGTATTGACGGACCCGGGCAAGGGCATTTTTATGTGGATGAAAAAACAGGGGTTTTGAAGGCGTCTCAATCGTCTTATGAACGGCCCCAGCCCCATGCATGCTTTATTCAAAGCGTTGCGGATGACTTGGTGAATGAAGGCGGTATTATGGATTTATGGGTGCGGGAAGCACGCTTGTTCAAATATGGCTCTGGTACAGGTACCAATTTTTCCAACATTCGTGGTGCTGGTGAATCTTTATCTGGCGGTGGAAAATCATCTGGTTTGATGAGCTTTTTACGCATTGGCGACCGCTCAGCGGGGGCAATTAAATCAGGTGGGACAACGCGCCGGGCTGCTAAAATGGTCGTTCTAGATATTGACCATCCCGATGTAGAAGAATTTATTCAGTGGAAGGTCATTGAAGAGCAAAAAGTGGCAGCCTTAGTGGCCGGTTCTAAATTGAATAACAGGCACCTGAATACCATTATTGAAAGTTGCTTTTACACTGATTTAGGGGAAGATAAGAAATATGACCCCAAAACGAATGGGGCTTTGAAAGAAGCCATCCAGCAGGCACGCTTGGTTATGATTCCTGAAAATTATATTCAACGCGCTATTCATTTGGCAAAACTTGGGTATGACCATATTGATTTTCCAATGTATGACGTAGATTGGGATTCAGATGCTTATCAAACAGTTTCTGGCCAAAATTCTAACAATACCGTGCGCCTGAGTAATGCGTTTTTAGAGGCTGTTGAACAAGACCAAGACTGGCATCTAAAAGCACGTGGGGACGGACGTACATTAAAAAGTATGAAAGCCCAGGATTTATGGGACAAAATAGGCTATGCCGCATGGGCGTGTGCAGACCCAGGGGTCCATTTTGAAGGAACCATTAATGAATGGCATACATGTGCCAACAGCGGCCCTATTAAAGCGTCGAACCCATGTTCGGAATATTTATTTTTGGATGATACGGCTTGTAACTTGGCCTCTATCAACTTGGCTACCTTCTATAAAGACGGTTCTTTTGACGTTTCTTTGTACGAACATACTATTCAATTGTGGACTATGGTTTTGGAAATTTCTGTGTTGATGGCACAGTTTCCATCGAAAGAAATTGCCCAATTATCTTATGAATTTCGGACCCTTGGCCTTGGCTATGCCAACGTAGGTGGCTTGTTGATGAGCATGGGGATTCCTTATGACAGCCCAGAAGGTCGTGCTATGGCGGGTGCTTTGGCATCGGTTCTAACAGGTGTTTCGTATGCAACTTCTGCCAAAATGGCAAAAGAATTAGGGGCGTTTCCTAAATATGAATACAACAAAGATGTCATGTTAAAAGTAATTCGCAACCATCGACGTGCTGCTTATGGGGAAACAAAGGGGTATGAAAAGCTTCATATTTTACCGGTTCCTTTGAAACAGGAAGATTGCCCCCAGGAAGACTTATTGCAGGCGGCCCGTCGGTGTTGGGATGAAGCCCTAGAGCTGGGTGAAAAACACGGTTATCGCAATGCCCAATCCACAGTTATTGCGCCAACAGGGACCATCGGTCTGGTGATGGATTGCGACACCACGGGTATTGAACCTGACTTTGCTTTAGTTAAATTCAAAAAATTAGCGGGTGGTGGATATTTCAAAATTGTAAACCAAATGGTGCCAAAAGCCCTTCAAAAAATGGGTTATTCAGAAAGCCAAATAGACGATATTTCAAGATACGCTGTGGGCCATGGAACTTTGAAAGGGGCGCCGGCCATTAGTTTTGATGATTTAAAAGCCAAGGGCTTTGCTGATGATGTGTTGGCAAAATTGGAAACAGCGTTAACATCAGCCTTTGATATTAAATATGCCTTTAATAAGTGGGTTCTAGGTGAAGATTTCTGCCAAAAATTAGGCTTTACAGAAGATCAACTGAACGACCCAACTTTTGAGATTTTGAAGGCCCTGGGCTTTTCAAAAGAACAAATTGATGCAGCAAATAATTACTGCTGCGGTACTATGACCTTAGAAGGGGCGCCACACCTGAAAGACGAACACTTACCTGTGTTTGATTGTGCCAACCCTTGTGGGCGAATTGGAAAACGATATTTGTCGATCGATAGCCATATTAACATGATGGCCGCTGTGCAGCCTTTCATTTCAGGGGCTATTTCCAAAACCATCAACATGCCAAACCAGGCTAGTGTGGATGATTGTAAAAATAGTTATATGAAATCATGGCGCTTAGGCCTAAAGGCAAACGCCCTTTACCGGGATGGGTCCAAATTATCCCAGGCCATGAGCACCATTGTGCTGGATGATGAAATTCTTGAAATGCCATCCACCGAGAAAGCCCAAGCCGTTGTAGAACGTATTGTAGAGCGGATTATTTACCAATCACAACGTCGGAAATTGCCAAATCGTCGCGGCGGCTATACGCAAAAAGCAGCTGTGGGCGGCCATAAAATTTACCTACGCACTGGTAACTACGAAGATGGAAAATTGGGTGAAATTTTCATTGATATGCATAAAGAAGGGGCTTCTTTCCGTTCGTTGATGCATAATTTTGCCATGGCTATTTCCATTGGTCTTCAGTACGGTGTGCCTTTAGAGGAATATGTGGAAGCCTTTACATTCACACGATTTGAACCGTCTGGCATGGTGGAAGGTAACAATGCCATTAAAATGGCCACATCTATTTTAGATTATATTTTCCGTGAATTGGCAGTGTCTTATATGGGGCGTCACGATTTGGCCCATGTACAGCCACAAGATTTAGCACCTGACACCATTGGCGAAGCGGATGATTACCCTGTTTTGATGCAACAGCAGCACCAAGAAGCGAAAGTTCTGCGGTTTAAAGCAGGCGGTGGTTCAGCAGCGGTTGCTGTTGATAAATCAGCACAGGCGAAATTGCAGGGCTATCAGGGGGATGCATGTGGCGATTGCGGCAATTTTACCATGGTACGCAACGGTACATGTTTGAAATGCAATACGTGTGGTTCTACAAGCGGATGTTCATAACCTTTTTAGATTGCGATCTGTGATAAAAAATTGGAAATTTCGGTAATTTTTAATAAAATACCACCCATATTTAAATTTTGGGTGGTATTTTCTTATGAACAAGAATCTATTTTTTGTAGGTCTGATTGGCTTATTTATGGGGGCAGTTTTTTTCTGGACTCAACCAGTTTCAAAGCAAAGGGGTTCTTCTCTTTTTGAAAAATATGATGTTTTGTTTGTTGATCTGTGGGGCGTGACACATGATGGAAATAAAGCTTTTCCAGGTTCTTTAGACGTGTTTAAACGGTTTAAAGCTCAAGGAAAACGCATTTATTTTTTATCTAATTCCCCGCGTATGCCCGATAGTGCTGTTAGTCATTTGCAAAAACTGGGTATTGATACCAATCACTATCATGGCCTAATGTCGTCAGGATTTGAAACCTACATGCATTTAAAAGACAAGCCTGATAATTTCTATCAAAAATTGGGCACGAAGGTTTATCATGTTGGAAAAAAAGAGTATCAGGAATTATTTTCAGGTCTTGGATACAATATTGTATCGGATGTGAAAGATGCTGATTTTTTGTTGATTACAGGACAAGATCCAACCAAAAAAACGCTGGACGATTATACTCCCCTTTTAAAAGAAGCGTATCAGTATGATTTACCAGTCATATGTGCCAACCCAGATCTTCAAGCTTTTCATGGGGAGGAATTAGTTTTTTGTTCAGGGAGAATTGCTCAGGAGTATGAAAATATGGGAGGGTACGTGCGTTACCACGGTAAACCCAGAGCCACTATTTTTGACATGCTTTATAAAAAAGTATGTGACGACACAGGTAAAAATATTCCCAAAAGTAAAATTTTAATGATTGGAGATGCTCTTCATACAGATATTAGAGGCGCTAACCAGTATGGTATTGATAGTATGCTTGTATTAACTGGTATTCACAAAGGCGAAAATGCTAACTCGTTGAAAAAAATATTTGAGGAAAATCATATTTTTCCAACCTATGTAAGGGACCGCTTATGTTGGGAATAAAGGATATTTTAAAATGGCCCTTTCTAAAACCTGTATATTTCTTTTAAAAATCCCTTTATAAAGGAATGTATATTTTTCTGTGACCTAACTTGTGAGAAAAGGAATATGGATTTTTTGTTTTTATTAATTAACGGATGTGGCTTATTGGCCATTCTTTACGCTGCTGTTACAAGTAGCAAGGTGTTTTCTGCACCAGCGGGTACACCGCAAATGCAACAAATTGCGTTGGCGATTCAAGAGGGGGCAAAAGCTTACCTGAACCGCCAATATTCAACGATTGGCCTTGTGGGGGTTATTATTGCAGCCCTTTTAACATGGTTTATGTCTTGGCACGTGGCCCTTGGTTTTGTCATTGGGGCTGTTTTGTCAGGTTTTGCAGGCTACTTTGGTATGTATGTGTCTGTGCGCGCCAACGTACGCACAGCAGAAGCAGCACGTACAGGTTTAGCACCTGCTTTAAGCCTAGCTTTCAAATCAGGGGCTATTACAGGCCTTTTGGTAGTTGGTCTTGGCCTTTTAGGTGTTAGCCTTTATTACAGCTATTTGTTGTCATGCAACATTAACCAACGTTTGTTGTTGGAATCTTTGGTAGCCTTAAGTTTTGGGGCGTCCTTAATTTCCATTTTTGCCCGTCTTGGCGGTGGTATCTTCACAAAAGGTGCTGACGTGGGTGCTGACTTAGTTGGTAAAATTGAAGCTGGCATTCCAGAAGATGATCCACGGAACCCAGCGGTGATTGCTGATAACGTCGGTGACAACGTCGGTGACTGTGCGGGTATGGCGGCTGATTTGTTTGAAACTTATGCGGTAACGATTGTTGCGTCTATGGTTTTAGCGGCTATTTACTTCACGGGTCCATTACAAAGCTTGTTCATGATATACCCGTTGGTTATTGGGAGCGTGTGCATTATTGGTTCCATCCTCGGTACATTCTTTGTGAAACTTGATGCTTCCAAAAACATTATGCGCGCCCTTTATAAAGGGTTAATTGCATCCAGCCTTATTTCTGCCGTGTTGATTTATGTAGCAACCGACTACATTTTTCAAGAAGTGCGGGGCCCGATTGTTCTTGGCAATTTGTCATTTACAACGTTTAATTTGCAGTTGTGCAGCTTGACCGGTTTGATTGTAACTGGCTTGTTGGTGTGGATTACAGAATATTACACATCTACGCACTATCGCCCTGTGAAAAGCGTGGCGGAAGCCTCTACCACAGGTCATGCCACCAACATTATTCAAGGGTTGGCTGTTTCCATGGAATCAACCGCTTTGCCAGTGCTTGTTATTTGTGCGGGTATTATTATCGCTTACATGAATGCAGGTCTTTTGGGTGTTTCTGTGGCTGCGACAACCATGTTGGCATTAGCTGGTATTGTGGTTGCGTTAGACGCTTATGGCCCTGTGACTGACAATGCCGGTGGCATTGCTGAAATGTCAAATCTGCCAAAAGAAGTGCGCACTGTAACAGATGCGTTAGATGCTGTTGGTAACACAACAAAGGCAGTGACCAAAGGTTATGCTATTGGGTCAGCTGGTCTTGCAGCGTTGGTGTTGTTTGCAACCTATACAGAGGATCTAAAGCATTATTTCCCGAACCTTCAGGTGCAATTTACCCTTCAAGACCCGTATGTTTTGATTGGTTTGTTTATTGGTGGCCTATTGCCTTACCTATTTGCAGCCATGGGCATGAAAGCTGTGGGCCGTGCAGGTGCCGCTGTTGTTGTGGAGGTGCGTCGTCAATTCCGTGAAATCAAAGGCATTATGACAGGTGAATCTAAACCAGATTATGGTGCAGCCGTTGACATGTTAACAAAAGCAGCCATTGGGGAAATGATTATTCCATCCTTGCTGCCTGTGTTAGCGCCTGTTGTTATGTACTTTGTGGTGAATTTCATTGCAGGCCAAGCAGCAGCTTTCGCAGCCCTCGGTGCCATGTTAATGGGAACCATTGTGACTGGTTTGTTTGTGGCTATTTCCATGACGTCTGGCGGTGGTGCCTGGGATAACGCCAAAAAGTACATTGAAGATGGTCATTTTGGTGGCAAAGGGTCTGAAGCCCATAAGGCATCGGTTACTGGTGATACCGTAGGCGACCCTTACAAAGATACAGCTGGTCCTGCTATCAACCCGATGATTAAAATCATTAATATTGTGGCTTTGTTGTTGTTGGGTATTTTAGCCCGCTAAGCCTGGCTTATTGTAAACATAAAACCCCGCTGAAGTTATTTCGGTGGGGTTTTTTTATAAAAAGGTTCTTGAATTTTTTCCTTAATTCCGTTACAAATTCTACCTATGCGGATTTTCCGCGTATCTGCGCCCGTAGCTCAATTGGATAGAGCGTCAGACTACGGATCTGAAGGTTAGGAGTTCGACTCTTCTCGGGCGCGCCAT
>CAZDVK010000011.1:0-55380 GCA_964508915.1 uncultured Verrucomicrobiales bacterium | reverse complement strand
CCGGCTGTACGTCCACAGCTCGCACTTAAGCCATGACCACCACATGTGTCCTCAAGCTTTTTATAACACAGGAAAAGTTAAGAAATGGTTGATGATTTTAATTTCTTAAAGTTTTCACCCCAGCGCCTTTTGAATATCTTGAACCATTAAAATTTCTGGCAACAACGTTGCGCTTTGCGTCCCTTTATACACAATGTACAAAGGTATACTGTTACGCCCTTGTTGCTCTAACGCCTTTGTAATAGCGGGATCTTTTTTCGTCCAATCAGCCCGCAGCAGGGCAACTTTTTTCTTTTGCAATAAATCAACAACGTCGGGGGTTTCAAGAACACGGCTTTTATTTAGCTGACACGTAATACACCACTTCGCTGTAAAATCTACAAAAACAGTGCGCCCTTCATTTTTTAAACGGTCTAGTAAACTTTCTGAATAAGGTTCCCAAATCAGGTTTTCTTGGCTATCAGCTTGTACATGAAGGTTATAAAACCCAGCAGCTGTTCCAACAACGCCCAAAACTAAAACCAAAATTTTAAAGGACGATTGACCTAATCTTCCCCATCCCCATGTGCATAAACTAATGAATAAAATCAATAACATTAAAATGAATGCTTCATTTAATGATGTTTGATGCCCAAAAATCCACGCAAACCATAAGGCACTTGCCCATAATGAAAAGGAAAAAAACTGCTTTAATGTGACCATCCAAGCGCCTGGCTTTGGTAAAAAGTTCAAAGCCTTAGGCCATAAACAAAGTACTAGGAAGGGAAACGCCACCCCCCACGCAAGGCCTGAAAAAATGAATAACCCAACGTACCACGGGTAAACAATCGCCGCCCCAAGGGCTGCCCCCATAAAGGGCGCTGTACACGGTGTTGCCACAAGGCATGTTAACGCCCCATTTACAAAAGTAGAAAGATAGGGGTTTTTAGGGGCGCCTTGAACGGTAACCAAGTGACCAAAATCAAAAATCCCCAACATATTCAGCGCCAGCAAAGAAAAAACCAAGCTTAAAAAAGCAACAAATAAAGGGGCCTGCAATTGAAACCCCCACCCCACATCATGGCCTGTGTAACGCAAAATAAACAAAAATGCAGCCAGAGTCATAAAACACAGCCACACACCTAACGTGAATAACCACCCATGTAATTTGACGTGCCGTTGATACTGAACAAGATGAAGAATTTTCATTGATAAAACAGGCAAAACGCACGGCATTAGGTTCAGTATAATGCCGCCTAAAAAGGCCAGAACAAACGCCCATAAGAAAAACATCTTATGTTCCAAAACATTTTCCACCTGAAACCCTTGAATATGCTTTTCCATGACAGATGATTCAATTAACGATTGTTCAGTAAAAGGAAAAGAAAAATTAACCGTTTTTTGGCCCAACGTGCACATGCCCTGGCATGCTGCCCAATCAAAATGCACTGAAAAAGGGTGCGATGCATCCAAATCGTGATCAGAAATCATTTTTGTAAATAGCCACGCCTCATGGTCAAAAACAGACAGGGTGAATCCACTTTGTTTTACATCTTTTTGTAAAGACCAGTGACTTTCTAAAATACGAACGCCTGCTGGCAACGTCCAACTATGGACCAGACCTTTAATGTCAAATCCCTTGTCGTCTTTAGCTGGTGTGGGTGCATAAATATGCCACCCATCTTGAATTTGAAAATGCATTGCTACCCAAAATGGTTCACGCGGGGTTACAACTTTTTGTGATGCAAGCGGGTGAATTTGAACAACCTCTGCCATAGCAGGTAAAGTCATAAGAACAAAAAAACAAACAAAAAGTATTTTTTTCAAAAACATGGAAAATATTTTATAAGACAATCTATCTAATCACTGTGCACCTGGATGTGCTGTTTTTCAACGGCAAAATTTTAAGTTATTTTTTAAAAATTTTAAGTGAATTTTTAAAATAAAAAGATATAATGCGGGCCAATATGAAACCCAGAAACAGATTTGTGTGTCTATGAACAAAATATTTAAAATTTTATCAGTATTAGTCTTATCCGTTCTTGCAACCCAGGCTGTTGCAAGTACAAGAGGTGGTGGCCGTGGTGGCAGCCATTTTAAAGGTACAGGTCGGGGAACGCCATCACCCACCGTTGTAATGGCAGATTCAAAAGTAGGTGACCCCATTCCTAAACAACACACCATGCATGCAACAGGTTATGTAGGGGCGGTTGTAGATATGGACGGTGATTTTCCAACCCCAGCAGGCATAGTATCTCTGGCTGTTCAACCAACCCCGAAAGAAGCCGTCCTATCAGGACAAATAACTACCTTACAAAAAGAAGTCGCATCTCTTAGACGTCAACTTCAAGACGCAAAACGCAAAGCAGAACCTGTTCCAGCTCCAGCACCACCGCCCCCTCTTCCTGATTCCCCACCTGTTGTTAACGTAGATGCTTTTACACAAACTGGTGCTGATCTAGAGGGACCTTTAGAGGGTACAGCCGGTGCCGGTTTCGGCTTTGCACCGCCCATACCTGTTGATGTAGACGCATCTACGCAAACCGGGGATGACCTGGAACCCCTCCCTGCTAAAGAAGATGACTACGTAGCGGGTGCCGGCTTTGCATCACCACCCCCTGCAACTGTTGCAAGCACTCCCTCTAGAGATTTTATAACTGAACAAGCGCTCTATCTTGGTTATCAACAATTATTAGCTGCTTCATCACCAGAAACAATTATGCCACTTGCTGAAACTATTCTAGGTAAAACTGTTTCTGGAATTATCGAAGAACGCACCCAGCTTGCGGCAAGCTACACCTTGCCACCCCACATTCATGTTATTCCCCATCAAGGGAGCGGGGGTGACCTTAATGAATTTAATTCACATGTGCTTAGTGCCACCCTTTCAGACGGAGGTGCAAAGCAATCTGATGAGTTTAATTTTATAAAAATTGCCTTGGCGCGTATTATTGCGGCACATCTTGAAGAAGTTCTGCTTGCGCAATCACCTGACGTAGCAATGCCACTAGCAACAACTCAAACTGCGCTGACGCAAAGTAAAAAACTGTTGGAAGGTGCCTTATTTCACCTTCACGTTGTGCGACATTATGTTGATACTGTCAAAACAGAAGAGGAACACACCCGGGTCCGCTTATACGAAATGCTTCATGCACTGTATGATTTTGAACGAGTGGGTTCTTTATTAACACGCGGGTTGGCCCATTGGGGGTCGCAAAGCCGATATACAGAAAAACTAGGTAAACCTGCTGAGCATATGCCATTTGATGTTGACAGCGCTCATATAGAAGCTAACCCACAATTTGCATCAGCCCTTCAACAATTACTTTATGATGCTGATCTTCCGCAGCTAGATATTGCCGTAAAAACTGGCCGTATCTCATATAAAGATCCAACAGCAGCTGTAACAGCCGTTGATGATGAAGACGAATAATTAAAAACCAATACGAAAAATACCCAGTAGAATTTTTAAACATTTTTGTGTAGCGTGGTTCCACGTAAAATTTTAATAAAATAAGGCTAAATTATGTGGCCAGTTATTATTGCTATTTGTGTCGCGGCGTTGGGTGGCTTTGCTACCTTAGCGTACGGGGGAAATTCTTGGGGATGCAAGGGGACAACTGCTGCCCCTAAAAAAAATGAAGAAAAAGATGAAGCAGCTGTGGCGGCCCCGCCGCCGGCCAAAACCCTTCCAAAACCTGATGGTGATGAAAGTGGTGACGGAGATGCTAAGCTACTAGCTGCAAACTCTGGCACAAGAATAGTCGGTGATACAGGCCCACAACCACCTGCTTCCGTTGTGACAACTGCCGGTGGCCTCACTGATGATGAGGCTGGTGACGAAGCGGCTGAAAGTGACACGGATACCACCCCCAAATCTGTTTTGCCACATCCCCCAGCCGTGGTACATCAAGTTCCAGGAAGTAACGTCCGTGAAAGTGATGACGACACTGACGAAGGCGGAGATGGCGCTGATGATGAAGAAGAGGAAGACGGTGAAGGTGAAAGTGATGGCGACACTGACGAAGATGGTGATGATCAAGGAAGTGCAGCAAAAGTTACAGGGCAACATCTAGATGCTATAGGTTTGCAAACTGCCTCTGGTAATTCCGATGGTGTTGGTGGTATTGATGATGTTTTAAAAACCTCTCGCCCGCCGTCACGGACGGCAAGTCATCGTTCCGATCTGCCGAGAGATGGATCATCTGACCAAGAAGATGTTGACGATAATGATGATAACACCAACCCTAACGCCACAGCTCTTGTGCCGGTGGGTGGACCCGTTGTTCGATTTACCGCATCAGATGTTGGTGCAGATGATGGCGGTTTAAGCGGGGATAGCCTCCTCCCCCCACCTCTACCAACGACCACCGGCCTTCCAGAAAACACTTTAATTACGTGGTTTAATGAATGGTCTAAAACATATTTTGACGGCTTCGCATTGAACCGTTCAGCATTAGAATCCGAATCATGGATGCTTTCAGACGCATGGGAAGATCAAACCCGGTTTATGGCACTTTTGAAAGCCAATAACTTAGGTCAAACCACCACAACGCCTGAATACCTGCAGGTTGTTTATTTGGCTAGCTGCGCAGACAGCCCACAGGCAAGAACAGCAGGCCTGAATATTTTGGGTGGTTCTGTTTATGGCATTAGTGACGCCCCCATGACAGGTGACCAGTTTCGGTTAACGTTGTGGTCTTTGTATAGTTTGGTTAAGGGTATGGAAGTAAGTGAAATTGAACGTTCTATTTATGCAAGTCAAGGCATCTTTACGGTACAACAACACGAACAACACCGCCATGACATGCTTTTGTGTGCGTTGGCTGTGAAAGCAGACGTGGACAAGGTGTTTGGTGACAGCAGAATGGCAACCATTGCTGGTTGGACTGGTAGCGAACCTGCAGATGTTGAAAGGGACTTATCCGTACTTGAAACCCGCTTTGAGATGCCGGGTCATCTTATTGTTGGAACTAAGTTCCGATCAATGGAAGACGTTGATTAATCCCTTCATATCAAAAATATTCCCCTTGGAAAAAATTGTACTAGCTTATTTTCCTGTTTTTCGCTAAACCTGACGCAGTATAAAAATTTTACAAAAATATAAGGGGAATTTTATGAAACGTTTTTTCATATTCTTATTATTAACCTGCGTTGGTGTGGCTGCTTCCACAGAAGCCTATGCTAGAGACAAACCCCGTTTTACAGCCAGACAGATTCCAGAAAACCCTGGCGCTAAAAAACCGGTAGCAAAAGGAACACTTGTATCTGCGTCAGCAGAACGTGATGCAGAACTAAGAAGGCTGATGAATGAATTAGGCACTGATAAAGATGCTTTAATGAAAGCAGCAGCATCAAAAGCAACAGTGGCATCTAATACAGGGGAAGAAACTAAGCTAAGCAAGGGCCAAAGAAGACGTCAGAAAGCCAAAGACAAAAAGGCTGCTGCTAGTGTATCTGGCACTGGAAGCGATGTTGAGGGAGATTCTGATACCTCTTTTGCACCGGCGCCAGCACCCGTTGTGCATACCCAACCCAGGGGTGCTCCAAGAGGAGAACCGCGCCCCACTCTTCCCGTAACAGCTTCAGTCACAGGAACAAAATCCGCCCTGCCTCCACCGCGTGGTACGACTGGTGAACGTCCGCCGGTAACTGCGTCGCCACCTAGAGGTGTCCCTGCGCCCATGATGGGTACTGGCTTTTCACCTCGTGGCACTTTACCCGTTGTTCTTAACCAAAGAGACGCACCACAACCTCCTCCGGGTTTGCAAATGGGCAGGTCACCAGCAAGGCCGGTGTGGCCAAAACCGCACGGTTCAGATCAATTAGGTGACACAGATACTTTTCCACCTATTCCAACAGCAACTCATGGAGCATCTCCAAGGTCAAGACATTTGACGAAAGGTCAGGCGGCTGTTGGACTAGGCTCTACCCTTCCTCCTTCACCTGTACATTCCGTGGATACTGATGAAGAAGAGGCGCAACAACGATTTGGCTTTAGCAGCCCACCATCCCACAGAAGCCGCCATTCACGCAGAGATAGCATGACGTTTGCAGGTGATGATTTAACAGCGGGATTAGTTGATGATGCTGATAATTTTGGAGCAGGTAAAGACGCTTTGAAACCAGCCAATAAACCAATTGTTACACCAGCTGTTGATGCCACAGCCATTGTAACTGGACAGCACACGCTTCGTGTTGCAGCATTAGACGAAAGTGACGCTGATGATGCTTCTTCTTTACAAGATAAAGATCTCACACACCCAGCAGTAGTGCCTGCAGGAGACGTTCAAAAAAGCACTTTAATTACGTGGTTTGATGAGTGGTCTGAAACACATTTTGACGGCTTTGCATTGAACAAATCAGCGTTAGAGTCCGAATCATGGGTGCTTTCAGGCGCATGGGAAGATCAAACCCGGTTTTGGGCCCTTTTGAAAGCCAATAACTTAAGCCAGACCACCACAACGCCTGAATACCTGCAGGTTGTTTATTTGGCTAGCTGCGCAGACAGCCCACAGGCAAGAACAGCAGGCCTGAATATTTTGGGTGGTTCTGTTTATGGCATTAGTGACGCCCCCATGACAGGTGACCAGTTTCGGTTAACGTTGTGGTCTTTGTATAGTTTGGTTAAGGGTATGGAAGTAAGTGAAATTGAACGTTCTATTTATGCAAGTCAAGGCATCTTTACGGTACAACAACACGAACAACACCGCCATGACATGCTTTTGTGTGCGTTGGCTGTGAAAGCAGACGTGGACAAGGTGTTTGGTGACAGCAGAATGGCAACCATTGCTGGTTGGACTGGTAGCGAACCTACAGATGTTGAAAGAGACTTATCCGCACTTGAAACCCACTTTGACATGCCGGGTTACCTTGTTCGTAGAACTAAGTTCCCATCAACAATGGAAGATGTTGATTAATAAGAACCTGAAAAGGTTCATCCTGTTGGGCGTGGATGTGGCACGTATAAGCCATGGCTTCCACGCCCACTTTTTTTGCTGCCAACGCAGCCTCTCCATAGGTTTTATCTAAATCATAAGCCACATCAAAATGGGTGGCATCATTCCGTTGTACAATGTATAAAACCACACAGCGGAAACCAGCCTGTACCATGGCGGCCAATTCACCCATATGTTTCGCCCCCCGTTCCGTGACGCAATCAGGAAATTCAGCTTTGCCGTCTTGTCGGATCAGGTGAACGTTTTTCACCTCAACATAACAGTCTGGCAACCCATCCCCTTTAAGCAGGAAATCAATGCGGGAATTTTTTCCATATTTTACTTCCCGTTGAATAGTAGGATACATAGCTAAAGGCTGGATTTTTTTTTGGGTTAATCCTTCGTGTGCCACCGTATTAGCCCGGTGGGTATTGGTGCCAATCCAAACATTATTCACACACACAGCTTCCCAGGTGAAAGGTAGTTTTCGTGCCAGGTTAGTGCTTTGGGTTAAAATAACCCGGTTACCGGGGTCTAAAATATCCCTCATTTTACCAGAATTGGGGCAGTGCGCTGTAATAACACGGCCATCATCTAGCTCTATATCCGCCATAAAGCGTTTATACCGTTTGATAAGGGTTCCAAAAATAGGGATAGCCGTCATGATGATTATTGTTTCATTTAAACGGCGCTTTCCAAAAAGGAGGCGATAATTTTTTTCACATCACTGTGATCAAATTTCACATCCACCCGTTCGCCATTCACCTGTATAACCGTACCCGCCCCAAATTTTTGGTGGAAAACACGCTGATTTTTTTGAAAATTTCTACTTTTTTGAAAAAATTGCTGTTCATGACCCGATGCGTTGGGCAGTGAAAAATGCGTTGATATTTCAAACCCTTCCACTTCAAGGCCATTGGGGTTTACAAACAAACAGTGGGACCGGGGCAATTCTTTTAAAAACCGTGATGGTTGAGACGGCTGCCACCCCTGGTAATTTCGCCGCTGCAAAGCATATGTAATAATGGCCTTTTTCTTAGCCCGGCTAATGCCCACGTAACCTAAACGCCGTTCTTCTTCAAGCCCTTTAAAGCCTGTATCGTGAAGGGCACGGGCATTTGGAAATATAGATTCTTCCCATCCACTTAAGAAAACATAGTCAAATTCCAACCCCTTGGCGGCGTGTAACGTCATAACATTAACCATGTCTTTGTCATCTTTTTGGTTATTATCGCTGACTAAACTAACGTGGTCTAAAAACCCTGGAATGTATTGAAATTCTTCAATGGCATTCACAAGCTCCTTTAAGTTTTCAAGCCGCCCGGGCGCATCAGGTGATGGGTCATCTTGCCACATTTGTGTATAGCCCGATTCATCCAAAACTTTTTTAACAACTTCCACATGGGGTTCTGTTTCCAAATCACGGCGCCACCGGTCAAGATTTTCAAAAAATTGCCGCAACGAATTGGCTGCCATACTTCTGGATGATGTTTGGCTAAAGAAAAAAGCTGCCTGAGGTAACGAAATATTTTGTTCGCGGGCCACCACATGCAAATTTTGGATGGTTGTCTGGCCAATACCCCGTTTGGGTGTATTGACAATACGTTCAAACGCCAAGCCGTCACTGGGTTGCACTAAAAGGCGTATATAGGCAATAGCATCTTTAATTTCAGCCCGTTCATAGAAACGCGGGCCCCCAATAACCCGGTAAGGGATACCTAATTTTAACAAGCGTTCTTCAAATTCACGGGTTTGAAAGCCAGCCCGCACCAAAATGGCGCATTGCCCCAAACTTTCCCCTTGCCGTTGATAATGCTCTATTTCTTCGGCAACAAATCGGGCTTCTACTTCAGAATCCCATGTTCCCCGCACCAAAACGGGTTCGCCGTCGTCTCCGTCTGTCCATAATGTTTTGCCTAAGCGGTCTTCATTATGGGCAATTAAACCACTAGCAGCCCCCAAAATATGAGAGGTCGAGCGATAGTTTTGTTCAAGGCGCACCACCACCGTGCCGGGAAAGTCTTTTTCAAATTTTAAAATATTCCCAACTTCAGCACCGCGCCACCCGTAAATAGATTGGTCATCATCGCCGACGCAACATATATTTCCGCTTCCTTGCGCCAATAAACGCAACCACAAGTATTGCGCCACATTCGTGTCTTGATATTCATCAACCAAAATATAACGAAATTGGTTTTGATAATTTTTTAAAACGTCTGGGTCTTTTTTAAATAAGGTTAAGCAATGCAATAACAAATCACCAAAATCAACGGCATTCAGAACCCGAAGGCGATCTTGATATTGTTCATACAGCTTAGCCACCACAGGGTTTTCCGAATATAACGCCCCTGATGGCAACAAAGCTTTATCTTTCCAGCGGCCAATAACAGCCTGAACCATACGGGGCGGGTATTTGCGATCATCCAAATTTTCTGCTTTGATTAACTGTTTAATCAACCGCTGCTGGTCATCTGTATCTAAAATGGTAAAGTTGGTTTCTAAATCCACAAGTTCAGCATGACGGCGCAAAATACGCACACATAATGAATGAAATGTGCCAAGCCATAAACCCTCAATGGGGCGGGTTAAAATTTTTTGAACCCGTTCCCGCATTTCATTAGCGGCTTTGTTCGTAAATGTGACAGCTAAAATTTCAGACGGGTACGCAAGACCCGATGAAACCAAATGGGCAATCCGCGACGTTAAAACACGGGTTTTTCCTGTTCCAGCACCAGCTAAAACAAGAACAGGGCCGTCAACACATTCAACGGCCCTTTTTTGTTCAGGATTTAATCCATCTAAATAAGAAAAACTTGGGGTGTGATCCATGGTACGACTTGCTGCTGGTAACATGATGATAAAACCCCATGATGGTAATAGGGTGGATTATTTTCCAAAACCGAAATTCTGGTAACGCTTGCTGAACTTGCTAAGCTGCCCAACAGAATCATTCAGCTTATGGCCAGCACCTGTCCACGCTGGATGTGATTTAGGGTCAATGTCTAATTGCATTGTATCGCCTTCTTTACCCCATGTGGTGCGCGTTTTGAATTTTGTACCGTCTGTCATAACCACATTAACTGTGTGGTAGGTAGGATGAATATCTTTTTTCATAAAACTTGAGAACCTTAAGAATCTATTTGCTTATTTTTACATCATTTATTCACTTAAATGCAATCAGAAAACCGTCAACTGTCTGGCTTAAATAATAAAAAACACCATCAATAAATAAAAAATTAACGAATATGAACAAATATTAACCATTTATAAATATTTTGATCTTTTTTTATTTTTTGGAAGAAAAATTCTTCCTTTTTTGACTACCTACGTTCAAGGAGAACGATCATGACTTATTCCTTCAAAGTTAATCATGTAAAAAACCAAACACTTATGACAGCAGCTTTTTTAGCAACAACTTCCCTTTTAACGACAGTGTGTCACGCTTCAGACTCTGAATCAGATGATGTGAGACCACGTAAAGTTCGTAATATCGCACCGCCACCCTCACCCGCCAGCGGCATGGAAACCGATGGTGAAGGCGCTTCATCTGACGGAGATGGTCCATCTAAAAGCCAAGCTTTAGTTGTTTCAGGCCGAGGGGCCGGGGCCCCCTATTATTTTCGAGCGCCAGACCTAAGCGTGAAAGACATTTACACCCAGCTAACCAGCAAAATCATCGGTGAAGATGACAATATGCGGGCCTTGGCAACTTACTATTTCCGTCATCGAAAGTCTCAGGCCCTTAACAGTTTCCTTGAAAGAGTCGGTCAAGAACCAATCAAAAAAGTTAATGTTTTGATGATGGGGCCAACCGGTTCTGGAAAAACGGCTAGCGTCAAATTATTAGCACAAATTGCGGGTGTTCCTTTTTATGAAGCAGACACAAGCTGCATGACACGTTCTGGTTACGTGGGTGACAGCGTAGACAGTGCCATTGAAGGTCTTTTAAGAAGTGTTGGCAACAATGTGGCGCGCGCTGAACAGGGAATTATTCTATTTGATGAAGTTGATAAAATCGCTGCCAGAAGGACAACTGATCGGGATATTGGTGGTCGTGATCTTCAGGCAGAATTCTTAAAGTTAGTCGAAGGTAAGAAAGTAACCGTCAAAATACCAGCACCTTTAGCGATTATGAAGCCACAAGAAATTGAAGTGGATACATCAAAAATTTTGTTTATAGGCGCAGGGGCTTTTTCCATGCTTCCTAAGAAAGAGGAGCCCTACACAACAGATGATATTGTCGAAGCCGGCTTTATGCCTGAATTTGTAGGACGATTCGGGCGCCTTATTCAATTAGGTGGGGTTACAGAAGAAAAATTATACCAAATACTTGTTGGGGAAAAATCTAAAGTCATCCGAGATAACTTTTTGCTTCTTCGCCATGTTGGTATCAATTTAGTTATTACTGATGAAGCAAAACGTCTTTTAAGTAAAAGGGCCTTTAAGCTTGGAACAGGTGTTCGGGGCTTGGAAAACTACGTTGTGAAAATCACAGAACCCATCTTAAGTAACCACGACATTCTTGAGGGATCTGAAATAACGGTTGATAAGGCATATATTGAATCGAATTTTCCCGAAATAGCGAAAAAAAAGGTACGCGAAGACTGGGAAAGCATGTTTGTTTAAACCCTATGCACCAGAAGTAAAGGGTAGTGGTAAAACACTACCCCTTACTGTTTTTGGCTAGAAAACAAGTGCACTAAGAAATCCATCATTCGTTTGAAAACATTACCTTTTTCAACAGCCCCTAAAGCAACAACTGGAAAGTCCAAAGGTTTAGGCAAAGCCGAAGACGTAATTGTTAAGCTTCCAATCACATCCCCTTTTTGAATGGGGGCTTTTAAATCCTTTTGAAATGTCACAGTCTTGCTAATATCATTGAGACCTGAGCGCGCTATCGTAATGACAATATTACGATCAACCGTTGCCTCTACGAAATTTTCACGGCCATACCTAACAGGTACTTTGCTAATAATTTCCCCTGTTTTATAAACCACATAATTTGTGAATGTGTTCATAGCCCACGTCATCAGGGAAGCGGCTTCATCAGCCCGGGCTTGCATTGTTGGTAACCCGTTGATAACCAAAATGAACCGATTTGTTTGATTCAAACACGACGCCGCAATACCATAGCCAGCCACACTTGTATGACCTGTTTTAATGCCATCACACCCCATATTGCGGTACAAAAGTGGGTTTCTATTTCCCTGCTTAATGTTGTTATGTGTAAATTCTTTTTCACTGTACATGTGATAATATTCTGGGTAATCCCGAATCGCGTGCATTGAAATAATAGCCAGATCGCGCATAGTTGTTAGGTGACCTTCTTGGGGTAAACCAGATGCATTCTTAAAGTTTGTTTGGGTTGCCCCTAATGCATGGGCTTTGCGATTCATTTCTTCTGCAAAGGCACTTTCCGTACCGGAACACCCTTCGGCCAAAGCCACCGACGCGTCATTACCAGACTGAATGATAAGACCCTTTAGTAAATCATCCACACGTACTTGCGTGCCGATATTCAGCATCATTGAACTTCCCTCAAGTTGCCAAGCATTTTTACTAATCGTCAACAGTTGATCAGAACGAATGGCGCCCTGTTTAATTTTATCGATCACAACCATAGCTGTTAGAATTTTGGTCATGGAAGAAGGGTGAATCAATTCATCTGCATTTTTTTGCAGCAAAACTGTTCCTGTTTCAAAATCCAACAAAATAAGCTGCTTTGCAATCGTTGTAATATCAACTGGAACAGCTGTACCAGGCGCCTCTGGTTTTGTTGACTGAACCGTTTCTACAGCAACACTTTTCTGGGGTTTCTTTTTCTTGGCATAACCTGTTTCTGCGACACATATGAATGCACAAAAAACAAATAAAAATTTAATCATATTTTTTAATCCTTAATAATGGCTGCATCTGCATAACCTTTTTGTGACAAAACTTTTAATGTTTTTTTTGCCGACAGTTCATCAGCAAAATCTGACTGGATTATATAAAATTTCTGACCACTTGGGTGCATTTTTTGCACAATTTGTCCATTTGGCAAAAGTGGCTTTAAGCTTTTCAACGCCCCTTCAGCATTTGATTGTTGCACAAACTGCTGCCCCACAGAAACCCTAACTTTTTGTCCAACAATAGAACTTGAAGGTTCTTTTGTAACAACAGCTTCTTTCAAAAAGCCTGTCAAATTATCTGGTCCTGGCACCACTTTCGTAAGTCCAGGTGATGATGTAGAGGGGGCAGCAGATGCTTGCTTTTCAGATGCCGGTAAAACCTTGCCACCCAAATCAGCCGCGTATTCCCCATACTTCCCCTGTATCTCATCGTAATAAACCTGAATCCACGTACGGCCATTTGGGTCACGTCCATTTTTATATCGGGACAAATAATTTGATAAGGCATGGCTTTCACGAACTAACGACTGAACACGCACACGGCCTAAGCCTCGCTCATAAGTCCCCAACCGTTTAGCAGACTCCAGAGAAAGGTCTATAATTCGCCCTTCATAGGTAAAAGGCCCTCGGTCATCTACCAACACAATAACATGCTTACCTGTTTCTAAGTTTGTAACCTTTACAATTGTAGGAAGGGGTAAAGTTTTATGAGCCGCTGTCATAGCATTTTGATCCATGGGTTCTCCGTATGGTTTTGGTTTTCCGTGAAAACCAGGCCCATACCATGACGCCAAACCAACCTCATCATATTCATAGTGGCTTTGAGGGTAATGCCACGAACCACGCACAAAATAAGGCTTGCACGACTTACAAATAGGACCCGCTGGTGTTTTAGGCCCATGACTGCCACACCCAGCTAACAAAAAAACAGAAAAAATGATCGCAACAGTTTTTAACACGCTAGTAAACTACATAAATCCGGGTAACTCATCACATTTTCAACAGGCCCAAGGGATGCCAAGGTTGGTTTGCTTCTAAAAATTTTATGACTTAAACGTTCAATATCACTTTTTGAAACAGCATCAATTTTTTGAATAACCTCATCGGTAGGAATAAACCGACCATACATCAAATATTGATTCGCCAGCCTTTCACAACGGTTTGATGTGCTTTCTAAGCCCATCAAAATACCTGCTTTAAGTTGTGCCTTAGCACGTTTTAATTCTTCTTCTGTTACTGTTTTTCCAATGATTTTAAGCTGTTCACATGCGGCTGGAATTAATTCCTTAACCTCATTCGCCCCTGTGCCGGCATAAATGCCAAAAATACCTGTATCCATAAAACTACTAGCATAGGAATAAATACTATAAACAAGGCCGCGTTTTTCACGAATTTCTTGAAATAAACGTGACGACATACCACCCCCCAATAGCGTCGATAAAACAGACACAACGTAATAATCAGGGTCATTGTAAGGTAAGGCTTCAAAACCTAAAACAACATGCACTTGCTCTAGATCTTTATGCTCGCGGTAATCACCCCCCTGATAAAGGGCAGGAAGCATTTTTGAGGCAGAATTTACCGGTAGTTGACAAAACATCCTTTCAGCCAAACTAACCAATTCTTGATGATCTACCTGACCTGCTGCTGAAAAAACCATTTGTTCAGAGGTATATAAAGTTTTCATGTATTCCTGAACCTGAGACGGCGTCAACGACTGAACAATTTCTTCTGTTCCAAGGGTTGGCCACCCCATGGGATGGTTGGGAAAACAAGTATGTTGAAAATGGTCAAAGATAATATCGTCAGGCGTATCGTTGGCCTGGCCAATTTCCTGAATAACAACGGCTTGTTCTTTTTGAAATTCGTGGCTATCAAACGTAGAATTTTGAAGTATATCTGCCAAAATATCCACAGAAAGGCCCGTATCCTGGCCTAAAATGCGGGAATAATAAGCCGTTGTTTCACGAGACGTATAAGCATTTAAATACCCGCCAACGTTTTCAATTTCTTCGGCAATTTGCTGGGCTGTTCGGGTTTTTGTCCCCTTAAAAGCCATATGTTCTAGTAGATGACTGATCCCGTTTTGATTTTGTGTTTCATGACGTGTTCCAACTTTCACCCACATGCCTAATGATACTGTTTGAACAGAATCAATAAAGTCACTTACAACCGTCAAACCATTTTTAAGAACTGTTTTTTGGCAAGTCATCTGTCAGATTTTCTTAAGTTTTTTACAAAGCTAGCACAAAAAAATAAAGCCAAGAATCTTTTTTAACTCATATAAATAACAAAATTAAAATCATTAACCTTTTATTAAACAAAATATTATTAAATAAAAATTATATGAATTAATTTAAAATAACAGATGAAATTATTATTGGTAATTATTTTTTTTGGTTTTTTACACCCTGTTTGTTCTGCAGAAGACCGGTTAATTCCTAATCATGGTTGGGTTTGGCGCGACAAAGCACATATTTTACTTCCTAATGGCACTAACATTTTTGATGCCGACCCTCTTCACGATAGTCTCCAGGAATTTGATATTCGAATGACACCACGATTGACAGATATTAATGCAAACTCCGTTTGTGCTTCTTTGACAATTATTTACGTAGATCCAACAACCAAACAACTTACCTCAAGGTCTGACTTTATCCGAGATTCACATTCAGAATACCCGTACTTTTTTTTAAGTAGTAAATCCGGAAATTTTTTTGTCCTTGATGGAGGGGATGTTGCTTTCGCACCAAAAAAATTAAGATGGTTTAACCCTGAACACCTTTATCCAAACACAGAGGAGCTTATCAAGAACCTAAAGCTTCTTGGATTCGGGGTTATTGATTCTAATGACGCAACGGAACCACTGTTTACTCCACTACCAACTGATCGCCCCTCTCAAAGACGCGGAAAATCTTTAAAAGCACTTTCACCAACAGTAGATTTGTTAGAAGATCCACTTCTTGGGTTAACATCTCATAGTCCTCTTCACACACTTCTCTCTCGCAGTACGTCGCCTGGGTCATCCCAACCCTCTAGCGAATCATTACCTGACTCGGCTGAAGATGTCGTGACTGGCACGTCACATTTGTTCCCTCAAAAAGCGACCCCGCCCCGCCTTAAAAAAGAACAACAAACATTAGTAAAATACGAAAAAAAGAGAAAAGCACCAAGAGAAAGTGATGATGCTGTTGATGATGGCAGCAGCGATGAAGACGATAGCAGTGATGAAGATACAAAAAAATTTGCAGCATCACGACCAGCTTTGTCATTACCCGAAGACTCATCCGATGAAGATTTAGAAGATGATGCTTCTGAACCTTTTTCTCCCCCCCTTCCACCTAGAGGTGCTCGAAAAGTAACACAAAAAAGACCTGATCGCTATGATGCCTCTGACCCTCTTTCTCCTCCTCTTCCCCCCAGAAGGGTTCGAAAAGTAACATCAAAAGATTTACCTGATAGAGATGATGCTGCTACCTTTTCGGTCGCAAAATCCTCTGCTACGTCTAAAGTGGAATATACCCTAGAAGCAAGAAGGAGGGCATTTTTACTTGGAAAAGTCAGTGCACCAACTCGAGGAAAACCACCTAAATCATCGCTTACGTTTGAAAAAGTATTGCTTGATGAAATGGCGGCACCTTCTTCACCCCCCCTTTTCAGGAAAAGAACACAGAAAACCCAACTTAAGTCTGCACCTAAGGCAGCTAGAGATATAGGAAATATCTCTTATCAACGATATAATTTTAATCAAGATTTCAATCATGCTGAACAAAAACTTATTTTTGCCCTTCTTCATAGAGGGCTTTTAATTGATACGATCAATCGGCTTCAAGAACGAAGTATAGAAAAACATAGATCACCCATTCGTATTGAAGCCATCATTTTAAATGTGCACAGTAGATATGACGCTTGCAAAAACTGCGCTCACAGCCTCTATCTGTTTAAAGATGTAGCTCAAAACCTTCTAAGACGTGAGGGAATCAATTCACCAATCTACGTGACCGTATCATCACGAACATCTTACGAACATATGCGTGAAAAATTTGGATTTTCGCCAAGAATTGACCCTAACCTAAACATCCACGTTATTCGCCCTGATCCACCCACCATGTACCATTACTACATTCCATTTCTGTAATATGGAAAGATCATGCTTTAGGCGCGCATAAGCCTTGTTTTTTTGCGCGTAACTTTCGACTTCTTCACTTTCTTAAGCGAAGACGACGCAGCTTTTTCTTGTTTCACAGGCGAATTAGGCAATGTTCCAACAACCCATTGGGCAGGAAGCCCCGTTTTTTTAAGCTGAACTGGCATCAAATTTGGCTTCTTCTCTAACGGAAAAGATAAAACAGCTTGTTCATTTTGCTTTGCTTCTTGCTCAGGCGCCAGACACACTTGCATTTCCGGCGTAATAGATGACTGACCATAAACAATAGGTGAAGGACTAGGCGGCGTACTAACCGGCTTTGGAGACTCAGCATATGAAACAGATTGAACACCTGGATTATCTTCCGGGGTTTCAGAGATAAAAGTATTTAAATCTGTATCGGGTGATACTGCCGTCTGAGAATCACGAATACCTTTCGTACCTGGCGCAGGCAAACGTGACGTTTGACCAGCCCCCAGTTTTCGAAAGTTAGTTTCTAATAGTTGAGCAACACGACGATCACGGGCATGGCGTGTTTGCCCCCCCATAACCACAACGAAAAGACGATGTTCTTGGTCACCACAACGACGCACAGCAGAGGTACTGATATTAAAACCAGATGCATTTATAAACCCCGTTTTCAACCCATCCAAACCAGGGAAATTACCTAGCATGCGATTATGTGTGTAAAACAGATTTCCACCAAAAGAAAAAGTTTGCGTTTGGAAAAAATGGTAATATTCAGGAAAATCATTGTAAATGGCCTGGGCAAGCTTAACCATATCCATCGCCGACGTTACCTGTTTAGAATCGGGCAACCCGGAAGAATTACGAAAATGTGTTGATGTTAGCCCCAGTTGTGCCGCTTTTGCATTCATCTGTTTCACAAAATTTTTAACACTTCCAGCAAGCCCTTCAGCCACAACAATAGCCACATCATTGGCTGATTTCGCAATCAACGCTTTGATGCACGTTTCAATAGATATGCTTTCACCGACACGCAAATTTATTTTTGTAGGTTCCTGCCGCGTCGCTAACACCGATGTTTTTAACCGCGTGTTCATTGTTATTTTCTTGGTTCGAAGTGCTTCAAACAATAAATACAAAGTCATCTTCTTAGTAAGAGAAGCTGGATGCCTTGTGGCTGTTGCATTTTCTTGATGAAGGATATTGCCTTTTTGGTCCATCACAATAGCGGCATACTTAGCAAAAGCAGAACTTGCTTGAAAAACAAGAGTAAAGAAAAATAAAAAACGAACAAACACTAAAAACCTCACCTTCATATATTTAAGCTAAATTAGACGAGGTTTTGTGTCAATATTTACTTTTCCAAAGCCTGCGTCCAAAGCTGTATACGCTCCGAACCATCATATCCACAACTTACAGTCATACAGTTATCTTGAACATCAAGAGGCGTTCCAGGCACCAAACAATCAGCCTTTTCAAGAATTTTCGCTTTTGTAAAAAGAAAACGTTTGCCGTTTATCACACCGAAAGCACCTGGGTATTGGGGCACAGGCAGTAATGCACGTACCAAATTATAAATATCTAAGGACGATCTATCAAAATGAACCTCTCCATCGTCAGGCTTTCGCCCACCAAAATAGGTTGCTTGTGTATGATCTTGATGGGTTCGAGGTGCCGTGCCATTTTTTAAATTTAAAAGTTGGCGGCCTAATACATGAACAGCTGCCTTGTTCAAATCGTTTGTGACGTCACCGGCTGTGGCATGAAAAGGAATGGATACTTTTTCTTGGTCCACAATATCCCCCGCATCAGGCGCTTTTACCATATAATGCAGCGTTACACCCGTTTCTGTTTCGCCTTGAATAATAGCCCAATTCACAGGCGCGCGGCCCCGATACTTTGGTAAATAAGATCCATGCATATTAAAAGCACCCAAAGGGGCTAAGTCTAAAATAGATTCAGGAATCATATTTCGATAATAAAAAGAAAAAATCAGCTGTGGCTGAAGATTTTGAATTATTTGAAAAACCTGATCATCCAAAACTGTTGGCGTATAAACAGGAATAGAATACCGTTTTGCCAAATCCGCACATGAATCAAACCAAATGTATTCTGCTGAAGAGTCCTTGTGCGTGAATAAGGCCAAAACTTCTTCACCGCGGTCAATTAATAACTTCAAGCAGTCGCGCCCAAGCTGGCTATAAGCGAAAACAATACAACTCATTTTTCAATAACTTGGCGAATCACAAAGCGCGGCCGGTTGCTGAGTGCTTGGAAAATACGCCCCACATATTCCCCGACCAAACCAATCCCCATAATGACAAAGCTTAGTAAAAAAAACAGAATCGCAAATAGGGTAAACACCCCTTCCACTTCTGGCCCCAAAATCAAACGGCGCGCCACCATGTACACAACTAAAATACCGCTTAAAAAAGAAATAACCATCCCAATCAGCGTAAATGCCTGCAAAGGGAACAAAGAAAAACCTGTGATCAGGTCAAAATTTAACCGTACCAATTTATATAAATTGTATTTTGAAACACCGGCAGCCCGCTCCTCATGGCGCACCTCAACTTCTGTGGGATTTGTGGAAAATTTATATGCCAGTGCGGGGATAAAGGTCGACCGTTCCTGAGACGCCACAATAGAGTTAATAATATGGCGCCCATAAGCACGCAGCATACAGCCTTGATCTTTCATATAAATATCTGTGATGCTACCCCGAACCCAATTCACAAGCTTAGATACGTAGGTACGAAAAAAACTATCCTGCCGATTATGTCGATAACTGCCCACATAGTCGTACCCTTCTTTCACTTTTTCAAGCAACTTGGAAATTTCTTCCGGTGGGTTTTGAAGGTCTGCATCAAGGGTAACAATTACGTCCCCTCGGCTGTGTTCAAACCCTGCCATAATAGCCATGTGTTGGCCATAATTCCCCTGAAAATCAATAATACGAATCCGGCCTGAATGCTCTAAATGTAATTGCGTTAGCAGTTCTAAAGATTTGTCGTGGCTTCCATCATTTATAAAAATAACCTCATACGAAACAGCCAAGGAATCGAGGCTTTTCATAAGCCGCTGCCCTAAATAGTTTAAATTATCTTCTTCGTTATAAACTGGAATAACAACAGACAAATAAGGATTTTTTTTCATGTATTTTCCCACATTTTTTCAAGTTCTTCGGACCGTTCAAAAGCTGCCCGTGTTGTTTTATTCATTATTTTTGAAAGGCCAGCTGCCCCCATGAGTTCCTTCAAAGCTGCTTCAGTTGTACCTTTTGGGCTTGTCACACGGCCACGCAAAGTCGCTGCAGAATCTATGGTTTTGTCCAACATAACAGCAGCCCCAACTGCTGTTTGACGAGCCAATTCATTTGCCTGCTGTGCAGATAATCCTAAATCTACGGCTGCCTGGGTTAAGGCTTCCACCATATAATAAAAATAAGCAGGTCCACTGCCCGATATGGCGGTTACTTTGTGTAAGTCTTCTTCTTTATCCAACCACGTCACATACCCACCTAGTGCAAACAAATCTTCCACCGCTGGCTGAATACCCTGGGGTGCATACAAGCATGTTACCCCATGCTTAAATTGGAAGGGAAGGTTCGGCATAGCCCTGACAATAATTGCAGTTTCACCAAGAAACTTTTTAAAAAAATGCGTTGGCAAACCGGCTGCTACACTGACCCATGTGGTTGTTTGATCATGAAACCGTTCTACATACGGTTTCATAACTGCTTCCATCAGCTGCGGTTTCACAGCCAATACAATAACATCAGGTTTATAGGTAAGTGGAAGTTGGGTAATACTGCTTAAGGCACTCTCCACACTGGGATCGATGCAAACAAGATCACAGGCATTTTTCCAAACAGACGCCATAGCCGACCCCATGGCCCCAAGCCCTACCATTAAAACCTTTTGCTTCATATCCTCCCCTGCCTTAGAACGGGAATTTCATGCCACCGGGTAACGATAACCCACCGCTCATCTTGCCCATTTCTTCATTCACATGCGCCTCTATTTTCGATTTTCCATCATTAAATGCGGCTACAATCAAATCCTCTAGAATATCAACTTCCGATGGGTTCACAAGGCTTGGGTCAATGGTTACTTTTTTCATTTCACTTTTACCATTTAATGTAACTTGCACCATACCAGCCCCAGCTGAACCAGTCATTTCAACCTGGTCTAATTTATTTTGAAACTCCACCATTTGAGCCTGCAATTGCTGGGCTTGCTTCATCATTTGGTTAATATTTTTCATAAAAAATTTGCCTTTCTCTTAAAATCTAATGAACAGTTTTGCTGGGTAAAATTTGAACGCTGGCACCGGGAAATGCACTTTGTATGGCCTGCAGAGTCGGATGGCTTAACAAAGCATCTTCCTCTTGCTTTTTTTCCTGTTGTTTGACCTGGGCTATGGTTGGTGCCCCGCCTTCTTGGGTAACTGTAATACGCCATTCTTGACGGGTTAGCCGAAACAAAACTTCTTTCAACTGAACAACCACCGCTTTTGACGCGTGCGCTGTTAACCGCAGGCAAATAGCCCCCGGTTCATACGAAACTAAATGCGCATCATGCACCAAGGTGCTTGCCAGCAAAGGCTCCCGTCCTTCTTCCAACATTTTTAACATGTCGTCAAACGTATTGGGCATAGGCAAAGCAGATGCAGATCGTGCCGTTGTTGAACTTGTTTGTGTTTGCTGTGGTGCTGATGAATTAATAAGTTCTTCAAGAGGGGGCAAATTAACCATAAAACATAATCGCACCAAAACCATTTGTAATGCCTGATGCGGCAGTGGTGATTTGGTTACTTCTTCATACCCTGTCAGCAACAGCTGCCATGCATTCATTAATACGGATGGCTGAAGGTTTTCAATAATCTGTGCGCCTTGCTGACGGTCAGATTCTGGGTACGTGGCATCTTGACGCAGCATAGGTGCTGTCTTTAAACACGTTAACCAGTACACCCCATCTAAAACATCCTGAAGAATCAAAGCAGGGTCTGCACCATCTTGAAGCAAAGCTTGGGCTGATTCTAAAACATCTTGAACTTTGCCCTGGAACAAAAGGTGAAGCAAATCAAATAAACGCCCACGGTCTACCAACCCCAACATATCCCGAACACATACAGCCGTGATATTTTTAGATGGTGTTGTTAAAGCAATGGCTTGATCCAACAAAGACAGCCCATCTCGCATAGAACCATCTGCCGCCCGGGCCAGCATAGCCAAACCATCTGTTTCAATGGAAAACCCTTCCTGTGAACAAACAAAATTCAAATGATCCATAATTTTCTTTGGTTCAATGCGCTTTAAATCAAACCGCATGCAGCGCGATAAAATAGTTTCTGGAATTTTGCGAATTTCAGTGGTTGCAAAAATAAATTTCACATGGGCTGGTGGTTCTTCTAATGTTTTTAAAAGGGCGTTGAATGCACTTTTAGACAACATGTGAACTTCGTCGATAATAAAAATTTTAAAGCGACCTGTAACAGCCTTATAACGGGCTGATTCAGTAATTTCGCGAATATCGTCTACGCCTGTATGGCTGGCACCATCCATTTCCAGCACATCAAGGTGCCTATCCTCGGCAATACCAACACAAGACGGGCATACACCGCATGGTGTTAACGTAATGGGGCCTTTCCCATCACTTCCCATACAGTTCAGTGAACGGGCCAAAATACGGGCTGTTGTGGTTTTGCCAACACCGCGAATTCCATGCAACAAAAAAGCATGGGGCACACGGTCTGATTCAATGGCCTGCTGAAGGGTTTGCACCAACAGCTCTTGCCCCACCAAATCTTTCAAAGATGTGGGCCTGTATTTTCGTGCAAGAACGCGATAGGGTGTGTTGGTCATTTTTCATCACATCAAATTTCATGGAAGACCAAAAACAACCCAACAGGGAACCGTTAGGGCTGCTTTCTTCCGAACCTGACCCGATTGGCGGCTATGTTGCCCGCCTTTGATCTTCCAACAAGACTATAACAAATGAGCAACTAGGGGGAAAGGAAATTCAGTGAACCTGAGAGATAACCAAACAGGAAAATAAAGAAAATATTTGTAATTAAACAAATTTTAAAATAACGTCGTGTCCAACACTATCAAATAAGAATAAAAATATCATGAAGGTATCCATCAAAGTCGCACTAGCCTCTGTCGCACTGTCTCTAATTTTCAACACCTCATCCTACTCGATGGACGCTCATAACACGGTCCAACCAAACAAACCTGTCAGTCGTTTTTTAAAAAAAATACGAGAAAGCATTATAGATACTGCTTTGCTTTTCGCTGATTTATATTATTTAAATCCCTACATTGCTGGAACCTTAAGCCCTTCTTGTTTCAACAATAACAACGCAGACAACTTCCCACATGAATTCCCATCTTTAATGTACCGCAATACTTTCAAGGCCCCCCATTCGCATGAAGAACCTGATCAACAGCACGACTTGGAATAGCAACAAGCTGCACACGAATCACTGAAACGAACAAACCAACCTGGTGTGCCTTTTCCATCATCACCTTCAGCCTGAACATACAAATGTTCAAACCAAGGAATTTTCGAATCGCACTTGATCGAAAAAAATGTAGGTGTTAGGGCGTATTCTATAAACTCCAAACAGTTTTTGGCAGTTTTCCCCCTTACTGTGAAAGCGCATTTTGCTAGTTCTGGGTCATGAGTTAGACGGCACGCTTCAGCATTATGTGCCTCTGAACATAACTTTTCAGCCACTTCCAACTTGTAGAAGGCTAGGTCTATTCGTTCTTGGATTAGACCGACAATGTCATCAGAAAGATCGTTTATATATTTAATAATTTCGTACCTTCCTGCACTATCACTGAACTCTTTATAATCGCGTGTCGCCCAACGGCGTACCCTTAAAGTTTCGTCACTCACTCCAGAACGTCTGGTTCGAACATAATCATCCATATCCTCTTTAGCTTTGCGTTTAGAAATGGCGGTTGCTTTTGGATTGGCTATCATCTTCTTCCAATCTTCCACACGTGTATCCCCTTTTGAATTTCTTAAATGGGCCATCACATAGGTGCCGTCACTTAACCTCATCAACAGTGCTGCATGACCAAACGCCGCCACCTTAGAACTGCCGCTACTACCGCCGCCATCATAGGTGATGCCAACAACAGCTCTATTTTCACCTTCTTTCCAGTCACGCGTTAAAGCGTCTATAATAGACGTTGGCCTAACTAAACCGGCCCCCTCACCTGCTACTTCTGGCAATTCTATAGTTATACCCTCAAAAGCTATTGCGGCGTTTAAGTAACCAAAAACCAATACAAATCCTATTAAAAAAACAATCAAAACCTTTAGCTTGTTCATTTTTTATCCCCTTAAGCTGAAATAACCGCAACGGCTACACGTCAGGTAGGCTGCTACGGTAATAACACCAGCCCAACACAGATTTTCCCTTGAAAACAACTTTCCCAAACATGACTGAGGCTTCAGTTCCCCTTCCTCTTGGATCACAAACTTTGGAAGTCGTTCTATAGCCAATAAAAAATCTTGAAGTGCTGAACAATCCTTAAGCCGAGACGGCATTCCCTCCAAGTAATGTCCATCCTCTCCCCTGCAGGCTAGCTTGGCCTTTAACGAGACCACATCCCCATGCGTGAGGGGCCAGCTTTTTTCTACACTATCAGGAGAGTATGGATCTTGAACCCTGTTGACGTTCCATTTTTTCAAAGCATGATCGGGGCGCAAAGACGTTCCTTCATAAGTCGGCGCAACATTGTTCGCCCCACTTTTTTCAACAAAAAACGTCAGATCTTGTGCTGCATCTTTATAGATATGAAGTCGCATATGATCATCGGCAGAAGATGGTTCATCCGCTGACAAAATAGCTGATGACAAGACAGACGAAAAAAGAAAGACAAAACAAATAAAACACTTAATGAAAAACATAACGCGCCCCTTTTTTTAGTTAGCTAAACAAACGAAAACAACTGGGCGATGACCCACCATCACCAGGTTTTGGAGACGGCCAATCACGTGAACGGTGAGGTGACAAAGGACCCTGGCGTTCTGGCGCTGCCCAATCTTGAATCAGACTTTTAAGCGCATGATTTGGTGTTAAAACCTCACTTTCCAAAGCCAAGCCAGTTTTTGGACTAACAGGCCCGCGACGTCGAAACCATTCTTCTATAGCCTCTCTCTCATAGGCATGACCATCTACAGCAATAACAGGGTCTCTCATCACTTCGTACGTAATCGGACACAAGTGCTCGTTGGGTCGCCCATCTTCTGAAAAATCTGCGGCATTCACGCTCAAACTAACAGCGCTAACAAGCAATACCCAAACAACATTGTTTACTTTTTTCGCCATAATTACCTCCATGGTTAGATTTCAACTCAACTTATAGTTGATACAAAAATCTATTCACAGTTGAAAAAAGGTTGTGATTTCTTGATAATTTTTTGTTTAAAAACAAAAAATTTCCGTATAATTCTTGAGAAAATTAAGCATTCGTAAAATCAAAGCATTGCGGGGGGACAGGAAAAATCACTTAAAAATTGAAATTTTTACAGAAATTCAATTAAAACCATCACCTAAGAAACCACCCACTTGGGCATCCCATAGTTTTTTGTAAAGGCCATTTTTTGATAAAAGTTTTGAATGACTGCCATCTTCCACTATTTTTCCATGATCAAAGACCAAGATTCGATCCATCATCATGAGCGTTGACAAGCGATGAGCAATAACCAACGTTGTTTTATTGCACATTAGCGTCTTTAGGCTTTTTTGAATGGATTGTTCCGTCAAGGAGTCAAGCTGGCTGCTGGCTTCATCCAAAATAATAATAGAAGCATTTTTCAAAAAAGCCCGGGCAATGGCAATTCGCTGACGCTGCCCCCCTGATAGTTTCACACCACGCTCACCCACCACAGAATTATAACCATATGGAAGTTTACTGATAAAATCGTGGGCGTCAGCATAACGGGCTGCCTCCATTACCTCTTGATCGGTTGAACCAACACGACCGTAACGAATATTTTCCATAATGCTTCTGTGAAACAAAACAGGATCCTGAGGAATCAAAGCAATTGCCTTTCTTAGGCTGTCCTGCATTACATCTTGTATATTCTGACCATCAATTGAAATACATCCCGAATCGATATCAAACAGCCGAAGCAATAAATTAACAAATGTTGTTTTTCCACCGCCCGAATATCCAACAAACCCAACCTTTTGGCCTCCTTCAATTGTAATTGATATGTTTTTAAAAAGTAGATCTGTGTTTTCATAGTGAAAATTCACTTTATCAAAAACGATTTTTCCTTCTTGGATACAAAGGGGATAGGCATCTGGATTATCAGACACTTGTTGGGTGTTTTCCAAAATTTCTATAGCCTGGTCAACAGCACCCCAGTTTGTGACGAAATCACGTGATTGATGCGATAAATTAAACAAGTTATCCACAATATGAAAACTTGTCATAATGACGAACGTACACGCCCCTGGGCTTAAATGACCACTTTGATACTCAAAGATGATAACAGCCAAAAGAGCAACAGAATAAATGCCAGTAAAAAACCCTTGAAACGAATAGAATTTACACAAAAAGAAGCCTTGTTGTTCACCCGTTTTTAAAAACCCCGAACTTGCCTTATGAAAACGGGTCATTTCAAATACCTTATTTGAAAAAGCCTTAACACTCAGCATGTTGGACAAATAATCAACAGCAACCCCCATGACTTTTGATTTTTCTTCAGCAAATTCACTGTTAAGCCTCATGGCCTTCTTCATGGTTAAAACTGAAATTGTAACGAAAAATAACACCCAAACAACCATAACACAGGCAAACATGGCCGATATTTGCCATAAAAAAGCCAAAGAAACGGCTACAAGCAAAATAAAATAACCCAATTGAAAAATGATAAAATGGATAATTAAAAGGATAAGGGACGAAAGATCACTTAATTTGCTAGCCAACGCCCCAAACAGTTGATTTTGAAAAAACGTATAGGGATAGGTGTATAAACGTTCCATAAAGGTTTCAACAACATCGAGTCGAAACTTCAACGAATAACGCACAACACAATAATCGCTGAAAGTCCAAAGGGCCATAAGCGCAAAGTGCAGAACCCCATACAATAGGCACAAATGCCAAAGATTATGCGAAGATTGACCAGAAATGGTATCAATTAAATTCTTGATAACAAGTCGGTTGCCCGTATTATCTAGGGCTATTAAAAAAATAATAATGGGAAGCGCCGCCAAGTACATTCGGCCTGGCTTTGCGTGCTGTACAATAAATTTGATAACCCGCGGGGGCCGTATTTTCATAGAAGCCCCCTATAAATTAGTTTGCTGCTAACGCCTCGTCCGCACTGATGCAAGAAACACCCAAAGCTGTGGCCACAGCTTCATAAGTGATATGGCCCCCATAAACGTTTAAACCATTTTTCAAATGGGGATCATCCAACAACGCTTTATTAGCACCTTTATTCGCCAAATCAAGTACGTACCTAAGGGTGGCATTATTCAAGGCAAAAGTTGACGTACGGGCCACCGCCCCCGGCATATTCGTAACACAATAGTGAATAACACCATCCACATTAAATGTTGGTTGCGCATGACTTGTGGGATGACTTGTTTCAAAACATCCACCTTGGTCAATGGCAATATCAACCAAAACCGACCCTTTGCGCATTTTAGAAATCATGTCTTTTGTCACAAGCTTTGGGGCCGATGCACCAGCCAAAAGCACAGCACCCACCACCAAATCAGAATTCAAAACGGAATTTTCAATGGCTTCATGGGTTGAATACAATGTTTTTAAACGCCCAGAAAATTGAGCATCCAATTCATTTAAACGATGCAAGTTCCGATCAATTATTGTAACGTCAGCGCCCATACCAACAGCCATACGCGCTGCGTTAGAACCGGCAACGCCACCCCCAATAATGGTTACTTTTGCAGGCTTAACACCAGGCACGCCGCCTAACAAAATGCCGGACCCACCTTGGCTTTTTTCAAGCATCCAAGCCCCAACTTGAATCGACATACGGCCAGCAACTTCACTCATAGGGGCTAAAATAGGTAGCATACCTTTTGCGTCTGTCACGGTTTCATAAGCAATGGCAATACATTTTGATTTAATTAATCCATCGGCTTGAACAGGGTCAGGCGCTAAGTGTAAAAATGTGAATAAAATCTGGCCTTCCCGCAACATAGCGCATTCTTGCGGCTGCGGTTCCTTCACTTTGACAATCATGTCAGATTTTGCAAATACTTCGGCTGCTGTATTCATAATAGCAGCACCTACCTTCACATAGTCTTGATCTGAAAAACCAATACCCTGACCAGCTTGTGTTTCAACAAAAACTGTATGACCTTTTTGAGTCAGCTCACGCACGGAAGCAGGCGTTAAACCCACGCGATACTCGTGATTTTTGATTTCTTTAGGAACACCAATAATCATAATTTATTCCCTAAATTAAGTTGTTATGGAAAATATTAAATAGACTTTAAAACGTGATGATTTGGGTAATGTTGACGCACAAATTCACTGATGGCTAAAATAACGCGATCTACCGTTGCATTGGTGGGTTCATCAAACGTATCTACATGAATATCAGCGCCTTTATAAACGGGGTAACGCTCGTCAATCAACTGTGCCAGAACTTCTTCCTGGTTGCCATCACCCAGCATGGGGCGGTCATTTCGCCTGGAAACACGTGCAACCAACGTTGGTAAATCAGCATTCAACCAAACAGATATGGCTTTTTCTTTAATCAGTTCGCGGGTTTTATCTGTCATAAAAGAACCGCCACCTGTCGCCAAAACATGAACAGACTGGTCTAAAAGTCTGGCTATAACACGGTTTTCACCACTTTTGAAGGCTTCATCACCAAAAACAGATAGAATTTCCTTAATGGGGCAACCGGCTGCAGCTTCCACTTCGTGGTCAGAATCAAAAAATTCTAGCTCTAATTTTTTGGCAAGTCGTCGACCGATACTTGTCTTGCCGCACCCCATAAGACCTACCAAAACGATAGTTTTAGGCGGCATAAAGCTGATGGTTGGCGTTGTTCTGTTTGTATTTGTGTAATAATTCATTGCACAAATGTAGCTAAAAAATTTTCAAGAGACAATCAATTTTATACAAACACGCACTTCCTATCAAAAAATGCTAAATTTCAGTGATACAATAGCTAAATTTTGTCTGAATCACTAAGAATTTTTCAAAAAAAGAAAGGCGTGCTCAGCGATGTTAGAAAAAACATCTAACAATAGCTGGCACACCCTATCTAATGGCTTTCATTTAAATCATGCTGCCGCAAAAAACGACGCAGCGTACACTTTTTGCAAAAGCTATCAAAGAAGTTTTCTTAACTTAGCTAGCAGCTGGCGATGCAGCTTCTGGGCTTGCACCATCTGCATCAGAAGCACCTTCTGTTTCAACAGAGAAGATTTTCTTAATGCCTTCCTCTAAAACACCTGGTTTAGTTAGCGCCGCTAGTTTTGCATTTGACTCAACCTGACTTTTCGCCATTGTTTTAAGCCTAATAGCCATAAATATGCGGCCAGCAAATGACATAGCAGCGTAATTTTGCTTGAAATTTTCTTGCTTTTCAGTGTCAGAAATGGAAGCCAAGCATGTTCTTGGGAATTCATCATCCACAAACATTTTTTCTAATTTTGTCGATGCCCTTTTTGAATTGGTTGGCCCTTCATTCAATAACTTGGCCATGTCAACAACCTTATCTGGACTGCTGAATTTATATTGCAAAATAGCACATGTATAGTTTTTTGTATCGGTCAACTGACATTTTGACAGGCAATGTGCCATTTTACCAACAAGGTCTCCATCCGGACTAGCGGAATCAAAGCTTGCTACCTGCGCATTCACATCTTTTACAGCGCATCCTGTTTTACAACCCAATTTTTTGAAACCATGTGCAAGCCCTGATACTGCTGCTTTTGGACCATAATAGAAAAGGGAACCAGCCGCACCTACAGTTGTACCAATGACAACTCCCCCAAGCCCCGTAACACTACCAACAGTTTTTCCAATAAAACCTTCGCCCAAAACACTTGTTGCCAGTCTATATCCAGCGGCCCCACCGCCAATAGCACCCAAACCAACAATAGCAGCAGTTTTTTTACCGGTGCTCATATCACCAAAATCTTTTTCCCCTTCTAGAACATCACCAAATGAAGCACTTTCTTTTGCCTTCATACCTGCTGCCAACTTTTTCTCTCCATCACTAGCAGCACTGACTTCTAAAGTCATAATGGATAACGTCACTAGAGAAGCCGCCATTAGTTTTAGTTTAAAATTGGTCTTCATCATAAAAAAATACTCCTTATAAAAGATTGTTTAAATAATCCACCTACAAGAATGACTATAAAAAGTTAACATATTATTAATATAAAATATTTTATTACATCTATAATATTATCTAATAATTAATAATTATATAGATAGAATAAATACAGAGACTTTTATTTAACTGTAGGGGAATTTTATGAAAATCAAGCAGTTATGGACTTTAAGCGGATTATTAATGATAGCTTCTTTTGTGAATGCCATGGATGACATGACAGCTCATCGTGCAAACGACCGGGTAGGTCGTTACATGGCAACCGCTGTTGGAACACCGCCCAATGACATTGAACAAGAAATTATTGAACGGGGCGTAACATGTGGTTGCTTTCCATTTGTTAAAAAAAGAACAAGCGTTGTACCTGTAGAGCCCAAACGAACCGGCCGCACAGTTATATTGATTGCAGCTTATGTTGATGAACGTGAAACACCCCAACTGGGCGAAGGTGTTGATGCTATTGCACCAGCGCCAACAGCGCCTCCGCCAGAAAAATTCATGGGGGACTTTTTGAAGGCCCTCAAGGAAGTAACACAGCCTAAAGGCAGCTCTTAGTTTAGTTGCATCGATCATTTTGGTACACAAAGAGGTTGATCTTAGGTTTTAAAAAGCTAACCATCAGCCTCTTTTTAAAAATCGTATAGCCATATTTTATACAGGCTTTGCCTTCTCCCCTTAACGCCCTCTTTTTCAATTGGATTTCAAGGATTATTTAGCTTTTAAAACCATGTAAGGCGCCTCGTAAAGCTCCCGTGGTTTTCCTTCAATACCTGTTGGAACACGATCTTGATCTGCCACAAGGAAAATTTTTCCATCCTCAGACAAAGTTATGCCTTCTATCTTCAGACCATCAAAAGAAACCCCGTCAAGTTTGGTAAAATCTTTCTTTTCAAAAAAATCTGCAAAAGAAATTCGCCACAAAGCTGCATCTAACTTCCCATTTTTTTCGAATGATGTGGTCATGTACAAATAGTTCGTTTTTTGGTCATAGGCCAGGTCTGATATACCTTGTTCTGGGTTTTTGTCAGTCATGTCGTAGACTAATCCCCATGTAGCGGGGTCCAATTTCAAATGACCCCCTTCTTGTTTAATTCTTACAGACAGAATTCGCGTATAATACTTAAACTCTCCCTCCTTATAGCCTTCACCGGCTTCCCGAACACCTAAGTATAACGTTCCTTCAGTTGTATTTTCAGCGTCTGGTTTAATGGCGGCCCCTTCCACTTTAAAATAGGGTGCATTATCAAAGAAATTTGCTATGTTTTTGCGAATCTCAGTATCCGCTACAAGATGATGCTGAGTTGCCTCATTTTTTAAAGGGTCATATTTAAAAGCCACAATACGACAGTACTGGGGCAAATCTGTTCGGATGTATGACCCCACGACAAGAACCCAATCATGGAATGTTGTCATACTTTCAACTTTAGCAACCTTATAAGTTTCTGGTAAAATAATATCCTGGCTCAAAGGAATTTTCTGCCCCCCTGCCTCTAAAGCTTTTGGGTCATAAACCAAAACACGGCCTTCTTCCTTATCGCTTGCTGTTAAAAGCTTGCCTTTATAGTATTGAAAGGCGGATAGTTCACAAGAAACCCCTTCATGCGCAATTTCCCCTTCTTTGAAACAGCTGGCTGTTCCAGAAGAAAGTTTAGAAACGTTTGATGCTGTACAATTATTTAAAGTAAATAAACTTACAAAAAAAATAAAAACAATTTTTTTCATTATATAACCTAAGAACACATTTAGTATGGATAAGATGACAGAAAAAGATTAATAAGTTCTGAACAAAGGCGGGGAACCCTTGAAAATTTTATGGTCAGGGTCTAAGCAATCCGCTACAAATAAAACATTGTTTTTTGTTTTAAAGATCACATGTTATGCGCCTAACCCAGTATTTTTTGCCCACATTAAAGGAAACCCCAGCCGAGGCTCAAATAGCGTCACACCGCCTGATGCTTCGGGCTGGCATGATTAACCAAACAACAGCTGGTATTTATTCATGGTTGCCACTGGGATTGCGTGTTTTGCAAAACATTGAACGTATTGTGGCCGAAGAACAAGACCGCATTGGATGCCACCGAGTTTTAATGCCCACCCTTCAACCAGCAACGTTGTGGCAGGAAAGCGGCCGCTATGAAGATTACGGTAAAGAAATGCTGCGCTTTAAAGACCGCCACGAACGGGAAATGCTGTATGGCCCAACCAACGAAGAGGTCATAACTGACATTGTGCGGCAATATATTCAAAGCTATCGCCAACTACCCCAAGTTTTATATCAAATTGGTTGGAAATTCCGCGATGAAATCCGCCCACGCTTTGGTGTTATGCGCGGCCGTGAATTTTTCATGAAAGATGGTTATTCATTTGATTTAACCTACGAAGCGGCTAAAGAAACCTATAAAAGGGTTTATGAAAGTTATTTAGTTACATTTAAAAGGATGGGTTTAACAGCCATTCCTGTTCGTGCTGATTCCGGCGCTATTGGGGGTGACCTAAGCCACGAATTTCAAATTGTGGCACCCACAGGCGAAAGCACCATTTATTATGATGCCGCTTATGATGCCCTAACAACGGAACAAATGACTTTTGACCATATGCAGCACTTATATGCAGCAGCTGACGAAAAGCATGACCCCAATAACTGCAATCAAGAATGCCAACTCAAAACAGCTCGTGGCATTGAAGTGGGGCATATTTTTTATTTTGGCACGAAGTATTCAAAAGCTATGAACTTAAGTGTTACAGGGCCAAATGGAGAATCTATCATTCCTGAAATGGGTTCTTACGGTATTGGTGTATCGCGTTTAGTTGGCGCCATTATTGAGGCGAACCATGACGAGCATGGCATTATATGGCCAGATTCCGTAGCCCCTTTTCACGTAGGATTGATGAATGCTAAATCAGGTGACGAAGCTGCTGACGCATTGGCAGAAAGCTGCTACCAAAAATTGAGAAAAGCCGGTATTGATACCCTTTATGATGATCGGACTGAAAGGCCTGGTGTCAAATTCGCCCATATGGATTTGATTGGCTTACCTTGGCATATTATTATTGGTGCTAAAAGTTTGGAAAGCGGTACCGTTGAGGTTAAAAATCGCCGTACAAATGAAAGAGCTAATATGTCTATTGATCAGTTTATTGAGGCACACCGCCCCTTTGCCAAAGTCTTAGTTTAGCCCTGCATCATCCTGCGTATAGTTATAAATAGAAAAATCCGTACAAAAATAAGGTGCCAGATGCAACCCTGGCCCTTGTAGGGCCCAGTCATGGCCCTGCGCGCGCGCCAGAAAAACCAAGGCGCGGCAATTTCTCCACAAGATTATGTACAAAAACAAATATATCGTGTATTAATACGTAATATCAGATTGTTTACGTAAAATTAATCTTTTTGACCTACCTTTTTCATATACAGGAAGTAGGAGATGCGCATGAAAAAAATTATCCGAATTCTATGGGTTTTATTTGTTTTCGCACCTTGTTATGCAGCTGATGATAAAGCAGTTGATGATACGGTCCCTCATCACAGTATTGTGGTTCCTATCCAAGAAGCTGTATCAACTGATTTTTCAGAACATGTTGCTGTTTCGTCAGGCAAAAGATGTTCATGGCTTCGCTGTCTTTGGAACTCTGGGGGCGCCTGTTTTAATGAAGTGTTATGCAGAAAAAAAGTTTTGGTTCCCTTAGCTGTTGTAACAGTTGCAGCCGGCGTTGGTGTTTTTATCTGGCATATGTCCACGTCATCTGGGATACACATGATAGACCCGCCACCTCTTGATAAAATTTGCATTCAGTACATGAAAGATTTTTATATAAGCGAGAACTGCTGGCAGCCACTTTACTTAAATTCTGACGCAATGCCTGACTATTACGCTTGCGTTAATTACCCAGTTGATATTGACTACATCGATGCACCGTCTCCCCCCAGGATTCCAGGTGCTTTGTGCGCTGAACATATTGACGCGTCATCGTACTACGTACCTTTTTCTGGAAATTTTACCCTTCTTTTTAGTGGGCTCAGGTGGTCTTGTTCCCGACTAACAGATGCTATTTTTGGCTGTAGTGGGTAGTTATAACTAGAAAACTAAAATATTTTAAAGGTATGGTTAACTATCAAAACACGTGACTTAAAATTTCTATGTTTCCATACCAGATTATTGATCTGACGCACGCCCTTCACGAAACATCACCTTCTTGGAACGGCGGGTGTGGATTTTCAAGTGAAACAAAACTAGATTATGACCCCAACCTTTCTACCAGCTTTAGGGTTCAACAAATTAAATTGCATTGCGGTATCGGAACCCACATGGACGCACCGGCTCATTGTGTTCCTGGCGGTGCCACTATTGATTTATTGCCTGTCGAACATTTTTTAAGCCCCTGCATTGTACTAGACATCCGCCATGTGGTGCATGAACGATATTCGCTTAGCGTTGATGATATTAAAAAATTTGAAGCCCAACATGGAACTATCCCCCGCAACAGCTTTGTCATCGTCTCTACAGGGTGGGAACAGTTTTGGTTATTTCCTGAAAAATATCGGAACAACCATGTTTTTCCATCTATTTCAAAAGAAGCAGCTGAGTTTTTACTGAGTCGTGATGTCAATGGCATTGGCATTGACACTTTATCACCTGATCGCCCTGAAGATGGGTACCCAGTTCACGACGTTTTTCTAAAAACTGGTAAATACATTGTCGAAAATATAGCCAATGCTTCAAAATTACCGCCCACTGGGGCTTTTGCCCTTCCCCTTCCCATCAAAATAAATTGCACCGAAGCGCCTGTACGTTTTGTGGCGTTTGTTCCGAAAAATATGCCATAGTCTTAAAAGCGCCCTTACCAAGAACATTGTACATTTGTCCCTCGGACGGTATAACTGGTGATAATATTTTATCCTTTTTATTACTAACTATGGACTTTAAAGACTCTGTTTTTCTTCCTAAAACTTCTTTTGCTATGAAGGCAGGCCTTGCAACAAAAGAACCTGAAATTTTGAAATTTTGGCAAAAGCGGAACGTTTATGACCGGCTTCGTTCTCAAGCTGAAGGAAAGAAAAAGTTTATTTTACATTTTGGCCCCCCTTACGCCAATGGCAACATTCATATGGGCCATGCTTTAAGTGAAATTTTAAAAGACATCGTTAATAAAACCTATCAAATGTTGGGGTATGACGCGCCTATGATACCCGGGTGGGATTGTCATGGCCTACCCATTGAATGGAAAATCGAAGAAAATTACCGTAAAAAAGGTCTCAAAAAAGAAGACATATCGGTTTTAGATTTCATTCAAGAATGTCGCACTTTTGCCCAAAAATGGGTTGATACGCAAAAAGAAGAATTACAACGCCTGGGTATTGTGGCCGATTTTAAAAACCCATACATTACGATGGAACCCAAAACCGAAGCCCGCATTGCGGAACAGCTATTGGCCATTTTTATGAAAGGCCTTTTATATAAAGGCATGCGGCCTGTTTCGTGGTCAGTCATTGAACAAACGGCATTGGCCGAAGCCGAAGTGGAATACCAAGACCACACCAGTGATGCCATTGATGTGGCCTTTCCCATTATTAACACACAGGTGCCAGAATTAGATGGTGTAGATGCCGTTATTTGGACCACAACCCCTTGGACGTTACCTGGAAACCGCGCCATTTCGTATGGGCCAGAATTTGATTACGCCATTATTGAATCAGAAAGTAGCCGCCGGTTTTTGGTCGTGAAAGACCTGGTGGTAGATTTTTGCAAACGGGCCAATATCAATAATTATAAAATCATTCACACCCTGCCGGGCCATAAACTAGAAGGTGTTATGTGTTCCCACCCATGGCGTGGCAAAGGGTATGACTTTGATGTGCCCCTATTAGCAGGTGACCATGTCACCACAGAAACGGGTACAGGTTTGGTACACACGGCCCCTGGTCATGGTATGGAAGACTTTTTAGTGGGTAAACAATATGGCCTTGAAATTCCAGCCACAGTTGGCGGTGATGGTGTTTATTACGCCCACGTTCCTTTGTTTGCAGGCCACCATGTTTATAAGGTAAATCCTTTAGTGTTGGAAGAACTTGAAAAAGGCCAAAGCTTACTGTCACACCACAAATTGGTGCACAGCTACCCCCATTCTTGGCGGTCAAAAACACCACTTATTTACCGCACCACATCCCAATGGTTTTTATCAGTAGATGCCATTCGGGACCAAGCCCTTCAGGCCATTGATGATACAAATTGGTACCCCCAACAAGGGCGCAACCGCATTCACAGCATGGTAGAAAACAGGCCTGATTGGTGCCTATCGCGCCAACGGGTGTGGGGCGTTCCCATTACCCTTTTCTTGCATAAAGAAACAGGCGAACCATTGAAAGATGAACAGGTCAACCAACGGGTCATTGACGCCATTGCCGAACACGGCATTGAAGCCTGGCAAAAATTTGATGCAGCCTATTTTTTGAAAGATCTACATGATCCTGCTATTTACGAAAAAACCAATGACACATTAGATGTTTGGTTTGATAGTGCCTGCACGAATATATTTGTATTGAAAGACCGCCCAAACCAAATTTGGCCGGCAGACCTGTATTTTGAAGGGTCCGACCAGCACCGCGGGTGGTTTCAATCATCGCTGATGGTATCCACCGCACTTACAGGCCAAGCCCCTTATAAAAATGTGGTAACCCATGGATTTGTGCTGGATGAAAAAGGCTATAAAATGTCTAAATCAGCTGGCAACGGATTATCGCCACAGGAAATTACCCAAAACCAAGGGGCTGATATTTTGCGCCTGTGGGTTGTAAATTCAGATTACAGCGAAGATGTGCGTTTAGGGGCTGACATTTTAAAACATCAGGAAGATATTTACCGGCGCTTCCGCAACACGCTGCGGTACTTATTGGGCGCTTTGGATGGGTATGAAAATTCTGAAACCGTTGTTTTTGACCAATTACCCCCTTTGGAAAAATGGGTACTTCACCAGCTACATGGCCTTAAAACGTTGCACGCCAAGTGCCGCCAAGAATTTGATTTTTCAACTTTTTATACGGCCCTGCATACTTTTTGTTCAGTGGATTTATCGGCTTTTTATTTCGATATTCGAAAAGATACCCTTTATTGCGATAGCACCGCATCATTAAAACGCAAAGCCACCCGTATGGTGATGAACCAGGTGTTTTTGTGTTTGGTCCATTGGCTGGCGCCTGTTCTCAGCTTTACCGCCGAAGAAGCCTGGTTTGCTTACAACAATGCCCGCTTTGATGATGACTTTGACAGTATTCATGAACGTATGTTGCCCGATATTTCAGATAGCTGGCAGCAAGACAATTTAGCGAAAGATTGGAAAATAATTCGCGATGTACGTCGTGTGGTCACAAACGCCCTCGAATTGGAACGGTCTGCCAAAACCATTGGTTCCAGCCTTCAAGCCCATGTGGCCATTTACGCCACCAATTCTGTGGCGCACCTATTGCAGCAGGTCGACTTAGCAGAATTATCCATCACATCGGGTGCCACTTTATTGACGGCCCAACCACCGGCCAATGCCGTCACGTTAGATGATGTGGCCGATGTAGGCGTTGTTGTAACCTTGGCTGACGGTCAAAAATGTGCCCGGTGTTGGCGCCACATGGAAGAAGTAGGTGTAAGTGATAACCGCACGCACGCAGAGTTATGCCATCGATGTGAAACCGTTGTGTTGGAGGTGGCCTAATGTCAAACATCCAACCCATCCGCGGCACGCGCGATTTATACGGCGATCAATTTGAATTGTATCAGCACATTTGCAAAACTGCTTACGACATTGGCCGTTTATATGGTTTTGACGGCATTGAAACACCGATTATGGAATATACATCGGTTTTCAAGCGCACCTTGGGCGACACAACCGACATGGTGGGCAAAGAAATGTACACCTTTGATGACCGGGGGGGCGAATCCATAACCCTTCGCCCCGAAGGCACGGCGCCAGTGATGCGGGCCATTATTTCCTTAGGACTGACGCAAAAAATGCCCCAAAAGCTGATGTATCACGGCCCGATGTTTCGGTACGAACGGCCCCAAAAAGGTCGCTACCGCCAGTTTTACCAAATGGGTGTTGAATGTGTTGGCATTGCAAGCCCCCTGGCAGATGTGGAATGTATAACTTTTGCTTATCAATGGCTGAAGGCACTGGGAATTGAAAGCACCCTTCACTTAAACACGCTGGGCTGCGCTGAAAGCCGGGCCGCTTACCGGGAAGCCCTGGTTGCGTATTTTGAAAAATATGTGGCTGATTTGTCAGATGAAAGCAAAGTACGCCTGCAAAAAAACCCCCTTCGTATTTTGGATTCCAAAAACCCCAAAGACCAAGAAATTTGTGAGGGGGCGCCGGCTATGGCAGCCTATTTAACAACTGATGCGTGGGCTTTTTTTACTGCTGTTCGATGGGGATTAGATGAGATTGGAGTTCCTCATGTGTTCGACCCGAAACTGGTGCGCGGTATTGATTATTACTGCCACACAGCCTTTGAATTTAAAACAGGCGCTTTGGGCGCCCAAGATGCCCTCGGGGGCGGTGGCCGATACGATGGCCTGATTAAGCAAATGGGTGGTCCTGAAACACCGGGCGTGGGCTGGGCCTTCGGTGTAGACCGCCTGATGCTGTTGTTGGAAGAATCGTTTGTATTGAAGGCACCCCCGAAAAAAGTGGCCCTTGTGCCGGTGGGTGACCACTTAGCTAGCGCTGCCCTGGAAATCTCCTGCCAATTACGCAGCCAAAACATACCGTGTGAACTCACCTATTCCGGCAATCTTGGCAAACGCATGAAATATGCCGATAAAACAGGCTGCACCCACGCCCTTATTTTTGGCGATAATGAATGGAGCGAGCATCAAGTCATTCTGCGGGATTTACGCGCCGGCGAAGGTGATAAAGAACAGCGTGTGAATGTGGTGGATTTGGTAAAAGTTTTGGGGTGATGATTTACAAAAATGGTTGCTGGATGTGTGGCGGCATCGCTAATTCAAGAGAACATAGATATAAAAGAACTGAACTGAATAGATTTGCACCCAATTTAAATAGAAGTAAACAGTCCTCTAAGAAAGAGTGGCCCATTAGCATATCTTTTGAAAGCGGCAACTTATTTTATATTAAAAGTCTAGATGCAGATAGAGAAAGGTACCCTCCTCTTATTTGTGAAGCTTGTAACACCACAAATACGCAAAACATGGATTTAGCCTACGATCAACTTTCAAAATGGTGTTGGGAAAACCCGGAGGCTTCTTACATTAATTTACATGAGTTATGGGGAAATAACTATTTAAAGAAAATCGAACTTTTCTATGGATACTGTTTGAAAATACTGGGGTGTGAAATTCTCAATTCAAATGCACGTTTACCTAAAAGTTTTCCAAATCCGTTAAGATTCGACTTAAAAAATCCTAAATTAAAAATATCAGTATGTAAGCCTGGAGGCGTGGAAGCTATATTTCCATCTTTCAAAAAAGAAATGATTAATACCATGATAGGCAAAGGATGTTTATTTGGTGGTAGAAATTTAAATTGCAATGACGAATTAAAACAGCAAAACACGAAAATAACAGGCATTACTTCCTTAGTCTGGTATCGTCTAATAGGAAATTACCAGATTAACTTTTGGTATAACATCGATCCGAACCCACTTCTTGGGGCTGTATTAGACGGCGCTAGTCCTGTTTATGAGGTACCTGACCTTCAAATAGATTGCTTTGATATGGACTATTTTTTTCACGGGTGGGCCTATGGAGTGAGTTATGCTGAATGGTTATTAGGCAAATCAGAAAAAGGCTCTCCTTGGCATCAATATAAACTTGCGTTGCTCTATGCAAAGGGTAAGGGTGTAGAAAAAAACTCTGACGAAGCTTTCTCATGGTGTCAAAAAGCAGCGGAATCCTCACTTCCAAGTGCTGTAGGGGACTTAGGATATATGTGTTTATGGGGCTTAGGGGTAGAAAAAAACATAGAGAAGGCTATAGAGCTTCTAAATTTAGCGGCAGAAGACGGTTATTCACGGGCTGAAAACAATTTAGGATATATTCATGAAAAAGGTATTGGGGTTGATCAAAACTATGAAAAAGCCAAGCACTATTACGAGTCAGCTGCCCATAAAGGAGATGAAATAGCACAATATAATCTTGGTTCTTTGTATTTTAATGGATTAGTAGGAGAGCAAAATCTTTCAAAAGCTATCCATTTTTGGACACTAGCAGCCAATCAAGGAAACCCTATGGCACAGAATAATCTTGCTTGCCTCTTGGCCGACGGAATAGGAGCAGATAAGGATGAAAGAAAAGCTATGGAATACTGGAAGTCGGCTGCTGCACAAGAACATATTCCTTCACAAAAAAATCTTCAGAAAATGAATGCGCTATAGATACGCCGATAAGGTGGGTTGCACCCACGCCCTTATTTTTGGGGATAATGAATGGAGCGAGCATCAAGTCATTCTGCGTGATTTACGCGCCGGCGAAGGTGATAAAGAACAGCGCGTCAATGTGGTGGATTTGGTGAAGGCTTTGGGGTGAAGTTAGAATCTGGATTGCTTCGTTTCACTCGCAACGACGGCGGCAAAGAATTGTCATTGCGAGGAACAGCGTGACGCGGCAATCTAGAAAAAATAATAAAGTGTTCGCCTAAAGGCGGCTGTATTACCTCGATTCTACCTAACTACTCACATCAACCCGCCGCTTAGATTCCGACACGTAAAATTACCCCGTTAATCATTTATCAATAACTCAAGGCTATATATTGTATTGCCCAGATGGGTGTTGCCTATGTGGGCTATTCAACCTCTAACCTTATAAGGGTATTAACATCATGACAATTCAAGTGATTCGTTTGGTTACTAAAGTTACAGCGTACACATCTATAGCGTTTGCTTTAATATCAACAAATGCTTCATGTATGACAGACGATGAAAAAGCTATGGCCGCATCTATATACTTATCGCCATCGCCAACTGCCTATGCTCCTCCTCTGTCAGCTGCGATGATGGCAGCGTTTCCATGTTTACCAGAACAACAAGAACATGCCGTGTCAATCATGACGGAAATGAACTTAATTCCACTTGCTTCAAAACTTTACCAAGAAGGTCAAGACGAGTTTAATACAATGGCGGCAGGACGTCTTGATGCGATCATTACATCTGGTGGCGTCAGCGCTTTATTACCAACCTGGACTCCTTTGATGGAAACAAGCACATCAAGTGCCTTTTTCTTAAAGGGAACACTGGTACCTTTTCAAATTGGCAGCGGGGGTGAATATCTAGGCTCACCTAAAGCAGTTGGCTTTTGGGTTGCCATGACCAACTACGCTAAAAAACACGCACCAACACCAGGAAGCAGCGGCCCACGACTTGGATACTACGCCAGTATCGATGGTGGTGACGGTCCATCTATTCCTGATTTGGTATTTGCTTACAATAAACTTGTAAATCCTGCAACTTTGGTATCTTTATCAAGTCAGCTTGATACCCTTAAAGAGGCTTTTTACAGCGCAAACCCTGGAAATTTAGCTGCTGAGATTTTAGCGCTTCAATAAAACAAAAAAAGAGGCCCAAACTTTCGTCTGGGCCCCTTTCTTTTTAAGAATTTTCGACTACGCTTCTACAGTTTCAGAAGCAGTTGGTTGAAAATCAACAAATTCGATAACAGCCATGGGCGCATTATCCCCATAACGGAAACCTGCTTTCAGAACGCGTGTATAACCACCCGCACGACCTTGAAAACGTGTTGCCAATGTGTCCATCAATTTTGATGCCACTTCCACATCTTGAAGCTGCGCAATAGCCTGACGGCGTGCATGCAAGCCACCTTTTTTCGCTAACGTGATTAAACGTTCCACAACAGGGCGCAAATCTTTCGCTTTTGGCAGTGTTGTTTTAATTTGTTCGTGCTTAATCAGCGCTTGCGCCAAGTTCTTAAACAAAGCTTTTCTGTGGGAACTTGTACGATTTAATTTACGACCAGATATTTGATGTCTCATGATTTATTCTCTTTTTAGCTAAATGGATCTTCTAAACTTTTGGCCAAGTCTTCAATGTTTTCTGGCGGCCAATTCGGCACGTTCATGCCAAAACCAAGCCCCATCAAAGACAAAACCTCTTTAATTTCATTCAACGACTTACGTCCAAAATTAGGTGTTTTTAACATGTCACCTTCAGATTTTTGAACCAAATCGCCAATGTAGAAAATATTTTCATTCTTCAAACAGTTAGCTGAACGAACAGACAATTCAAGTTCGTCGACTTTTTTCAACAAATTCCGATTAAACGGTAAGTCATCTTTACGTTCAGATTTTTCAGCAACTTGTGGTTCATCAAAATTGATAAACTGACGTAGCTGATCCTGCAGAATGCGCGCTGCATAAGCAATAGCATCATCCGGTTTAATAGAACCATTTGTTTGAATACGAAATGTCAACTTGTCATAGTCAGTCCGTTGCCCAACACGTGTTTGATCAACCTTATAAACCACCCGCTTAATCGGGCTGTAGATCGCATCAATTGGAATTAAACCAATTGGCTTATCTTCATAAAAATGCTGACCTGCAGGAACATAACCCTTACCATTTTGAATGGTTAGCTCCATATTTAACGTGGCACCTTCGCCAACCGTACAAATAACAACATCCGGGTCTAAAACTTCAACATCAGCTGTTGTTTGAATGTCTTTCGCGGTCACAACTTTTGGTCCAACCACATTGACGCGCACTTTCTTAGGTAATTCAGAACTTAACTTTACACCAATGGTTTTCAAGTTCAGAATAACATCTGTTACATCTTCCATCACACCGGGTATGGCGGAAAATTCATGCAACACACCGTCAATTTTTACAGCCGTAATGGCAGATCCTTGCAAAGATGACATTAAAATACGACGAATGGCATTACCAAGTGTCATACCAAAACCACGCTCTAGTGGTTCGGCCACAATCTCTGCTTCTCTTAAATTCGGATCAAGATACTGTACATTCAGTTTTGATGGTTTAATCAACGCCTGCCAATTATTCTGAATCACGGGATCCCCTCTCTCTTAAAACTAAAACGTCACAAACAAACGAAATTAAACACGCCGGCGCTTTGGTGGGCGGCAACCATTATGGGGAACGGGCGTTACATCGCGTACCGATGTCACCGTAAAACCAACACTTTGCAAAGCACGCAAGGCAGTCTCACGACCTGAACCGGGTCCTTTTACAATAACAGATACTGTTTTCAAACCATGTTCGGCCGCTTTTTTAGCTGCATCTTCAGCAGCAACCTGAGCAGCATAAGGTGTTGACTTACGAGAGCCCTTAAAACCAACCATACCAGCTGTGGACCATGAAATGGCATTGCCATGTTCGTCCGTAATGGTAATAAGCGTATTGTTAAACGTAGCATTGATAAAAGCAACGCCCGTTGAAATATTTTTTTTCTCACGACGCTTAACGCGTGCAACTGTTTTTGACATAATCTCACCTAACCCTTAATTACTTACCAACCATTTTTTTACCAGCAATCGGAACTGCTTTCCCTTTTCGGGTACGGGCGTTGGTATGTGTTCTTTGACCACGAACAGGAAGCCCTTTACGATGGCGTAACCCACGATAACAGCCCAAGTCCATCAACCTTTTAATATTCATAGAAACTTCACGGCGCAAGTCACCCTCAACTTTATGATCACGGTCAATGATTTCACGAATCTTCAGAACCTCTTGATCAGTTAGTTGGTTCACACGTTTAGCCAAATCAATGCCGGCTGATTCCATAATTTTTTTCGATGTGTGAAGTCCAATACCGTAAATATAGGTTAACCCAATAAAAACCTTTTTTTGCGTCGGTATGTTTACACCTGCAATACGTGCCACGTTTCTTTCTCCCTATGCCTTTATAGGCTTAATTAGTTTCACAATATCTTCATACACAGCGTTGGGCGACTGTGTAGCGTCAACCTCTGAAAAAACATTTTTATCTTTATAAAACTGCTCCAAAGGCTTTGTTTGCTCATAATAAGAAGCCAACCTTACTTTCAGGCTTTCTTCTTGGTCGTCACTGCGTCGACCAAACTCTGTTTCTCCACAAACATCACAAACGCCATTTTTGATAGGGGGTTTGTTTTCTGCATGGTAAACGGTCTTACAGTTAAGACAATGAAAACGTCCTATAATTCGTTGCAACAACACAGAATCAGGAACAACCAAGCTAATAACACGGTGAACTTTCGACGATAAAGAAGCTAAAAGTCCATCCAACGCCTGGGCCTGACTTAGGGTGCGCGGAATTCCATCAAATAATATACTCTTTCCACCATTGCCTGCAATTCTTTTTTGCACAATTTGCATAATTATATCGTCAGATACTAAACCACCTGCTGAATAAATGGATGCAACCTTTTTACCCAATTCAGAATCAGATGAAATTTCCTGGCGAATTAAATCGCCAGTGGATAGGTGATCAAAGTTGTGCATAGAAACAAGGAACTGTGATTGCGTCCCTTTGCCACAACCAGGCGGCCCAAAAAGAACAAGGTTCATTTTCCTAAAGCTTGCCTTTCTGTTTCGCCTTTTTAATAAGCCCTTCATACTGATGGGCAACAAGGTGTGACTGCACTTGACCAATAGTATCAATGGTTACGCTCACCACAATCAACAAACTTGTCCCACCAAAATAAAATGGTAACGACACTTGTGACAATACAATTTCCGGCAAAATACAAATGGATGCTAAATACAAAGCGCCCACAACTGTCAACCGTGTCAATACATAATCAATGTATTCAGCTGTTTGTTTACCAGGGCGCACACCGGGAATAAACGTTCCCATTTTACGTAAGTTTTCTGCTGTTTCATTGGGGTTAAACATCAACGCTGTATAAAAGAACGCAAAGAAAACAATTAATCCAACGAAACACGCCATATAAACAGGATGACCATGGTTAAAATAGCGAGAGATAGCACCCAACCACGAATCTTGCGTAACGTTGGAAAAACCAACAATGGTTGCCGGCAACAACAATAAAGAAGAAGCAAAGATAGGTGGAATAACACCGGCACTGTTCAACTTTAAAGGCAAATGCGTATTCTGTGAAACCGCAGGCATATTCACAGCCACTTGACGTTTAGGATATTGCACTGGTATACGACGTTGCGCTTTTTCCATAAAGACAATGTAACCAATAACAGCTGCCACCATAGCAAGAATACCAATAATAACAAAAGCTGATATGGCACCCTGGCGTCCCAATTCAAATGTTCCAAAAACAGCCTGGGGCAAGTTTGCAACGATACCTGAATAGATAATTAATGACGTCCCGTTTCCAATACCACGCGACGTAATCTGCTCACCCAACCACACAATAAATAAAGTACCGCCTGTTAACGTGATAACAGTAGTCAACCTAAAGAACAAACCGGGGTCAAGTACGGCACTACCTGAATGCCCAACAATGCGTTCTAACCCAGCGGAAATACCATAAGCCTGAACAGCTGCCAATAAAACCGTTCCATAACGTGTATATTGATTTAACTTCCGCTTCCCCGTTTCACCTTCTTTTTTCAAAGCTTCTAAATGAGGGGAAATAGACGTCATGAGCTGCACAATAATGCTGGCAGAAATGTACGGCATAATGTTAAGGGAAAAAATGGTCATACGACCAATGGCACCACCGGAAAACATATCCAAGATGCCCAAGATCCCCCCCGCATTTTGACGGGTAAATTCCGCAATAATTTGGGGGTTAATTCCGGGCAAAGGAACATATGTACCAAGCCTGTAAACAACCAATGCAGCTAGCGTAAACCAGATACGTTTTTTTAAATCCTCTGCTTTTGCAAAAGAAGAAAAGTTAAGCCCTGCGGCTAATTGCTCAATGGCTGATGACATATGTCGCCTCTCAAAAAAATGGTTTATTCAATAATAAGGGAACCACCCGCTTTTTCAAGTAGCGCTTGCGCTTTTTTTGTCGCACGGGTAACAGCCAACTTAACACCTTTTGGTGGTGTTCCATTTGCAATAAGGGAAACCCCTGTAATATAAGCGGGCATATAACCAATTTTCACCAGTAAATCCCGATCAATCTGCTCAACACCCTGGTTAAGGCCCTGCTCAACAATACGGTTTACCTTGTGATAGTCTAGCTCATAAAGTTTTTGGGCATGAATGTTAACGAACCCACGCTTTGGCAAACGACGATACAAAGGTGTTTGACCACCTTCAAAACCGTTGATTGAAACACCAGAACGTGCTGTTTGACCTTTACCACCACGGCCAGACGTCTTTCCAAGACCGGATCCCATACCACGTCCAACAACTTTGCGTGCTTGGCGCGCACCGGGACGATCTCTGACTGTATTTAACTTGAATGTCATCTGTACACCTAATTATTTTTCAATTACACGAACCATATGCTTCAACTTGGTTAATAAACCTTGTGTTGACCCATTATTAATAATCTCACGAACCGCATTAAGCTTACCAAGCCCGAGTGACTTGAGATATTCGCGCTGAATAGCATTACGACGAATTGGACTTGCAAATTGTTGAACTTTTATTGTTTCAACTTTTTTTGCTGCTTTCTTTTTTTCTACTGTTGTCATGATATCTACCTCTTACGCGTTATCTTCTAAACGGTTTTTGTCAGAGGGGCCACGACGCGCATTCAGATCGCTTACTTTTTTACCAAGCTTCGCGGCTACCTGACGAGGCGAAGAAATATTTTTCAAAGCCTCAAACGTTGCACGCACTGTATTATGGTAATTAGATGTCCCAACAGATTTACTGACAACATCGTGAATTCCCAATGCTTCAAACAAAGAACGCATTGCACCACCCGCAATCACGCCTGTACCAGCTGGGGCACTTCTTAAAAACACATGACCAGCGCCAATACGTGCACTGACATCATGGAACAACGTACGACCTTCCCGCAAGGGAACCTTGATCATAGAACGTTTTGCTTTGTCCACAGCTTTTTTAACGGCTTCTGGTACTTCACGGGCTTTGCCTGTGGCGTAACCAACCTTACCTTTTCCGTCACCCACAATAACAAGTGCTGAAAAACGAAGTGTCTTACCACCTTTTACAACCTTTGTTACACGGCGAACGCTAACCAACTTTTCAATAAATTGTTCTTCTTTGGATTCATTTTGTGCTTGTCTTGCCATGATTCAACTTCCTAAAATTTCAAACCAGCTTCACGAGCGCTGTCAGCTAATGTTTTTACACGACCATGGTATAAGAAACCAGAACGATCAAAAACGACCTCTTTGATTCCTTTTTCTATAGCACGCTTTGCAATAAGCTTTCCAACAAATTCGGATGCTTTCTTATTGCCACCATTGGTTAAATCTTTTGCTTCTGTACACATTGTTGATGCAGAAACAAGAGTTATAGCCTTAACATCATCGATGATCTGTGCATACATATGCCTATTGCTACGATGAATACTAAGGCGCAGCTTACCAGGAGAAAGCTTACGCATTTTGTATCTTTGGCGAGATTTTCGAACCTCACGAAGTTCAGATGAGCTACGCATTTTATTTCTTCTTTCCTTCCTTACGAACCACAAATTCGCCTTCGCGAATAACCCCTTTTCCTTTATAAGGTTCAGGTTTTCTAAACTTACGTAGTTGTGACGCAATTTGTCCAACTTGCTGTTTAGACGGGCCTGTTATCGCAATAGATGTAGGCTTCTCACACTTAATAACAATACCGGTTGGAATGTCAAAAACAACGTCATGACTAAAACCAAGTTGCATTGTCAACTTGCTTCCAGCAACAGCGGCCCTATACCCAACACCGACCAAATCGATATTGACTGTAAATCCGTTTTCTAAACCCTTCACAATATTCGACACATTTCGTTGCGTCGTACCCCATAGCATGCGAGCTTGTTTTGATTCATTCACAGGTGTGAATTTAATTCCTGTATTTGTTCTTTCAAGCTTTACTTCTTCGGGAACTTCATAAGTTTCTGCCCCTAATTTTCCTTTGAAAGAAAGAACTCGGTCACTCACAGTCAGCGCTACAGCTGCTGGGACTAAGACCTCATGTTTACCAACTCTTGACATCGTTCACACCCTAAAACACTGTACAAATAACTTCGCCACCCACGGATTCCCGACGTGCTTTAACGTCAGACATAATCCCTTTTGGGGTAGACAAAATGTTGATTCCTAAACCATTGAAAACCAAAGGTAAATCTTTAATTTTTGAATAGACGCGACGACCTGGCTTTGAAACACGGTCAATCTTGCGAATAACAGGCGCATTGTCGCTGTATTTTAATTCAGCAACCAAAACCAAATGACCGTTTTCATCTTTTTCTGTACGATGCGTACGAATATAACCTTCGTCGGCTAGTACATTCAAAATACTTTCTTTCTGCTTTGAGTGCGGAATAGAAACAGTTTTCTTAAAAACACGCTGCGCATTACGAATACGCGTCAACATGTCACCAACAGGATCTAATATTGTCATAATCTACCTACCAACTTGCTTTCGTCACGCCGGGGATCATCCCAAGTGAGCCAAGCTCACGAAGGGCAATACGTGACATTTTGAATTTTCGATAAAATCCACGAGGACGGCCAGATACCTCACAGCGATTCCGAATTCGGGTCGCTGATGAAGATCTTGGCATTTCAGCAAGTTTATGCATCAACACCAGGCGTTCCTCGAAAGGAAGTTCTCTGTTTTTCAAGATCTCTTTCACAGACGCGCGTGTTGTTGCTTTAGAGGCAACTAATTTGCGTCGTGTATTATTTTTTTCAATCGAACTTTTTTTGGCCATCCTTTGTCTCTTTACTTAGCAAACGGGAAGTTAAAAGCTGTCAAAAGTTTCATGGCGCTTGCATCATCATTAGCATTTGTGCAAATGGTGATGTCCATACCGCGAATTTTGTCAACCTTATCATAGTTAATTTCAGGGAAAATGATTTGTTCTTTAATCCCCAATGAATAATTTCCACGACCATCAAAACTTTTATGACTCAGACCACGGAAATCTCGTACACGTGGCAAAGCAATATTGATAAGACGATCTAGAAATTCGTACATGCGATCACGTCGCAATGTTACCTTGGCACCAATATTCATGCCTTCACGTAACTTGAATGCTGCAATAGACTTCTTAGCTTTTGTCACAACAGGTTTTTGACCTGCAATGGCAGTTAAGTCATCTACAGCAAACTGTATTTTTTTGCTATCTTGTGCGGCTTCACCAACACTCATATTAATAACAATCTTCGTAATTTTCGGAACAGCATAAGCGTTTACAACACCTAGTTCCTTCTGAAGATCTTTTTTAATATGCTTTTCAAACTGTTCTTTGAAATATGACATTTTCTTTAATCCAATAAACTTTTATACGAGGTTTCCAGACTTCTTAAAGACGCGTTCCTTCACATCTCCGTTAAAACGGTAGCCAACTTTGGCAGGTTTATCTGAAGATGGATCTACGACAGCGATATTAGAAATATGAATAGGTAACGTCTTTTCAAAAGGACCATTCGGGTTGGTTGCGCTTGGCTTTGCATTACGCATAACCACATTAACACCCTCTACCAAAGCTTTTTGATCTTCCAAGAAAACCTTCAAAACTTTTCCACGCTTCCCTTTGTTTTTTCCAGTGGTTACTTCAACAAAATCACCACGTTTTACTTTATATCTTAACTGCGTCATTACAACACCTCAGGTGCTAAAGAAATAATTTTCATATATCCTGCTGACCGCAATTCACGTGTCACAGGGCCAAAAATACGGCTTCCGATCGGTTCACCTTGTTTGTTAATCAACACGGCTGCATTCTGATCAAAAGAAATTAGCGACCCATCAGCCCGTTTAATAGATTGTTTTGTTCGAACAATCACCGCACGGTGTACGTCACCTTTTTTAACCTTACCACGTGGCATTGCATCCTTAATGGAAACAACAATCACGTCGCCTACCGAAGCGTATCTTCTTTTGGAACCACCAAGAACCTTAATGCACAAAACCTCTTTGGCACCCGAGTTGTCAGCTACATCTAACCTTGATTCTGTTTGTATCATTTTCTTCTCTCACAACTTATTGAGCAGACTTCTCTTGCACAACCCATTTCTTTGTTTTTGAAATAGGACGTGATTCAATAATGCTAACGGCTTCACCGGTTTTATAAGCATTATTTGGATCGTGCGCTGCGTATTTACAATGGCGCTTAATATATTTTTTGTAAACAGGATGCATCACATTCTTTTCAACACGTACAATCACTGTTTTTTCGGCTTTATCACTAACAACAACACCCTGTAATATTCGGCGTGGCATGGATGGTCCCCTATCTTACTAACTTAATTGACTTAAACGCGTTTTCACACGTGCCACATCTTTACGGCACTCACGCGTACGCTTTACATTTTGTGTTTGGTGAACTTTTTGCTGAATACGCAAATTAAGCATTTCCTTCTTTAAGTTCCCAAGCAAATCATACAACTCAGAGGTTGTTTTTGTTGTCATTTCCGCAAATTTCACGATCGTCCCCTCTTGGTTCTACACAAGACGTTTAATAAATTTTGTCTGAATTGGCAATTTAGCCGAAGCTAATTGAAATGCTTTTTCAGCAATCTCAGGCGCAACACCATCCAATTCAAATAAAACACGGCCTGGCTTCACACGGCAAATCCAGAACTCAGGAGACCCCTTCCCGCTTCCCATACGGACTTCTGCCGGCTTCCTTGAAACAGGAACATCTGGGAAAACACGAATCCATACACGACCCACACGACGAATGTGACGGGTAATAGCACGACGAGCCGCCTCGATCTGACGAGAGGTCATACGCGTGGGCTCCAAGGCTTTCAAACCATAACTACCAAAGCTAACTTCTGTGCCAGCCTTCGCGTCGCCATGGATCTTCCCCTTAAACGCCTTTCTATATTTTGTTCTTTTAGGTGATAACATAATAGCCTCAAAAAATCTAGCGATTTACTACATATTCATTCGTTTTTTTATCTTGGGCCATCGGGTCGTGATCTTTGATCTCTCCCTTGTATACCCACACTTTCAAACCAATAGCACCATAGGTGGTAAAAGCCGTAGAAACCGCATAATCAATGTCTGAACGCAGTGTATGCAACGGAACACGACCTTCGCGGTACCATTCCATACGGGCAATTTCAGCACCACCCAAACGGCCAGAACAGTTAACACGAATACCCAAAGCACCCAAACGCATACATGACTGCATACCACGCTTCATAGCACGGCGGAACGAAACACGTCTTTCAATTTGCTGCGCCATACCATCTGCAATTAATTTTGCATCTAGTTCAGGTTTACGAATTTCAATAATGTTAATAGCCACTTCCACTTTCGTCATATCAGAAAGTTTTTTCTTTAGCTTTTCGATATCCGCACCTTTTTTACCAATTAACACACCCGGACGTGCTGTATAAATATTAACACGTGCCTTTTTTGCAGGACGTTCAATCACAACTTTTGAAATACCAGCTTGAGCTAACGTTGAATGAACATACTTACGAATAGCCAAGTCTTGATGCAACAAATCTGCATAATCTTTTTTGGAAATCCACCTGGAATCCCAAGTTTTATTGATACCTAAACGTAAGGCGATGGGGTTAACTTTTTGACCCATAACGTTTATACCTCTTTCTCTGCAACTTTTATATTTAGGTGACTAAATGGTTTTTGAATCGAATTTCCACGACCTTTAGCGCGCGGGCTAAAGCGTTTAAGACGAATTCCTTGTCCCACATAAGCCTCATGAATATACAAACGATCTATATCCATTCCGTGATTATGCTCAGCATTGGCAACAGCAGACATAACGGCTTTTTTAACATCATCTGACACACGTTTTTGCGAAAAGGTCAAAAAAGTCAAAGCTTTATCAACTGCCATGCCGCGAATTTTAGACGCCACCAAATTCAATTTGCGTGGGCTAACACGAATCATTCTAAGTTTTACATTAGCTATAATGGTCATGACACCCTCTATCGTTTCGATTTCTTGTCAGCACCATGGCCATAGTAAGTCCGCGTAGGCGCAAATTCGCCAAACTTATGACCTACCATATTTTCGTTCACTAAAACAGGAACAAATTTATGACCATTGTGAACACCAAACGTAACACCAACAAACTGAGGAATGATGGTGGATCGGCGTGACCACGTTTTAATAACTTCTTTACGACCAGATGCAAGTACAGTTTCTGCTTTCTTTAGCAGGTACTTGTCAAAAAATGGACCTTTCCAGACGGATCTTGGCACTTTAATTCTCCGTTACTTACTACGTCTTCTAATAATCATGGAAGAAGTCCGCTTATTCTTACGGGTCTTCTTACCTTTTGTGGAAATACCCCATGGGGTCACCGGGTGACGACCACCAGATGTTTTACCTTCACCACCACCGTGTGGGTGATCAACTGGGTTCATCGCCACACCACGAACAGATGGCCTGCGGCCTAACCAACGCATACGTCCCGCTTTTCCATAGGAACGGTTTTGATGGTCAGAGTTGGACACAGAACCAATAGTTGCTGAACATTCACCCTTCACAAGGCGAACCTCACCGGATGAAAGCTTTACAATAACATATCCTGAGTCACGTCCCGCAATCTGAGCATAGGTTCCAGCAGACCGAGCTAACTGACCGCCTTTACCTACTTTAAGTTCGACATTGTGAATAATAGTCCCAACTGGAATATTTTTCAACAACATTGCGTTACCCGGTTTAATATCTGCTTTTTCACCAGCAATAACCTTATCACCCACCTGAAGTTTCTGAGGTGCTAAGATGTAGGCCATGTCAGCGTCATCATATTTAATTAAGGCAATAAAAGCTGTACGATTGGGATCATACTCAATACGTTCAACAATTCCGGCCACATCATATTTCTGGCGACGAAAGTCGACTAAACGATAACGACGCTTATGACCACCGCCACGGCACCACGATGTAACGCGACCTGTGTTATTGTGACCACTTTTTTCATGGATACCCACCGTTAACTTTTTGTAAGGAGAGCCCTTCCATAATGACGAACGGTCAATATCAATAAGCTGACGTTGCCCAGCTGTCGTTGCTTTATACTGTTTTAAGGCCATTGCTATACCCCACTACTCAAGTCAATTCGTTGGCCTGGCTGTAATAAAACCATAGCCTTCTTCATATCTTTTTGAATCCCCAAACGGCCACGAAAACGTTTTGTTTTCCCTTTGCGAATTAAGGTGTTCACTGACTTTACTTTCACGTTAAATAAACGCTCAATAGCTGCCTTAATTTCCGGTTTTGTAGAATCCAAAGATACTTGGAAAAAATACTGTGCACTTTCCGTCTGCATATTTGACTTTTCAGTCAAAATAGGGCGGACCACTACATCGTAATCTCTTAAATGTTGTTTTACACTACTCATTTCAATCTGGCCTCTAAGGATTTGAGGGCATTCGCCGTTACTATTAGCTTATCTTTTTTCAAAATGTCATAAACATTTGCACCAATCTGAGGAAGAATATCAAATTCCCTCAAATTTGCAACAGCTTGACGCATGTTTAAATCTACATTTACATCATCAATTAAAAGAGCCGTTGATTCTTTCAAGTGTGAAAAACGAGCCTGAGCTAATTTAGTTCTGGGGTTTTCCAAAAACAAATCATTAACTACCAGCAAATTACCTTCTTGAATTTTAGCAGCAATAGCCATTCTTAAACCAAGCTGGCGAATTTTTTTAGGCAAGTCATGGCTATGGTCGCGTGTTACCGGACCAAAGATAATACCACCACCACGGAATTGTGCACCTTTACGTGCACCGTGACGGGCGCTACCTGTTCCTTTTTGACGATAAATCTTACGCGTTGAACCCCTAACATCACCGCGTTCTTTCACTTGGTGAGTACCCGCTTGACGGCGGGCCAACTGCCACGTCACAACACGCGCCAAAATATCAGACCTTGGCTCAACACCGAAAACGGTATCATCTAATTCCAATTCGCCTGATGGCTTATTTTTTTGATCTAAAATACTTAACTTCATGATTATTCTCGCCTTCAAGCTGCCGGTTTCTTAATTGCATCACGAATATAAACCAAGCCTTTTTCTGGGCCTGGAACGCTGCCCTTAATGTAAATAAGGCCACGTTCTGCATCGATACCTTGCACGAATAGGTTTAACTTTGTCACACGACGGTGTCCCATGTGTCCAGCCATTTTCTTGTTTTTGAAAACTTTACCTGGATCTTGGCGGTTACCTGTAGAACCATGACTTCTGTGGGAAACAGACACACCGTGCGTTGCCCGAAGACCACCGAAACCATAACGTTTCATACCACCGGCAAAACCTTTACCAATGCTTGTTCCGGTTACATCAACATGTTGCCCTTCCGCAAAATGAGACGCTGTCAAACTATCACCCACAGTAAGCAAGTTGCTTTCTGTTACGCGAAATTCTTTCAAAACCTTACGTGGCTCCATTTGCAATTTAGCAAAGAATTCCCGTTGTGGTTTCTTTACCTTGCTGGGTGATACTTCAAAACAACCCAACTGTACTGCATTGTATCCATCTTTTTGTTCAACTCTTTGAGAGATGACCGTGCAAGTTGGTACTTTCAACACGGTAACTGGCACCTGAACCCCAGATTCTGTAAAAATCTGAGTCATGCCAATTTTTTCTGCAATTAATCCTGTGCGCATGACCTAATACCTATAATTTAATTTCTACATCTACGCCTGATGCCAGATCTAACTTCATCAAGGCGTCTACAGTTTGCGGCAACCAATCCACAATGTCCACAACACGTTTGTGCGTGCGCATTTCGAATTGTTCCCGCGATTTTTTGTCAATATGCGGTGACCGGTTCACAGTGAATCGTTCAATCCGCGTTGGCATTGGAATAGGTCCACGCACTTGTGCACCTGTTCTTTTTGCCGTATTCACAATCTCTTTCACCGATTGGTCTAACAAACGATGATCGTAAGCTTGCAATTTAATTCTGATACTCTGGTTTTCCATAATCCCAACCCAAAAAAAATACTCGGCTAATAATTGGGGCTGTCTTTTAGAACAACCCCGTCTCCCTTTGTTATTTTACGATTTGTGCTACCACACCGGCACCAACTGTACG
>CAZDVK010000010.1:0-56165 GCA_964508915.1 uncultured Verrucomicrobiales bacterium | reverse complement strand
GATGGGCGGAGCTTTGTTGAGGTGCGCGGAGGGGTGGCGCTGTGCACTGGTTTTTCGGGGTCTAGGTGGGCCCCACGCAGTGGGCGGGGTACATCCAAATTTTCCCTTAGATTTACAACAAACATTGAATTTATCAAGAGATCTTACATTTCAGGATGCTTTTTCAAAGACAAGAATTTTCTCATGCGGACAGAAACAAATTGTTTTTAAGTGCTATTTTCAGTTAGGTTTATCCTATAAAAATGAATCATTTAGAAAAAATGTTTGCACTGAATCATCGTACATTGATTGAACTTCAAGGCCCTGACAAGGAAACATTTTTACAAGGTTTGCTTACACAGGATGTTCGAAAAATTGAAGAAGGTAAAGCTTTATACGCAACCCTGTTAACACCTCAAGGCAAGTTTCTGCATGATTTATTTTTAATAGCCAAGGGTGATAGCTGGTTTATTGATTGTGAGCGGGAACGCGTTGCTGACCTTTTAAAGCGCCTTAACATCTATAAACTGCGTTCAAAAGTCGTTTTACTTGACCGATCTCATGATTTTCAGGTTTTGGTGTCGCTCGCGGACTCAACGGAATTGAGCTGCTTTTTAAATGTTACAGACCCACGGCATGCTGATTTAGGAAATCGCCTTTATGTCGAAAAAAATACACACATACCCCCTCTTGATACCTTTGAAATTTATGATGAACACCGCATTCGTTTGTGTATTCCCGATGGTAGCCGTGACTTGCCTATTGAACGGGCTGTGATTTTAGAATACGGGTTCGAATCACTTGGAGCATTGGATTGGAACAAAGGGTGCTATATGGGACAAGAATTAATGGCCCGCACCCACTATCGGGGATTAATTCGCAAAAAATTAATATGTGTAGACTTTAAAGAATCTCCCCCCGCTTTTGGGGAAGATATTACTTTACAAGATGGAACAGAAGGGAAAATGTGCAGTTCTTGTGGTCATATAGGGCTGGTCTTGATAAAAACAACATAAGGCACGCCTTCTTGCTTACATAGTATTCATCTCGAAGGTAAACCCTCGAGATGAATAACACGGTCTCTTTCAATCCAAATAATGGTATGAATTGATAGCTGGTCTGACTGACTATCAACTCAGGTTATTAATCTTAATCGTCTCTTTTTCTTTTCTTGGAAGAACCTTTTTCTGAAGGGGTACCAGCACCTGCTGCACCACCTGAACTACGTTCAACGTGTGAAGATGTAAGGTGTGGATCACTCATCTTATTGATTTTCCAAAAATCACTTGCTAGTTTTGGACTCATTACGTAATCGTATGGCAACTCAAAGTAACCTGCTTGTCCCCAGCCTGTGCCCCATGAATTTCTGACCAAGAATGTATTTTTTGTATCATCATAACCCGCCAAAACAACAGCATGCCCACCTAAAAGTTTTTCACTTTTTTTGGGCATGGGAACAATACCAGTTCTTGCAACAGCCTGACTTTCAAAAGATGAATAGACCTGAATTCCCATAACAACAGGGCAACTTTGCGCCAGAATGGCTTTAATAACCCCCAAATCTTGATCAACAGATGCTGTTTTTGTTACATCTAAGTCACGATGCGTAGATGCATCTTTATTGCAAACTGTTGTCGGGCGTTTCTTAAATAAAACACCGTCATCAGAATAAGGCCACAAGCTTTCTAAGCAAACACCTGTTTTATGAAGCACGTAAATACCATCTGCTAAACTTGCACCGGCATCTTCTCCAACGTCTCCTTCACGAGAACGTTCTTTGTAGTACAAATATAAACGTGATAGCATGCCTGGATCTGAAATGCCTTCTTCTTCTAGGGTGTACATGGCTGCCCCTACTATGGCATTTGCCGTGCATGAACCTAACTGACCTTGATCGAATGGTTCAGGAAAACCCGAACGTAAATCAGATGTTGGTGGAAGCTGCCCAGCACCAAGAAATTTACTAATGGAGGAATGCCCTCTGTCTAAATGCTCAACTCCCGCACCTCTTAACCCCAATAAGCTTAGACGGTGCCTTTCAGAGTCGCGAACGTGTCCATATACGCGTTTAGGTGATGAATATTCTTCAGATGCCTGAACAACTGCCTGGGTTCCTGAGGCTAAAAGCCAAAAAATAGCTGGTAAATAGCTAACGAATAGATAACGGGCCCTATTTCGTTTTGCCAAAATCAAACCTAAATTCATGAATTCCCCCTTTAAAAATAAAGTATGCAAATAATTGCAAAATAATAAATAGGTAAAGAAATTTAATATTTTGTTAATGCATGAAATATTTTTGTGTATGTCCTATACGCATCAAAATTATATGTGTTCATGTATTTTTTTACTTACACCTGTTATTATTCACAGAGAGAAAATCCCTTAAATATAAAAAGCAATAAAATGCTTCTTACCCCTTATAACCATGCTTGGCCAACCCTTTTCGAACTTGAAACAAAATGTATTCGTGAAGCATTAGGGCAATTTTGTACCGCTATCCATCACATAGGCTCAACATCTGTTCCAGGCCTATGCGCCAAACCTATTTTAGATATAGTTGCTGTTATTCAACCTCAAGCAGATGTCATTCAAAAACTTGAACAGCTTGGTTATACCTATAGGGGGGAATTAAATATCCCGGGTCGGCTTTATTTTAGTAAAAAATCAGAACCACAAATTCACTTACACGTATATGAAACAGGTCACCCTGAAATTGAACTCAACTTGGCCTTTCGCAATTATTTACGTGATCATTCAGATGCTGCTATCGAATATGCTAACCTGAAACAGAAACTGGCAAACCAGGAAAATGCCTTTATTAAAAATGGCCCGTTTACAAACTATACCCAAGGAAAGGCAGATTTTATTGCGAAAACTCTAGATGATGCTCGGTTTCAAACGCTCCGTATCCTCCATTGCGCCCATGCTAGCGAGTGGGAAAAGGCCAAGTATTTTCGGCAGAAATATGTTTTTGACAATATGTTACAAAATGGTCCCGTTACCTGGGACTTTAATCATCCAGGGCATTATCATATTTTGTTGTATCAAGGGGCTCACCCCATTGGCTATGCACATATTCAACGGTGCCTACAAAATAATTCTGCAGTTATTCATATGGCTGTTGTCGATGAACATGCATCCAACCAAGGCGTTGATCAGCAGTTTCTATTTCTTTTAGAAAAATGGCTTCAAGGCCAAGGCATTCAAGAAATTCATCACCCAAAATCAAAAGATGCTGTCGTTGGAAAAATTTTGTAAATCACACTGAGGTCAATTTATTTGATATTATGGCAGTTGCCCACATAACCAAGGTGATTCATAAAAAATGTCAGCCCCCTTATTCGACCGTGACTTATACATAAAAAGATGGCATCTCCATAAACCATTATCGAATACGTTGGATACCCTTTTAGATCACATGGCTTCAACCCTTATGGCGCGCCTGACCCTTTTTAAAAATCCATTTCAAAAAATATGTATTCATTCCCCAAAACCCTTACCGAATTTAGTCGACTACCTGCTAAAGCGTGAGCAGAATGTTAATGTTGTTTCATTGAATAATTTGGATGAAAAAATTTCATTTACCCATGCGTTTGACCTAATTATTTCGGTAAACCAATGGCACTGGGTGAATGATCTGCCTGCAATGCTTCAGTCTTACCAGGATGCTTTGCAGCCAGGTGGACTTCTTCTATCGACATTTGTGGGTGAAAATAGTTTGTACGAACTTCGCCATGCATTAAATCAAGCAGATATTCAATGCCACAGCGGCGTTTCGCCACGGGTGTCACCATTTATAACAATACAAAGCATTGCAAGCCTTTTACAGCAAGCGCGCTTAAAAGACATTGTGACAGATTATGATTCATTAACGTTGCACTATTCATCCGTTATGAAACTCATTCATGATGTTCGGTCTTGCTACGGCCGAAATGCACTTTATAAACGAAGCAAACGCCCCTTATCCAAAAAATTCTTGGAAACTGTTCAGGCTGTATATCCACAAGAAAAAAAGGGTGGCATTCAAGCCACCCTTGATCTTGTTTATATTAGCGCCTGGAAAGGCCTGTAAGAAATATCTTACGCCGCTGGTGCTGTTTGGGGCACATTCGCTGGATGCTCAACAATAGGAGCCTGAGGCTGCTTATCAAGAGCACCTGGCAATTTACCTGGCTCTACAGGGACCTGAGGTGTTGCAGGTGGAACAGGCGGAGGCGTTACCGATATTCCAGGCTGTTCTGCCGCTGGTGTTTTGGGTGCAGACATTTCAGGCGTAGAAGCCAATTTATCTGATTTTTTATCTGTATCTTCTATACGTAAAGATAAATAAAAATCTACGCCACTTTTTGAATCGCGCACAATGTGTAGTAAAATATTTTTCCGATGTTCTTTCTTAGCCTGTTCAACAGCACTAACCATATCTTTAGGTGCTTGGATAGGCGTTAGTTTTTCAGCAACACTGGCCTCTGTAATAATATCACCAACGCGAACACCTGAATCAGATGCCAACCCGTTCGGATCAATTTTTGAGATATAAACCCCAGGTGTTTCCCCTTTGGGCGTAGGTGCCAATTGCATGCCCAACAGTTCCACTGTTTGACTGTCTGGTGACGGCCCCTTAGGCGCTGCTGGGTCAATTTTGCCTTTTTGAAGGGCTTCTTCAAATTCGCCAATGACCACATTTTTCGTTAATGTTTTACCATTACGCCAAATTTCAACCTCACACGATTTTCCAATAGGCGTCTCGCCCACAAGGCGGGAAATTCGGTTGTTATCATTGATAATTTTTCCATCAAATTTAATGATCACGTCACCATTTTGAAGACCGCCCTTTTCAGCAGGGCCTTCTGGGGTCACGCTGCCCACAATAGCTCCTTTGATTTTTAAGCCTAAACTTTCAGCCATGTCTTCCGACATATGCTGGACACGTACGCCCAACCAGCCACGTTTCGTGCGTTTGAATTCAATCAGTTGTTCAACTGTTTTCTTAGCCACATCCGATGGTATCGCAAACCCAATACCAACGTTGCCGCCGCTTGGTGAAAAGATGGCTGTATTAATACCAATGACTTTTCCATTGACATCTAACAAGCATCCACCTGAGTTGCCCATGTTAATCTGGGCACTATGTTGGATAAAATCGTCAACGTAATCACTTTTCCGTCCGGGCGCCATCAAATCACGACCCTTACTGGACACAACACCAACGGTTAACGTACTACCTAAGCCAAATGGGTTACCAATAGCCAATACCCATTCACCCACGCGTGTAATATTTGAATCACCCCATTCAAGGGCGGCCAGTTTTTTCTTGTCATCCGGTAAGCTGGCGACAGATACTTTCAAAACGGCAATATCTGTGCGTTCATCAAAAGCATGAACTGTTGCTTCTAGTTCTGTTTTATCATGTAAAAACACACTAATCTTCTTAGCGTTTCCAATGACGTGATGATTCGTCACAATGTAGGCGTCTGTTCCTGCAATGCGAATAATGAAACCAGACCCCAAAGACTGAACACGCTTTGGGGATGGGTCTAACTGGCCATTAAAAAACTCACGTAACAAATCTTCAAAAGGGTTACCCGGCATCATACGTGGGCCACCGCCATCACCATTTGGGGCACCTCTTTCTTTGCCAACAATTTGAGTTGTTGCCACATTCACAACAGCTGGTAAAGCTTTTTCAGCTACATCAGCAAAACCATGGCGAAAATCAACAGAAGCTGATGACGGTTGGGGGGCAGCAACTACTGAAGTAGCTGAAGGTACAGGAGCAACAGGTGTAGCTGGTGCGGCCACTGCCACAGATTGAGAAGCCAGCGACGACGACGGTGTTTGGGGTTGATTTTTTTCAGGTCTTAGGGCACCAGCAAAACTTGTTCCTGCTAAAAGAACAAGTACAAGTGCGCCATACGCAGTAAACCTACTTTTCTTTAAATTTTCCATCACCATAATACCAAAAGCTCTCCCTAGCGAATCATTTCTTGTTGTTTCATTGGACTTGTTAACAACCCCAATAATGGGCTATCTGTCGATAGTACCAAGTTTGTGTCGTCTGTCATAGAATCTTTATATGTTTCCATTGTGCGGTAAAAATTGTAAAAATCAAGGTCTTTCCCGTAAGCTTCCGTTGCAACACGAATAGCTTGGGCATCCCCTTCACCTCGAACACCTTGGGCTTTCTTTTGGGCTTCAGCTAACAGAACTGTTCTGTCTTTTTCTGCTTTCGCCCGAATCCCCTGTGCTACTTCAGCACCTTTTGCCCTGTTTTCCTTTGCGTAACGATCTAATTCTGAATTCATACGCGCAAACACAACATCACGGTTTTCTTTAGGAAGTTCAGTTCGAATAATTCGAATATCCACGATATGAATACCCAACGGTTTTGCCATAGTGCGAACTTCATCAACAATCTGGTGCATAATATTGGAACGTTCAAGGCTCAGCATGGTGCGCAATTCAACCTTACCCAAAACATTTCGAACAGAGCTGCTGATCAAAGTTTCCAACCGCATTTGGGCCCCCATTTCAGCGGCTGGCTTAACACTTCTAAAAAATACAAGGGGGTCTTCAATACGGTAGCGCGTATATGTGTCTACAACCAAACGCTTTTGATCCACCGTTGTAATATGAATGGGGGGTAGGTCATAGTCCAAAATGCGTTTGTCATACAAGGTGACCTCTTGTATTAAGGGAAGTTTAAAACATAAGCCCGGATCTTTCACAACGCGTCGTGATTCACCAAATTGCAAAACAATAGCTTGCTGCGTTTGTTCCACCACGAAAAGGGAAGAAAACAAAACAAACAAAGCCGCAACAAAAGCGATAATAGAAAAATTCAATTTAAGATTCATAACTATTCTGCCTTTTCCGCTTTGTTGGTTTTTTTGCCATTTTGAAGATTCAGGTACGGCATCACACCAGCGCCGATTTTGCTATCTACAATTGTTTTAGGGTTCTTTTTCAAAACCTTTTCAATGGTATCGAAATAATGCCGCATAATTGTAACCTTTGGGTTTAAACGATATGACGTATAAATAGCATTAAATCGATTGGCTTCACCTTCTGCTTTTGCAACAACTTCCTGACGATAAGCTTCGGCATCTTGAATAATTTTTTCTGCCTCACCGCGGGCACGGGGCAAAATATCGCTATGGTATGCTTCTGCCTCGTTACGTAAACGGTCACCATCTACCAAGGATGCCTGCATATCATTGAATGCTTGAATAACCTGAACGGGTGGCTCTACCCGTTGCAATTGAACGCTTACAATTTGAACGCCCAGTTTATAGACATCTAGAATCTTTTGAAGCAGTTCTTGTGCTTTAGTACCAATCGTTCCACGGCCATCTGTTAAAGCAAGTCGTGCTGTTGTTTGGCCTAAAACCTCTCGCATGGCACTTTCTGCCGCCACACGAATAGTTGCCTCGGGGTCACGGGCTGTAAATAAAAATTCCCCCAAATCACGAATTTTCCACAAAACGGTATAATTGGTATACACCATGTTTTCATCGCCCGTTAAAATCAAGGATTGTTCCTGATTTTCAGATTGTTGCCCTTTTTCTTGTTTCAAAACGCTGTCAATTTTATTTAAAACATCAACTTTACGAATAATTTCCCGTTCAAAAGGGGCAGGGAGTCGGTACTGCAAACCAGGTTGGGAAATACGAACCATTTTTCCAAAACGTAAAACTGCGGCTAGCTCACCTTCTTGAACACGGAAAAAACCAGACCCTAACCAAAGAACAGCGCAGACAATAGCGCCTACAAAAAAAACACCTTTATTCAGTTTAGGCGCAGACGGCCCCTGTTTATTGCCGCCGCCATTGCCTTTTTTTCGTACACCTTCTTGAAGTAGATCAAATAAATCATCCACCAGATTACCAGATGATTTTCCTTCAGAATTTTTATTGCGACGAACTTGTGTTATAGGAACCGGTTCATCTTTTTCTTTCTTGGGTCTTTTGGTTGATGATTTTGTGGGTTCATTTTTGGGGGCTGCCCAGGGGTTGTCTGGATCATCTTGTTCGTTAAAAGACATAAAAAAACCTTAAAATTTAAGCAAAGTGCACCCAAACACTATACTCTATGGATTTGAACCCCACAAGAGACTGTAAAGTAAATCTGATGCACCCAAAGTTTAGGTTCACAAGAACTGCATTCCTGACATACAATTTGGAAACAATGAATGCGGCCACCACAAATTTATGACAGTTCACAACATCGTTTTTGATATTGGCAACGTGCTTGTACGTTGGGAACCTTTGAAGGTGATTCAGCGTGTTTTTCTAAACGTAGATGCCCAAGCCTTATTTCAAGCCATGCGGCCTATCTGGTTAGATTTAAACCTTGGAAAATTAACGGAAGAAGAAGCTGTTCTTCAATATGAAAATCTACTGAACTTTCCCAAAGAAAAATTTCAACAATTGATGTTGGGGTTTAAAGAATCTCAAACCCCTATAGAGGGAAGCTTAGAGCTTTTAAAAGAACTGAATCAGCTGGGCTATTCGTTATTTTCTATAACCGATAATATTCATGAGATTATGGCCTACCACCGCCAACATTCAGCTTTTACCGAATATTTTAAAGATATTATCGTATCTGCCGATTTGGGTGTTTTAAAACCAGACCCTAAAATTTACCAAAATTTGATTGATAAACACCAATTGAAAGCCGAAGAATGCGTATTTTTTGATGATTTATTGACCAATGTAGAAGGGGCTAAAGCCGTTGGCATGCACGCTTTTCTTTTTACAGATACAGCTACATGCAGAAAAGACCTGGAAAACCTGTTGGGTAAAAAACTGTAGGGTTAACCTTCCCTGTTTTCAAAATTTATGAATAAAATCCGGGTCTTTTTCTTCTAAGGCGTATAAATCATCACACCCACCAATGGACTTACCATTAATAAAAATCTGTGGCACAGTACGCCGGCCTTCAGCACGCTCCACCAATTTTTCACGGGCTTCAGACTGCCCTGTTACGTCAATTTCTTCGTAAGTAAGGCCTTTTTTATCTAAAAGTTTTTTGGCTTTTACACAATAAGGGCACGTGGTTGTTGTATAAATTTCGATTTTTGGCATTAGGAATCTCCTTTATCGGGGGTGGGCTGCCTACGTATCAACACCAACAGCATCATAAGCGAAACAACCCCTATGCAGCAACTTACAATAAATGTGACCGATTCACCAAAGTGCTGCGCCACAAATCCTCCAATGGTACTGGCTAAAATCAAGGCAACGGCGCTAATAAGATAATAAAAACCAAATCCTGTCCCCCGCAAATCATCAGGCACATTATCGGCAATTAGGGCCATAAACATACTTTGTGTCATACCAATTTGAACGCCCCATACAGCAACACCTGCCATCATTACCCAAATATTGGGCGCAAATCCAAGCAGCACATCTGCCAAAACTAAAACAGCAAAACCAACCGCCAAAATAATACGACGGTCTGTAAAATCTGATAACCGCCCCACAGGGTAAGACGCTAATGAATTGGCACCATTGTAAAGAATTAAAATCAATGGTGTATACGCTTCTGCTAAACCAAAATTCTGGTGTGCATGCAAAATCAACATGGCTTCACTCACACGGGCTAGCATAAAAACAGACACGACAGCCATCAAAAACCAATAGGGCCTTCCAAGGCGTGGGATGTCAGACCAGTGGATTTTGTGATACTTGCTTTTATGCTGAGGAGACGTCGGAGATTCATCTTCTTTTGTCAGTTTTTCAGAATCCTTAACAAAAAAAGCCAAGATCAAGCAGGCTAGGCCGGCGGGAATAGCCGCAATCCAAAAAACAGAATGGAAATTGCTAGCTGTTAGAACCATAGCCCCCACAGCTAAAATTCCGCCAAAGAAAGATCCCGCAGTGGCTAGACTTTGCCGTAAGCCATAGCAAGCGCCTTTAATATCCTCAGGTGCAATGTCACCCACTAACGCGTCTCTTGGTGTGGCTTGCATACCATTGCCAACGCGATCAAACAAACGGGCAACCACAACAGCTGCTGCCGTGCCTGAAACAGCCAAAAGAGGGCGTGCTAACGTTGCTAAACAAAAACCAAACAGCATAATAGATTTACGACGACGCAAAAAGTCACTAAAAACCCCAGAAAACAACTTAATAACATAGGAACAACCCTCCACCAGACCTTCCAAAAGGCCGATCCACCCGGTGGCTACCCCCAAACTTGTTTTCATATAAACAGCTGAAAGGCCAAAAACAATGGATGAGGAAACATTAATTAAGAATGATGCCACTCCAATAGCCCAAACAGACGCAGGAATTTTTGATTTTTGAGGTTTTGTTTGAAGGTTTGTCATTTTATCCATAAAAAAAATTAAACAAAAAATAAAAAATTCCTTCTACACTATTACGTGTAAAGGACTGAAAAGGATTTTTTATTTTATGAAAAAGTTACACAAAAAGACCGCATTGGTTACAGGTTCAACAAGCGGGATTGGTCTATCTATCGCAGAAGAGTTGGCAAACCAAGATGCCACAATTGTCCTCAACGGCCTTGCATCAATGGAGCAAGTTAAGCCTATCATAGACCGATTGTCAAGAAAAACATCTGGTCAGGTTGTATTCTATGACACAAATTTAGCCGATAGTTCTGCCATTGAATCACTGATTCTTGATGTCCACAAACAATTTGGCGGCATCGATATTCTCGTAAACAATGCAGGCCTTCAACATGTGGCTGATGTGCAAGACTTTCCCAAAGAAAAATGGGATTTATTACTGGCTGTTAACCTATCATCCGCTTTTCATACGACAAGGCTGGCCTTACCCCATATGCTTGAAAAAAAATGGGGCCGTATTATTAATATTGCGTCGGTTCATGGCCTTGTGGCGTCTGCTCAAAAAGCAGCCTATGTTGCATCGAAACATGGGGTAATTGGTTTTTCAAAAGTTGTTGCCCTGGAAACGGCTGGTAAGGGCGTTACGTGCAATACTATTTGCCCCGGCTGGGTTCTAACGCCTTTGGTTGAAAAACAAATTGAAGATAAGGCAAAACTGAGCAACATAACATTTGAACAAGCCCAACAAGACCTTTTATTTGAAAAGCAACCCAGCCTTCAATTTGCAAAAGGGGAACATATTGGTGAATTGGTTACTTTCTTGTGTTCCGATGCAGCATCCCAAATAACCGGATCATCCATAACTGTAGATGGTGGCTGGACCGCCCGGTAAAAACAAAAAATTGCCTACCCATTTAATCGCCAATTTTGGAACATAATAATAGGCCAAAGTCGACCGTGTTCGTTCAACGTGCCCTTTTTATGTTGTTCCCAAATTGTGCGAATTTGGGCCGCATCCATAAATTCACCTAAACTTGGGTCGTACAATAGTTGATCAGAAAAATCTTTTAACCCCTCGCGCAGCCAGCGTTCAACAGGTACGCTGAAGCCCATTTTAGGGCGATCAAACAATTCTTTCGGAATATATTGTTTTAAAATTTGCCGCAAAGGACGCTTGCCCTTGCCGTCATCAGTTATTTTCCAATGAACGGGCGCTTTCCAAGCAAGCTCGGCAATACGATGGTCTAATAAAGGCACGCGTCCTTCTAAACTTACCGCCATGGTGGCGCGATCCAGTTTTGTTAAAATATCACCAGGTAAGTAACCAATTGTATCAATCCACTGCATGTATTCAACGGGCATCAGATCAAATGTATTTTCCAGTGGCGTTAAGGGATATGTTTCTTTGAGCAGGCTGCGCAGCGCCTGATTCTGCCACAAACTTATAAATTCGTAATAAGCTGCCTCGAACGATGATTGGCTTAATAAATTAGCAACCGTATGTAGCCGTTGACCAATGTTTTGAACCTGCATGGCTTTTGGTAGAACATGGGCCAAACGCCCCCAAGCAGATGGTGGAAAAATGCGGATCAAAGGTGCCAAAAACCGAAGATAGGGGTGTTTTTTCCTGCACGACCACATTGTGTTTAAAAATGCGTACCGTTTATAGCCACCAAATAATTCATCCCCACCATCGCCTGACAGAACAGTTTTTAAGGATTGCCGCGCAAACTTGGAAACTAAATAAGTGGGAATAGCTGATGGATCCGCAAAGGGTTCGTCATAAATGGTGGCTAGCTTTGGCACAACATTCAGGGCTTCGGGTTCTGTTATGTACCATTCCTGATGATTCGTTCCCAAATGCTGGGCCACAGCTTTGGCGTGTTGCGCCTCGTTATAGGCTTTTTCATGAAAACCAATGGTAAATGTCGATACATTATTGTTTTCTTGTTGCATTAAAGCCGTTATCAACGAAGAATCTATACCGCCCGACAAAAAAGAACCGACAGGCACATCTGCTATTGTTGTGCGTTTTACAGAGTCTTTTAACAATTCATGCAATTCTGATTCAAAATCACCATAAGAACCGGAATATTTAGGCTGTGTCACAGCTTGATCCATCGACCAATAGGTATAACCTGATACCTTCTGATCATAACGAAAAGTCATGATGGTGCCTGGCATGACCTTCAAAATTCCATCAAAAATACTCAAAGAATCTGGCACGTAACCTAGGCTTAGATAAAGGCTTAAAGCCACCGAATTAATAGACGGTTTTTCAGAAAGATAAGGCCAAAAAGCTTTTAATTCAGAAGCAAAAACAAGGGCACTATTGTGCTGCATGTAATATAGGGGCTTAATGCCAAAACGATCACGCACCAAATACAAACACTTTTCATGACGATCATAAAGGGCAAAGGCGAACATGCCGTTTAGCTTTTTAACCCCTTCGTGGACGCCATACAATGCGCAGGTTTCAAGTAAAATTTCTGTGTCAGAATGACCTCGAAAAGCTACATTCTCAGATTTAAGGGGCCCTGATAATTCGTGGTTATATATTTCACCGTTAAAAACCAGCACGTAGCGACCATTGCTGGATACCATGGGTTGGCGGCCTGCATGAGTCAGATCAGAAAAAGCCAGACGACGAAAACCTAAATAAATCTCATCGTTATCGTCATGCCAAAAAGCTTCATCTTCAGGGCCTCTGTGTACTAAGGTTTGGGCCATTTTCTGCAGCACGGGAAGACCCGCTTGAGAGGTATTTTTTCCAAAAAAGCCAACAAACCCGCACATGGTAAAAACCTAAAACCTAAAATCCTCTAGTTTTCTTGTACTAGCCAAGAAGGGAATATACAAGAAAAAGCCACGGCCAAAACTTTTTAAACTGTTTCCTCTAGGTATATCAAAGCCCTTTTTTTACCATCTTCTACAGCTGGCTGATCAAAAGGGTTTATGCCTAACAAATAAGCAGTGGCTAGGGTTTCTAAAATAAAATGCATCATTAATTCACCCAAATCCTCTTCATCCATGGATTCCATAGCCATTTCACGGACGGGCGCACCTTGGGCACGTAATGTATCAAGGGTTGCTTTTTGCTCTGCAATCATTAATTGCCCCATGGTCTTGCCATGTAAGCTGGTTAAGGCAGGGTGCACAAACTGGTCATAAGAAATTTTGGCAGTTTCTTCCTGATTTTTCAGGGTGATGAATGTAAAAAATTTATCCTGCGGGCCATCTAGATACAACTGCAGCTGGGAATGTTGATCCACAGTTCCCAAAGCACGAATGGGTGTTGTTCCTTTCCGGGTTCCACCTTCATCTTTTTTGCCTAAACTTTCTGCCCAAAGCTGACAGAACCAAGAACTTAGCAAAGTTAGTCGATCACAATAAGGAATCATGACTGTTTGATTCACACCTTGTTTCATCAAAGATGCTTGGACAAGGGCTCCCATCAAAGGTGGGCACTTCTTAACATGATCAACGTCTAAACTACGTAGGGCTGATATGGCCCCTTCGCGAAAAGCTGTTACATTTTGGCCAGCCAGTAAAGCTGGCAGCAAACCAACAATCGTAAATACTGAATACCGTCCCCCAATATGTGGCGGGTGATCCAGGCATGAAATAGAAAAGCGACTTGCCACTTCACGGATGGCATTGTTACCAGGCTCTGAAACAATTAGGAAATGTTGATCAATGGGTTTTCCTTCAAAAAGCTGCAGGGCAGTTAACAGCTGCATTAAAGTTTCAGCCGTATTACCCGATTTAGAAATGGCAATAACACCTGTTTTTTCTAAGGAAACATTATCAAAAATCTTATTGAAACTGGTGCCGTCTATATTATCTAAAAAATGAAGGCGCGGTTTTTGGGTTGTGCGAAGGGCGGTGACTGCTTGTCCCCCTAAACTAGAACCACCTGTTCCAAGAATGACGATATCGTCAAACTTTTTGAATTTTTCGACAAAAGGTAATAAGTGACTAAAGTCAAAAGTCAGTTCCTGAAATAACGGTAATGTTTTTGACAAGTCTTTTAGGTGGTTCAAGGCCTCTTCGGCTTGCTGTAAATAACCTTGAAAAATATGAGAATCCAACGTGGTCATTGATTTTACCCTTTATTAAGAAGCAGAAATTATGCCTTTATCTGCCAACATTTTTTGTAATTCGCCTGTTTGATAGAGTTCGCGCATAATATCGCACCCACCTATAAATTCACCCTGAATATAAAGTTGGGGGATGGTAGGCCATTGGGTATAATCCTTAATTCCCTGCCGAATTTCTTCGTTTGCTAGCACATTTACATCTTTAAAAGGTACATTTAGTTTTTGAAGAATTTGCGCCACAACAGATGAAAAGCCACACATGGGCATTTGCGCTGTGCCTTTCATGTACAAAACAACGGGGTTATTGTGTACTTCCTGGTGGATTTGGTCCAGAGCGGTCATTTTGTAAAACTTGTTAGTATTGTGTGATGTAAAAAAGTACGACCTTTATGCCTATGTTTCAAGAGGTTTCAGAAAAATTGCCGACCAACCCTATTTTGTGCTAATTGTTGTGAATTAGAATAAAAGGAGCCCACGTGAGCCATATTGAATACGTTTGCACAGCAAAACCGCAATCTTTTTTAGAGTTGTGGCGTGATGTTTTTCATACACGTTATTTAATTCAACGCCTTGTGTGGCGTGACATTAAAATTCGCTATAACAACACGGCTTTGGGTGTTTTGTGGAATGTCATTCAACCATTAGCTTTAATGCTTATTTTTGTCGTATTTTTGGGGCTTATTTTTAGAAACAACACCTATGGTGTGCCAACGGCTGTTTATACATATTCAGCTTTATGCGTTTGGCAGTTTTTTTCAAGGTGTCTAACGCAAGGGGGTTTTGCCCTATCTAGCTTTGGTCACATTATCACCAAAATTTATTTTCCCCGCATTATTATTCCCCTGTCGTTCGTGTTAGGGGCAGCTGTCGATTTTTTTGTAGCCTACGGTCTTTTGTTTTTTCTACAGCTTTATTACGGTGTTTTTACTTTCAAACAGTTTTTATACGTTCCCCTTATTTTCGTGGGGGTTCTTACTTTTGGCCTTGGGTGTGCATTTATTTTGTCGGCCCTTAATTCTAAATTTCGTGATGTAGCCCATGTCATTCCTTTGTTAACGCAGTTATGGATTTTTGCAACCCCCATCATGTACCCTTTGCAAATTATACCGGAACGTTTTGTATGGTTTTACAGCCTGAACCCCATGGTTGGTTATGTGGAGGCTTTTCGCTGGGCTACCACTACAACAGTTCCCTTTCCATCCAGCATATGTATTATTTCCTCTTTACTTGGAACGTGTGCTGCTTTTTGCCTGGGGGTTTTTTTGTTTCGCCGCTGGTCTGGCACTTTAGCAGATATGTTGTAGGTGTCTAGATGAAACCAATTATTGAGGTACAGCATTTGTCTAAGCACTATATCTTACACCCTGATGGCACACAGGGGTCGTTAAAATCAGCCTTTATGAATATGCTTCCTTTTGGATCTAAACATATTGTTGTAGGTCGGAAGGATTTTTGGGCTTTAAAAGATGTTACATTCCAGGTTAATCCAGGTGAAATTTTAGGCGTCACAGGTAGAAATGGCTCCGGGAAGAGTACACTGTTAAAAGTTTTGTCACGCATTACAGCCCCCACAGAAGGCAAGGCCATCATTCGCGGACGCCTTCAATCTTTGTTAGAGGTTGGCACAGGCTTTCACCCAGACCTGACAGGCCGAGAAAACGTATACTTAAGTTGCGCTATTTATGGCATGAATAATGATGAAACAAACGCTATTTTTGACGATATTTTACAGTTTTCAGGCATCAACGATTTTATAGATATTCCTGTGAAGTATTATTCATCAGGTATGTCAGTACGGTTAGCTTTTTCTATTTCAGCCCACGTACATGCAGACATTATTTTTCTAGATGAAATTTGGGCCGTTGGTGACATCGATTTTCAACAGAAAAGCCTAAAGAAAATGCATGAACTTATTTTAAGTGGAGCCACCATTTTGATGGTTTCTCATGATCCATCTATTATTAAAAAGTTCTGTACACGAATTATTGAACTAGAAAAAGGTAAGCTTATTTACGAAGGCCCCCCTAAGTGAAAAAGAATACAAAAGCTTCGGTTATTATTCCAACCTATAACCGGGCTTTAGAGCTGTCACGCTCTATTGCTAGCGTTCTCAACCAAACATTTGGGGAATTTGAGTTGATTGTTGTAGACGATGGATCTACCGATCATACAAAAGACATCATTAATTCTTTCAATGATGCCCGAATTCAATATCATTATACCCCGAATCAAGGGGCTGCAGCTGCCCGCAATTTCGGTGTTCAACAAGCACGTGCCCATATTGTTGCTTTTTTAGATTCAGATGATGCATGGCTGCCGGAAAAATTAGCTATTCAATTGCCTTTCACAGAAAAACATGGCTTGAGCGTCGCCGGCTGTATGATGGTGCGGGAAAATACTGAAACCCCTTACATTCCAGTTCTTAAAAAAAAAGAAGATATATTGTTTGGTTGCCGCTTAAACCCAGGCACGACACTAATGTGCCAGCGGGATTTTTTAATGGAAACACCCTTTGACACGTCCCTGAAACGATTTGAGGACTGGGATTGGTTTATTCAGCAGTATCTGAAAGGTAACATGCCCCATATCGTGCCGGAAATTTTGGGCCGTGTTTACCTAAGGCCTGGTAAGCCTGTAGATACACTTTCTTCTTTAAATGCCTTGGAAGACAAATATAAAAACCTACCCCCCGACAACCTAAAAATTTTTCAAGCGGGGCTTTTGGTTGAAAAATCCAGCCTTTTTATGTGGGAAAAAAAATATGCAAAAAGTTTTAAGAACCTTATGAAAGCTTTTTGGCTGCACCCCTATGGGTTTTATGCTTTGATACCATCGTTGAAAAGGATGGCAAAGCTTGATCCTATATTGAAAAAGTAACTTTATAAGTCGTGAATTTTAAGAAATGGCAATCTAGTTTTTTGTGGCAAAAGAAAAGTAGTTTGGGCGCAGAAGACCATACATAAGTTTGATTCAAACACACCCCGCCCACTGCGCGGGGCCCACCTAGACCCCGAAAAACCAGTGCACAGCGCCACCCCTCCGCACACCACAACAAAGCTCCGCCCATTCCCTTTTTTATGTTTTTTTCAAAACATAATCCAGGTTTCGCTTGAACAATGACTTCCGGTCATTATCAACCAGCTTCCCTTTCCATGCGCGCGCATGGTATAGGTTAGCCAAACGAATTTTCTAATCACATACAATACACTGTCATATGTTAGAAAACAGATATAACATCCAGCTTCGAACCACCCATTAGATGGTTTAGCTTACCTCCAATTGTCATCTTAAGAGCAAGGTGGTTAAAATGGAGTTAAAAAACAAAAAGATTTCTTAAAAAAGTTCAAATGGTTCATCTTCAATAATAGTTTTAGGGTAATTTTTAAGCAGCGCAACAAAGTAATCTGTTCTTACCTTCATATCCTTCTTTTGACTAAATCTGTTTCAGGGTTAGAATAGTTATTAGAAGAAAACAAAGTTGGAAAATAGCTTGTGTTCGTACCCTTGATTCGCATTTTTACAGCAATCTTGTTTGTTGGAACAAGCTTTAGCGCTTTTATTTTCTTTGCATTTTTTTATTTTGCACGCGATTTGCCACATTACGAGTTTCTAAAAGAATATTACCCCCCTATTGTAACCCGGGTTTACGCGGGAAACGCCCAACTTCTTCGGGAATATGCCAAGGAAAAGCGCACTTTTGTGTCAATTGACAAAATCCCCCCCCTTTTAGTGCAAGCATTTTTATCAGCTGAAGACAAAAATTTTTATTATCATCCTGGGGTCAATTTGTTCAGTGTGGGCCGGGCTTTTTTGGCGAATACATTCCGTGGCAACTGGGGTGGTCGTTCTTTGGGGGCATCTACCATTACACAGCAGGTTGCCAAAAACTTTTTGGTTGGAAATGACCGTTCTTTTGGCCGAAAAATTCGCGAAGTTATTATGTCTATACGGCTAGAGCAGGCTTTAAGCAAAGAACGTATTTTAGAGCTTTATTTAAACCAAATTTATCTGGGGTGCAGCAGTTACGGGGTGCTGGCTGCTGCCCAAACATATTTTGGTAAAAGTCTGGATGAACTCACTATTGCTGAGTCAGCTTTTTTAGCATCGTTACCCAAAGCACCTGCAACGTATCATCCTGTAAAAGATTATACACGCGCTAAAAGTCGCCGCGACTGGGTGGTGCAACGACTTGTTGAAGACAAAATAATTACCAAAGAACAAGGCCTTTGGGCCCAAAAAGATCCCTTACGTGTTATCAATCAATCACAAAAAATTCTTGAAGCTGACTATTTTGCTGAAGAGGTTAGACGTTCCCTTATTCAAATGTACGGTGAAAATGTCGTTTATACAGGGGGCCTTGTCGTTAGCACAACGCTGGAACCAGCCGTTCAAGAAGCATCTGAAAAAGCATTACGGCAAGGGCTTATCGAATATGACCAACGTCATGGCTGGCGCGGCCCTGTGTCAACAGTAACGGGTGAAACAGACTACAAAATGTTTGAGGATTTTAAAAAAATTGCCCTGCCTGCCGGTGCCAGCACAGCAAATGCAAAACTTGCCCTTGTAACCAATGTTAATGCACAACAAGCGACCATTTATTTTAAAGATGGTCAATCAACTTCCCTGCAAAAAGAATCTGTTCAATGGGCCCGGTCTTACAAAAATGAAGAAGAAACTGGCCCAGAAATCACAAAGGTGAACCAGGTTTTAAACCGGGGAGACGTCATTTTAGTCACCCAAGATACAGACAAAAACCCCTATAAACTGTTTCAAATTCCAGAGATAACAGGCGCTATTGTTGTGATGAATATTCAAACAGGACATGTGCTGGCACTAACAGGTGGATATAGCTTTGAAATAAGTCACTTTAACTGTGCAACACAGGCTATGCGCCAGCCAGGATCTGCTTTTAAACCTTTTGTTTATTTAGCAGCGCTTGAAAAAGGCTACACAACTCACAGCATTATTAATGATTCCCCCATTGAGGTTGATTTGGGAAATGGGTTGGGTGTTTATGCACCTAAAAACATTAATGGTCGTTTTAATGGTCCATCGCCCCTATATCAAGGCGTTGAATTTTCCAGAAACCTAATGACCGTTCGTTTGGCGCATGAAATGGGCATGAAACCTGTTCAGCAAGTTGCTGAACGATTTGGAATTATAAACCAAATGCCCCTTCAGTTGGCCATGTCATTAGGGGCAGGTGAAACAACTGTTTTAAAATTAGTAACAGCATACGCCGCCCTTTTAAATGGGGGCTACAAAATCACCCCCACATTAATCCAAAATATAACCGACCGACATGGGAAAATTTTAACGTCTTCAGCTTCAGATAAGAAAACCCAGCTTATTTCAAAAGAGCTGGCTGCAACAATGGAAGGCATGTTAGAGGGCGTTGTGTTAAGGGGAACAGGTAGAAGACTTCAGCCCTTAATGACAGCGTACCCTATCAAAATTAGTGGGAAAACAGGAACCACCAATGATTGTAAAGATGCATGGTTTGTGGGGTCTATTAAACCCAAAGAACAAGGCCCAGAATTGATTGTTGGTATTTTTATGGGCTTTCCAACACCAAAACCTTTAGGCGTTCAGGAAACAGGCTCTCGGGCTGCCTTACCCATCTACGAACGCTTTGTCCATAACGTGATGTCATCTGGTTTTTACAAGAAAAAAGGCATTTAATTCTGTTCCTGTGAAACCCAAATAACACAAGAGGCTAATCCCCACATTATTATTGTTTGAAAACTATTTTGAATTTTTTTTATTCAATGATATAGATTCCATATTAACAAAAGAAAGGTCCAAATTATGTATTACCGTTCCTATTATCTAAAACGAAATAAACCCGAACTGCCTAATAATTTACGTCAAAAGAGTTTACACCCATGTTGTTTTTTCATTGTTTCCAAACCCAACTAACATTTTCCTTCCCTTCTGAACAGTCTGTTCTGTTTTCCTACCTAGCCATCCTGGCTCCTTCTTATTATCCCATCTCATCCCTTTATTATTGCGCCTAAGCACGCATTTTTTAGGTCATTTTCTGTAAAACCAAATTCTATTTTGATGAGAGGATTATCATGTCTTTTGAACATTTAACACACCCAATGGTTACCCATGAAAATTGGGATCAATTCACCACACAAGAACACGCTGTCTGGCAAATACTATTTAATAGGCAAAATATTTTACTAAAAAACCGAACACCTCAAGAGGTTTTAGACGGTATGGCCAAACTTGATTTATGTGAATCAAAAATTCCTAAACTTTCAGACCTCAATACGATTCTAAGGAAAACTACCCGCTTTTCCCTTGTTCCTGTAAAAGGGTTTATTCCTGAAGATTTATTTTTTAAATTCTTATCCAACAGGCAATTTCCTGTGGGGTGTTTTATTCGAAAGCCCAACCAACTTGATTATCTGGAAGAACCTGACATTTTCCATGATGTTTTTGGGCACATTCCGTTGCTAACAAACCCAATTTTTGCTGATTTTATGGAGGCTTTTGGCCATAAAGGCCTAGAAGCCATTGATTTGGATTTAGTGAAATTTGCAGGTGCCTTGTACTGGTTTACAGTAGAGTTTGGGTTAATTATGACACCTCAGGGCATACGTATTTATGGCGCTGGCATTACGTCATCCAAGGGGGAATCAATCTATGCCTTGGAATCTAATTTTCCAAAACGCATTTCTTTTAACCCGTTACGGGCAATGAAGACAAAATACCATATTGATTCTTTTCAAAAGACATACTTTGTTATTCATAGTTTTCAACAGTTATTTGAAACCTTAAAAAATTTAAACTGGTTGGAAATAAAAGGTTTTTGCCAAACTTTTCCAGATGTAGATGAAGGAATTTTAATAAACGGAGAGGAAAAAATTCATGACAGTACCTTTTGATTTAAAAAAACAAATGTCCACCTTATCAAGCCGTTGGACCATAAATTCCATGGGGCATTTGTATGCAGAATTTGATTTTTCGAATTTTACAAAACCATTGGCTTTTACCAACAAAATTGCAGTCTTTGCAGAACAGCTAAATCATCACCCAAATATCACCATTCAATGGGGAAAATGTTCCGTAGAAATTTGGACCCACGACACCAATACATTAACGGAAAAAGATTTTCATTTGGCAGCATTAATTGATGGAGTTCAGCTATGACCCATGAAGAAAAAACCTATACAGCTTTCAGCACGTTTTTTTGTGTGTTGATTGTTATAGGCAACTTAACATACCAAAAATTCGTATTGTTAAGTGTACCTGGGGTCTACACTTTTCAACTGTCAGCAGGGGCTGTTTTGTACCCGTTAACGTTCTTAATAACCGATGTCATTACAGAATTTTTTGGCAAAGAAAAAGCAAACTTTACGGTACGGCTATCCATTTATATGAACGTCATGGTTGCACTGATCATAAGCTTTATGGTTTTTTTACCAGCCACCACCTGGTCTAAAATTGATGACCCTACGTTTTCTAAGGTATTTGGTTTTTATAGCATAGCTTTTTTAGGTTCAATTTTGGCGTGCTACATCGCCCAGTCAGTGGATGTCATTTTATATAGCCTTATTCGAAAATTGACCCACGGCAAGTATTTATGGTTACGAAGCAACGGAAGTACGGCTGTATCGCTGCTTATTGATACCACTGTTGTTATCAGTTTTATGACGGTTTTTGGTATTTTTCCAAAAGAACAAATGCTTCCTTTGATTGGAAATAGTTATAGTTGGAAGCTATTTTTTACTGTGTGCAGTACGCCGTTATTCTATGGGCTTGTGTGGTGCATCCGTTATACTCTGCGTCAAAAAGGCTAATCGAACCTCGCAGCAGTCATGCAAAAAAAGCTGCATCACTTAAGAAGCTATGTTAGACTTTTGGCACTTTAAGAAAGGTTTACCATGTTTGATACACTCACCCAGCGCCTAACAGCGGTTTTTGATAAGCTGAAAGGGCGGGGTTTATTAAGTGAAGAAGATGTGACCGCTGCCATGCGGGACATTCGTATTGCACTTTTAGAAGCCGATGTGGCTTTGCCTGTTGTCAAACAATTTGTAGAAGATGTACGTCAAAAGGCCATTGGAAAAGATGTGCTGCACAGCATTTCACCGGGCCAAATGGTTGTGAAAATTGTACACGATCACTTAATGGAAACACTGGGTGACCAAGCCCCCCTTAATTTAAATGCACCATCCCCTTTTTCTATGTTGATGGTAGGGCTTCAAGGGTCTGGTAAAACAACCAGCACAGCTAAACTTGCCCTCCATTTGCAGGAAAAAGAGCATAAAAAAGTTTTGATGGTATCCTTAGACGTGTATCGCCCTGCTGCCCAACATCAGCTGGAAATTTTAGGTCAATCTTTAGGTATTGCCACCCTTCCCATTGTTGATGGCCAGCAACCTTTAGACATTACCCGGCGCGCCCTGATCGAAGCTAAAAAGCTGGGTGTTGATGTTATTTTATTTGACACGGCCGGTCGTTTGCACATTGACGATATATTAATGAACGAAGTAGCTGCTGTTCAAAAACTCATCAACCCCTTGGAAACATTGTTGGTAGCAGATGCCATGACAGGTCAAGACGCAGTTCGCATTGCATCAGGTTTTCATGAACGGTTGACTTTAACAGGCGTTATTTTAACCCGTGTTGATGGGGACAGTCGGGGGGGTGCCGCTTTATCAATTCGTGCTGTCACGCAATGCCCCATTAAATTCATTGGTATTGGGGAAAAGCCCCTTGCCTTTGAAGTATTTGACCCAAGACGCATCGCTGACCGTATTTTAGATATGGGCGATATTGTTAAGCTTGTGGAGCGCGCTCAAGAGGTTTTGCAAGATGAAGATGCAGAAAAGCTTGCAAAAAAGTTTGAAAAAGGGCATTTTGATCTGGACGATATGGCAAAACACCTGGAGCAGATGCTTAAAATGGGTGGAGTGTCCGGGTTGTTGAGTTATTTGCCGGGTATTGGCAAAATAAAAGATCAATTGCAGGATGCCGGTGTGGATGACAAGCTGGTGCGCCGTCAGATTGCTGTGATTCGTTCGATGACGAAAAAAGAACGAAAACAGCCCGCTGTTTTGAATGCTTCGCGCCGAAAACGCATTGCAGCAGGGTGTGGTCAGCAGGTTTCTGATGTGAACAAACTTGTCAAACAGTTTGAGCAAATGCAAACCATGATGAAACGTATGGGTAAACTGGGTCAAAAAGGGCTTTTACGCCATGGTTTAGGAAGCCTTTTTGGTCGTTAAATAATTGTAAGAGGAAACATTTTAAATGGCATTGAAAATTCGTTTAGCACGGGGTGGCGCTAAAAAACGCCCATTTTATAGAATTGTTGTAGCAGAAGCTACCAGTCCGCGGGACGGTCGTTTTGTGGAACGCATTGGTTCTTATAACCCGCTTCTTCCACATGGTCACGCAGAACGTTTGGTTTTAAACGCAGAGCGGTTAAAATATTGGGTTTCTGTTGGTGCACAACCAACGGATCGTATTGAAAAATTCATGGGTGCCCTTCAGTTAGCGCCTGTGCCTGCACGGAAAAACAACCCAAAGCAATCTGCGCCTAAGAAAAAAGCGCAAGAACGCATGAAAGCTGAAGCTGATGCAGCCGTTGCGGCAAAAGAAGCTGCCGCTCAAAAAGCAGCTGAAGCAAAAGCCGCTGCTGCAGCACCGGTTGAAGCAGCACCAGCAGAAGAAGCTTCTGCAGAAGCATAAATTTCAATAACACAAGGGGTGCCCATATTTAACGTGGGCTGAGAGGGGGGCAAGCCCCCCAACCCTTAGAACCTGATTCGGTTCATACCGACGGAGGGATTGTGTCTTTTCATCATACTTTTTCTATACCCCCTTTACACTTTAATGAACACCACGTGTTCAAAGGCCAGGTACTGACTGTTCCTAAAAAACAATGCAGTATTTTTATGGGACCCAGTGGCATTGGCAAATCAACCTTATTTCGTGCCATTCAAACACACGCTTTAAAAAGTGGCCTTAAAGTCATTATGATGACCCAAAAAGATCAGCTGCTTCCCTGGTCAAATACCCTAGATAACGTGGTATTCGGGGCCAAGGTCAGGGGTGATGCTGTGCCTTATGATAAAGCCCGCCATATGCTGAAACAAGTGGGACTTCACGGGTTTGAAAACCACTACCCCCATGAACTTTCCAGCGGCATGCGTAAGCGCGTAGCATTGGCCCGTACATTTATGGAAAACGCTGACCTGATTTTATTGGATGAACCCTTTGAAACGGTAGACGTGGAAACACGAAAAACTCTGTACGCCTTGACCAAAAAACTATTAAAAGGGAAAACGCTGTTGATGATTTCCCACGATTTTACGGATGTATCCTATTTAGCTGATCATGTGTTCGTATTAACGGGAAGACCCGCTGTTGTGGAAAAAATGGATGGAGAGCGTCAAAGAAGTAAGAAATTAAATAGAAATTAACTAAGGAACAATATTTACCACACACCTTTATGTGTGGTCGTCTATGATGCAAAAACGTAGATCGTCTGATTATGTTAAGTGCAAGCAAATTCGTGGAAAGTAGCTAAAGGCTCATGGTACGTCATTGGGTAACATAACGTAACATAATAGAAGTGGATGCGTGCTGCTGAAGTGCGTTTATAACCTGACCACTGTAGTTTGGGTTTAACGTCACGGCGAACCCCACGGGGGGTGTGGACACACGGCTTTTCCTAAAGGAATTGCTTTGTCCGCCTTGACGTCTCCTAGTGCCCTTCCAGTGTTAATCAAGGTGTACTGAAATTATGGTGTTGCAGTTATAACTGATGAGAAATTTATAATCCCCTCACCCCAATTTTTCATCAATCAAAGTCACCATATTTTGAATACCGTACAAGGCAATAAATGAACCCATGCGGGGGCCTTCTGCCTGACCTAAAAGGACTTCGTATAGGGTTCCAAACCAACTGCGCAAGTCTGAAAATTGATGAGTTTTCCCCACTTCAAACACACATGCCTGAATGTCTTCAGGTGATGTTGAATCTGATAAAGTGGCCAAATTTGTACGCAAATCATTTAAAGCTGCCCGTTCTTTATCTGTTGGGGCACGGTACACTTTTTGGGGTTTAACAAAATCTTGATAATAAACTAAGGCATGGTGGATTAGTCGTTTTAAAAATGGCATAGAATCCGGCGTGGCAGTTGGCATATACCGTTGCACAAACCCCCATAAAATGCTGTCATCTTCTGCGTTACAAACAGATGCTAAATTCAACAAAATACTGAAACTTAAACCGCTTTCATTTAAGGGCGGCGCGCTTTTATGAATGTGATAGCTTGGGTTTTCCAACTGTTCAGCATTTGCTTGGGTTGGGTATTTGGTAACCCAACTTAGGTATTCATCTACAGCCTTGGGGATCACATCAAAATACAAACGTTTCGCCTTTTTAGGGGCCTGGTACATGTAATAAGCTAAACTTTCCCATGGTGCATAAGTTAACCACTCATCAATGGTTAGACCGTTTCCTTTAGATTTTGAAATTTTTTGACCTTGTTCATCTAAAAACAATTCATATGTTAGGTTTTCAGGGGCGCGGCCCCCTAAAACACGGCAAATTTGGCTGGATAATTTCACAGAATCAATTAAATCTTTACCGGACATTTCATAATCTACATCAAAGGCGCGCCACCGCATGCCCCAATCCACCTTCCATTGCAGCTTGCAATGGCCACCTGTTATAGGAACTTCTATCAATTGACCTGTGTCAGGGTCGCTGTACACAACCGTATCACGGTTGGGGTGAGTTTCCACCATAGGTACCTGCAGTACAATGCCAGTGCGAGGGCAAATGGGTAAAAATGGGCTGTAAGTTTGGCGGCGTTCTTCACGTAGGGTTGGTAACATAATGGTCATAATGGCGTCATAATGCTGAAGAACCAGGCGCAATGTGTCATCGAACTGGCCGCTTTTGTACCAGTCGGTGGAACTTTGGAATTCGTATTCAAAACCAAAAGAATCCAAAAAACGCCGCAACATGGCGTTATTGTGATGACCAAAACTTTCGTATTGTTCGTAAGGGTCTGGAATTTTAGTCAGCGGTTTTCCAAGGTGTTCCCGCAGCATATCTTGATTCGGCACATTATCGGGAACTTTACGAAGGCCATCCATATCATCTGAAAAACTAAACAAACGTGTTGGAATATCTGACATTTGTTCAAAGGCGTGGCGCACCATAGACGTGCGCGCCACTTCCCCAAACGTACCAATATGGGGCAGGCCTGAAGGCCCATACCCTGTTTCTAACAATACGTACCCTTTTTCCGGCTTCTTATGATGAATGCGGTTTAAAATACGGCGCGCTTCTTCAAAAGGCCATGCTTTCGCATGATGGAATAGGGTATGATCTGACATAAATTACCATTCTTGAGTATTAGAAAATTGAGCCCAAGGTACCAAGAACCTTCCAATAATTCAAGAAATCAGAAATAACCTAAGCCACCTTTCTATGTCGCTTCATGCTTTTTCGCGTTTCTTCTAAAACTTTTTTTATATAATCAACCATGTTTTGATTGTGGTAGGGCTGAAAAGTATCTCCATCTAAAATGAAATCCATCACCTTTTTAAGTAGGGGACGTTGAAAGCAATTTTCTAAATGTAGATTTATATTTTTCCACAATACGATTTGCTTTGAAAAATCAGGTGTTTCATAAATAGGTTCTACCCGTCCTGTCCAAATTTTACGAAAATGACTTGAAAGGGGCCGGGGCGCCCCCATACCTTGCAAAAAAAGATTATGTAAGTACCTTAATTTCTTGGCAGCCTTAAAATGGCTTAAGGAAATAATCTGTTCTTTATAAAGCGTTTCTATATTTTGTTGCAGCGCTGCAGATGTTTTCACCATGTGACCTCCTCTACCAAAAAAATTGGTTTTCGATTTTCTTGCCTAAATTTATTCGCAAGCATCAAAAGTTTGGAATGAGACACGGGTTGATTATTCAATAACGCAGTACCTGTTTCGGCTACGTGAACGGCGTACCCCAATTGGCATAAATAATCGATCACACGTTTTAATGTTACCCATAAGCCGTAAGAGTTTCTGATACACGCTTGGCGTTGAGGGGCCAATGGATTATTTTTTTTGCAAGTTGAGGCCATAGGCAGCTTTTTTACCTCACATTTGTTTTTTTTATTGGGTCTATGAAAACGAATTCCAAAACGTGTTAGTGCCTTGTTAAGGGCCGATGGCGTTCTGCCTAATTCACGGGCCATTAATTTAATACTTTTACCGCTTAAAAACCCCATTTTCATGGTGTCGATTTCTTCGGATGTCCATAGTTTTAAACGAGACATGATTTTTATATCCTCCTGACAGGTTTATTTTGCATATCTGTTATGCTTTATTTGCATTAATCATTCTAGGCAGGATCAAAAAGCTGTTGGAAGAGAAAAAAAATCCCATAAAATTTTAAAAAAATTTAATTCATGCGCGTAAAAATGGTTTTTTTATCCAACCCCTGGTATGCTTATGGCAATAAAAAGCTTAATTATAAATTTATGTACCCCGTTTTTCAAAACCGCATGATTCAGCAAATCATAAACCTTACTTTTTTATTCTTGTGCCCGGCTATGTTTTTCTTTCCCAGGTGCGCGCCCGTTTTTTTAGGCGTCCTGGTTATGTGCATTCTTTTAAAAGATGGTTGGTCTCATTTTTCTTTGCGATCTCTCCCTGTTTTATTTATTGGGATTTTTGGATTTTGCCTTTGGGGCGGTCTCAGTTCTTTTTGGTCCCTTGACCCAAGGGGAACGCTTCTTCTTTTTGGTCGGTTAATTCTTTTGACTTGGGGCGGCCTTGTATTTTACAGAAGCTTAAGCAACATGTCTGATGATGACATAAGGAAACTTTTAAAGTTTTTTCTTTTGGGCATTCTGATTGCGTGTGCGCTGATTATCATCAATCACTTTTTAGATAGTCCGCGCACCTTTTTTAAGGGAAAAACAAACGCACAGGCTTTTGTCACCCTCGGGCTAACCCTTGTTTTATCCAGCTTTGTCGTATTAAAAAATCCACGACTTTTTATTTTCATTTTCTTTTTAAGCTACACCTTAACCTTTGTTGATTGCGATACAGCTCTTTTAGCCTTGTGGACTGGATGGGGAAGTGGTCTTTTATTCTACCTATGGCCCAAAGGTATAAAACACCTCATGATTGTTTTTACCACCATCGGAATTCTTACAACACCATTTATCATTAAAACATATGTAAATGAGCCGCTTATCGAAAAGGTTAATAACAAAATAAAAATTCATAGCTACATTCACAGGCTTTACGTCATGCAGGCGACTGCATCGCATATTACAAACAAGTGGCTTTTAGGGCATGGTTTAGATAGTTCTCGACACGCGGCATTTAGCGAAAAGAAAGAATGGACTATCTACGGTAACCATGGTCCCTATACGGTTAAATCCGCCGAAATTCCGACCCACCCACATAACGCCCCTTTACAGTGGTGGCTTGAACTGGGAATGGTGGGTGCTTTCATAGCTGCTTTTATAAATTTTTTAATTTTAAAATCTATTCCGTCATCCAAAGGCCCTTATTCTTTAATGGCCTTTGGCCTTTATACGGCCACACAAACCATTGCCTGGATTAATTTGGGGTTTTGGCAAAATTGGTGGTTAGCTATACTGCTTATATTAGGTTCTTTAAGCGCCCGGCTTATCAATAGTGGTTCTGAAAAATGTTAATTGCTCCATCCCTTCTATCAGCCAATTTTTTGCATTTATTTGATGAAATAAAAGCCCTTGAACAGGCTGGTGCCCATATGTTGCACCTAGATGTAATGGACGGCCATTATGTTCCTAATTTAACATTTGGCCCTTTTATTGCGCAGCAAATTAAAACCATGACAAACCTTCCCTTGGATGTTCATTTAATGGTAACAGATGTGGAAAAATTCATTGATTATTTTGCAAATGTTGGGGTTCAAACCTTAACAATCCACCCAGAAACAAGTCACCACCCTTACAGAACATTACAACATATTCGCGCACTTGGCGTTCAAGCAGGTGTTGCCTTAAACCCTGGAACAGCCATCACGTGTATTGAACCTTTGTTAGAAGTGGCTGATCAAGTTTTAGTTATGACCGTTAATCCTGGATTTTCAGGGCAAAATTTTTTAGACGGCCCACTTAAGAAAATAGAACAGCTAAACCATATTAAACAAAAAACAAATTTGCCTTTTCGTATTCAAGTAGATGGCGGTGTCACCGATAAAAACGCCCCTATTTTAAAACAAGTAGGAGCCAACATTTTAGTTTCAGGCAGTTTCATTTTTGCAGATGTTTCAACACCGTGCTTTAAAACATACCAACAACGAATTCTGTCGTTAAACCCCTAACGCCACATCATATTTTAAAGATTTTTAACTGCCTTAGAAAGGCAGTTAAAAAACTAAACAGGCATAGTTCTGCCCCTTGTGGGGCCCACCTAGACCCCAAAAAAACAGTGCACAGTGCCACCCCTCCGCGCACCTCAACAAAGCTCCGCCCATCACCTTTTTGCAACCTTTTTAAAAGGCACAATGCAGGTTTCTGCTTGAACAATGACTTCCGGTCACTGTTAAGTAGCCAACTTTTGCATACCACAAGCGCTTGTGGTACAGTCGGCCGAACGGGTTTTCTAAACAATAGTGCGCAACACACAAATCATCAGAAAACAGACATAAAATCCAGCTTCGAACCACCCTTCAGATGGTTTAACTAACCGCCAATTGTGATCATACACCCAAATGGGTTAAAAAAACGTTAAAAATGAAGAAGATTTTTTAAAAATATGTAGAATACGATTGATCCGTGACTTTTTCACATATCGACTGCTTTAATTTATATCAGCCGAACGATTGGGGCTAGTATATTTCTGAAAGACGCTTTAATCTTAAATCTACAATTTTACGAAATTTCAAAACTGTGAGGTTTTTATGCGTTTTTACCCAGCTTTATTAGCTCTTCCATTTTTGTTCAGCAGCGCTTATGCCCATGAAGGGGCCGCTTCTGTTCCTGCAGCTGCTGCTTCTGTAGCGCCTGCTGCAACAAATCACCATTTTCACATAAACCGTTTTGTTCTGGGAACCGGTGTTCAAAATAAAGAACCCCAAAATGTAAAAACAGCTTTCGATTCAGCTGATCACCACGTGTTTACTTTTTTGGATTTGAGTACTCATGAAGGCGGTTCTATCACAGTTCACTGGAAACGTGATGGTCATGACTATTATTCAAAAAAACTTGATGTTAAGGCGTCTAACCGGTTTAGAACTTGGGCCAGTGTTAAAGCATTGCCAGGTAACTGGACTGTTGCCGTTCAAGATGAACAGGGTCATGTTCTTCAGGAATTAAACTTTACAGTTGGTGGAGGCCACGGAGGCGAAACAGCACATGCCGCAGACGTTGCACACACCCAAAAAGCCGGTATCAAAGATGTTTTAACATCCTTGGAGCCACAAAAAACAGATCATAAATAGTTTAAAAAGCGCGAAAAATGGTATTAAATCCATATTCGCGCTTCTTCTTTTTCGTCTTTTTGATTAGTATGTCATTTAAGATTACTAAAAGCGATTAACGGCGCGATGTTGTTCCTAATTCATTCTATCCACCCTGAAGGCTGGCGTTTTGTTAGTATTTTTGCAGCTGTTTCTTTAATATTTTTTCAGTTTTCCGAAACCTTAGGCTGGTGTACTGGCATATTAACCGCTTGGTGTTTCTACTTTTTTCGAAACCCAAAACGCGTTGTTCCCCAAGATAAAGGCCTTATTGTTAGCCCTGCTGATGGAAAAGTAGTTGGGGTTCATCAGGTTCCCCCTCCAGAAGCCCTAGATATGGGAACTGACCCTAGAACGCGTATTAGCATTTTTTTGAATGTGTTTGATGTCCACGTCAACCGTGTTCCTGCCTCTGGCACTGTGCGTAAAGTTGTTTACCACGAAGGTCAGTTTTTAAATGCCAGTTTTGATAAAGCCAGCGATTTAAATGAACGCAACACTGTTGTGATTTCATTGGATGATGACCCTAAAAAAGATATGGCTTTTGTTCAAATTGCGGGCCTAATTGCCCGACGTATTCGGTGCGATATTGACGAAGGTGATCTTGTTTCAAAAGGTCATGTATACGGGCTAATTCGTTTTGGAAGCCGTATGGATATTTATTTACCTAAAGGCGTTCATGCCCGTGTTGCCGTGGGGCAACGAACCATTGCCGGCGAAACTGTTTTAGGGGATATGATCAATAATTCTGACGCCCCAACAGGAAGATCCATTTAATGTTGAAAAACAGAAAAGAACACCCATTAACCGATGGCTCAAGACGGCGGCGCTTTCGGCCCCGGTTTCCTGAACACTTAAAAAAAAAGAATTTTTCTTTAGCTTCTATTCTGCCGAACATCACAACATTACTGGCGTTATGTAGCGGCATGACAGCCATTCGGATGGGCCTGCTTCAAAAATGGGATCTTGCTGTTATTGCTGTTTTGTTTGCTGGGTTTTTAGATGCCATGGATGGCCGATTGGCACGTTTTTTAGGCAGTTCAAGCCGTTTTGGCGCTGAACTGGATTCATTTTCAGATTTCATTAGCTTTGGTGTATCACCTGCGGTTGTTTTATACCTTTCAGGCATGAATCAATGGGGTGAATTTGGGTGGGGCTTTTGTTTGTTCTTTGCTGTTTGTATGGCGTTACGACTGGCACGTTTTAACACCATTAGCATTGAAGGAAATGCCCCCAGCTGGGCCCAAGGTTTTTTTGTGGGGGTTCCAGCCCCGGCTGCTGCTTTTTTAGGGTTAATGCCCATTATTTTACAGCAATGCTGCCGCTGGCCTATCTTTAAAGCACCAGGTTTCTACGCAGGCGTTATGTTGGTAACAGGAAGTTTGATGATTAGCCGCGTTCCCACTTATTCCCTAAAGAAAATAACAATTCCCCATAAATTTGTTGTTCCCCTTATTTTATTGGTTGTTATTACAGCCATTTGTTTGTACAGCCATTTATGGCTAACGTTGGCTGTTATTGGTGGATCTTATTTATTACTGATTCCATTTAGCATTCGTTCTTATCGGCAATTATCGCGGCAAAATTCCTAAAACGAAGTGGCTTGATAGAACTTGCTATCTTTTTTTATTTTGAAAGCTGCCCCATGAACCACCGTTTCAAAAAGCTGAGTCTTATTTTTTTGACCTGTGTGGGCATTACGCTGATTGTTTTAGGGGCCATGCGGGAAAACATTGTGTTTTTCGTCACCCCAACAGATATCCAAAAAAACCCTTCTTTAAAAACACGTAAAAACCTAAGGTTAGGCGGCCAGGTTTTAGCTGGAAGTTTATCAAAACAAGGTATGACTGTTCGTTTTCAGGTAACAGATGGCACCCATACAGTTTCCGTTATTTATGAAGGGGTTCCACCAGATTTATTCAAAGAAAATCAAGGTGTTGTCGCCCTTGGGTTCTTTAAGGGGGATGATAATTTGTTTCAAGCGCGCCAGATTTTAGCAAAACATGATGAACGCTATATGCCAAAAGATGTTGCTGACAAACTGAAAGAACAATCTGTATGGCGTGGGTGAATTTATCAACGGCTTATATAGGTCAGCTTTTTATTTGGCTTGTGTTCCTTTTCAATACTATTGGCATATTTCATAACCAAAAGCGTCATCTTTGGTGGGTTTCGTCTTTCACTTTATTAACGTGTTCGTTCAGTTTGCTTTTTTATGCCCACATTGTTTCTGATTTTTCCTATGTAAATGTGGCCCTGAATTCGAACGTTGCAGAACCCCTGTTTTATAAGATTTCTGGTGTTTGGGGAAATCATGAAGGTTCCTTCCTATTATGGGTTTGGCTATTAAGCGCATATACCCTTTTGGTCATGCATCAAAAGAATGGCGAAATCTCTATATTAGTTATGGGGGTTATACAAAGCAGCTTTATATTTCTGCTTATTTTAGCCTGCAACCCTTTTGAAGTTATGGAAACCAAACCTTTAAACGGTCTTGATTTAAATCCAGCTTTGCAAGATGTTTCTTTACTATTCCACCCGCCCTTTTTGTACTGCGGACTGGTTGGGTGTTCTGTTCCTTTTGCTTTCAGCTTTGAAGCACTGATTCAAAAAACAAATCTTTCAAAAAACACATACGTATGGGTTCTGAATGCATGGATTTTTTTAACCACGGGGTTATTGTTAGGCAGTTTTTGGGCCTACTATGAACTGGGGTGGGGTGGCTTTTGGTTTTGGGACCCAGTAGAAAACCTGGGGCTTATGCCTTGGCTAACGCTTACAGCATTACTGCATACGTTGCGGGAAAAATCTTTGGGCAAAATTTCTATGGGTCTTGGCCTTTTGACGTTTGTATTATGCTTAATCATGTTATTTTTTGTGCGGTCTGGTATTTTAACATCTGTTCACAGTTTTGCTGTGGATGAAAGTCGTGGGCTTTTACTGGGTGCCCTTATATTCATGGTGACAACTGCCAGTGCTGTTATTTTTGTGCTTAGACACCGCTATATTTCTGTGCCAAAGCCTGCCAAAACACCCAGGCTTTTTTTATTTGAAGGGTTCGCGGGTTTTATGGGAATTGGTGTTTTTATCTTATTATTTTCTATTGTGACCCCCCTCATTTGTTCAGTTTTCAACATGTCTATCACGTTGGGGCCAGATTATTTTCAAAAAACATTTCTACCCTTTTCTATGCCCATTTTGCTTTTCATGCTTTTTGTTCCATTTTTAAAAAACGTTGCGGTTATGAAGCAAGACCCTGGCATTTTAGTTGTTGTATTAATTGCTGTATTGGGAATGCTTTGGTTTTCTTTAAAGCCATCCTCTGATCTTTTGGCAACGATGGGTTTTGGCCTATCAGCAGCACTTTTTATTGTCAGTTGTTTATATGGGAAAAAAGGAAAAATTCACTATGCCCGTGATTTAGCCCATGGGGGTTTGGGTGTGCTGCTTATGGGGGCTATTTTAAGCACCTATATGGAAGAAACAGTAACGTTTCCCTTAATGCAAAAAAATGCAGATGTGGCCGGTTACAGCTTCGTTGCTGAAAAAAATCAACCTGTCACAGCACCTTATTATGAAAGCCAAAAAATAACAATTTTTGTTAAAAAAGGTTCAAATAAAAAAGGGGTTCTGACGCCTGAGATACGATTTCACAAACTTCAAAACGCATATCACCATGAAACAAGCTTGTTGAATGATTCGTTGTCTCAGCTTTATGCCGTTTGTGCAACTGATGATCAGGGGCAAATATTTATCAAAATATCTTACAAACCCTGGATTAACTTGCTGTGGATTGGCGGTTTTTTAATGGTTTTGGGTGGGGCAATTTCGATATTAAGGATTTGGAAAAAAAGAACCTCCAAAAATTTGTTCATTGGATCAAATTTTCCATCAACCATTTCTTAACTTTTCCTGTGTTATAAGAAAGTTGAGGACACATGTGGTGGTCACAGCTTTAAGTGCGAGCTGTGGACGTACAGCCGGGTTTGTTGAGGTTTAACTTAGTGAATCTCTCTTAGGTCCTCAAGAGCTTTTGTGAGGTATGTGTTCAAGCGTTCTAGACGTTAGATTTGTACCTGTTACTGTTTGATTTTTCAAGCAGAACCTATTGCGTGACTTGTTTTTAATGAGTTTCAGCAAGGGACAAAAGGATTGTGCGTTTTGCGGTGGAGGAGGCGGTGGCCAAGCACGGGTTTGGGCTTTACGGTGGCCCCGACGCAGTCGGGCGGGTATTGGGCGCTCCCTTGTTTTTTTAGTTGGTGTTTGTAAACATCTAAAACCTAATCGGTTCTTTATCTAAAAAAACTATTTCAAGGCAGATCCTTATGAAATTCAAAAAGTTTTAACAATTTGCCGCTAAATTTCTTGCCTAAATGCTGCCAATTCAATAGTATCCTGTTAGTTTCTTTCCTTTTAAAACAGATCATGTCGGTTCTTAAACTTCAAAAGATTCACCATACATACTATCAAGGGCAGGAATCTCTTCATATTTTAAAAGGCGCAGATTTAGAAATTAACCCTGGTGAAGTAGTCGCTTTAGTTGGCGCAAGCGGTTCTGGAAAAACAACGTTGCTTCAAATTGCAGGGCTTTTAGAGCGTCCATCAGACGGGCATATCTGGGTGAATAATCAAGATTGTTCAACATTATCCGAACAAGAACGTACCTTAACACGCCGAAAAACCTTAGGGTTTGTCTATCAATTCCACCACTTATTGCCAGAATTCACAGCCCTTGAAAATGTCATGATGCCAGGTTTTATTGCCGGCACCCCTAAGAAAAAGGCTATTTTAGATGCCACAACTTTATTGGAACGGTTGGGCCTGTCACACCGTTTAAACCATAAACCGAAACAATTATCGGGGGGTGAACAACAGCGGGTGGCTATGGCACGCGCCTTAATGAACAGCCCCAGCCTTATTCTAGCTGATGAACCCACTGGTAACCTTGATCAAGACACAGCACAAAAAGTATTTGATGAACTACTGTCCCTGGTCAAAGAAACAAAACTATCAGCCCTTGTTGCCACCCATGATTTGGCCTTGGCCAATAAAATGACAAGAACCATAACCATTCAAGATGGTTTATTAAAGGAAAAATAAATCATGTCTCATGACTTGCGGCCTTATAAGGCAATTCAACGGCGAAAATCCCGTAAGATTTATGTAGGAATGGTTCCTGTTGGGGGAGATGCCCCTATTGCTGTTCAGTCCATGACAAATACGCTAACCAAAGATGCCAAGGCAACCATTGACCAAATCAAACGGCTTGAAGCTGTAGGTGCTGATATTGTGCGTGTTTCCTGCCCTGATGAAGAATCAACAGCCGCTTTACCAGAAATTGTGAAAAACGTCAAAGTACCCATTGTTGCCGATATTCATTTTCACTATAAACGGGCCATTGAAGCCGCCAAAGCTGGGGCTGCTTGTTTGCGCATTAACCCAGGGAATATAGGGTCACATGACCGGGTGCGCGAAGTGGTGCAAGCCGCCAAAGACCATAACTGTTCTATGCGCATTGGCGTCAATGGCGGTAGCCTTGAAAAATATTTGCAAGAAAAATATGGGGAACCCTGCCCTGAAGCCATGGTGGAAAGCGCCCTTAATCATGCCAAAATTTTAGAAGATCATGATTTTCTAAATTTCAAAATTAGTGTAAAAGCATCAGATGTTATGATGGCTATCACGGCTTATAAGCAACTGGCTGACCAATGCGATTACCCCCTTCATTTAGGTATTACTGAAGCTGGGGCTTTACGCACCGGAACGGTTAAGTCATCTATTGGTATTGGTCACTTATTGATGCAAGGCATTGGTGATACAATTCGCATTTCTTTATCCGCTGAACCTGAAGAAGAAATTAAAGTTGGATTTGATATTTTGAAATCTTTAGGGTTACGTCACCGGGGTATTAACATCATTTCATGCCCATCCTGTGCACGGCAGCAGTTCCCCGTTATTGAAACGGTTGAAAAGTTAGAAGCCCGCCTGGGTCATATTGCAGACCCCCTAACTGTTTCCATTATTGGCTGTGTCGTGAATGGACCGGGCGAGGCCAAAAGTACCCATATTGGCTTAACAGGGGGCGGTCAGAATACCCACCAGATTTATATAGATGGCAACGCCCATCATCGCTTGCAAAACGAAAATATTGTGGACCATATAGTCAACTTGGTAGAAGAACGTTTGAAACAAAACAGATAGAAAAACAGAAAGTAGAAAAGATGAAAAAAAGAGCAAAGATATTTGTATCTTTGTGTTTTTGCGTTGCACAAGCAGCTGCTATGAATATAGCAGGACCTGAGTATCAATCACCAAGATTACTTTCAAAGGGGATAACATTAGCCACCCCAATAGCTGGAGAGGATGCATCCCCCAAATCTGTGGCATCTTTAAAAGAACCATCTGGTAAACCACCTCGTCATCGTTATCAGTCAGCATTTAACGCTAACTTAATTATGGGTGGAATCACTGTTTTTAATAATAAAAATGTGCCCTGGAGGGAGCTTGTACAAAAATTTTTTCCAAACTGGAAAGAATTTGTAAAACAAGAAGGTGTTCTATTAAAAGGCAGCAAGAGTTCTTCAGACTTTTTACAGTTGATTGAGGAAAACAAGGGCTCACCCTTGGATGATGGCTATATCAACATGCCTGCACCAGATCCTGAAAATTCATCTCACGAAACAGATGATTCAGACAGCGCGCCAGAATTTTAAGATGTTGAATTTTGTTAGAAACAAATGATATAGATTTTTTAAAATTTTAAATGAAATAAAGATATAAAAAGAGCTTTTTTATGCACCCTAATAAAACATTATTTTTTAGCATCATTGTGTACGCACTTTTTTTTCAGAATGTATTTTCTGCAGATGCAGACGCTGAAAACCCTTTTGGTCAAAAAAGGGGGCCACACACATTTTCATCAGGCAGAGAGAACAAAAGGCAGCGACCTGTTGGGTTTGGCGACGAGAATGACTATCAAGCTCAATATGGTTCAGGGTTCTGTGCACCACCACCTTCCGACTTTGCATGGAATTTTAGGCCACCTTTTTTTAGTCCTCCTTTTATTAGTCCACCAGGCGCAGGGGTAGACTCAACAAGAGAACTTTCAAGCCCCACGGGTTCGGAAGATTGGGGAGATTTGGGATCATTTGATCCCTCCGAATTTATTGATTGCAGATCACCAAGCCCTGTACCATGGGCAACAGAAAAACCCGTAGAAAACCTTGTTCAAAAACCTGTGCCATCACCAGGATTACCAGTTCCTTTAGTTATACCAAAGGCAGAATTTATGGTTGCCACATCACCTTCTGCAGGAACCCCAGGTGGTATGGCTGTTCGTGCGTCCGAAGATACTGAAGATACAAAAACCGAAACACCAAAAGGAAAAAAAGAAAGAAAACCTAAACTAAAACCTATTCGAACCTCGTTAGATGCCGCACAATCATCAACAGAAGGAGACCTTACAATTCCACCCGCTTTAGGGTTAGCAGGCGGTGGCTTTAGTTTTTCAGATGTTACAGAAACGTTTGCAGGGTTAAAGCTTAGTGAAGTTACCCAACACGTCGCTGCCACTGCCCGTCTATTAAGTGGTCAGCAAGGTACAACACCCAACTTAGAGGAGGAGGACGAATGACAAGAAGCATATTTTGGATTTTCGTTTTTACAGCAATTTTGACAAGACAATTTCCCTTAGTTGCCATGGATGAAGATGATGCTTTATTTTTAGTCAAAAGAGGGGGTGATCGGGATGCCCTGACAGCCATCATTTTAGAAAAGCACTCTGCGCCTCCTCCTGTCCCTCCCACACCGGCATCATCACCGGTTCCTCAAAAAAAAGGGCCAACAGTTTTCCCCCCACCTTTGCTGCCCTCAGTTGGTAAGGGGCCTCTCCCACCACAAATTTCAATTCAAACATCAAGTCCTACGGCTGTTGATCTGCCCCTCATGCTGTTAGGTCTAGGCTCTCGGCCCGTTGGCGATACTCCTAGAAGTTCTCGCCCAGAAAGAATGGGTGACGAAAGACCCATGGCCCCCTTTCCTGGAATGGAGTATGCAGGGGATGACGCAGATGGGGAAGCAATTTTCTCACCCAGAACACCACTTATGGTTGCTGGACAAGAAACAATGCAAGCCGTTAAACCGCCCTTCCATCGCCGACGAAGAAGTGCTGCTTATCACGTGCCCCCTTTAGCCTCTACGGTCGTTACCCAGCAAGCAGGTCTTGAAACAGATGGCGATGAATAGAATTTGCAAATGACCTTAACTCTGATTTTACTGTAGCGAGAACACTATAGTTTAAGTACACCTTATCGTCATTGCGAGGAGCTAAGGCGACGAAGCAATCCATTAAAAATACTGGATCGCCACACTCCATGCGGGGTTCGCGATGACGTTCGGGTTATACCAAAATTACAAGACTTTCGTTATATAAAACCTTGATTTTTTATTTTTTTAATCTATCTTGGTTAGTATCTGTGTTTATACATGGGTATTTTTTAAAATTAGAAAGGAGTTGAGATAACACGTGGAAGTTGTTGTTCGTGACAATAACGTTGACCAAGCTTTACGCGCATTAAAAAAGAAAATGCAACGGGAAGGAATTTACCGTGAAATGAAGCTTCGTCGACACTTTGAAAAGCCTTCCGAAAAGCGGGCTCGGGAACAATCCGAAGCCGTGCGCCGTCATCGCAAGTTGATGCGTAAACGTTTAGAACGCGAAGGTTACTAGTTATCTCTAAAAATAAAAAAGCGGGTTTTTATAGCCCGCTTTTTTTATGCCACTTTTTCTTGCCTTAAGCAGCTGTTGATTTCTTGGCGAATGGCATGGACAGGAATGTTTGTCATGTCATGCCCCCCAAAACTTTGCGCCCGAATTACGCGAACTTTTTCACCATTGGGCGTTGATTTAGCCGGCTCTGTTGGGCCCCACATGGAAATAGTTGGTTGATTAGAACTTGCCACAATATGGCCAACACCACCATCATTTGCCACATTCGCTTGGCATAATTTTGCCATGGCAATGGTTACGTAAACAGGGGGCGTGTGCCCTAATTTTTCAGTAGCTATTTGAAGTGGAAACACAGCGTTTGGAATTTCTTTTTCAATAAGACTTTGCCATTCAAGTTCAGCGGGCCCCAGAATAAACAAAGGTTGAATCTGACTTTCTTGAAGCTGTTGGGCCAATTTTACAAAATTTTCTAAAGGCCAACATTTAAAACGTCCACCCGCACCGGGTGATAAAGTAACCATGGGCATATGGGAATAAGGTGCCAAAATTTCGTTTGCAAAACTTAACCATTCTTTTGGAATGTCAAAATCAAATTCTGGTTTAATAGGTTCACCTGTTGCGACACACAATAAATCCATCAAACGATCCAGCAGCAAAAGTGGCTTTTTATAATCTTGAGCAGGTTTTTTGTCAGAAAAAAACCAATGACAAGATGCAGATATAAATAAATTATGGGGAATACGTTTCAAGGCAAGACTTGTCAGAATTTTTTTTTCAGTGTCAATCACCACATCATAACGCGGTTCAAGGCCAAGCCTTTTACAGGGATTTGTGAGGCAATGTTTCCAACTTCCCCCCAAAGAAGTTTGATCAACAACATGGTGAATGTATGGCTCCACAAGGGGTGAAAGGGCTGTTTTAAAAATTGTTGGATGACGCCCTGCAAGCCAAGTAACCCGAGCATTTGGAAATGCCTTAGGAAGTGACCTTATGAAAGGTAACTTCATCATGCCATCGCCAATTAATTCACCATTACTAAAAATTAAAACGTTGCTTATTGTCATAGGATCCTTAAAAAAAATCAAATTTCCAAATCAAACGGCAGTTTTATATGTTCATGCGGCTTACACACAAAAGTAACCTGAGAACCACCATTTTTTTTACTTTTATACATAGCTTGATCAGCCTTGTGAAGTAGTGTTTCACAACAGGTACCATCTTGTGGAACAGATGCAACCCCAATGCTACATGTAATATAAATTTTTTGCTCCTGAATGATAAAGGGGGCCTTTAAAACATTGGCAATACGATTAGCTATATTTTGAAGGGCTTCTATATCTTCTACATCTTGAAACAATAAAGCAAATTCATCCCCCCCAAAACGGGATACTGTGTCTTCCCGCCGCACACATCGACGCAAGCGTTCGGCAATGGCTGCAAGAAGCTGGTCCCCGAATTTGTGAGAAAACTGATCATTAATATTTTTAAACTGATCCATATCCAGGAAAAACAAAGAAAAAGGGCGAAGCGCTCTGTGGTATGTACCTAAACTTTCACGACAACGTTCTTCGAATAAACTGCGGTTAACAAGGCCAGTTAGTTTGTCATAAAAAGCCATAAATGCTAGTTCCACACTTGACGTATTTGTCATGTGGCTTGGAATTTTTTTTTCCTGCTGATAATTTAAAAAATTTTTTAAACGTATATTGAAAAAAGGGCTATGAATGGACCCGACATACCAGTCAGAAGCCAAATGAATAAAAGGTTCAATAGAATTTTCAGATGACCCCACAAACAAAATAGGTACATTTGTTCCTGAATGAATAGAATCACGATGAATTGTATCTGCGTTCACACAAATGGCATCAAAATTTTGAAAATTAGAGCTAACAGCTGCGAAATTATCATAAAAAACAGCGCGTCCCATGCTTAAGCCAATAGACTCAGAAAAGCCAACGAAAGCAACAGAAAATACCTGCCTTGCGTTTACGTTTAAAAAAGTCTCTTTGTTCAAAAATTGCTCTACCAAATGTGTCTTCCTGAAATTTGGATCCAAAACAGTGTGAGTATAGCAAAAAAAAAATCTTTGAGAAGTACTGATACAGCAGAAACACGATTGTTATTAAAAAAATAATATTTAGGGGCTATCCCAGATAACATGAAACAACATTATAAGAGAAGAATGCGAAAGAGTCGATTAAGTAAAAATGTACAAGCCGAACTAGTAGAGTGTTTTGTAGTAGGTACAACAGCTTTATGTGCAGCTAAAACTATAGGAATTAACGGTAAGACAAGTTCTTATATTTCCAAAGGCTTCGGCAGATTATCAATTTTTATATGGAGAAAAAACCTAACCCTTTGCAGCAATGACTGCTAAATTTCCTAGAATATTTTTTGTATTGCGTAAAACGGCTTCTTCATTAGGCCATTGACGCATGAACACCAGTTTTTGATCAGGTCGAATTTTGACAGGTCCAGGTTTGTGAACTTCAGGTTTTTGAAGGTATTCCATAAGCCCTGGTTGATTGGAAAAGGTATTGTTGCGAAATGATAAAGTAAGGCCTTTGGGCCCAACCTCTAGTTTTTCAATGCCTGATCGACGACACAAAGTTTTCAATTCAATGACGGTTATCAAGTTATTAACCTCTTGCGGCAAGGGGCCAAAGCGGTCAATAAGTTCGGCGGCAAAAGCTTCTATTTCTTCTTTTGTTTTTAAAGTTCCAACACGTCTGTACAAGTTTAAACGCAGTCCCAAATCAGCTACATACAATTCTGGAATTAAAATGGCTGATCCAATATTAATTTGGGGTGACCATTCTTCTGTAGTAAACCCTTCCTCTTGGTTTACTTGGTTAGCGCGCGCCATCATAATGGCTTCGTGCAGTAATGTTTGGTAAAGCTCTACACCTACTTCCCGAATGTGGCCCGACTGTTCTTCACCCACAATATTACCGGCCCCTCGAATATCTAAATCGTGGCTTGCTACCCGAAACCCAGCCCCTAAAGTGTCTAGGCTTTGCATAACATGTAGCCTTTTTTCTGCATTTGCCGTTAAGGCCTTGTGGGGCGGAAAAGTGAGGTACGCATAAGCTTGTGTTTTAGACCGGCCCACCCGCCCGCGTAATTGGTAAAGTTGCGCCAACCCCATACGATCTGCATTGTGCACAATAAGGGTATTGGCTGTTGGAATATCAATTCCCGATTCAATAATATTCGTGCTAAGCAATAAATGGTATTCATGGTCATAAAAGGCGCCCACAATATTTTCTAAATCTGTGGTGGGAAGTTGACCATGGGCGATAGCAAATTTAATTTCAGGCACTAACTTTTTCAGTTGGTTAGACAAATCTTCTAAATCTTCAATATAAGGACATACATAAAAAATTTGTCCGCCACGGTGGTATTCACGCAAAATGGCTTCTCGAATAACAACGGGGTCAAAGGGCGTAATAAATGTTCGAACAGCCAGGCGGTCTACAGGGGGGGTGGTCATTAGGCTTAGTTCACGAACACCGCCAAGGGCTAGTTGAAGTGTGCGGGGAATAGGGGTAGCTGTTAATGTTAAAACATGCACATCCGCTTTTAGTTTTTTAAGGCTTTCTTTTTGTTTCACACCAAAATGTTGTTCTTCATCCACAATTAACAGCCCTAAATCATGAAATTTTGTTTTTTCTGATAAAATTGTATGGGTTGCGATAATGATGCGAATATTTCCAGAAGCCAGGTCAGCACGTACCCGGTCAGGGCTTCTAACAAGCCTGGATAGTTGGGCTACTTTGAAAGGTGTTCCTTGGAACCGTTTGGTGAAATTCTGAAAATGTTGACGGCATAACAGGGTGGTTGGCACAACAACAGCCACCTGCTTGCCATGAGATGCGGCAATATAAGCTGCTCGTAAAGCAACCTCCGTTTTTCCAAACCCAACATCGCCACAAACCAGGCGATCCATGGGCCGTCCTGATGCCATATCTGCCAAGGTGTCATCAATGGCGGTTTGCTGATCTTCTGTTTCGGTATAAGGAAAACCAGCGCAAAAACTATCGTAATGCGTATCAATACGTTCTAGGGCAGGGGCCTTATGAAGGGCCCGTTCTGCTGCGACTTTCAATAAATAATCAGCAATGATCCGAATTCGTTTTTTAACTTTATCTTTTCGATGATGCCAAGCATTGGACCCCAATCGATCTAATTGTGCTAAAGACGAATCACTGCCATAACGGCTAATGGCATCAATATTTTCAACAGGTAAAAATAACTTATTGTCATCCGCGTACAGCAATACCAAACAATCATGGGCGTTGCTATTGATCGTCACTGTTTCAAGACCTAAATAACGGCCAATACCATGATCGCGATGAACAATTAGGTCACCGGTTGATAAGTCACTGGCATCTTGAAAAACAGAAGATTTACTGCGTTTGCGTTGGGGGCGCGTTAATCTGTACCCTAAAATGTCTTGTTCTGTCAGAACATAATCTGTTTCAGAAACGAATCCAGTATCAAAAGGGGCAACAAGCGAATAAATACCCAATGGCGCTTTAAAAGGCCATGAATCTGACGGCTGAAGGTCAAGGTTATAATCTGTCAAAATACCTTCCAGCCGCTTTTGAGAACCCAGCGTGTCGCTGATTATAATAACGCGACGATTTTCTCTACTTTGTTCTTGAAGTGTTTGTGCTAATGCTTCAAAAAATGCATCCCCTTCTTTTTGCCGTTGCGCTGATAAATCAGGTGCAGGCTGAACTTGAATATCTGTTACCGTTTGATTTTTTGAATCAGGAACGTTAAAAGGTGTGAAACAATAATTCCTATGATTATCTAACCACTGGTGCCATTGCTGTTCTTGGCCATACAAAAGCTCTGGCGAGATGGGGTGGTATGTAGTGCTTGCGATAATGGGATTCACCCGTGCCATATAGTAGTCTTGAATACTTTTTAGATGTTCGGTCATGGCACCATTGACCTTGGCATCATAAGTCAGAACAGCATCAGGGCCTATATAGTCTAAAACCCAATTGAGGTTTGTGTAAAAAAATGGCAACCAATGTTCCGCACCTGCGTATTCTAGCCCTTGTGTTACAGCCAAATAAAGCGGGTCATCATAAACGCCATGGTTGTTAGGCGGAAAGCTTTTTTGATAAGTAGATTTAAAATTATTAATAGAATCTGGGGTCAGTAAAACCTCACGAACAGGGCCCAAATTAAATGACTGAATGGAATTTTGGGTGGTTTGTGTCAACGCATCAAATGTTCGAATGGCTTCAAGGGTGTCTCCAAAAAAATCAAGCCGAACAGGGGTGGATATATTCGTTGGAAAGATGTCTAAAAGGCTACCCCGAACGGCAAATTCACCCGCTTCGTAAACGGTTTCTTGGCGCCTAAAACCCTGTTTGGCTAGAAAATCTAGAAATTCAGAACGGTTTAAGGAATCACCCACGTGAATGGTTTTTTGGGTTTCTTGAATTAATGAAATAGGTGGAACTTTTTGAAGCAGCGCCTGAATAGAGGTGACAAAAATAAAGGGCTTCGTTTGTTGTGTCAGTTGCCATAAAACACTTAATCGCTGTGTCATGCATTCGTTGCTGGGGCTAACACGATCGTAGGGCAAACAGTCCCAGCTCGGGAAAAAAAGGCAGGGTATCTGCGGACATAAAAAAAGGAGCTGTTGATAAACTGTTATGGCATCTTCTTCACAATCAGCAACAAAAACGATGGTTTTTTTGTGTTGTTCGAATAAATTTTTAACCACAAAAGGGCGATAGCTTGGGGAAAGGTTAGAAAGAGTATTTTTTAAAGAAGTCATAAACAATGCCTAAAAGCCTAGCCCTTGCTACATTATTGTATATTCTATTTGAGAAATAAAAAACCTCAAGCTATGGACCCTTTGTGCAAAAACGCGCACAATATTCAATCAAAATAGGAGATATTATTTTGAAAAATTTTCTTCTGCAAAATCCCAATTGACCAAGTGCGTCAAGAAGGTATCCACGTAATCTGGACGACGATTTTGATAATCTAAATAGTACGCATGTTCCCAAACATCACAGGTAAGCAGGGGGGTTAGCCCCTCTGTGAATGGCACATAAGCATTGGCTGTTTTCATAACGCTTAGACGTTTGGACGCATCTGCAACCAGCCAGCCCCAACCACTTCCGAATTGAGAAATTGTTGTTTGCTTAAATATATTAAAAAAATCTTCGTAACTGCCAAAGTCTTCTTCAATTTTCTTAAGCAAAAGGCCAGACGGCTTGCCACCACCTTGTGGTTTCATGCTGTTCCAGAAAAATGTGTGGTTCCAAACTTGGGCCGCATTATTGAAAATGGCGGCATGTTCAGAAGCGTTAGCAGATTTGGAAATAACATCCTCTAAATTCAAACTTTCAAAGGCTGTGCCCGGAATAAGATTGTTTAAGTTTGTGACGTAAGCTTGGTGGTGTTTTCCATGATGAAATTCCAAAGTTTTAGCAGAAATATGGGGTTCAAGGGCTGCTATAGAATAAGGTAAAGGTGGAAGAATATGCATGGAAAAACCTTTCGATTGTTCAAATTTTTCCCACCATAGCAGGTTTGAAATAGCCTTGAAATAATTATTGTGGGGTGGCATTTACGGGTCAGATTATAAAACAAAAAAATTTAAGATTTTTTTTATGGGACAAACTCACTCAAAGCACACTACCATTAATAAGCGTGCTACGAATTTTTCTTAAGTTTAATGGGATTTTGGAAAGAAAGGGGCCTTGTGAAGATGAATATGCGAAGGTGTATTTACGTTTTTGAAGTAATATTTTTCTTTTTTGTGGTTATCTCAACGGATGTTTTTTCCAAAGATTTAGAAAGTTTATTACCCCCGGATCAACGGCATAAAAAAGATTGGCCAAGGGTGCAAAGGGAACTTGACGCAACACAACCAGTTTTCCCGCCAGGGCTTTCAGATTTTATGGCGGGGATGTCGTCTTTTCATCATTTTCAAGAGGATAGGTACATCAAAGAAAACCCTTTGTATCAAGAGGTTCAAAGATTTAAAGAAGAACAAAACGAGCTTGCTGCCTCTAAAGATGAATTTTTAAATTGTTTGGCAGATTATCGTCTGAAGAAACCAGAAAACTATCAGCTATGTAGAGACGAACTGTATGGCGATTTTTCATCAAAGGATCTGACAGCAACATATCCCCTTATTTTTGGAAAACTGATGGAGCCTGTTTCGGTTAATTCTCCATCTAGCTCTGCGGTATTACGATCAATTCAAGGAAATCCAACACCCCCTCGCGGTGTTTATGGAAAATATTGGAGACGAGCTGGCCGAGAAATTAGGACAGGATCGTTTGCTTTTCCCCCGGTTGTATCTGCTTTTTTGGCAGGCATGGGTGAGTATGATTCTTATAAGCGTGAGGAGACTATTAAAAAATCACCTTTATCTCAAGAGGTTCAAAGATTTAAAGAGGCACATCGCGAGTTTTCAGAGCCCATAGCCGAGTTTTTGGGCTATCTTGTTGATCGCCGTTTACCGAAGCCATCTGATTGTTCTGTATCCAGTGACACACTTTCGTCCTACATTTTAGTGGCAGGCATTCAAGAAGAGTATCCGTTAATTTATTTTGAACTTTGTCGAGATAATTTTGATGATTTTGTTGTACCTGATTTTGCAGCAGTTCCTACTCCTGTTGTTGCACTACCTCCTGCAGCTTCAAACTCCTCAAAAAAACGAAAAGCGTCAATGGTGGAGGGAAAGGAAAAAACAGCAGTTTCAGCTGCGGTGGCATCTTGTGGAACTTATAAAGAGCAAATCGAGGTTTTTTGGAGAGATTACAAAATAAATTTTAGAACAGAGCGTGGAGCCTACTTAGTGGGTGCTGGAAATGCACTAAAAAGCTTATTAAGAGGTTTGGAAAATGGTTCTTTTGAGTCTTTAACTCTGAGCGAGTTAGATAGAAGATGCTTCGAAATTTTTTGCGAGTGTATGGCAAGCAAGGAATATTCTGAGGAAAATAAATTGGCATACCCAGACCTTTATAGGGTTTTTTTGGAGAATAAAGGATCTGCCAGTTTAACCGCTGAAGGAACAGATTCTGGTGGAAGTGGTGACGAAGATTCTGATGAAGAATCTGAAGATGATTCTGATGAAAGTGATGATGATAGTCCAGTTCCTCAAAGCCCTCCTGCTAAAAAAACAGCACGTCATGGATGTGCTGGCAAAGGCGAAGCAACGCTTGACGCTCAACTTATTAGTTTCGAGGGGATACTCACTATAGATTGCAAAGGTAAGGATAGAAGAGCTTTGTATCTTGAAGTTACGCGAGCCATATGCTTTGCCAATTATCAGACCCTTTCAAACACTTATAATGCAGAGGAGCAATTAACCGCATATAAAAAAATTCGTCAAATTCTTAAGGGCAGAAGGGGTCTTGATGGGCTGCAAAATAAAATTTATTCGCTAGAAGTGGTGGCCTATTTCAGAGGTCTTGGTGCGACAAGAGAACCCTCTCTCCAATCTAAGCCATCATCTTCAGGTGATGGAACTTCTGGAGGTGAGGATGGTTCTTATTTTGTAGATCCCTTTTCGTCGTGGTAAGGTTCCTGAACTGTTGAATCAGCGCTACTAAAAAAAAACTTTTATCAGAAACTTAAGGGCTGTATAGTGAACCCTGCATTAGTTTGCACTTTAACCCATTTTGGGGGATAGTTTAGCGGTAGAACTCCCGGCTCTGGACCGGGCAGCCCTGGTTCGAATCCAGGTTCCCCAGCCACAGGTTTTTATGATTTTGCATATTTTTCATAGCCATTTTTTTTACTTACCTGTGTTGATTTTGGCTATTTCTATGATTGTCACAAAATTCATGATTCAGCTGTCTATCACAGCGCATCCACTTCAGCGGTCGTCTCATTCTATTCCAACACCTTCTGCCGGGGGGGTTGGTTTTATTGTTGCTTTTTTAATTGGTTTTTTTGCCCTGATTGTTTTTTCCTTTACAGACCCTACCTTACGCCTATTTTACAGGCCTATTGGTATTTATGGGGTCTGTGTTCTTTTGCTGGGGGGTGTTAGTTTTTGGGATGATTGGAAAACGCTTAGCCATCGCTATCGATTAGCTGTTCACTGTATTTGTGCGCTTTTGATAGTATGGTCGGGTTTTACAATTCAGTTTCCAGGTCTTCCTGTCCCCTATGGTTTTGCTTGCTTAATCAGCTTCTTCGCTATTATATCGCTTATTAATGCGGCTAATTTTATTGATGGTTTAAATGGATTATTAGCTGGGTCGGTTCTGTTGTGTTTGGTTTTTAATAGTTTTTTGCTTATTTCAGGCAGCCCAAATATTATTTACGTCAATATCCTTTTATCATCTGCTTTACTGGGTTTTCTGATTTATAATTTTCCCAAAGCGAAGGTTTTTATGGGGGATGTCGGTAGCACCTTTTTGGGCCTTACATGCGCTTTTTTGGCGTTATTATCCCAAAACTACTATCCTGTGTATTATGCTCAGCATGCCTGGGTTCATAAGGCCTTTATTTTTACCTTAACACCTTTAAGTTTTTTATGGTTTGATGTTGCATTTACCTTATTTCGACGCGCTATGAGGGGGTGCAATTTAGCCGAGGCCCATCGTGACCATCTTATTCATATTCTAAACGACTGCGGTTATTCGCACCCTTTTGTAAGTGGCCTTTATTTTATGAGTGCATTTATGATGGGCTGTTTAACGCAGCTATGTCACCACGGTGTTTTAACCTTTGTCCAATTTGCACTTATTTATGCTTTTATGCAGGCAACCTTTGTCATTTGGGTTTTTTATACTCAGAAAACGAAAAATAAATCATGAAATGGCAGGATAAAGGAATTGTTCTGGGCAGTCGCCCCTTAGGTGAAAAAAGCTTTGTTGTTCAGGTTTTTACAAAGCAGTATGGTGTTTGGGGCGGTGTAGTATCCCCCAAACAAAAAGAAACTATTGTACAGCCAGGAACTTTTGTGAGTGCTGCATGGAATGCACGGCTGGAGGACCACCTTGGCCGTTTCCAACTTGAGGCAGAATTCAGCACTAGCAGCTTTATTATGCGCGATTTTACGCGTTTAACAGCCCTTAGTTCTATATGTGCCATTCTAGAGCAATCATTACCAGCACGGGCTGAATACCCCGAATTATATTGCTTGTTGCAGTATTTTTTTGAAAAAATGCCTACGAATAAATTCTTTGAACAAGATTATATTTTGTTTGAGCTGTGCTTGCTGAAGCTACTTGGTTTTGGTTTAACTCTAACGCACTGTGCCGTTACTCATGTTAAGGAAGATTTAACCCACATTTCACCCAAAAGCGGTCATGCCGTATGTAGGCACATAGCCCAACCTTATTTGGATAAACTATTGGCGTTTCCTTCTATTTTGAAAACACCCGGCGCAAATTATAGTTATGATGATGTGTTAGAGGGGTTGCGTGTTACGCGTTATTTTATGCAGCGCCATCTGTTTCCAGATAAACCCATTCCATTGGCGCGTCAAAGATTAGAAGACTTATTTTTTAAAAAAACACAAAGCGCCTGAATCGGCTTTAACGTTTTTTTGGGCATAAAAAAACGGGCCTTAAAAAAAGCCCGCTTGTGCGAAGAAACAAAAAACTATTATTTCTTGCCTTCTTCTTTTGAACCAGCTTCAGCAGCAGCTTCTTTTGAACCAGCTTCAGCGGCTTCTTTAGAAGTAGCTTCTTCTTTTGTGCCAGCTTCAGTAGTAGTGGCAACAGCTGGGAAAACAGCAGCAGCCAAGAAAGCTGCCAATGCGAAAATAACTTTATTCATGTGTAAACTCCAAAAAATGTTATTACTTGGTACAACTACCAAATACATCCCCTCTTTTAATAAAAGTACTTGCGTTGGTCAATAGTTTTTTACATAATTCACTTCTAAAAAATTTAAAAAAATTTTAAATTTGTCTTTTTCCAGCCGTTTCAGGTTAATTTTTTTGATGATTTGGCATCTCTGCCCCTCTTGGGAATTGTGGGTTCGGTTGCCATTTTTGGTTGTTTTTTTTATTTTTTTGCTGGAATTTCTATGTCTTGGAAATAGTTCTATTGAAACATTTGTAATAGGCCCTCTGTTGGGCTTTTTTATGATGTTGTCGGCTATTTTTTCTTTCGATGAAGAAATAAGTCGTGACATCAAAGATGGCACTTTCGACTGGCTTTTAAGTCAAAGCGTTTCAAGTGTTTCTTATCTATGGTCTAAAATCCTGTCATTTTCCCTTATTATTTTTTTCCTGTGCTTGACTATCTGGGTTTCCTGGGGGGCTATAAAAGCAGTTAGTTTATTCTTTCTGTGCCTTCAAAGTATTTTATTGGTAAGTTATCTTAGTTTTAGCCGACATATGTACGACGCTTTAATTGGCGAAGTCACGCTGACGCTTTTAGTTTTTCCTTTGTGTGTGCCCAGTTTTTTAATTGTTTCAGAAATATGGTACGCGGAGGCACCGTGGTGGAATGGGTTTATTATTTTGGGCGGTATTACTATTCTTAGCTTTGTTTTTGGAACAATTGCTTTTGAAAAAACAAGAACTCTGCCTGCTTAAGTAAAAAAACGTTGAAGATGGTCTTTGCCTAGGGTAATATTCCATCCTGTAGTATTTTATCAACCCCTAACCCGTTTTGAGCTTACGACAAAAAGCCCAAAGCGTCATTTTTTAAGGATTCACATGTCACCGAAAACTCAAACTCAAGAAAAAGAATGTTTTGCTAGCCTTTTAGAAAGCACGATGAATGACGGTCATCGTTTTGATGGTCGTGTTATTAAGGGAACTATTGTTGCTATTCGTAATGATATGGCTGTTATTGACGTTGGTTTAAAATCTGAAGGCCGCGTTTCACTTAAGGAGCTTACAAATCGTGGTTTAAATGAAGAACCTCGTGTTGGTGATGTTATCGATGTGTTCGTTGAACGGATGGAAGATCGTCATGGCGAAGCTGTTCTAAGCGTTGAAAAAGCCCGTCGTGAAGCTGCTTGGTATGAACTTGAAAAAGCTGCTGAGACAGGCGTTTTGGTAAACGGTGTTGTGTTTGGAAAAGTGAAAGGTGGTTTTGCTGTTGACTTAAATGGCGCCGTTGCCTTCTTGCCAGGAAGCCAGGTTGATATTCGCCCTGTGCGTGACATTAGCCCGCTTATGAACATTGTTCAGCCATTCAAAATTTTGAAAATGGACAAAGCGCGTAGCAATATCGTTGTATCTCGTCGTTCTGTTTTGGAAGAAAGTCGTGCAGAGGCAAGATCCGAGCTTGTATCACAGTTGTCCGAAGGCCAGGTATTAACAGGTATTGTTAAAAACATTACGGATTATGGTGCATTTATTGATTTAGGTGGCGTGGATGGTTTGCTTCACGTAACAGATATTTCATGGCGTCGCATTAACCACCCAAGCGATATGCTGAATTTAGGTGACAGTATCCAGGTTCAAGTGATTCGTTTCAATAAAGATACACAACGTATTTCATTGGGTATGAAGCAACTTGAAGCTGACCCATGGAAGGGTGTTGAAGAAAAATTTGTTGTTGGTACACGCCATAAAGGGACAGTGACAAATATTGCTGACTACGGGGCGTTTGTCCAACTAGATGGTAATGTTGAAGGCTTGATTTATGTAACAGAGATGAGCTGGACAAAGAAAAATATTCACCCCAGCAAAATTGTAACTTTAGGCCAAGAGCTTGAAGTTGTTGTTTTAGAAGTTGATATGACAAAACGTCGTATTAGCCTGGGTCTAAAACAGTGCCAAGAAAACCCATGGCAAAGGTTTGTGGAACAACATCCAACCGGAAGTGTTATTGATGGTACTATCAAAAACATTACAGAATTTGGTTTGTTTGTGGGCGTTAATGATGAATTAGACGGTATGATTCACTTATCTGATCTTTCTTGGGATAAATCTGGTGAAGAAGCTATCAGCGCCTATACGAAGGGCCAAGGCATTCAGGTTAAGGTATTGGATGTAGATCCAGAAAAAGAACGTATTAGCCTAGGTGTTAAACAGTTGTCTGAAGATGTGATGGGTGATTCATTTGATCAAACGAAGAAGGGCGATATTGTCACCTGTACGATTTCTCAGATTAGTGACAAAGGACTGGAAGTGACACTGTCCAATGGTCTTCCAGGCTTTATCAAAAAAATTGACCTATCTAGAGACCGTTCAGAACAAAGGCCTGAACGTTTTGCTGTAGGCGAAAAAATTGATGCCAAAATTTCCTTAGTAGACAAAGCATCTCGTAAGGTTGCTTTATCAATTAAGGCTTTGGAAATTGATGAAGAAAAGCAAGCTCTATCTGAATATGGTTCTTCTGATAGTGGCGCAAGCTTAGGCGACATTTTAGGCGCGGCCATGAAGAAAAAGGCTGGAACTAAAAAAGAAGGCTAAATGGATATCAAAGAAAGGAGGGGGGGGATTTCCACCCCTCCTTTTAAGCAGGTAACGCCATGACTCGGTCAGAATTTTTGATTCATATTCGAAATGTTTGCTCAACTTTACCTGCGGCCAAAGTTGAAAAAGCTGTGGATACATTTTTTGAATTCATTGAAAGTAATTTAAAAAGTGGTAATCGCTTGGAAATTCGCGGTTTTGGAACATTTACGCTTCGGCAATATAGCAAGAAAATCCTTAGAAATCCACGAACAGGTTATATTGTTGAAAAGCCTGTTAAAGGCCATATCCATTTTAAGGCTGGAAAATCATTACGAGAATTTTTAAATAATCAAGACGTTGTACCATCGTCTCAAAGGAAAGATTGATGAATTGGCTCACGAACTTTGTTAAGCCTAAAATTCAGGCCCTGATTCAAAAAACAGATGTCCCAGAAAATTTATGGACCAAGTGCGGTGCGTGTGAACACATGTTGTTTCATCGTGACTTACAAGAAAATTTGCAAGTCTGTCACCACTGTAACCACCATATGCGCTTAAGCGCGCAAGAGCGTTTGACCATGCTGTTTGATGGGGGGCAATTTAGTAACATTGATGTGCCTAAATCTATTCAAGACCCTATCAAATTCAAAGATACTAAAAAATATGCGGATCGGTTGAAAGAATACCGTCAAAGAACAAGTCGGGATGATTCGGTGGCTGTTGCCTACGGCGCCATTCAAAAAATTTCATCTGTCGTGTCAGTTTTTGATTTTGGCTTTATGGGGGGGTCTATGGGGCTTGCTGCTGGGCAAGCATTTTTAACAGGGGCTGAATTGGCTGTTAAAACAAAATCACCCTACATAACTGTGACCGCATCGGGTGGTGCCCGTATGCAAGAAGGTATTTTATCATTGATGCAAATGCCACGCACTGTGATTGCCGTTGAAAAGGTACGTGAGGCAGGGTTGCCCTATATTACAATTCTCACAGATCCAACCACAGGGGGTGTTAGCGCGTCGTTTGCTATGCTGGGGGATATTGCCATTGCAGAGCCGGGCGCTATTATTGGTTTTACAGGCGCGCGTGTTATTGAAGAAACAATTCGTCAAAAGTTACCTGACGGTTTCCAAAAATCTGAATATTTGTTAGACCACGGCATGGTTGATATGGTTGTAGGGCGTCATAAACTGAAAGATACATTGGGGCAGGTTCTTGAAATTTTGATGCATTCACGGACTTTTGCATGAAAAAAATTTTGGTAACAGGGGCGGCGGGGTTTATTGGTTTTCATGTAGCCAAAAGACTTTTGGAAGAAGGCATGTTTGTGGTTGGGGTTGATGATCTAAACCCTTATTATTCTGTTGCTTTTAAAAATCAACGTGTTGACTTGTTGCATCAGTTTTCTAATTTTTCGTTTCATCAAATTGATATTGCTCAGCCCAAAATTTTCCAAGCCATGTGGCAAAAAGAAGGCTCCATTGATGCGGTTATTCACTTAGCAGCCCAGGCAGGGGTTCGCTATTCTTTGGAAAATCCTTTGGTGTATTCTCACAGCAATTTAATGGGTTTTTCTGTTGTTTTAGAGCAATGTCGGCAGGAACCAAATTTAAAACACCTTGTATACGCCAGTACATCATCTGTTTATGGTGGTAATGAACGCCTGCCTTTCCGAGAAGATGAACCTGTGCATACGCCACTTTCTTTTTATGCAGCTACGAAACGGGCCAATGAATTAATGGCAGAAAGTTATAGCCACTTGTATGATTTGCCTGTTACAGGGCTTCGGTATTTTACGGTTTATGGGCCTTGGGGACGACCGGATATGGCTTTGTTTAAATTTACAAATGCTATTATGAGTGGACAAACCATTGATATTTATAATAACGGCCATATGGCGCGCGATTACACATATATTGATGATATTGTCGATGGAACGCTGGCCGCACTTTATACATTTCCTAAACCAAAACAATATGGGGTGTTTCACCCAATTTACAATTTGGGCCGGGGCTGTAAAGAAAGCCTTCTATTTTTTATTGAAAAAATAGAAGAAAATACCGGTATTAAAGCAGTTCGAAACTATTTGCCCCTACAGGCGGGTGATGTTGAAGAAACGATGGGTTGTATTGAAAAGGCTAAACAAGAATTGGGGTATAATCCAAAAGTGTCTCTAGAAGAAGGTGTTAAGCGTTTCGTACACTGGTACAAGGAATTTCAAACTCAGAAAGTTTGAAGCACCTACGTTTTGTGTTTTTTTGAATTGACACGCTTTAGCATTTCTTTTGCTGTAGATTTTGGCTGATTTGCTTTTTTTACACAGCGTTTCTGGCATGTTGGATTGATTTTATTAAAATTTTCTATTAAAGTTTCACAAGCATTTCGTTTGGATTTTTTCTGATGTTTGGTCTTATCATTTTGGCTCATGGTCGTTTGGGGGAAGAATTTTTAAATGTTCTTCAAGATATGGTGGGGTCTTTAGACTATGTGAAAGCTATCAATTTTCATGATACGAACGACATAACCCTTGCTGACCAAACTGTTTATATTGAAAATCTCATCAAATCTGTCAATACAGGTGACGGCGTTATTTTAGTGACCGATCTTTTTGGGGGAACGCCATCAAATCTAGCTATTTCTTTTCTAAGTATGCCGAACGTAGAGGTAATTGCTGGCTTAAGTTTGCCCATGCTTTTAAAACTTACGTCGTGCAGGAATTTGCCTATTAAAGAAGCTGTGGCAAAAGCAAAGGAGGCAGCGCAACAATCCGTTCATGTGCCTTCCAGTATTTTACGAACGGAGCCTTTTTTAGGGCCGGCCATTGCCCCTGTTGCTTAGTTTAACTTTGACTGTTCGTAACCCCATGGGGCTTCATGCACGCCCCTTAAGCCGTGTTGTCGAGGTTATAGAGAAGAATCAAGCCGTGGTATCGTTAACCTACAATGATCAAAGAGTGGATGCTTCCTCTATTTTAGATATGCTAACACTGTGTATTCCTTGTGGTGGATTAGTAAGGTTTGAAACTTCGTCAGAATTTCAGGGCGTGTTAGATCAGCTTAAGTATCTCAATGATCAGAAAATTTTATAGTGATTAGGATTTTAAAAACGTCAGTCTGAAAAAATATGTCAATACCCGCCCGACTGCGTCGGGGCCACCGTAAAGCCCAAACCCGTGCATGGCCACCGCC
>CAZDVK010000009.1:0-58231 GCA_964508915.1 uncultured Verrucomicrobiales bacterium | reverse complement strand
TAGCTTACCTCCATTTGTGATTCTAAGGCCAAGGTGGTTAAAATGAGGTTAAAAAGAGGCTTTATTTTTTATGTTTTTTAAAACAAAAGATAATTCAACAGAACCTAAAAAATTTTCACATGTTCTTATTTGGTTATGCGCTACAGCCTTTTTGCTGTGGCTGATGATTATGTTAGGCGGGGCTACACGGCTAACGCATGCGGGCTTATCTATTGTGGAATGGAAACCGTTAACAGGTATTATTCCGCCTTTAAATGATGGCCAATGGATGACAGAATTCAAAAATTATCAGCAATTCCCGGAATTCAAACAGTTAAATCCAGATATGACATTGCCTGAATTTCAGTTTATTTTTTGGATGGAATTTTCCCACCGGCTGCTGGGTCGAATTTTGGGTTTATGTTTTTTTATTCCCCTTTTCTTTTTTTACAAAAAACTATCTGCATTTGAAAAAAAAATATCCTTAGGGCTGGTTGTGTTGGGGCTTACGCAAGGGTTGATGGGGTGGTACATGGTTAAAAGTGGGTTGGTGAAAAACCCCTTTGTTAGCCACTACCGCCTGACTGCCCACTTGTTTCTAGCTGTGCTTATTATGGGTGGGGTACTTTGGATGATTTTTCAACGAATCAACATAACCACTGCAGCCGTTGGTGGACGAAAATTCATTATATGGACGTTATTTTTGCAGCTTATCACCCTATGTTATGGAGGGCTTGTGGCAGGCTTAAAAGCTGGCCTTATGTATAACACGTTTCCGTTAATGGAAGGACAGTGGATTCCTTTTGAATGGAATCATCTAACGCCCTTTTGGCTGAATTTTTTTGAAAACGGCGCCACCGTGCAGTGGGTTCACCGCGTCCTGGCATTAGTCAGTTTGGTGTGTGTTTGGTACATTTTCTTAAGGTACACAGTAGGCCAATGGTGGGCCTATGCCACAAGTATGCAGGTGGTTTTAGGGATTATCACCCTTCTGTTTCAAGTACCTGTTTTTTGGGGAACTTTGCACCAAGGATGGGCTATTGTTACCTTGGGAACTGGATTGTTTTATATAGCCACAAACAATTCCACCCATCACAAAAAACAAAATATTGTCACTTAGGTCGCCTGACTTTAAAGCATTGAATAAACTAAATCCTAAAAGCAAAACACATGCAGCGCCTAAAAAAGAGTGTGGCATATTAGAATAAGGAACCTTCACCCCCAACACCCTTGCCGGAAAACGGTGACTCCTTTTAAGTTCAAAATAAGGGCTTGTTCAAAAATTTCTTGAACCTCTTTAACCGTTGTACTTTCTGGTAAATTAATGGTTTTACTAATGCCATTATCTACAAATTGTTGCAAACGATGCATCATGGTGAGATGAACATGGGGGGAAATTTCTTGGGCGCAGGGGAAATTTTTCTGAATCTCTTGCAGCTTTTTATTGACGTCATCGTTTGCTGTTGGATTCATAGTTAAAGACCCCAATGTTCCATCAAAAACAAAATTCTGTTTGGCGCTTGCTTCTACCCAGGCGTCTAATGAATACCCTATGTCACCTAAGGCATCAGCTAAGGCGGCGGGTACTTTATTAAATAAATAATAAGGTTCAATAGATGGTGAACATGCAGCAAGTCGTGAAATATGGCCAGTAGGTGCCAGTGTTGTAAGCGTTGCGTGCCGCCTTGGTTTCAAGCCATCTTGGGCAAACTGTGACAGTGGCCAATTAGGAAATTCACCTCGTTCTTCAGCTAATTTTTCAGATGCTAAAATGGTAGCTGTTTTTAAGGTATTCATTGTCTTTTGAACAAAATCAAAACTTTCTTCGCTTCCATAAGGTATTTTTAACTTTGCCAACGCATCGGCCAACCCCATAATACCAACACCAATTTTCCGGTTTTGCAAACATATGGCCCGTGACTCTGCATGGTCATGGGAATCAATGTCGATAAGATCATCCATCAAATAAACGGCATCATGAGCTGCTTGGTGAAAGTCATCCATATTGAATTGGCCATTTTCAATAAACGATGGCAGGCACAAGCTTCCCAAGTAGCACATTTCATAGGGCAAAAGGGGTTGTTCGCCACAGGGGGTTGTCACAGACATCAATGCCATACCCCGCGTTGGATTATGTTCATTAATAGCTTGAAGATTTAAAATTCCAGGTTCCCCGCAGGCATGGGCGCATTCAGCCAAAAAAGTCATAATAACTGTGGTATCAAAATAAATAACGTCATCTACAACCTTTCCAACAATGCGTTTGGCCTGCTTGGATGCCACCTGGTCTTGTATTAAAAAAAGGTCTGGTGCTTGCACTTTACGACGTACAGCCCGTTGTTCCATAAACTTCAACTCACTGGCGTAAAAAGGCCGTAAACCATTTTCTGACAAAACCCGGGCTTGTATAAAGCCGTGTTTTTTATAATTTTTTGAAAAATCTTCACCAATGCTGACAGAAATATTAATACCTTCTAAGGGGTAATTTTTTTTACAACGAATAAATTCAAAAATATCAGGGTGATGCACTGGCAGTGCCCCCATGAAAGCAGCGTGTTTTAAACCGCCATAGGCCATTAACGGTGTCGCACACTGAACAATGGCGCGCAAAACCTCCACAGGGCCTGGAAACACGGCATCATTTGTTTCATCTTCTGACAACCTGGGACTTAAAACACCAAAATCCAGCCCGACACCAATGCCCTGGCGTAACATTTTTAAGATCTCCGGAATTGAATGTTCCATGATGTCGTCCAAACTAGGCCGCATGGGCATAACAATACACCCAGACAAGGCTTTTTTTTCACCTAAGGCGTTGACAAGTGCCGCAGAGGTTGGAAAAAACTTTTTTTCCCGTAACAAATTTTCATACCGTTGCTGTTGGTGGTGACGGTTTTCTGCTGCGTAATGTTGAGTTAATTTTTCAGATAATAATCGAAACCATTCGTCGTTCGCAGGTGTATTTTTTGGAAAATACCGTTCTTGAATCAGAGCTTGAGCATCATTATTTAAAATTTGGTCAGAAACAGCGTAGTTCATGTGAACCTCATCCTTAATTCAAAAATCGTTTGTGTTGTTATTACAGACCAGAAAAAAGTGTCTGACAATATAGTTTTTAATAAAAATAAAATAAATTTTTAAAAATGCTAATTTTTATTAAATTTTAACTTTTTGTTAACTTTTTCAGATTAATGTTTGTTCAGTAAAAGAAAATTGCAAAAATTTTGAATGACTGCTGATGTTTTTTCAAAACGTTTTATACCTTACCTTTTTTTAAGTGGATTTGTTTTTCTAAACCACACTTTTTGTCCTTTTTTGAAGGCCCTGCTTCTTGATTGTTTTTGTGGATTGGCTATTTTTTTAAGTGCCGAAGATATTCAATTTTACGAAATACCCCTTTGGCCCATATTACTTATAGCCTTAAGCGGCGTTATCTATATTACCTTTAACGCTTTTATGCCATGGTTTTTACCACTGTTTCTTTTGTTTCTATTAGGTTTTGGAATGTTATTTTCCAAAAAAATAGGTGTGGGTGATCTTGCTGTCATGGCAGCATGTAGCCTGTGGTTTAATCAAAATGACCAATTTTATTCGCTTTTGATATTGTCAGCCTTTTTAGGGATATTTTCCCACTTATTTTGGAAACAATTTAAAATACCTTTTACGCCCCATATTTTATTCAGCGCTTGGATTTTGTACATTTAGATCTTTATTTTCCAAAAAACCTTTGCTTTTCAAAACCAGATTATGTTAGAAGAAACTATATTCCCCGATAGCTCAGTCGGTAGAGCAAGTGGCTGTTAACCACTGGGTCGGCGGTTCGAGTCCGTCTCGGGGAGCCATTTTCCTGGCCTTATCATTATGCTAGATATTGCATTCACAGAAATTTTATTTATCAGCGTTTTGGCTCTTGTTTTGTTGGGGCCAAAAGAATTGCCTGTGGTTTTAAGAACGTTGGGACGCTGGGTTGCCAAATGCCGCGCTGTTTCAGAAACATTTCAAAAGCACTTATACGATATGGAGCTGGAAAAAGAATATAAGGAAGCGCAGGAAAAACCTAATGAACCGTCGCCACAGCCTTGTTTATTTTCTGATAACCTTAAAAAACAAGGGTCTTTTTCATCACCACCCCACGTACCTAAAAATGGTGATTAATGTCGTAGAGCAGTGGGCGTTTTAAACCCACCTATGGGTTGGTGTTCTATTTTAGAAATCTGTTTCATTTTTAACATTTTTTTAACCCCTTTGCCCTTATGATCACAAGTGGCGGTAAGTTAAACCATCTGACGGGTGGTTCGAAGCTGGATGTTATATCTTGCTTTCTAACATATGACAGTGTTTGTGTGTGATTAGAAAACCCGTTCGGCCGACTGTACCATAAGCGCTGCAATTTTGTTGAGAGAGAGCGTTCCAGGCTCTGGTAAAAAAGCTCCAAGAATGGCCATGCTGCGACATATCCCACTCCAGGTGCACTGGCGACAATACGACATGTTTTTTAAAGAATATTATTGCGCTGAATGAGGGTCTTAATTTCATTTTTTGCCCAAACAAACACAAAAGTTTTGCATCGATGGCATCATTTTTAGCCAATAAACCGCAAGGTCGAGCAAGTTGACGCGCACGATATGCGTTTGTCAAAAAGACCTGAAAACCAGCTTTCATGGCTTCTTTTGCGACTAGCGAATGGTAAACGCCTGTGGATTCTATCACAAAGCCTAAGTGTTCTTTTGGAATATCTTACTAGTTATCTGGGACAGCCCCAAAAATCTTATTTTTCTAATTCGAAATAGAACTTAATTTTCACCCGTGTGAGGGTTATTAAAATCAGGTTTCTTTTCCTTTTGCTTTTAGGCGAATATTTGCAGAAGGTGTTAGCCGCATAATCACCTGTTTTGGAAAACGCAAATCAACCACCAATGTTTCAGAGGGGCTAATTTTGTGCTGTTGCATTAATATAGCCAACCTCATTAATGCTTCTTCCAAGTGTTCCTCGGGCAATTTAACCTGTATAGCGCCTTCTAATGTAAGGTCCCAACGACGTTGCCGAATGCGGCTTAAGGCTGTTATTTTTTTCGAAATTTCAGGAAATTTTTCCAAAATAGATAGAATTTTAGGTGTGTGGGCTGGGGCATCGGCGCCCACAACAATGGGAAGTCTCTGAAAATGTGGTAAAACATCAGAATTAATCACAACACCTTCTTTATCAACAAAAAATAACTTTTTCTGGTGTTGCCATAGGGCGATGGGATGCCGCTCTGCAATGCGGATGTATAAAACATTTGGCAGTTTGCGCTGCACCACAGCAGACTTAATCCAATCTATTTTCTCTAATTCCTCACGAATTTCTTCCAAATTGTAGGCTAAAACAGGTTCGCCCCGTTTTGCTTGAATTGCTTTTAAAACCGAATCTTGGGGTGAATTCTGGCGCCCTTCCAGCAAAATTTCATCTAAACGAAACCCAACACTTGCCGTTGCTTTGATGATTTTTTCGTGGCCCCATGAAACAACTTTTTGTGGGTACCCCATAAAATAAGCAAGCCATCCAACGCAAATCAAGAAAGCAAGACCACCTGCCCCTACAGCTAACTGGTATTCTGGGCGCCGCCACTTTGACCGAAGAACGCGTTGCGGTTTAGAACGTACATTTTTACCTACGTCCTTATCAAAACCCAGCCTTCTTTTGGGTTTTTTGCTTATTGGATTGGATAAGCCTAATCGCATTGGGCCTCTTGAATCATTTGGTCAACCAGATCACCGAAGGGAACACCCTGATAAGCCATAATTTCAGGCACCAATGATAAAGGTGTCATACCCGGTTGTGTGTTTAATTCTAAAATATAAAAAGAACTGGGGGATTTTGTATCATCCAAACGAAAATCAACACGGGCAACGCCACGACAATTTAAGGATTCGTATGCTTTTTCTGACAAATCTAAAACTTCGTTCATTTCAGATTCACTTAAAGGGGCTGGCATCAAATGTTCTGCCATACCATCCGTATATTTAGCCCGGTAGTCATAAAAACCCTCTTTAGGTTTTATTTCAATAGCCCCCGTTGCTTTTCCGTTGACAACAGCCACATGGATTTCACGACCAGGTATATATTTTTCCACCAAAACCTGGTTCCCATAAGTCCAACCTTCAAAAGCTTTGGATCGATCTTCATCGGCCCCAACAATAGATACACCACGACTAGACCCTTCCCCAATAGGCTTAACAACGTAAGGAAAATCCATTGGGTTGGATGCTTTGGCTTCTTCCAAAGAAACAATTTTCCAGGAAGGAACAGGCAAACCATCATGATGAAAAATTTTACGAGACATAATTTTATTCATAGCCACAGCCGATGAAATAACCCCTGAATGGGTGTAGGGAATTTGAAGCATATCAAGAACACTTTGAATAACACCATCTTCGCCGCCCACCCCATGTAAGGCATTAAAAATAACCTGGGGATTTGCTTCTTGAATTTGGTGAATTAACTTGGGTAAATTCTTTTCAACATCAATGGCTGTAACCGTGTAACCCTTTTGACGAAGGGCTTTGACAATTTCTTGTCCTGAAGAAAGGGACACATCCCGTTCACTGGACCACCCCCCCATTAACACGGCAACATCTTTAACCATAAATATCCCAAATATAAAAAAATAAAAATAAGTACATTAATACTAGCCATTCCTTACGTTTTCTTCAATAAAAACAGGTAAAAATCTTAGCAGATAGATATTTAAAATTGGGCGTAAACTTTTAGAAAATTATCGAAATTTAACGTTTTCCCAACCGAATGATTTCCCATTCAAGCTGAACACCCGTTTTTTCCAAAACTCTGGTACGGACTGTTTCGCCCAAAGTTTCCAAATCATGGGCCGTAGCGTTCCCCAAATTCAGCAAAAAGTTACAGTGTTTTTCTGAAACCTGAGCGCCCCCTATTTGTAAACCACGGCAACCACTGGTATCAATTAGTTCCCACGCTTTTTGATTAGGCGGGTTTTGAAACGTACTACCACCCGTTCGTCCACGCACCGGCTGTGTTTCCTCACGGCGTTGCAAAAAATCATCCAACGTTTGTTGAATATGGTTTGGGTCTTTCACATCACACACAAAGGCTGCCCGCGTTACAATACACCCCTCTGGCACATTACCGTGGCGGTAAGTCATATTTAGATCAGAAGGGGTTAAAACATGCAAATCCCCTTTTAAATCAACAACTTCAACCCACTGTAAAAAGTCTTTAACTTCACCACCGTAGGCCCCCGCATTCATGGCAACAGCGCCCCCAACAGAACCTGGAATACCTACCAGAAATTCCAAACCTGTTAACCCCCATTGTTGGCATTGTTGCGCCAATGTACGGTCTAAACACCCAGCGCCAACCATTATGGTTGTGCCGTTTTTTTCAATTTTTGAAAAGGCTGCGCCTAAGCGAATAACACACCCATCAACGCCACCGTCACGCACCAAAATGTTGGACCCTGCACCCACACACATAACAGGTACATCATGGGGTTTTTGTTTTAAAAAATGCTGCAAATCGTCAGTGTTCGCAGGCTTAAAAATGACATCAGCAGGGCCGCCCACCCGAAACCAGGTAGATGTTGCTAAGGGCTGATCAAACGCGTAACGACCTTGGATTTGGGGTAGGGTTGTCATGTTAATTTTTTGCAACGGCTTGAGGTTTGGCTTGCCCCAGCGCTAAACCATTCAGCGCAGTACAATCTGCTGCGTATTGTTGTCGTTGACGAGGGTACATAAGATCTGCAGCATCAACGCTAATTCCTGGAAATAACGTATTGGCTTCTAAAGCATCATCATCAGAATCGTCATCACTTGATGAACCTGATCTGTCTCTTTTTTTTGAGACTTTCTTTGATTTGGGTTTAATGTCTTTCACAGGTTTTTTGCAAGCTGTTGGTGCCTCTTCCTTTGGGGAAGAACCTTCCGGTGACATGCCACTTTTTGTCAAATCCAACTCTGGAATGTCAAAATCAGGTGCTGCCATGACAGGCCTCATCGAACCACCTGTGTTTCTTGAAAATTTTGCAGGCTTTGGACCGCAATCATCAGAGGCACTACCATACAACAGGTTGGTGTTTAGAAAAATTAAAATACTTGCCAATAGATACTTCATTGAAATTGATTTCTTGAAAAACGTTATAAAAATAAACCTGTTGGGCAGCATACCCAAAAAAATAAACGAAAAAAACAAAAATTACTGATTTACTCAAGAAGTGTGCAGCAAGGTTTAAAAATAGATAGGATGATTTTTTCTGTTTTTGAACTCTATTTTCCAGTACTCTGCTAGAAACATATTGATTCATAACGCAAACGAAAAATGAGTATTCAAAAGCCTATTTTGCTTGATTTTCCTATGCCCATTCAAACTGAAAGGCTTATTTTAAGACCATTAAGGGCAGGAGATGGAAAAACTCTTTTTGATGCAGTTGAAGAAACACGCCTTCTTCTTGAACCGTGGATGCCCTGGGTCAAACATGTAAGTGGTTGGGAAGATAGTGAATATTTTGCCCGACAATCCTATGCAAAATTCATTTTACGGGAAAGCATGAATTTAGCCATTTTTTGTGAAAATAACTTTATTGGTGTGATTGGTTTCAATAACTTTTTTTGGAATATTCCATCCGGAGTCATTGGTTATTGGTGCCGTGCTTCGTGTCAACGAAAGGGGTTTATGCGCGAAGCAACTGCTGCTGTTACCGTTTATGCTTTTCAGGTAATAGGGCTAAAGCGGGTGACCATTTTGTGTAATGACGACAATCAAAGAAGCATTCAAATTCCTGAAAATCTAGGCTTTCACCTTGAAACGCATGCTTTAGGGCTTATTGAAAATGCACAAGGGGATGATTTAGTCATAGGCCGTCGGTATGTGCGTTTTGATTGCTCTGGTTTAAACTGAAACAACACCCCGCGTCGACTGATTATGGCATAAATCAGGTTCCAGAAGATATATTTCAATGCGTTCAACGCCTTTTCCAGGGCGAACACGTTTAAGGCGCACATAACCTACCTCTTGCGTGGAATTTACATGGGTTCCACCACAAGGCACTTGTGCAAAACCTTCTATTTTCCAATAACGCCGTTGGGTTGCAACATCCATATACCCTTTTTCAATGGGGTAATTGGCATCAATAATTGCGTTATAATCTGTCAAAATGGCATCAAAAATAGATGAAATATTTTCATCCCCTTTGAAATCGATGCGTGCTTTATGTTCGGCAATATGGGCGCCCACTTTTTCCATATGAAACTTTTGGGTCACCAATTCCAAAATCAGTTCGGCTGCAAAATGAAGGCGCATCAACTTGTATCGCCTTGGCCAATCAATCGTTTGAATAACTTGCTGCCCCACTTCAAAAGGGGTTTCATCTGGAACCGTGTAATAAATTAGGTTTCCATCCATTCGGGAACTTAAAACAGGCACGTCGTTCAAAAAAGCCACGTCGCTTTCTTGACCCCCTGAAAAAGAAAAGGCAATGGTTTTATCTAATAAAACTTCATTGTTTTGAATGCCTACAACCGTGGCATCAAGGGTGTGTTGATACGGGTTAAGCCAAAATGTTTTTTCCATAAAAACTAGCGCTGGTCTAACTTGAATTCAATGCGCCGGTTACGGGCCAGTTCTTTTTCATCGCCACCGTCAGCCATGGGTTGGTATTCACCAAACCCGGCAGCCACCAGGTGTTTTGCCGGAATGCCATTTTCAGTTAGGTATTTCACAACCGCAATGGCGCGTGCTGATGACAGTTCCCAGTTAGATGGAAATTGGTTGTTATGAATAGGTAGGCGATCTGTGTGACCATCTACCCGTAATACCCAATTGAAAGAATTGGGAATTTTGGATGCAATGTCTTTCAAGGCGCCAACCAGTTTGTCGAGCTTGGTTTTTCCTTCGGCCCCTAAAATGGCGGATGCCTTATCAAACAAAACTTCCGACTGAAACACAAACCGGTCGCCCACAATACGAATATCAGTTCTGGAACCAATAGCTTTTTGTAGTTTCGAAAAGAATTCTGACCGGTAAAATCCTATTTCTTTTAAAGATTTTAGGCTTTTATCTTTTTCTTTGCTTTCTGTTTGGCTAGCATCAAGGGCTGCATTCAGTTCTTTCAGTTGATTCGCCAAAGAATTGATTTGATCACGCAATGATAAAGAACTGGCTACAGCTTCTTCCCGTTCACCGGTGATTTTAGAAATTTCTTGCTGAAGAAGGGCTAACTGACTTGATAAAGAATCAATTAGTTTTTCCCGGTCTTCAACTTTAAGTTCTAAATCTTTTGCTTTAGCTTCTTCGCTACCCAACGCCAGCGTCAATTTATCAAGGCGCTTATTCAGGTTCAAAATGGTTTCTTCCCGGCCTGTTAAGGCATCAGTCAGGTATAATTGCGATACCACAAATGTCATCAACACAAAGATGATAACCATCAACAAGGTGGCCAAGGCATCCACAAACCCAGGCCAAATATCTAAGTGCCCCTGGCGGCGACGGGCTGCAAACATGAAAAGAACCTTCTAAATACACCTACTTTGATAGTAACCTAATTTGCTCTTCAGTGAAAACGCCTTTATTTGGTTCCAATATCCATGATTCTAATGTAAAACCTATGGGCTTATACTCAGGCATTTTAGCAAAGTTAACAACCTTACAAAGATAATTAAAATCGGCATCTGATCGGCTTGATATAAACTTTTGTATGATTTTAGGTAAAAGGTTTACAACAGCAAGTTTTTTTCCTGTTTTTAATGGATTGGTCATATACTTATCAAATTCGTCCTCGTTATCTTCAAATTTAGGTCGAGGATTGACAGCAAAAGGAGAGGCAACCACAGGTTCTTGCGGTTTTACTTCCAACCCACCACCAACAGATGCAACTGCTTCAGAACCTTGACCGTCAGAACCATCAGCATCTTCTAAATCACCTTCACCGTCAGGGGCATCTTCATCCTCTGAAGCAGTGCCATCGTCACTAGCAGTTACACCCGACATGGCTAAATGTTCTGCACCCACATCTGCCTCGCCAAAAGTGTCAGCACCTTTAACACGCGTTAGATCAGGTGGAGGTGAATGCGTAACAGGAACAGCAACAACCACAGGAACATCTGCTTCGGATTCTGCACCATCAGGGGCATCTTCATCCTCTGAAGAGGTGCCATCGTCAACATCTACAGCCCCTAAAGCAGCTACCAACGTGTCTTTGTCATCAGTGCTTTTTGCATCCTCTTCCTCATCGGGGGCAGCTTCTGGAATGGCTTCCAGTTTTCCACGCACAGCTGCCACAGAAACAGGGGCATCTTCTTCAGACTCTACGTCACTATCATAGTCATCTTCACCCTCCGAAGCGCTGTTATCATCAACAGCTACAGCCCCTAAAGCAGCTACGGAAGCGTCATCGTCACCAGATCTTTTTCCATCTTCAGTCTCAGATGTATTATCAAAAGCCGGTGAATGACAAGGTGTTCTGGGCACAACAACAGGTTTTGGCTCTTCTTGACCTACCTTTTGACTAACTGATTTGCTAGCTGGTGACAAAGGTGGAAAATCAGCGTCTGTGAATGTCGGGGTACGAACAGAGTCCCGACCAGAAGCGCTCTCTTTATCTGGCATAGTGGTGGGGTCTGGTTTTTTAGAATTGTTAGCCTTACCTGCGCGACCATGTCGCCGCTTCCCCTCAGATTTACCTTTGGAAGCAGCAGCTGCTTGTGGCTTAGATTCTGCAACAGGTTTACCCCGGGGATCAAGCCAGTCACCACCCTCTTCAGGAATAACGTTTCCTGATGCAGCTTTAGCCATAGCTTGAAGTGTAACTTGAACAGATGCAGTTCTGGGTGATGGAGCATCACCCGTTGAAGACCGCCCGGTTTGAACATGATCGCCTGGTTGTGGCACCGCATCAGATGACCCGCTGCCACCCCCTGATGAACCACCAGAAGCTTTCCCTCCTCCACTTCGCGATGAAGACCGTGCAGCTTTTCTGTCTGCTTTTAGTTTGTCTGCTGTTTCTTTTGCTTCCTCGTCTTTTTTTGCCTGTGCTTCAGCCCACGCTAATGCATCAGAATTAGCTTGGGCTTCTTTTCTCGCAGCTTCTACTTTTGCAAGAACCCGTTCTACATATTCTTTATTGGTCAGCAAAGAAAAAGTTGGAGAAGTGTCGTCTTTTATAACCCGTGGAAATACGTGAAAAATGAATAAATTTAAATAATCCAATGCCCTAAGAGTTGTTTCTTCAATCCTTAAACAATCCAAAACCAGTTGTCCAAGTTCAGTAAGAGCAACCTTCTCACCCGAAGCCCCTCGTGACACAACAGTTAGGAATTTATCTGCTTCAGCGGGTGTATAAGGTAAAACTTTATGAGGTAAAAAAACTTTTCCTGTTAGAAAAAATTCTTCGGGAAGAAAAAATGCAATGATACGTTCCATTGCATCAAGAAAGCATTTAGCCCCTTCCGTCTGAACAGGTTTATAGAAATCTCCTGCACCCGTCAAATACCCTGCGTATTGATAAGTATGCTGTAGTACATATTTAAAACATCCAGAATCATGGGGCTCTTCTCCTTTAGGGATGCAATTTACTTGTGTTATGTTGCACGCAATAGGAACAGTAGAAGAAAATAAACCATGTTCTTTTAAAGAATTTATAAAATTATTCAAAAAAGCATATACAGATGAAACAATTTTTATTTGAGATACCCGCTGCCATTGATATTTAAAGGTACGCGGATTCATTTCAAGTCCGCCCTCAAAATCAGCAGACTCCCAACCACCTTTTTTATTTCTTTGAAAAAAATCTATAATTGAAACTGAACCGAAGGGAGTTATAACTTTTCGATCTTCCTCTGCGCAACCGCGGTAACCACAACATGTACCGCAAAAAGCATTGTAGTTTTCATACATTTCTTCAAGCGCTGAATCTAATTTTGAATTTAGGTCCACTAAGGCTTTGTGCGTTAATTTTGGCATTTTTTTTGGTAAAGCCCCCACAGCAACTGCCAAGTTTCTAACCAATTCTTCACCGAACCGATTCACAAGCATTGTTTTTTGCTTTTCTAGAGAAGGGGTCTCAGCTGCTTCCATACCCACCAAATTTTGGAAAGAAAAAACCACAAGCCAAAAAGTTATAATTTTATGAAACATTTTTTAAAATTTCTGATGTTTTGTTAAATAAATGTTCTTATAGCGGGTGCGTGAATCATATTCAATAAAATTTTCTAAAATTGATAGATTTGCTTTAAAATTTGTATTTTTCTATAGTTTGCCAAGTAACCCAATTTCGTACCTTTCCCATGAATCCATTTGACCTGTTGAATATTAAGCCTGCCTTTTTTTTAGACTGGGGCGAAGTCGATCAAAACTATTTTGCACGTCAAAAGGCGTGTCACCCGGATCAATTTGCCCATAAAAGTTCCGTGGAACAAAAAGTTGCCCAAACTAAAACTATGGAAATTAATCAAGCTTACAAGGTTTTAAAAAATCCATTAGATCGGGCCAAGGCTTTAATTGGGCTAGTGGGTGGAACTGTTCTTGACCAACAATCACCCGTTGTTTTAGCCCAAGCTTTTGAATGGCGCACCCGGCAAGATGATGAAGACCCAACTTTGTTGGATGACCTGATTTCAGAACAAAAACGATTGGAAGCTTTGTTTCAAAAGGCTTTTGACGAAAAAAATCTGCCCCTTCTTCAAGAAACTTATGGTTTTCTTGTTTATTGTTTAAAAGCCCTAAGTGATCTAAAGTACTGATCTAATCTAACGCTGATAGGCCGCCCTTTAATGTTATTTAATATTACAGAGCCAGAAGAAAAAAAACAGGCGCCAGACATCGCTGTGGGAATTGATTTGGGTACAACCTACAGTGTTGTCGCCATATCTGATCAAAAAAATGTGACGTATATTCCTGTAGATGGCCAAACTTTGGTACCGTCTGTTTTTCAGGGGCAGGAAGGGTTTGTTCGTTCTTTTAAACGGTTTATGCCAACCCCAAGCCACATTATTATTGACAATAAAACACCCGTAGAACTGTCTGCCCACCTTTTGCAGCGCCTGAAAACAGCGGCTGAAAATTATGTGGGTAAACCTATATCTAAGGCGGTTATTACAGTACCTGCCTATTTTGATGATACGGCACGTCAAGCCACAAAAGATGCCGCCCAATTAGCGGGGCTTCATGTGTTGCGTTTAATTAATGAACCAACAGCTGCAGCATTGGCTTATGGGTTAGATGAAAATGTTGAAGGAATTTATGCAATCTACGATTTAGGTGGCGGAACATTTGATTTATCCATTCTAAAAATGACCCAAGGGGTTTTTCAGGTTTTAGGAACAGGGGGGCATTTAACCCTGGGTGGAGACGATATAGATCACGCCATTGCAGAATTTTGGTACACACAAAACAAAACGCTGAGCATAACGCCTGAATTATTGCTTCTTGCCCGTGAAGCAAAAGAATCAGGACATTTTGAAACCACGGTTGATGGCATCACCCTGCGATTAACACCGGCTGACTTAGAAAAATTGTGTGCCCCTTTGGTGCACGAAACCATCAAAATTTGTGAATCCGTTTTAAAAGATACCGGGCTTGCCATTCAAGATATTGAAGGTGTTGTTTTGGTGGGCGGGTCAACACGTTTACAAGCTGTTCAAAAAACTGTTGCTGTTTTCTTTCAAAAAGCGCCTTTAGTAAACCTAGACCCAGACCGTGTGGTGGCCACCGGCGCAGCGCTGCAAGCAGAAGGGTTAACCCATGGTAGTGATTCCCTTTTAATTGATGTGACCCCTTTATCATTAGGCTTAGAAACCATGGGCGGCATTGTGGAAAAAATTATTCCCCGCAACACACCTATTCCAACAGCCATAGCCCAAGAATTCACAACCTACGAAGATAATCAAACAGGTATGAGCATTCATATCGTTCAAGGGGAGCGGGAAATGGTGAAAGACTGCCGATCATTGGGGCAGTTTACGCTGAAGGGCATACCCCCCTTACCCGCTGGTGTGGCCAGAGTCATCGTAACATTTCAAGTGGATGCAGATGGCCTTTTAACCGTTTCAGCACAAGAAAAACATACAGGCGTTCATCAGGAAATTTCTGTAAAACCAACCTACGGCCTAACGACTGATGATTTTCAACGTATGGTATTTGAAAGCCAGGCCTATGGTTCAGAAGACATGGAAACACGCCTTTTAACAGAATATACCGTTGAAGCCCAACAAATTATCCGGTACGTGGAAAATGCCCTGCAGGAAGATGGTGATTTACTGGCCCTTGAAGAACAAAAAGTTTTAACTGAAGCTGTTTTAAAACTAAAACAGTCTATCGATGAACAAGATCGACACCGCATTCATGACCAAACAAAAGAACTGTCCACCCTGAGTCAGCCCTTTGCAGAGCTTAGGCTTAATAAAGCGATTCAAAAACAGGTCCTTGGTAAAGAAGTGGTTGGATAATTTTGTAAGGGCCAACCTTATACTAACCACACAAATTGTTGCTAATATTCTTGACCAAGGTTCACAAAAACGCTACGAATAAGGAAAGCCTGCTTGGTGGAATGGTAGACACAACAGACTTAAAATCTGTCGCTCGTAAGGGCGTGCCAGTTCGAGTCTGGCAGCAGGCACCATTTCAATTCTTATAAGACGTAGGGAATTTTCCCCACTTTTTTTCGTTGTTGTACCAACGTTTTTTAAAGTTTATCCCCTTGACGTACCCACAACACATATCAAATTTGTCCCTTTTTCACTTTCGCAATTACGCGACGGCGCAGCTTGACATGGCGCCCGCGCCAGTGGTTTTGATTGGACCGAATGGATCTGGAAAAACAAACATTTTAGAAGCCTTGTCTTTGTTCAGTCCAGGGCGTGGTCTGCGGGGTGCCACGTTAGCTGATCTCCCCTTATGTTCTTTGCCTGATGAAGAACGTCAGTGGTCTATTAATTTACAGCTGGATGGTGACATTCACTGCCAAACAGGTGTGGAAAAACAGCCTTTTAAGCAAGACCGCCGTTTTCATAAAATTCAGCACACAGCCGTTAAAAGTTCCGCCCATTTTTCGGAATGGTTTACCATCACCTGGTTAACACCTGAAACAGATCGCTTATTTTTAGAAAGTCCATCTACGCGGCGAAAATTTGTTGACCGCTTAATTTACGCAGAAGACCCGTTGCATTTAGACCGCCTCAATTCTTATGACCATTTGTTGAAAGAACGCATGACCGTTTTAAAAACAACAAATAACGCCCAATGGCTAACGTCACTAGAGGACCAAATGGCCAGCTTTGCCATAGCTATTACCATTGCCCGTCATCAAATGATGACCAAACTTGAGCAAGGGCAATACTATCTGCATAGCATTTTCCCACAATTTATTTGTTCTATGATGGGGTCTTTAGACGCCCTGGTTCACCAAAAAAATGCCACAGCTTTAGAAGAAGAATTAAAGGGCTTGTATGAAAGTACCCGCACATCTGACCGTGAACACGGTAGTACCCAATGGGGCCCCCACCGAAGTGATTGGCATGTAGTTCATAAGGCTAAAAATATGGCGGCCCCTTTATGTTCAACGGGTGAACAAAAAATTTTACTATTAGGCGCTATTCTTGCGTTTATTCAACAAAAAATACGTCATGACCCCCGTTTTATTATTTTATTGCTAGATGACATGATTGCCCATTTAGATTTTCATCATCGTATGGTATTGTTTGAACAAATTTATGCGCTTCAGGTAGAGGCCCAGCAAAATGGTTTTGGGTGTGTTCATACTTGGCTTACGGGAACGGAAGCCGAATGGTTTGATCCATTACATGGACGTGCCCAATTTTTTGCTGTTGAAAACGGAAATATAACACCAAGGTAAAGATTAAATGACCCAAACCGCAGAAAAAGCCTATAACGCTGAATCCATCAAAGTTTTGAAAGGGCTAGATGCCGTTCGAAAGCGCCCTGGTATGTACATTGGCGATACCGATGATGGAACAGGCCTTCACCATATGGTGTACGAAGTGGTGGACAACGCCATTGACGAAGCGTTAGGGGGCCACTGTGACGTAGTTTTAGTGGTTATTGAAGCAGACGGTGGCGTTTCGGTGACGGATAATGGTCGTGGTATTCCTGTGGATATTCACCAAGAAATGGGGGTATCTGCCGCCGAAGTCATTATGACCCAGCTTCATGCGGGTGGTAAGTTCGACCAAAATTCTTACAAAGTATCAGGTGGTTTGCACGGTGTGGGTGTTTCTGTTGTGAACGCCTTATCAGAACGATTAGATTTGGAAATTTGGCGTAATGGCAAACATTATGCCATGACGTTCCGTCATGGTGTAGCTGAAGCCCCCTTAGCCACCCTGGGTGATGCCCCCGGTAAAAAAGGAACAAAGGTTAAATTTCTACCCTCAAAAGAAACATTTACAAATGTGTTGTTTGACCGCGCCACAATTGAACACCGCCTTCGAGAGCTTGCTTTTTTAAATTCTGGCGTTCGCATTGTATTGCGTGATGAACGTGCAGAATCTCCCTACGAAGTGGAACTTTTTTATGAAGGTGGTTTAACAGAATTTGTCAAATATTTAGACAAAGGAAAATCAGCCCTTCACCCAACCCCGTTAACAGCTAAAGCATCTGAACAGGGTATGACCGTTGAAGTAGCCATGGAATGGACCGATAGTTACCACGAAAGTATGCTGTGCTTCACCAATAACATCCCTCAGCGGGATGGCGGTACCCACTTAGCAGGTTTTCGGGGCGCATTGACGCGTACACTGGGCACCTACATTGCCAACTCAGCAGCTGGTAAAAAAGATGCCAAGCTTTCTGTAACCGGTGAAGATGCCCGTGAAGGGTTAACCTGTGTTTTATCTGTGAAGGTTCCAGACCCTAAATTTTCATCACAAACCAAAGATAAATTGGTTTCATCAGAAGTGCGCCCTGTGGTGGAAGCCATTGTTTCCAAGGCCATTGATGAATGGTTTGAAGAAAACCCAAGTCAGGCAAAACTGATTGTTGCTAAAGTGTTCGAAGCAGCTGCTGCGCGCGAAGCTGCCCGTCGTGCCCGGGAATTAACACGTCGTAAAGGTGCATTAGATATTGCATCCCTACCTGGGAAATTGGCTGACTGCCAAGAACGCGACCCATCCGCCAGTGAAATTTTCATTGTAGAAGGGGAATCAGCCGGTGGGTCTGCCAAACAAGCCCGCAACCGTAAGTTCCAGGCCATTTTGCCCATTAAAGGTAAAATTCTAAACGTAGAACGGGCCCGGTTTGATAAGATGCTGGCCTCTGCCGAAATTGGAACGTTAATTACAGCCCTGGGTACAGGCATTGGCCGTGAAGAATTCAATGCTGACAAAGTTCGTTACCATAAAGTCATTATCATGACCGACGCTGACGTAGACGGCAGCCACATTCGCACGCTTTTGTTAACATTCTTTTATCGTCAAATGCGCCCTTTGATTGAACGGGGGTATTTGTATATTGCCCAACCCCCTTTATACAAGGTGAAACGAGGACAGTCTGAAGTTTATTTAAAAGATGAAAAAGCCATGGATGCTTATCTGTTAGAAGCAGCATGCCAAGATGCCAAGTTAACACTTGGAACAGGGGCGGCTTTAACTGGGCAAGATTTTAAGCACATGGGTGATACTATCGTGAAGGCCCGCAACACCATTGCTGCCCTTCAACGCCGTTTAAATAACCCCTTCATTTTAGAACAAGCTTTGTTTACTGGGTATTTAGAAAATCAAACAGCTGAAAACGCAGCAGCTCTGCAGGCGGCTTTGCAAAAGTTCGAACCCGCTAAAAATGCTAAATGGACCGTTCATTTTGGGGACCAACTGGCCGTTGATCGCCACTTTCAAGGTGTCACAGAAACGTGGGTTTTAAGCCATGATTTATTGGCTCAGCCAGAAATAAAATCCCTTATTCATATGCGTGAACAATTGGTTGATGTTTTTGCCCAAGGATGCGTTTATGAATTTCCACAAAAAAAGACCGACGGTCCCACATTTTATGGCCCTTACAACCTGGCAGAATCTATGCTGGAACAAGGTCGCAAAGGTATTTCCATTAGCCGGTATAAAGGGTTAGGTGAAATGAATGCAGACCAATTATGGCATACAACGTTAGACCCCGACGTCCGCACATTGTTGCAGGTAAGACTCAGCCATTTTGAAGAAGCTGAGGAAATTTTCTCAACACTGATGGGGGACGTCGTAGAACCAAGACGTGAATTCATTCAGAAAAATGCCCTCAAGGTTGTGAATTTGGATGCGTAAAGCACCCCCGTCATCACCGCATAAAAAAAACCACCGTCAGGGACACAAGCCCAAACAAAAAAAACGGGCCCCATCCCTGATTGGGCGCCTTTTTCGCACTGTTTTAGTGCTGGGAATTTGGGGGGCCATTGCCCTTGGTATTGTCATTGTTTGGTTTAGCCATGACCTACCAGACTTTAAACATCTTCAAACCCAAGTTCGAAAACCCAGTGTAGTTATTCAAAGCGCTGATGGCACTGTTTTATCAACCTATGGTGATTTGTATGAAGATTTGATTAAAGTACAAGACTTGCCGCCCTACGTACCCCAAGCTTTAATGGCTGTAGAAGATCGGCGTTTTTATTTTCATTTTGGGGTTGATTTTATTGGCCTTGTGCGCGCCGCTTACAACAATTACAGGGCCAAGCGAGTTGTACAAGGGGGCTCCACCCTAACGCAACAGTTGGCTAAAAATATATTGTTCACGCAAGGCCATTTTTCTGTAGATGACCGTTCTTATAAACGAAAAATCCAAGAGGTTTTATTAGCTGTTTGGTTGGAATGGACATTCACAAAAGACCAAATTCTAACCATGTATTTAAACCGCGTATACTTTGGTGCTGGCACCTATGGAATTGATGCTGCTGCACGAAAGTATTTTAATAAATCAGCCAGAAATTTAAGTGTTTTTGAAGCAGCCGTTATTGCAGGTCTTTTAAAGGCCCCTTCTAAATATTCGCCAGCTTATCACCCAGAACGCGCCATTAGTCGTGCTAAAGTTGTTTTAGGGCTGATGCAAGAGGCCGGGTTTGTTCGGGATTACGCATCGTACCTGGAGCAAGGCCAGAAAGAAATTAAAGAAATCACAAAACAAACAGACCAAGGGGTACGTTATTTTGCTGATTGGGTTTATGAACAAATTCCAAACATGATCGGCCCCATTGATCGTGATATTTTGGTGGTCACAACCCTAACCCCAGAAATGCAAAAGCATGGAGAAAAAGTATGCCAAGAACACCTGGAAACCATGGGGAAAGAGCTAAAAACATCAGAACTGGCCATGGTTGTGATGAGCCCTGATGGTGCTGTACGTGCCATGGTGGGCGGTAAAAACTACGCAGAAAGCCAATTTAACCGCGTTACCCAAGCATACCGACAATCGGGATCTGCTTTCAAAATGTTTATCTATTTAGCTGCTATGGAAGCTGGAAAAACACCTGACACACTGGTGGATGATTCGCCTTTTGTTTTGGGCTCCTGGCACCCCAGTAATTTTAGATGGCAATCTCAAGGTGAAATTCCTTTGCACACAGCATTTGCTAGGTCTGTAAACTCTGTTTCCATTCGCCTTACACAAGAAATAGGCCCCAATAAAGTGGCATCTGTCGCCCAACGTTTGGGCATTAGCAGCCAACTGAACACAGATTTAACCATTTCGCTTGGAACGGGTGAAACAACCTTATTAGAAATGACGTCAGCCTATGCCACCTTTGCCAATGAAGGGAAAGCCGTTTGGCCTTATGGCGTTCTTGAAATTCGCGATAAAAATTCAGGGCAAATTTTATACCGCTATCATACGAATCCACCGTCTGTCATTGTCAATCAACCCGCTTTAGGTCATATGCGAAAACTATTGCGTGCTGTTGTGGAAGAGGGAAGCGGCCGCGCCTGCAATATTGATGAAACAGTTTCGGGTAAAACAGGCAGTAATGGTGATAAAGACGCCTGGTTTTTTGTATATCGTGAAGCCCCATTGTCTGAAAATGAATCAGGTTTTAGCCAGGTTGTTGTGGGTATTTGGACAGGTAACGATAATGGTTCTTTAATGTCTAAAAAATCGACTGGTGGCCGTATGCCAACCCGTGTTGCAGCAGCATTTTTCAAAGGCGGCAATCATCATAAAGCTTCGTCGACACCTCATTCTGCACCACAACCCATGCCACCCAGTGGTGAAAGCCTTGATAATTTTCTAAGAAAAAAACTAAAGCGCCCCTAGGCGTTTTTTTATGCAGCTTTTTCTAGCCGTTGCATAATTCGTTCAGACATAACCTTTGACGCATTTGTTGGAATACCCAACGATTCAAAAGACTTCTTAGAGCCTTTGGAAGGATTTAAAAGGTCAGAAATAACGTCAACCAAGTCAGGAGCATTTTCAACTTGCATTGCATTTCCTTCTTGAATGGCAAAATTTGAATAGTCAGATTTTTTAGCTACATAAACAACTGGAACACCCTGATAAAGGGCCAAAATACCAACTGTTGATTTATGACAAACAACAAGATTGGCAATGGTTGCTAGTTCACTGGTGGAATAACCTGTTGGAATTAAAATGTTACAATCATTGGGAAGCTCATCCACAAGCTTTTTTTCCAGTTCACCTGATGTTTTAGGGTGTGGTGAAATAATAAACTGAACATCTTTATCTTGAAATAAATGGGTACTTTCTAGAAAAACTTTCAAGGCTTCTTCATAGGTATCATCATAACCACCCACAAAAAGAACACAGGTGGTTTCAGGGTTGATATCAAGTTCTTCACGAATAGAAGCGCGATCTGTTGTTGCAAATACGTGCTGCCACGATTCAAGGGCGGGTTGGCCCATAATATACATTTGGCTCCAAAACGGTTTAAAATCTTTGGAAAATCCATCATATACAGGCTTTGAAGGCACCCAAAGTTCATGGACCTTGGGCTCATAGCCTATAAATGCAGAAATAAAATCCTTTGTAGATGGCGAATCAAAATTATCGTACACGGCAATCGTGTAAGCGCCTTTGCTTTTAAATAAATTTATCGCCTGAGCTTGGACACACGACGCCATACCAGCAATAGCAACCTTGCACTGGATTGTTCCCAAAAATGACAATACCGCCTCAGGTAGTTTCTTTGTTCTATCCCATTTTAAAATCTCAGGCTCAGGAATAGGAAGTGGTATACAATTTGGGTCGCTTGGAAAAGCTTCACTAGATTTGCCAAAAGCTAAAATTTTGTAGCCTGTGCCATTTTTTTGAAGAATGTTCATAAGGGGCTTTACAGCCTGCGTTTCACCAAGGTCGTACAAAATAAAAAGGACTTCTGTTTTAACTAACTGGCAGAAAGAAGGCACTGTCACAACTAGCAAAAGTACCAAAATACGAACTAAAAACATAAATTTTTATTTTTTTCAAATACCTTGCTTCTGGATTAGCAAAACTCTTGCTAAAAAGCTACTGGTTTTTAGTGTTTTTTTAAGTAAAATCACCGAGATGTGTCACCCTGAGCACCCAAAAGCCTGGAAACCATTTTGGCTGTATAATCAACGAGAGGGATTATTTTTCCATAATTCATACGTGCTGGCCCCACAACACCGATGGCGCCAATGATTTCTTCCCGGGAATTATGATAGGGGGAAACAACAAGGGAACAGCCAGACGCTTTAAAAAGATTATTTTCGGATCCAATAAAAATTTGCACCCCTTCTGCTTTAATAGAAGCATCTAACAACTGCTTCAGAACTTCCTGCGTATCTAGCATTTGAAACAAGTCACGAATTTGATCCAAATCTTCTAAGCCTGACAACCCTTGAAGCAGATTTGATTGCCCCTTTACAATTAAAGCCCTATTTTCTTCGCCACCGCCCCAAACCGCCATGCCTTGGGAAACTACTTTTGTTGTTAATTCATCCAAATGGGTTTGATGATGAATCATTTCAGCATCTACAACATTCTTGGCTTCATTAAGGGTTCTGCCTTCCAACCGGGAAGACAAATAATTAGACGCTTCATTCAAAATAGTTGGATTAATGCCGTTTGGGAGATCAATAATTCTGTTTTCAACCATCCCATCTTGGGAAATTAAAACAGCCAAACACCGGCCAGGGCCCAAGTAAACAAATTCGATATGACGTAAGGGGGCATCAATTTTAGGGGCCATCACAAGCCCTGCACATTTGGATAAACCAGACAGCATTGATGTTGCATCCTGCAAAACATTATCTAGACTTTTTCCAGAATTTTCACACAACGCACGAATATGTTCCCGTTCTTGCAGTGATAAATCACCAATTTCAAGCAAGCCATGTACAAAAAAACGTAAACCTTCATCTGTTGGCAAACGACCCGCTGACGTATGGGGTGCGTACAATAACCCCGCCTCTTCCAAATCGGCCATCACATTACGAATGGTAGCCGGAGATAAAGGAATTTTAAGTCGCCGCGATAAAGTGCGCGACCCAACGGGTTCACCTGTTTCCACATATGTATCAACAAGTTCCCGAAAAATCTGAAGAGATCGTTCACTTAGTTCTGCAATAGTTAGTGGCATCAGTGTTTAAAAAATTGAATAAAAAAATCCATACAGCAGAGTATACAACGAACAAACAATAAATTGTTGTTTTTTTAAAACTTGCACCAAACCTCATGATAACGATGATTTTTACGTATGTTTTTTATTTGTTACAAATCTTTTTAGACTGCTAGAATAACAGCAGACCCTTTCAAATTTGTTGACCTTAATGCTTTTTAAAAAACGGTTACGCGCATTTACACTGATTGAAGTGGCTATTGTGCTGATGATTGTTGGATTGATGGCAGGTGCTGTCTTGAAAGGGTATGACCTGTTAGAAAGCGCTAAGATGCGTGCCATCATTGCTGACGTGCAGCGGTACCAGATGGCCTTTAACTTATATCATGAAGCCTACCATGCTTTGCCAGGTGATGATTCAAAAGCATCCAGTCACTTTGGAACGGATGTGCGTAATGGAAATGGCAACGGGTACATCGATAGTGATGAATCTGTTCTTGTTTGGCAGCATTTAGCCAAAGGTGGCTTTATTTCTTCTGAATCGCCTCCAACATCCAAAATGGGTGGCCTTTTTACAGTGGTTTTCATGCCTGGTGGCACGTTATCTGGCCACTGGCTGATGCTGGGTAAAGAAAATGGACCCCAAGCCAATGGCGGGCTATTGACGCCAAAACAAGCACAGCTATTAAAAAACAAAATGGACGCAGGCGTTACATCTGTTCAAGATGGCCAGGTTCGGTTCCAAGAAGGGAACGGCTACCCAACGGGAAAATGCGTTCAAGGAACTGCCTTTAACTTAAACACATCAGAACCAGCTTGCATTGCTTTGTTTAAAATCAATGGGTTTTAGACTGTGTTGAATAACCCGGAAGGCGTATAAAACATATTAAGCATCAGCAGTGTCCCCAAGTATTCTTGTGGCACTACGGTATACCGGGCGGCAGGCGAAGGCGTTAATCTAGCCGTGGGGGCTATGGACGACGATTCCGTAACTGCTTCAATACCTTAGAAACTGCAGACCGACCGGGAGCGCTAATCTAACTGTGGGCTCCATGGGCGATTTCGTAACTGATTCAATCCAGGGTAAAACCGGAAAAATATTAAGAGTTCGTGAGTGGCGCATAAAAGGATGCACTGCTGGAGAGAGTATACCGCATTGCACAACACCCGCAAGTCTGCAAGATTCTTCACCCAAAAATTTCACATAAAATGGCGACCCGGAACACCCCTCAGAAATACACCCATCTAATCTATGACTGTCTGTAGGAAATTCAACAGGTGCAGATTCAATTTTGCCAACATCGTGTGTTTTAATTTTATAAGAGACATCAAATACCCGTAAATCGCCACCGGTATGGTTATAGACTCTTTGAATCGACAGGGCCCGGGTTGGGCCTTTTAGTTTTTGAACGTGATGACCGCTGTCATCGATACAATTAACATCAGCGTAACTAACTGTATAGCCACTAAAGCTTTTCCCTTTCGAAGTATCAATATTTTTTTTCAATAAAGGCGGCGGCGAAAATTTTGTGATCGTATTTGTTTTTAAAACAGCAAAATCAAATAGGTGATTTTCTCCCTGATACTCTGGGTGCATAAAAATTTCCTCAATGAAAAGAGGTAACACCAACCCTGGTATTTCAAATTCAACAGATCCAATTTCTTCATCTTTTTTCCAAACGCAGTGGGCATTTGTTAGAATATAAACAGAAGTAGATTGTTGATAAATAACGGATCCAGTCCCACTGTAGGCGCCTGCTTTACCTTTTATGCGCATTCTCACGCAACCTGTATTTTGACTGATAGGGTCGCTTTCTCCACGCTGAACCCCCTTTTCAGCAGCGGCAGAATTTCTGTATAAAATACCTGACCATCCTGTTTCAATAGTTACTGGCTCTAGAGCTTGGTCTAGATCTTCATCATCAGAATCGCCGGACTCTTTTTCCAGATCAGAGCGTGCCCCCACCCCCACATGAGAGGCTTGAGTCTGAAAAGGCACTGAAGCATCTGGTAGAAATTGAGCAGATACAGCAGCAGATTTTTTTGCATGAAGGGCATTTAGATATTCTTTGTCATAAGTTATGTCTAATGACACAGGATCCAATTTTATAGCCCCTGTGTATGAAGGGGCCAAAGACACATCGCCATACGGCGTTCGAAAGGTACATGGTTTACGTGTTTTTCCAAGCATAAGAATATTATTACAGGTCTTAAAATGGGTATTTTCCGCTGCGTAGCGACCCTCTTCAAACATATATGTACCAACCAAATTAAACCCAATCGTATAAAGGGCGCTTGTTGCTAGCATATATTCTTCTTCACAGGCATGGTGAGTTTTAGAAATTCCACCAAAACCAACACCATGTAAAAGTGAAATAATAACCCGACTATAATAGCCAGGTGCTTCCATTTTCTGTGTTCCTTCAAATGGATTTTCTTGAATTTTTTGATACGCAACAGCCATTGCCTGATAGGCACGATGTGCCCTAGGCAAACATGTTTCCAACTCTGACTCATGTGTGCGGATAAATGCATGAATTTGGTGATCGCTTAAAAGGGAACTTTGGCAGGTTGTTATAAAGAAGAAAAAAAGCAAAAATAGCATATAGTTTAATAGAGTTAATTTTTTTACTTATGTAATTTATTTTTTTATTATTTCAAGACATAAGAACGAAATAGCTATAAACTGACTGTCACTGGCACAGAGTTATACATTTAGTAATGTCGTTCTGTGGCATCAGCAGCCACATCAACAAGCAGCGAAGCTAACGGGATATTTATACCATCCAATGACTTTTGGGCTTTTTGGGCGTATGATTGGGCTGTATCTTTACATTTTTGAATAATATCGTAATTTTTAATTATTTTCTGCGCCCTTTGCCAGTCAATTTCTGTGCGTGTGTCTTTTGAAAATACATCCTGCCAAAATTCTTTTTCATGATCACCATCATAAGCAACTAAAGCGGGTAATGTAACTTTACCCTCAAAAAAATCAGCCCCAACTTGCTTGCCAGAAACAGAGGCGGAACTTGTGTAATCTAACACATCGTCCATCATTTGAAAGGTAACGCCCAAATTGAAACCAAAGTCTTTCAACGCCGTCACGTGATTTGGATGGGCATCAGCCAGCAATGCCCCACTTTCACAAGCCGCTTCAAATAAAGCTGCAGTTTTAGATGAAATAATTTCTAAATAAGTTTCAAAAGGCACCATCCCACCCAGGTGGGTCAATTGAAGGACTTCACCTTCACTAATACGCGCTGATGCTTTTGATAAACATGCAAGAACGCCCAGATTGTTTGTTTCCACCATTAATTCGAAAGCTCTGGAAAATAAAAAGTCCCCCACCAAAACGCTGGCATTATTGCCCCAAACCGTATTAGCAGTTTCCTGGCCCCGGCGGGTGCTAGCATCATCAACCACATCATCATGCAAAAGTGTGGCTGTATGAATTAATTCCACAGCAGCAGCTAAATTTGCAATGGAAGATGGTTTATTTGAAAACAACTTATAAGAAGCCAAAGCCAATAGGGGGCGAATGCGTTTTCCCCCTGCTACAATTAGATGATTCGCTAAAACAGTAACTAAGGGCACAGAGCTTGATAAGCGCAATAAAATCAAATTATTCACTTGCTGCATAGGCTCATTCAAGGCATGATAAAGAGCAGAGACAGGGTTTGTGCGCGTTTCAGTTTTTTGAGATGCCAGCATGTTTTTTTCTCATTCGTCTTGTGAAACACACTGTAAACGATTCGTCATGAAAGAGCAAAATTCTTAATGAGCCAAATGCTTATGAATTTGGAAGAAGATTATTCAAAAGATTATTTATTGGGGGGTCGTGTTTTAATACATCAACCCTTACATGGTTATCGTGTGGCCATCGACCCAATTTTTTTAGCAGCATCTATTTTAGCCGAACCTGGCGATACCATTTTAGATATTGGCGCAGGTGTTGGCGCTGCGTCTTTATGTTTAGCGGCCCGTGTTCCGGGTGTTCGTATTACGGGCGTTGAATTACAGCGCGATTACGTGCGTTTAGCCGCCGAAAATGTAAAATTAAATAACATGCGCGAATGGGTTGAAATTTTGCATGGTGACCTGTTAAGGCCCGTACCACGATTGGCAGCGGGTACTTTTTCCCATGTGATGACAAACCCACCATACCTGGATGCCACGCGCAGCAACATTTCACCCAACGAAAATAAAGCCTTGGCAAACGCTGAAAGTGAAGCTGACCTGGATCAATGGGCCCGTTTTGCTTTGCTGATGGTGCGCCCCAAAGGAACCGTGACTTTTATTCATCGGGCTGACCGTTTAGACCAAATTCTGGCCTACTTTTCTGGGAAATTGGGCAATATTATTATTTATCCTTTATGGCCAGGCAAAAATAAAGCAGCTAAACGCGTTCTGATTCAAGGAACAAAAAATGCTAACGCTGCGTTACGTTTATTGCCGGGTATGATTTTACATCATGAAGATGGCCGTTATACAACTGAAGCTGACGGCGTTTTACGCCATGCCCAAGGCATACCGAATTTTGCCTGATTTCAAGTTGACCCGTGTAAGGCCGAATGAAGATTAACTCCAACCCCATACTCACGCCATTTTATTGAAAGATTTTGAGCTCAGGACGCAGTTTTGGCCCCTGCGGGGCCCACCTGCTATCGCTTTGGAACCCTTTTTGCCCACCCCATCCAGCACCATCCAACAAAGTCCGCCCGTTACCCTTTTATTCTGCCCTTTACAAGGTGCAAAATGCCAGAGTTTCGCTTGAATTGCGACTTTCGGTCACCTTCAAGTAGCTTCCCTTACCATGCGCGCGCATGGTACAGTTCCGCTGAACAGATTTTCTAAATAAACACATAAGCCGTGATATGTTAGAAAACAGATTATACCATCTACTTTGAACCGCCCTTAAAAACAGCAGTTTTTCTTACCTCCACCTACAAACATAGGTCAAAATGGTTAAAAAAACATTAAGAAACAAAGTGTTTGTCAAAAAAACTCTTTAAAAATAATTTAATCCCAAAATTTCCCGAACCTCCGCCATGGTTTTTTGTGCAGCGGACCGGGCTTTTTGTGTTCCCTGGTTTAAAATTTCTTTCAGGTTTTCTTCTTTCAAAGACAGGCGTTTTTCCCGAATGGGGTCCAATAATTGCTGTAACGTTTCATTCAGAATATTCTTAATAGTCGTGTCGCCAAGACCCCCACGGGCATAGTGGGCCTTAAGCTCTGATACTTGATCCTGATCGGCATGAAAGGCATCTAGATAGGCAAAAACCACGTTTCCTTCCACCTGGCCTGGGTCAGAAACACGCAGGTGGTTTGGGTCTGTAAACATTTGGAAAACTTTTTGTTTAATCACATCCGGTGAATCAGATAAAAAGATGGCATTGTTTAAAGACTTGCTAGCTTTTGCTTTACCGTCAATACCAACCAAACGCCCTGTGGACCCTAAATGGGCTTCACATTCTTTTAAACAGGTGGTTTCATAAATGCGGTTAAAACGGCGCACAATTTCATTTGTTTGTTCAATCATGGGAACTTGGTCTGCCCCAACGGGCACTTTTTCAGCCTTAAAAATTGTAATATCAGCCGCTTGATTAATAGGGTAACAAAAAAAACCAACGGGGGTTGAATCGGAAAATCCTTTTTGTTGAATTTCTGTTTTAATAGTTGGGTTCCGTTCCAACCGCCCCAACGTTACCAAATTCATATAATAAAGGGTCAATTCTGTAATTTCAGGAATTTGCGATTGAATAAAAATAGTTGAAACATCAGGATTAATGCCAACACTAAGGTAGTCTTTGACCACTTCATAAACATTTTTGGTAATATTTTCTGGGTGTTCAAAATGGTCTGTTAAGGCCTGAACGTCGGCAATCATCACGTATTGTTGAAATTCATTTTGCAAAGCCACCCGATTTTTTAAAGAGCCAACATAATGCCCTAAATGCAGCGGCCCTGTGGGGCGGTCTCCTGTTAAAATGACTTTTTTCATATGCTAATATTCTTAATTGTTACGTGCCTTTCAAGGTAACAAACAATTTTACGCGAATCTACCCATTGATTTATGAAATCTAAAGGTTAAAAATAACGGTGGCTGTTCATTCAAGGAAAAAATTATATGAAAAAAATTATCGCTTTTGGATGCGACCACGCAGGGCTCCCCTTAAAAGAAACTTTGAAAAATTTTGCTTTAGAACAGGGATACGATGTTTTGGATGTGGGAACCCAAACCCTTGAATCGTGCGATTACCCCACTTTTGCCAATAAACTGTGTGACGCCATTTTAAATAAAGAAGCAGATCTTGGGGTTCTTGTTTGTGGCACCGGCATTGGCATGTGTATAGCCGCGAACCGGCACAAAGGCATTCAAGCAGCCCTATGTCACACAGAATATGAGGCCAAAATGGCTAGATGTCACAACCATGGAAATGTTATTTGCTTTGGAAGCCGGGTTATAGGTGATGAATTGGCCATCAGTTGTTTGGAGGCATTTTTGACCCAAGAGCCATCCAACGATGGGCGTCATCAACGCCGGGTTCAATTGATGAATGTTTAAAGAAAAATGGCGTTTCCGGCGGGATTCGAACCCACGGCCTCAAGATTAGGAATCTTGCGCTCTATCCTGCTGAGCTACGGAAACACAAAGCCAAGCATAAGGTATTTGAAGAATTTTGTCCATTGAAGGCTGTTCGGCAAAAATGTCAGTTTGAAAATCACCTAAATTTAAAAAAGCCCACCAAATGAATGGTAGGCTTTTTTAAACTTTTTAATTCTTTAGAAAGTTTATCCCTAAGCAGGTCCTTAACCTCCTGCACCCCCAGCGGTGCTCTCTGCCTCCGTCTTTACAGTATCAAGGTCTGTACTTTTAATATCATTTGGCGCTTTAACAACATAAGCCATAAAAATTGGCAAATTAGTTTCCAATGAACCCAAATCACCGCCTAAAGCAGAACTGCAACTCCCTGGGCTCAGCTTAGCACTTATTGCCATTTTAACAGAAGCTGAAATTGCACCTGTTCCAGTAGATTTTGGGTTACCTTTTCTAAGCGCGTAAGCAACTTTTTGAAGGTCCCCTTCTGCAATTGAACTTATAGTTCCGCATAAGAACTTTGGAATTGTAATGGGTGCACATTTAAAACACTTTAAAAGTTTTTTCGCTTGATTAAGTATTACTTTTTTTTCTGCTTCTTCACTTTTGTTAATTGTGATGTTTTTATCAGGATCTGATAATGCATCTAGGTCCAGTCCAGCGATGGTTTCATCAGCAAAAATGTTTCCTGCCTCTTTACCTAAAGTCACAGAACATCCTGATGCGCAATTAAAGCCACTTGTTACTTTATCAAACCAACCGGCTTGGCCCTCAAAGGGGGCAAGTGCCAAAACTAATGCATAAAATGCATGAATTATATTTATTCTCACGGTAATCCTCTTTCAAAAAAAATCTTATAATTTAATAAAATCAGATAAATATTAATTTTTCGTTAATTTTTTTTGTTTTTTTAAAGAAAATTTAAAATAAAACTTGAAATCTATTTTATCGCAAAATTATATCCGGCTATTATTGCGGGATTTTATAATTTCTTTTTCTAAAGCAAACTATAGGCTGCTTCTAAATGTTCATGAATATGGATGGGTTTTTTCTTGGTAGGCCAGGGCGACTCTACATCATTCATCCATAAATTAAGGGCTGATACTTCAAGTCGAATTTCTTTGTCATGCGCAAAGAGGAAGGAAAGAAATACGCCGCCATTATCTGAAGCCTGGGTTTTTAAGGCTAACAAATTCATAACGCGATGGGGTGATTGGTGGTCAAAGTTTCGTGTATGCACAGCCTGAATGTTTTTAATCAAAACACCTGTGTGGATACGATAATAAAAACCATGGGTCTTATGGTCTTCTTCATGTTCCCAGCAAAACCGGTTTAACAAGCAGGAAAAAGTTCCTTGGTCATAATCTACGTGCATAGATGACAAAGGGAAAAGAGCATCTTGCAGGTAACTGGAAATAATATGAAGATCTTCTTCATCAACAGCATGAAGCTTTAAGGGAATATGGTCCACGTTATCTCTCTTGGTTGTGCCTTTACATACGGAAATCAAAGCCTTTCACAGAATTTATTTCCGCCAGCCACCATTATGGCCTGTTCGTGTTTAAAGGTAAACAACCCAAACTCAAATAAGGAAAAATCTAGAACTGATGAATTGAACCCGAAGCCAACATCATATCTTCAATAAGTTCCATTAAAATATGGCCTGCTGAAATGTGGCATTCTTGAATATGGGCCGTATGTGCTGATGGCACAATAAAAGCATCGTCACATAGCTTTGCCGCTGGTTGACCATTCATGGCACCGCCTAAAAACCCCATACATGTAATATTCATGGATTTGGCCGTTTCAAAAGCCTTTAAAACGTTGGGTGACTTACCGGATGTTGTAATTCCCAAAACAACGTCACCTGCATTACCAAGGCCTGACAAAGGGCGTGAAAAAATTTCATCAAAACCGTAATCATTTCCACACGCTGTTACCGATGAAATGTCAGTCGCCAACGAAATGGCAGGCAAAGCGTTGCGGTTGACGTGCGGGCGCAAACGTATTAGCAATTCAGCCGCCAAATGCTGTGCATCAGCTGCCGAACCCCCGTTACCGCATAACATAAGTTTTCCACCCGCCTGAAGGCTTTTGGTAATTTTAGCTGCCATGGTAGCCAATATTTCAAAAGCTGATGTGTCTAAAACTTGCTGTTTTAGCTGAATAGAACCTTCAAAGTGTTTTTTAGCCTGCTGAATGTAATTTTCCATTTGATAACCTTCTGTGAACAAAGACCCTAAATATTTACAATGATTCAACAATTCCATCAATCAGAATAATATAAGCCGCCTATCGAACTACCGCCTAAAAGACAGACCTAATTTATAAACTGCCTATGGATTGAATTATTCATCATGTCCTTCCCAAAATATACAGGCTAGGTTACTATAATTTTAGTTAAATTTAATTTAAGGATTCGCACGTGCTATCTGATTCCGATCGTTTCCTCAGTTATTACACAAAGGAATTAGACTATTTACGTGCAGCTGGCGGCGTTTTTGCTAAACAATACCCGAAAATCGCCAGGCGCCTTGAATTAGGCGACAAAGAATCTAACGACCCTCATACAGAACGTTTACTTGAATCTTTTGCCTTTTTAACAGCCAAAATTAGTCAGCAAATTGATGACCGCTTTCCTGAAATGGCATCGGCCTTATTAAACGTATTATACCCCCATCTTGTGAACCCTATTCCCTCCATGGCCGTAGCCCATTTTAAAGTTGACCCAGGTAAAGGAAAACTCACAACGGGCTATAAAATCCAAAAAAATACAAGCCTATATACTTATGCTGAGGAAGGGTCAAGCTGCCGGTTCCAAACCGTTTACCCTGTCACATTGTGGCCTATTACCGTAGAATCTGTTGAATTTGTTGAAAACACAAGCTACAGCTTTTCTGGCTTACAGCCTACAAATAAATGGTTTTTGAAACTACGGCTTGCCAGCCAAACAGTCGATTTTGAGCAATTTGAATTAGACAACTTACAATTTCATGTGCGGGGTGACAAATTAACCACGTTAAAAATTCTGGAGTGTTTGTTCACAAAACCGGATCAGCCAGTTTTTGTATCGACCGAAGAAAAAAAAGCCACTTATCTTTCCCATGAATCACTCAAAATTGTTGGGTTTGACCGTCACGAAACAGCCCTGCCGGTTCCTGACCATGCCACCCATGCTTTTGCATTACTACAGGAATACTTCCATTTTCCTGATAAGTTTATGTTTTTTCAAATTCGCTGTTTAGACAAACTTAAAAACTTAGTGAATTTAGAAACATCAACTTTAGATGTTTTACTGCCGTTAGAAAATGTTCAAGAAATTTGGCATAAAAATATTAGCCCCGACAATTTTTTGCTGGGGTGCACGCCTATCATTAATTTATTTCATAAAACAACAGACCCGCAGCGTCTTCATAAACGAAAAGGGTCTTATCGTCTAATTCCCGATCAACGGCGGGATCGAACTACAGAAATTTACAGCATTCAAAGCGTTTTATCAGCACCAGAAGGTTCTGAAGAGGCTAAAATTTTCAGCCCTTATTTTTCGTTCGATCACGGGTCAATTCATAACTCCGATTCCATTTATTGGGTTGCCCGTCGCCAAACAGCCAGTATGCGTGATTTGCCGGGTAGCGACATGTTCTTGTCTTTTGTGGATTTGCAATTTAATCCGGCTTTACCCCCGAAACAAATTTTTTATGCCCAAACCCTGTGTACAAATCGATTTTTGGCAGAACAATTACCAACCGCTGCTGAACTACAAATTGAAGAAACACCCCCCATCACATCCATCCGATGTTTAGATAAACCTGTCCCCCCCCTTTATGCACCAACAGATGGGGAAACGTTATGGCGCTTAATTTCCCAGCTGTCTGTAAACCAACTATCACTTACGGGACCAGATGCCCCCAGCATATTAAAAGAAACGCTCAAATTGTATGCAGGCCCTAATCGTTTTCAAGCAGAGCGGGAAATTGACACCATCTCGTCCATAACGTGCAATCCAGTTGTGCGCCGCGTCGGACATGACGCATGGCGCGGTTTTGTTAAAGGGATTCAGGTGAATTTAACCGTCGAAGAAGATGCGGCTATCGTCAATGCGCCCTTTTTGCTAGGCACAGTTTTGCACCGGTATTTAGGGCTTCACGTATCACTTAATTCCTTTGTGGAACTAACTATTCATAAATCACAAAATCCGGCAGATCGTATACAATGGCACCCATTACCTGGCGAAAAAACCCTTCTGTAGAAGAAGCACTCAATAAGAACGTTCATGAGTTTGAATTTGATCAAGTGATTCATGCACTTGAACGTATGAACCCATCGACAACGCCCCTTGGGGAAGGAACAGACCCAACTCAAGAAGCTGTTTCCATAAAATCCCGAATTACGCTGGCAAATTCGGCAAGCGAATTATATAAACTGGACCTGACTAATAAAAAGAAGCCGACTCTTTGGATTAATTTTTTAAGTATTGCAGGTGTCCAAGGGCCATTACCCATGCCCTATACAGAAATGGTTTTGGAACGCATTCGATCTAAAGACTATGCTTTCCAAGACTTTTTAGATATTTTCAACCATCGTTTAGCTTCTTTGTGGCACCGTTTACGTAAAAAAATAACCCCCGGATTTGGTCAGGTACAGCCGGAAGAATCCGCTATAGGCAAAACCATTCTTCACTTGGCAGGGGTTCAGTCTTTAAAAAAGACCGAAACTGACATAGACCCGAAAATTTTACTGGGATACTACCATTTGCTGTGGTCTAAACCCCATAGTGCCGCAGGATTTCTGTGTTTTCTAAAAAGCTTTTTTAACGTACCTGTTGTCATTCATAATTTTCAAGGGGGGTGGAACCATGCATCTTCTGAAGATGTCAGCCGCATTGGGTTTCATAGTCGTCACAATATTTTAGGTCGCACCATGGTTTTAGGATCACGGTCATGGAATCAAACGGCATCCGTCTGTTTAGAGCTTGGCCCTTTAAACTGGCAACAATTTTTGGATTTTTTGCCTTTGTCTCAACAAAAACAAAAGTCATCGTATCGATTGTTAAGCCAAATTAGCCAGTTGTACACAAGTGGTGATATGGATGTTACCATAAAGCTGAGGGCACAACTTAGTGAAACAAAGCCCTGTGTCCTAAACCGTTCGTGCGCCCTGGGGTATACGACTTGGTTACCAACCAAAAATCCAAACGCCGAAGGGCCTTGTATTACCTTAAAGCTGGCCACCGCTTTTGCAGAACAGGCCACACCCCATTTGGAAAACGCAGCATAGCTATTAATAATAACGCCCCATAGAATAAATGTTTAATGCCATTAATATTTTCACCCAAAAAATAGCTAAGGGTTTCCCCCATAGGTATCAAAATAAAAGAGCCCACGATAGGACCTAAAAATGTTCCGATTCCGCCAAAAATAGGCCCCATAATCATTTCAATGGACCGTAAGTTTGAAAAAGCCTGATCTGGAAACAAACTATTTTGGTAGAAAGCATAAAAAACACCACATACAGCTGTTAGGCCAGCTGAAATTGCAATAACGCCCATTTTCACCCAATGGGTTGGAATACCCAAAGATTGGGCCGCCATTTCATTATCGCGTATAGCCTGGGCAAAATAACCCAGCTTGCTGTAACGCACAACGCCAATGCAAATCATTAAAATCAATACACATAATGCTAAAAATAAATAATAAAAATGGGTCACATTTAAACGTAAATGCCATACATTTTCCACATCAGACAAGGGGATAAATAACCCCCCGTTAGCGCCAAAAAAAGGCCAGTTTTCGAAAAGTATTTGGCAACAGAAAGCAAATGTAATCGTTAATAACGTAAACTGTACGTTTTTAATGCCAAACCGAAAGCTTAAGGCCACGATGCTGCCGCCAATAAAAGCAGCCACCCCAAAACATAAAAAAATTGATAGAAAAGGCGAAATTCCTGCGTTCAAAAAGAAAGCCGTAGCCAAATAGGCGCCCAAACCGCTGTAAAGGGCATGCCCCAAAGAAAGTTGTCCTGAATACCCCAACAGCAAGTTCCAACTTTGCCCCACGCACGCCATGTATAAGGCAAATACTAAAACAGACAGGGCATACCGGTCACAAACCCAAGGGGCCGCTGCAAGTAAGGTTAAGAAAAATAAGGCTAGAAAAACTTTTGCCAACAAACAAAGAACGTTTAGGTCTTCTGATGGAACTCTAGCAAATAAAAAACAATCTGCCCAGTCTTTTGGACTGTACTATTTTAAAGACTATCCCTGATTGTTTGACGAATCCATTTTTCCAGAATTTGTTCGAATTCGTATCGCATTCCCTCAAAACCTGGTTCTATTTTCAACAAACGAATAGGGTTGTGGGCAGTATGTAACACGCAGGCAGCAGCCACAATTTTTTGCCCTTTAAAAAAAACAAATGGCAAATCGCCAGGGAGACTATCTTCCATAAGCGCATCATAAGATTCTTTTTCATAAACAGTAATGGGCGTTACAAAACGAATACCATTCCAGCCAGATTTATCTAAAATATGGGCTACAAAACTTTCTTTACCCAGGCAATAATTCATGATGTCGTTTGGAAATTGCTGGGCCAGTTTTTGCTTTAACAAACCATAAGCCTGTCGATCACCTGCATGAACGCGCATCCAGTCGCGGAACATCAAATGCCGTTCAATTTCTGGATTTCCAGCTTCATAAATATGTACGTTATGCGTACGTGTTTCTGCATTTTTAGTAAAAAAACGACGGAAAGGAATTCCATGCTCACCTTGAGCTTCAAAACCAAGTTGCGCCAGGTCACGATTGGCCTTATCAACAAGCTGAATATCGCGAACAACAGGCATTAAGTCGATAACAGGCTTTGCTGCCAATTCTGGCACAGCCGTAGAGCCAATATGATGCACAGCAACACAGTTTTCGCCCAAAGCATTTTGAATGTTTTTTGCCGCATCTTCAAAAAATTTTGGCCACTGGGGCGAATAAGGAACAACTTGGATATGGGTATAGGTCATGAAAATGGAGGTATTGAAATACTAAGTAAAGTTATTCCACGTCCATTTTATGGGTCGCCACTGATCGCAGTAAATCATCAATTTTCTGAGAATATGCCAAAGATTCATCAACTGAAAACCTTAGTTTTGGTGTGATACGAAGAGATAGCTTTTGTGACAGAATTTTACGCAAATAAGGCGCTGCCATGTTTAAAAACTCTAAGGTTTCTGAAATTTTTTCACCACCCAGTGGCATGACTAAAACCGTCGCATGCTTTAGATCTGGTGAAATATTGACATGGGTCAATGTAACAGATGTTGGCAAAGTTTTTAAACTGCCATCGGACGCTGTATGAGCTGGAATATCACCCCGCATCAGTTCTTGGGCCAATAAAAAACGTACTTCTTCAGCAACTTTTTGCTGACGATGATTTGGGGTTTTACTGGGCAAGAACAAATTTAAAGATGACATTTTGTTACTTTCAAACACGAAGGGTTAAATGAAATATGGTAACAGCTTTACATTTTGTAAAGGGTAAAATGTATTTTAAGTATAAAATTTTTTTATTTAAGACCCTGTTTAAAAAACAACGATCTAGGAAAAATTTACCGACTTATATGGGAAAAAATTTCCTATTTAGGGGATAAAAACAGATTTCTTATGCCCTTTAATCATATAAAAATTAAAATTTAGTGAATAAAAAGTGTTAAAAATCCTTTAGTTTCATTAACAATAATTAACTTTTGTCAATATTTTTCCAAACTTGGTACGTAAAATGTATATTTTAAAGTATAAAATTGCATAAATTAAGTATAAAAAATTTAATATTTAATTATAGGGGTTAACGTGCCAGGCAATTCTGTTAATATAAATACATCTGCCCTGTCAGCGCGACGGTATTTGGATGCAGCGTCCACACAGTTAGGGCGTGCTCAAAACCAGTTATCGTCGGGCTTAAAGGCATCTGACCCCTCGGATGATCCATCAAGCTCCGCTATTGCGTCTATTTTAACGTCAACCATCAGCGCCCTCGCACAAGCAGCCAATAATGGCATTCAAGCCAGCTCTCTCATACAATTAGCCACAGGCACGTTAAAATCAACCAGTGATATTTTAACGCGTTTGGCAACTTTGGCGGCCCAAGCTAACTCTGACTCTATCGACGATTCCGCCAGACAAATGTTGGATAAAGAATACCAGGCCCTTATAAGTCAAATTGATAACAATGCGCAGGTAAGCTGGGGCGACGTCAATTTGTTCACGGGCACCTCTGGAACCATCAACGGTACATCTTATGGAAGCTTTGGAACAGGTGGCCCTTATCATAATGCTTTTAATATTTTAGCAGTTTCCACTCAAAACCCCATTTACGGTATCGGGGGCAGTAAAGCAACGTTTAATGGGATTGACACAATCAGCATGGTTGTTGGTGATACAACTTTTACTGCATCATTAAGTACATCTCAAGCTACCAACGATTTTAATTTTACAACAGCTTCCGGAGATTACATTAAAATTCATAATAGCTCTGCCAACGTTTCAACTTCGTCTAATGCTTTGGCTGCTTTAAATGGTTGGTTTGACCAAAACACAGTCATTGCAAATTCTGGTAGCGGAAATGGCAGTGTAGGGTCTAATGGCCGTGGTGTTGCATATGGAATGATCAATCAAATGCCAGGCGCGTTTGTTGGGTACTACTACGGAATTGGTGTTTATATAAATGGTTTTGTCAGTGGCTTGCCTTCCAATCTACAGGTTAAACAAAGTGCTTCAAACTACGATGTAAGCATTATGATTGGTAATCAAAAATACGTTGGCACAACGGTACCACAAGTCGGGGGAATTCTTACCCTTACAAGCACAACGGATGGTGCCAACAACATACAAATCCTATACGACCAAACCAGCATCTACTTACTGACAGATGTAAACGCTTTAAAAAATAATTTAGAAAAACTTTTTGGCCTGGATAAAGGCGTTCCAGCCACCATTCAGCCAGCATCAGCAGGTATGGTGCATGCCCAGCTTATTGCTGGCGCAACAGCCGACACAGGGGACTATGCACTTTCCTATACAGTAGATGGGTTACAAGGCACCTTTAAACTAACAGATGGTATTTATTCATATACGGCACAAATCCCGGCACAAAACACAGTTAGCCAGGATGTTTCGTTTGATAATGGTATGACTGTCCGTTTATTTAATTTTGATGGAACAACAAATGTTGGTCAGTCCACATATCATGTGGGAACGGGTAATACAGTCAACATGATTTTCCAAGTGGGTCAAAAAACAAGTGACGTTATTAATGTAAATTTCAAAGGCATGTCAGCGTTGGCTTTGGGCCTTGCAGGCACCAATATCACAACCAAAGAAGACGCAGGGCAAGCAAACAGCGCTATTATACAAGCACAGAAAGCTGTCAATAATTTGGTGGCAAGTTTGGGGGGAAAGAAAAGCCAATTAGAAAGACTTTGTTCAAACCTGGATGTATCGATTCAAAATGAACTAGCCGCCAAAGCAACTTTTAGTGATGTTGAAATAACAGATGCGTTGATGGATTTGGAAAAATTTCAAGCCATTGCTAAATCAGCGGTGGCAACTTTTCAAAAAACACTGGAAAGAAATGAAAATTTAGTACGTGTTGTAGAATCTATTGTTCATAGGGCCATAGAATAAATTTGTTCGTTTATGTTTGATAACGGACTAGATGAAAACATGTAGGATGTGCTAGTACTGGAATATGCTTATTTATAATTAATTTAGTGTATTCTTTTTTTATGCGTTATACCCGCTTCATTTTTCTGCCTTTTCTTCTTTTTGTCCTGGTTAGCTGTGCCGAGCAAGACGACCCTTATATTGATCGCCGCGTGGAAGAGCTGTACAACATTGCCATGGACTTGTTTGAAGATACAAAGTACCAAAAAGCCGCCAAAGCGTTTGCTGAAGTAGAACGCCAACACCCTTATTCAAATTGGGCCTTAAAAGCACAAATTATGTCTGCTTACTGTTATTACGAGGCTAAAAAATATGACGAAGCAGTAGAAGCTTTTAATACATTTATTCAGCTGCACCCCAGCCATGCTGAGGTCCCCTATGCCTATTACATGATCGGTTTGTGCTATTACGAACAAATCCCTATTGTAGAACGTGACCAAAAACCTTGTGAAAAGTCCCTGTCGCATTTTTCGGAAGTTATTACCCGTTTTCCACAAAGCCCGTACGCAAAAGATTCAAAATTTAAAATTGATTTGATTCGTGACCATTTGGCTGGAAAGGAAATGGATGTAGGGCGGTTTTACCTAAAACGTGGCTCTTACTTGGCTGCTGTTAACCGTTTCAAAGCTGTGGTGGATCAGTATCAAACAACATCTCATGTGCCTGAAGCGTTGCACCGCTTGGTTGAATGTTATGTGGCGTTAGGCTTAATAGATCAAGCTCAAGCATCAGCAGCAGTTTTGGGGCATAATTATCCCGCGTCTGATTGGTATCAAGATTCTTACAATCTTTTGAATACCCAAAACAAACCAGATTTATGAGGCGCCTATGCTGACCAGCCTCAGCATCCAAGATGTGGTACTAATTGAATCGTTAACTTTATCTTTTGATAATGGCTTTTCGGTTTTTACAGGGGAAACAGGGGCAGGAAAGTCTATTCTTCTTGATTCTTTAAGCTTAGCCATGGGTATGCGTGGTGATAGTTCTTTAATCCGTCAGGGGTGCGAACAAGCCCGCGTTACCGCTGTTTTTGATTTATCTGGTTATACAAATACGCCGGTTTCTTCCATTTTGACAGAACAAGGCCTGGCCTTAGAAAGTGACGATTTGATTCTAACCCGCATTCTTCAAGCGAATAATCGCGGGAAAGCTTTCGTCAACAATCAACCCGTAACCATTTCTTTTTTGAAAGAATTGGGCCAATATTTAGTTGATATTCATGGCCAGTTTGATAATTTGCTGGACCCCAACCAACACCACCGAATTTTAGACCAATTTACCAAGGTTTTGCAGCCCGATTTTCCGAATCTACTTCAGCATCTAGCAAAGGCTTATGATACCTGGCAGGAATACAAAAAAGCCCTTGATTTTTTCTATTTACATCAACAAGAAATTCAGGCAAGGCGTCATTACTATGAAGGGCTGTTGGGTGATCTAAATGCCTTAAAACCCTTACCCAATGAAGAAGAAGAATTATTAGACAAAAGATCCCAAACAACCCATTTTGCTAAGTTATCTGAAGGGGTCCAAGAAGCATATAAAACCCTTCAAAGCCCTGTTGATGTGTTAAATAGCCTAACACTGGCACAAAAATCTTTGACACGTGCGAATACCATTGATCACCCAAAAATGGCTGAAGTTACCAAAATGCTTGATAATGCAGGCGTTGAAATAACTGAAGCTTTGCAACAACTGAAAGAACTTCAGCACCTTTTCGGAGATGATGCACAAGCGACCCAAATCATAGATGAACGCCTGCACGCCCTTCGTTCGGTGGCCCGTCAGCATAATATACCCACCCCTGATTTGCATAACACCTGGCAAATTGTACAAAACGCCCTAGGTGATATAGATGATAGTTCTTTAGAGGAAAAAACCCTAAAGGCCCGCGTGGACGAAATTTCTAGGCAGCTGCAAATGTTGGCTGAAAAAGCCCACGAGGCACGAAAAAAGGCTGCTTGTGAAATTGAGCGGCTGATTGCCCTTGAATTACCGGATTTAAAATTACCGCAAGCCCAGTTTTCTGTGGTTTTTTCAAAGAAAGACGTCATAAATGCCCACGGTTTTGACATTATTGAATTTCATGTGTCAACCAACAAGGGGCAGGCGTTTTCCCCCCTCCATAAGGTTGCATCGGGTGGCGAAATGGCCCGTTTTATGTTGGCACTTAAAATGGTGTTATGGAAAACACAAACAGCCTGCACCCTGGTTTTTGATGAAATCGACACTGGGGTTGGGGGGGCTGCCGCAGCAGCTATTGGTCAGCGGCTTCAACGTTTAGGGGCGCATTCTCAGGTTTTTTCTATTACTCATTCTCCCCAAGTGGCAGCTTATGGAAAAAGCCATTTCTTAGTTCAAAAATCTGATCATGATCACAAAACAATGACACAAGTTCTGCACTTAAGTCAGGAAGATCGACGCCATGAAATAGCCCGTATGTTATCAGGCGATCATATCACACCTGAAGCACTAGCCGCAGCTGACCGTTTACTAGACCACCCTTTATAAAACCCCATTTTCCTGAAGAAAAAATTCAATATCTTCATTACTTAAGTCATGAATGGAGGGAATTTTACAGGGTCGATCCCCTTTTGTTTTTTCCAGCTTTTCTTGAATTTGTAGTTCAAGCTTTTTAATACTGACAGCGGTTCTCAAATTGCTTTCTTTTTGCGCCAAACGATACAATTTTTTTAGGTCTTTTAAAATTTGTTTATACATGTCTAACCTTCCTTGTTGTTTACATAAGTAAAATAACAAGGAAAAGGCCATTGAAAATGCTATCAAAACATCCCAGGCAACAAATTATAACGTCATAATTCCTAAGCCCAGCAAAGATAAAACAAAACTGTCACCCCTAAATTCTGTTGGTGTTTGAAGGTCAAGGTAGGTCGCTAAACCATACAGGCATAGCTGAGGCAATGCATTACGGATTCCCCTTCTTTCTGGTGCAAAAATAAGTGAACCAAAAGAATTCAAAGCAAGTGTTGCATCAGCCGCGGCTCCAAAAAGAGTGAGCCCTTTTGCAAATGAACCAAAGGTTTTGCAAACTGCTGAACAAATGCCCATTTTAGCTTGTATTGTGTTTTGTTCATAAGGATCTACTTCATACATTGCTTTGAAAAAGCTGCACACACCACCGGTAAGTCGGTCAATGCGATCATCTATTCCCGATGCCTGAGCAAACGTAATTGGTATGGATAGAAAGAAAAACACAATGATTATCAAATTTTTAAACATAAAAAAAGCCCGCAAAAAGTAACTATATTAAATCTAGATAATTTTTCACGCATGTTTCAAACAAAAATATACATTTTGACGAAACAAGAAATCTTATTTTGTGAATTTTGACCGGCAATGCTGATGACAAGGGTTACAATTTCCCAAATTTTTAAGGTATTTGGCCAAAATTTCCCCGTGATCAAAGGCAAAGTCTTTTGGGTTTTGTTTTAATTTACTTACTAAATCTGGAGTGTTGTAAATAATAACAGATTTTGCATCGCTAGCGGCTTTTGGGGTTTGGTCAGTTGTGCACGAATATGTCACCTCAACAGAATGCTGCCGGGGGTCACGCCCATAATCACCGTGAACACCTACCAACACCAAATTGTTAATTTGTGTAATCATTAATTCTTCTTTTAGTTCCCTTTTAAATGCTGAAATGGGCGATTCTTTAGCTTCCACATGGCCACCAAACATAGCAATTCCTTTTGGTGATTTTCCCCTTTCAATCAGCGCAATTTTATTATCAGGGCATACATGAACTATACCAGCTACTGTTAAAACAGGCATAGTCTTTTCGGGCTGTTTTTGATACAGGAAAACCCCTCCAAAAAACAGAAAAATACCAACAATTAAAGCGCTGAGTATCTTAATTTTCCCGCCAAATAAGGTTGTTAATCTTTTCATGAAAATATAAAAAATATGTTAATTGACCCATCATTAAATGGTTACCTTTCAGTTGACAAGAGTTTAAGTACGCCTCTGCTAAAAATTAACCTTTTCGTAAAGAAAATTAACAAAAATTTACGAACGTTAACTTTTTGTAAACTTTTTTGCCCTTTTTCTTTCATATGAAAGACAACAGTCTTTCTTTCAAAGGCTCAAATTCTTTGAATCAACGGAAATACAAAAAAGTAATTATTTGTGTTTCTTCTGAAAAAGGAGACCTCTCATGACACAATTGAATCAATCCAAAACAATTCAAAAGCTTTATGCATCTGCACTTTTAACTGTTGCTTTAGGAAGTCAAGTTATAGGGTCCAGCATTGATGATTCTTCTTTACCGTTATCGCGAGATTTTGGTGCCCCAGGGTACAGACTTGGCGTTATTTATGAAGATAGAGAAATGGACGAAAGGCAATTGCCATCTATTATGGGAGTCGTTGGTGAGTTAAATCGAAAAATTATAGGTGAAGAAAAAGCCATGGAGGCTTTAGGCGTTGCATGGCATACGCATATGACAATACAAATGCTTAATTCACGGTTAGGTGAAGGCGAACAACCCATTCCTAAAAGTAATGTTTTACTAATGGGGCCTACAGGTTCTGGAAAAACAGCCAGTGTTAGTTTGCTGGCTCAAATTGCAAAAGTCCCCTGCTACATCGCTGATGCCAGCACCATGACACGAACAGGGTACGTTGGCGATAGTGCTGATTCTGTTCTTATGGGCTTGTTAAGGCGTGCCAATTACAATGTAGCCGAAGCTGAGCGCGGTATTATTTTCGTGGATGAAATAGATAAAAAGGCAATGGAAAAGGGAACAACCGATAGTGGCGTTGCCAGTTCAGATGTTCAGTCAGAGTTTTTAAAACTTTTGGAAGGGAAAAAGGTAACTGTTTCTGTTCCTTCAGAAGACGGAGCTTCACGATCTGTAGAGATTGATACATCTAAGATTTTATTCATCGCTGGTGGGGCATTTTCAAGGCTACCTAAGAAAACTCATTATACAGCAGAAGATGTTGTTTCTTATGGCTTCATGCCTGAATTTGTAGGACGTTTTGGGAAGTTTATACAGTTACAAGGCATGACAGAAGATAAACTTTTTTCAATTCTTAAATCACCCGAAGCATCACCTTTGACAAAAAATTTAAAACTGCTGAGAGAGGGCTATCATGTAAATGTTAATTTTGACGACTCAGTATTAAGAATGGTAAGCCGAGAAGCTTTTCGTTTAGGAACAGGTGCAAGAGGTCTTTCCACAGCAATTCAGCAAATTACGGACCCCATTATAGCAGCCAGCGAGATTCTTCGGTATGAAACAGTTACAGTCGATGACAGGTACATTCAACGTGTTTTCCCAAATCTTTATGCAGCCGCTCAACCAAAAATAAATGAAACCCCCCTTCGTCGACTTCTTTCAAAATTCAAAGCAACCCTAGACATACGTCGATCACGCTCTATGTAATTTATTGAGCATGCACTTTGTTGTAGGCCCACTCAAGCCAGGGAAGAAGACGTGCGATATCTTCCTGATTAACGGTGGGCCCACACCATATGCGTAAAGACGGTTTAGCAAAAGCATGGTTCATAATGTCATAGGCTACATTTTCTTCACGTAGCAGCGTGATCATGTTTCGTAAAAGTTCACGTTGTTTTTCTTCGTCAAGATGTTCCCAAGTTGTAACCGTCAGGCACGGTGTAGATGGGGACATATCAGAATGATTCACCCCTAAAAAACGAATCCATGGCGTTTTTTCAACCCAAGTTCTCAGTGTGTTAAAATTATCCATACATTTTTTTGACAACGCATTGATTCCGCCCAGTTTTTCTGCCCACTGAAGGCTTTGAAGACAATCTTCTACACATATCATGGAAGGGGTATTGATTGTTTCCCCCCGAAAAACACCATCAATTACTTGACCATTCTTTTTAAGGCGAAATAAACGAGGTATTGGCCAACTTGGCGTATAACTTTCAAGCCTTTTGCAAGCTTTTGGGCTTAAAACCAGCATTCCATGGGCCCCTTCGCTGCCCAAACCTTTTTGCCAAGAAAATGCGATAACGTCCAATTTTTCCACAGGTAATGGCATACAAAAAGCAGCTGACGTGGCATCACATAGGGTTAAGCCTGTTCGATCATTTGCAATCCAGTCTCCATTTTGAAAGCAAACGCCGCTTGTACTTCCGTTCCATGTGAAAACCAGATCCCGATCTTTATCGTAACTTGAAACATCGGGAAGATGGTTATCATCAATAACTGTTGTATGCACATCATTTAATGAAAGTTCTTGGATAATATCCGTAACCCAAAGTTTTCCAAATACGTCAAAGGCCCAAACGTCAACACCTACTGGTCCCAGTAAAGACCACAAAGCACACTCAATAGCACCTGTTGCTGATCCAGGAATAATCGCAACTTTATAGCTATTCGGTAAATTTAAAACTTGTTTTGTATGGTTGATCAAACACGATAATTTTTCTTTAGCAATAATAGAACGATGTGACCGACCTGCTAAAGCATTTTCCAAATACCTTAAGGACCACCCCGGAAATTTGGCCGTAGGACCTGATGAAAAGCAAGGGTTTTTGGGTTTTTTCAAGATACCTTCCCCGTTAATGTTGGCAACACCTATGCACCTATTTTAGTAAATTTTTTTTAAAATAAAAATATTTTTATTTTTATTAATATTATTTTAATACTTTGCACGATAATATTTCAGTATATAAGATTTTTTATAGGCACCGTAATGAGAAAAGGTATTTCTTTAAAGATATTTATTAGGTTTTTTATCGGTTTATTATTACTTAGCACTATGTCCGTAGAGGAGGTAGAAGCATCTGGAAAAGCAGTGCAAAAAGGCGGAGGAAAAGTAGCTGGAAAAGTGGCACAAAGGGGTAGCACACGAGCAGCTGGACGGACAGTTAAGCAAGGTGGTGCCAAAACTGCAGGAAGGACTGCCAGACCAAAAACCGCGCCAAAACCACCAACAGCAGCAAAGCAGCAAAAAATAGATCAAAAAAAAGCTCAAAGAGATGAAGAAAAAAGGAAAAGAGCTGAAGAAAACAAAGCACAAGGTTTAGCAAGACAGAAGGAATGCAGAGAAAACCCTGAAAAATGTAAAACAGAAAAAGCAGCAAGAAAGCAGGGGCAAAAAGAACAGAAAGAAACAAGAAAAGAAAAAGCTAAGGAGAAAGAGAAAGTAAGAGAAGAGGAGGCCGCAGAAGGTTCTACAAAAGAGAGTGGGGAATCTAAGCCAGAAACAAGTGAGGCTGATAGTAGTGGAGCTTCTTCAGAAGCTGCATCGTCAAAAAGAAAAGGGAAAGCTGAAAAGAAAGAAAAGATAAGAAAAGAGGAATCAGAAGAAGAATCAGAAAAAGCTTCAACGAAAGAAAGTAGCAAACCTAAGCCAGAATCAGATGACAGTTCTGATGGCAAATCTTCTTCAAACAGTGAGTCATCTAAAGGATCAGATAGCACAACTTCTTCAGAAGGAGAGTCACCCAGTGCATCGAGTGGTGAATCTGATGGCAGCTCATCTGGACCTGCCCAAAATCCTGATGGTAGCTCAGAGTAGTTAAAATAAGATTATCTTGCCCTTTCAAGTGGTGGTATAAACAAATATTACCACTTGGATTGACAAGTTTTTAAAATGGATTCACAGCTTTTTTCTTTAGATCATGAACTGGCCGTTCATGTTGCGGACGATGGATGGTTAAGTTGGCAAACAAGTGAAGAATGGCAAATGTACGCTTACAAACTGGTATGCACTACATTAAATTCAATTGGATGGACACGACTTAGTGAAGTAAGTTTAATGTTAACAAATGACAAGCACATGCAAGAATTAAATTATACGTATCGACAGAAAAACAAGCCTACAAATGTTCTGTCATTTCCGGCGTTTCAACGTGAGGAATTGGCATCCGTTTCCAGGCTTCAAGAGCCCGTTATTTTAGGAGATATTGTTTTATCCCTTGAAACCGTGCTAAAAGAATCTCAAGAACAGGGCAAGTTGTTCTTAAATCACTTTGCCCATCTCTTGGTGCATGGTACGCTCCATCTGATGGGATACGACCATGAAAATGATAAAGATGCTGAGGAAATGGAAAATTTAGAAATAAGAATTCTTAATAATCTTGGAATGGCCAATCCCTATCAATGAAAAATTCACCTTCCCTTGATGATCACCCGGAACCCTCCTTTTTAGGACGTGTTGTTAAAAATTTGTGGCGTAAATACGCAAAGTCTGAACCTGATGGCACTTTGCGTGAAACAATTGAAGAACTCATCGAAGATAGCGAGGAATCAGAACCCTCTATTGAGTCTGATGAACGAGAGCTTCTTGGTAATGTTCTCAATCTAAGAGATTTAACTGCCTCGGATGTTATGGTGCCCCGCAGTGATATTGTAGCATCGCCCGATACTGCCACCCTACCTGAACTTATCAGCCAGTTTGTAAAAACAGGTGTTAATCGTATTGTTATATTTAAAGAAAACCTAGACCATGTCGTTGGAATGGTTTCTGTTAATGATATTTTAGCCTGGACGCAAACCAAAAAGGCTTTCAAAATTAAAACGATTTTGAAAGATGTTTTGTTTGTATCGCCTACGATGCGGACGTTAGATTTATTGCTTCAAATGCGCGAAACGGGCAGTAAGTTGGCCGTTATTGTTGATGAATACGGTGGCGTAGATGGTATTGCAACATTTTCAAATTTAATTGAAGAAGTGATTGGTGATATCCAAGATGCACATGATATGGGAACGTCTCATCAAGTTGAATTAAAGCCAGACGGCACAATTGTGGCCGATGCACGGGTTCGTTTAGATGAATTGGAAGAAACGCTTCAAGTAAAGTTTCCTTTTATTTCACCAGACGAAGAAGTAGACACGCTGGGGGGGCTTGTATTTTTCCTGGCTGGAAGAATTCCCATTCGGGGAGAAATTATTACACATCCATCCGGTATAGAGTTTGAAATTATAGATGCTGATCTACGGCGTTTAAAGCGCATCAAAATTCATAAAATAAGCCTATTGTCTGGTAAATTATTATGAGAGCAAAGCCAACAGCTGTTTTATTTGACTGGGACAACACCCTGGTTGATACATGGCCCGGTATTCACAAAGCCATTGAGGCAACTATGGTTTACATGGGCCACGACCCGTGGAGTTTAGAAGAAGTTAAACAAAAAGCTCATGCTTCTGCTCGGGACGCTTTTCCAAAAATGTTTGGAGACAACTGGGTAGACGCGTACCAGTTTTTTTATGATTTTTTAAACTCTCAAGAACGCTTCCCCCTTGACACTTTAAAAGGTGCTTCTGAAACCCTTTTTGCGCTGCACCAGGCTGATGTTCCCATGGGAATTGTCAGTAATAAAAGGGGGGATCATTTGCGCCTTGAGGTTGAGCAAATGGGATGGGCACATTTTTTTCAAAGTATTGTGGGGTCAGGCGACTCTGAAAAGGATAAGCCACACCCCGACCCCATATGGAAAGCTTTGGATTTAATGGGGCTAAAGCCATCTATCAATGTTTTATTTGTTGGCGACACACCCGTAGATTGGCAAGCTTCTGAAAGGGCTGGCTGTTTTTCAATTGCATTGGCGCCTGTTGAAGATACGCCCATACTGCGCGTGGAATCACATCAGGAGCTTCTAGACTTCTTGAAACTTTAACTATTTGGCCACTTAGTTTTTCCCCCAAAAAAACCTTCCCCCTTTAACCCCATTTTAATCTTTTTGGCTGTATTCTGGCTGTGGTTGGTCAGACGGTCCAAGTAAAGTTGGGCCCAATGCTTAATCATGGGGTGGAATCCCATGATGCTGATGCTTTAAAAACATCAGACCTCTGCCTTTTCTAGATGCATCTAGAAAAGTTTATAGCAGGTGTTTGTCAAGGTGTACACTTGATGAATATGATCACTTGATAAGATAGGTGAATTGTTTTTGACTTTTTGCCTTTTGAATCAAGACGGGAAAGCATTGCCGAGGCGGCGGTGGGGTGGGCGCTGCGCTTTGGATTTCTGGGGGTTTCGCAAGGCCAGGTGGGCCCCTCACACAGGCGTAAAGGCCAAAACTACATCTTGGTACTCAGGAAATTTTTCAAAAATTTACGTGTTAACGTCTAAAATTTATTTGGGAAACCTACTGATTTAGTGAAAATTTCTTGAACTATTCGCTACATTCGTGTACTAAAAAAGAAATATATTTAAATACCCCCCCTTGAAGGAGTTGCTTTTCAATGTCAGAATCTCATGTTTTCCAAGCGAAAGAACGTGCTCAAGTTGGCACAGGGACAGCTCGTGCTGTGCGCCGTGATGGGATGGTTCCTGGGGTTGTTTATGGTGACAAAAAAGAACCGCAACTCATTTCTATCAACTCTCGTGACCTAGAAAGAGAATTTACATCTTTGGCTTTTTTTAGTCGTATCTACACCATTGATACAGGTAAAGAAAAGCAACAGGTTATTGCAAAAGATATTCAACTTCACCCTGTAACAGATGCACCTTTGCATATTGATTTTCAGCGAATTAATAAAAACTCTAAAGTCCATGTATCTGTTCCAGTTCACTACATCAATGAAGAAAAATCACCCGGTATCAAGCGCGGTGGTACGTTGAACGTCATTGTTCACAGCCTTGAAATTGTATGTTCACCCCTGTCAATCCCAGAAGAACTGGTTGTTGATTTGGCAGGTCTTGAAGCTGGAAAAAGTATTACATTAGATGTTTTGTCACTTCCACAAGGTGTGAATGCTGCGAACGCTGTTCGCGATAACGTGCTGGCAACAATCGTTGGATCCAGCACTGACGCAGCTTCTGAAGAAGCTTAAAGTTTATGTTCGTACTGGTTGGCCTTGGCAATCCGGGCAGCCAGTACGCATTAAATCGCCATAATGTTGGATTTATGGTGGTTGATGCCGTTGCTGAAAATTACGGCTTCCCCCCTTTTAAAGAAAAATTTTCCGCCCATATTAGCGAAGGATCCCTTGGTAGCAATCGGGTCCTTTTATGCAAACCCCAGACATATATGAACCGTTCGGGGGAATCTGTTATGAAACTTCTTCAGTTTTATAAGGTCCCAACCACGTCAGTTTATGTGATTCATGATGATTTGGCCTTAGAACCGGGTCGTATTCGTTTAAAGCTGGGTGGCGGTGCAGGCGGGCATAATGGCCTTCGCAGTTTGGACCAGCACATAGGGCAAAATTATTGGCGCCTCCGTATGGGAATTGGGCACCCCGGTATCAAAGATATGGTTTCTGATTACGTATTGTCTAATTTTCCAAAGTCAGATCATGATTGGTTGGTATCTGTGTTATCCAGTGTTTCCGAAGAAACTCCCGCTTTATTGGGAGCCACAGACCCCAGCGGGTGGATTCAGGCACTTGAAAAAAGGATGACTTTGTGACAAAGCGTACCACTAAGCGTCTTTTGTTTGTGGTTGCTAATGACCGCTATTTCTGCACACATCGCCTATCTTTGGCGCTAGAGGCCCAAAAACAAGGGTATGACGTGTCTGTTGCAGCCCCTGCTTTGGGGGATCACCGTAAAATTATAGATGCAGGGTTAAATTTTACCCCTTTGCCTTTTGATCGGGGTAGCTTAAACCCGTTCAAGTCTTTAAAAACGCTGGTTAGAATGATGGGGGTTTTCAAAAAGTTCAAACCCGATATTGTTCATTTAGTTGCCCTAAAACCTGTTCTTTTAGGGGCCCTTGCGGCCAGATTAACGTCTGTACCATTGACGATAGCTGCCATTTCAGGCCTGGGGCATGTTTTTGCCAGCGAATCTTGGCTGCGCACCCCCCTGCGTTTATTCCTGACGCTTCTTTTAAATAACCAAAAAACTCATGTCATTGTTCAAAACCCTGAAGACCAGGCTGTTATAGAACCTTTGGGATTTCCAAACCAAACACACCTTCTGTTAGGGGCTGGCGTTAATACAGATATTTTTAAACCCTGCGCAGAACCCATTTGCCCGCCTTTTGTTGTAACCCATGTGTCACGTCTTTTATGGAGTAAGGGTGTTGGAGACCTTGTGGAGGCTTCAAAAATTTTAAAATCCAAAAACATTCCCGTTGTTGTGAATGTTGTCGGCGTGCCAGATACAGAAAACCCAGATGCCATACCAGAAAGTAAATTGAAAAATTGGCACGATGAAGGGTTTATTAATTGGCTGGGCCAGCAAGATGATATTCAAGCGATTTATCAACAATCACATGTGGCTGTTCTTGCTAGTTATTACCGCGAAGGAATTCCAAAATCTTTATTGGAAGCCTTAGCCTGCGGAAAACCCATTATCACATGTCATATGCCGGGATGTCGTCTAACAGTTGATGATGGGAAAAATGGCATTCTGGTTTCGCCCCGTAATCCAAAAGAATTGGCGGACGCTTTACAAAAACTATATGAAGACCCTGAACTTCGTTCTGAAATGGGCCAACACAGCCGCTTTCTGGCGCTGGATCAATTTTCTGAAAAGACAATTCACCAGCAAACACTTAAGATATACAACGCCATTTGATAATTGAGTTATAAAAAAAAGCCCGCATAAAGCGGGCCTTTTTTTAACTTATTGAATTAAAAGCTTATTCAATAACAGTTACAACACGACGGTTCAAAGCATGATCTCTGTCAGTTGTACCCATAGCTTCTGGCTTATCTTTACCGAAAGACATTGTCTTCAAGCGGTCAGTAGCAACGCCCATACCAGTCAAAGCAGCTTTCACAGATTCCGCACGACGTGCACCCAAAGCTAAGTTGTATTGGCGTGTACCGCGAACGTCGGTATGTCCAGCCAATGTTGCTTTTGTGGATCCGTATGTCTTCAACCATGCAGCTTGAGCTTCAAGAACTTTTTTTGCATCGTCAGTTAGGTTAGATTTGTTGAACGCGAAGAAAACGCGGTCACGAATGTTTGCTTGGAAATCAGCTGCAGTTCCAGGAGTTGCAGCACTTCCAACAGTTACGTTTTGTGAATCAGTAGAACCACAAGCCGCCAATAGCAACGCTGCTGCGCAGGCAGCAAATACTTTATTTGTCATGTTAAAAATCCTATACAAGTTAAAATTACTGTTTATATATAAACCATATAAACCTTAACAAACAATTAATTTTTAATAAAATAATTTCATATATGTGTTCATCATATGACCTATCACTGTAGGGAAAATGCCACACTTGAAAGGAAAAGGCCGGAACTGACTTAATAGCCGCCTTTTAAAACACGGCTTTTTTCACGGGCCCAATCCCGTTCTTTGATTGTTTGGCGCTTATCTACCACGTTCTTACCGCGGCACAAAGCCAGTTCAATTTTGGCTATACCACGATTGTTGAAATAAAGGCTGAGGGGCACTAATGTCATGCCCTTGCGACGAATAGCCCCTAACATTTTTTTAATTTCTTTTTTGTGAAGCAATAATTTTCGGGGACGCTTTGGTTCATGATTGAACATTTTCGCCTGTGGATACACATCGATATTGGCGTTAATTAGATAAATCTCGTCGTGACCTTCCTGCCCCAACAATTCAGCTGCGTAAGCTTCGGCAACACTAGCTTTACCACTTCGTAAAGATTTAACTTCACTACCAGTCAATAAAACGCCAGCTTCCACCACATCTAAAACTTCGTAGTGAAATCGTGCTTGCCTGTTCTGGGCAATAACGTGATGAGCGGGCGGAGCGGCAGCCACAGAATTATCCTTTTTAATAATTAAAATATTGCTCTTGAAAGCCTACTCTAGCTTAGGTTTAAGGCAGACTCAACGGAAAGATTATGCAGGCACATGCCATACAGCTTTTTGACTGTGGCAACAAAGCTCAAACTACAAAAGCAAAACCACCCTACGATTTTTTGATGAATTTTTTATAACCCCAGAAAGTTAGCCCTAACAACAAGGCAACGACAGCTGCACCAATTATATATTTCTGGATACGTGCAAAATTGTGAAAAATTTCCATCATCAAATCGCCTAATAGATACCCGCCTACACAACTGACAACAGTCCAAATAGAAGCTGACAATATGTTAAGAGGGATAAAACGCCGTGGTGGAACGCCACCTGCTCCAATAACAATGGCACTGGTAATTCGAATACCATAAACAAAACGGCAAGCAATAATAAACCAAACATCATACTTTTTAAGTAATGAAAAGGCCCGTTGAGATGGCACCTGAAGCTTTGGAAAACGATCAAAAAAGGAAGGTCCATAATGACGCCCCACCATATACAAACCCTGATCAGCCAGTAAAGTTCCCATAAACGCTGTAATCATAACTTTAGGCAGTGACAAATAACCAAATGACGCCATGGAACTAGCCGTTAAAATAACAGATTCACCCTCAACAAGGGCACCTAAGAAAACGGCCAGATACCCCCATGTTTTTAGAAAAATAACAAACTGTTCCAATAAAATTACCTTGTTTCGTAAAATTAATGTTCATGGTAACAAAAATACGAACAAATAACCACTGGGGTAGGTTTAAAAATTTTAATCAAATTGTGGGTTTACCATTTTTTTGTGGGTGTTATCATAAGAAATAAAACAAAAATGACATCAAGGTTTATTCATGGGCCAATCTGTTGATATTAAAGTTCCAGCTTTAGGTGAATCCGTAACAGAAGCAACAGTTGCCAGATGGGCAAAGAACGCAGGCGACTCTGTTTCCGTTGACGATGTTTTGGTAGAACTTGAAACGGATAAAATTACATTAGAAGTTGTCGCACCAGCGTCGGGTAAATTATCAGAAATTGTCGTTGCTAAAGGATCTGTTGTTAAAGTTGGCACAACCCTTGGACGAATCGAAGCAGGGGCAGAAGTAAAAACAGCAGTTGCCCCCCCTTCACCGCCACCTATATCATTGCAGGGCCCCCTAGATACAACCCTTCCGCCATCTGTTCGAAAATTAACCGCAGAACGGGGTGTAAACCCAGGTCAGGTTACAGCTTCAGGGCCCGGTGGACAGGTTACAAAAGGTGATGTCCTTAATTATTTAGAAAAACCATTAGAATCGCATTTTGTACAACAAGGTGGCGGGCGTCTAGAACACCGCGTCCCCATGTCACGCCTACGGCAACGCATAGCTGAACGTCTGAAGGATGCGCAAAATACAGCCGCTATTTTAACCACATTCAACGAAATCGACATGAGTGCCGTCATGGCCTTACGAAGCCGATACAAAGAAGCTTTTGAAAAAAAATACGGTGTTAAGCTTGGTTTTATGTCTTTTTTCGTGAAAGCTTGTGTAGAAGCCTTAAAAGCCATCCCATCCGTTAATGCCCAAATTGATGGCGATGATATTGTACATAAGAATTATTACGACATTGGCGTGGCCGTTTCTGCACCACAAGGCCTTGTCGTGCCTGTAGTACGTGACGCAGATAACTTAGGTTTAGCAGAAATAGAAAAAACCATTGGTGATTTTGGTCAAAAGGCCAAAGATAATAAGTTAACGATTGAAGAAATGAGCGGTGGCACATTTACCATTTCTAATGGTGGTGTTTTTGGGTCGTTGCTGTCGACACCTATTTTGAACCCCCCACAGTCGGCTATTTTGGGCATGCATAAAATTCAAGAACGGCCCGTAGCAATTGATGGTCGTATTGAAATTCGGCCTATGATGTATGTGGCTTTATCTTATGACCATCGTCTGGTTGACGGTCGTGAAGCTGTCACCTTTTTAGTAACAATTAAGGAATTTGTGGAACAGCCCGGACGTTTTTTCTTGAATATATAAAAAGGGGGCATAGCAGCCCCCATCAATTGTAAGTTAGTTCGTTAATAGGATGCTTCTTTCTTTACCCCTAAAGTACGCCGTAGAGTATTATCCTCACCGCTTCCCATTACTTTTAAAGCACCCAAAACCATAGGTAAGGTCAACTCTGCGCGATCTTTCAGATACTCCTCAACTTTTTGCATTCTTGTCCTAACTTGCTCAGCATCTGCCTTTTTTTCTTCGGCTGTTTTTTCACGGGTGGTCACACCTTCGATAACCTTATCAGTAGCTCTTTTTGCATACAAACAACAAGCAGTCGCCAATTTGTCACCTTCAGGTAACGTATTAACTTCCTCAAATTTAAATTGAGCTGGCTTAAAAGTTACTGCCTCTTGGTAAGCGTTCAAAGCATTTTCACATAATTCTGTTTTTATTAAAGCACCTAAAAAATTTGGATTTTCTGTCCCATTTTTAAAAATACAAGGAAGTAAATCACTTAAATTTTCCCGCGTAGCTTTTTGCCCATCAGCTTTTGAACATTTACTGTATGCACTTGTTGCAACTGCGCAAAATGCAAGCACTATAAGATTTTTCTTAAACATCATTACCTTTCCAAAACTTTGTTAAATGTCGTCCCAAGGAATATTCTGGTTTTTGCTTTTCTTTTTGTCAAAGGCTTAAAAAATAAGGAAGAAGAAATATGATTTGTAAATATGGCTATCATGCGATATACGCTGGTTTTTTGCATTGTTTTCTTTAAAGTTGTGTCCCAATCGCCTATCATGGGGCTTAGTTATTTTTTAAAACTAAAGATTATATTGTCTATGTTCCTTGATGAGTTCTTTTCCACTGTTTCCAATTCAGAGCCAATTCACGTATATACCGATGGTGCATGTAGTGGAAACCCAGGGCCTGGTGGATGGGGCGCCATTATAATTCAAGGAAATAAAGAATACGAACTTTCGGGGTCAGAGCCCAATACAACAAATAATCGCATGGAAATGATGGCAGCCATTCAGGCTTTGGAAAAAATCCCCCAAGATTATTCAATTCTTTTATTCACAGACAGCAAATACTTGAAAGACGGTATTACATTGTGGATTCATAACTGGAAAAAACGAGATTGGAAAACCGTTGATAAAAAACCTGTTAAAAACCAGGATTTATGGCAAAAATTAGATGAGTTGTGTTTAAAACACAAAATTATTTGGAACTGGGTTGAGGGGCATGCTGGGCATAAAGAAAATGAACATGCAGACCTTTTGGCACGCCAGGCGATTATTGCTCAACAAATTACAAATAATATGGCTCGGTGAAAGGAATTTAAGCCCTTGAAACGACATCTACATATTATTAGCGTAACGTTAATGCTGGTGGCATTTATGATTGCCGCCCGAGAATACTATGTAGGGTATCAACTACAATCTTCCCTTAATGCTGAAATTGAAAAATTACTTGAAAAACAGCCCGAACCAACGCCAGAAGAACCTTCGGAAAAACTAGATTTTGATATTGAAACAAAACTTAAGGAAAAAACAGATACAGTTAGTTTATTTGAAAAAGCTAAGCCTGAAGTTCCTGAAGAAAGGGTTTTCTATGTAGAAAAGAAACAAAATTTAGCATCCATATTAACGGGGTTAAAAGTTTCAACAAAAGATGTGCAAGCTTCCATAAAAGTTTTAAAAAAGCAATTTAATGTTAATGAAATAAAGGTAGGACAGGCTTTATGGATTAAACTGAGGCCTGACCCAGAATCAAGCGATTTTCTACTAGAAAGTTTGCGCATTAAGCCAACATTAGAAAAAGAAATTATTCTGACCCGTACAGATAAAGGCTTTCATGTTGAAAAAAAAATCATACCCCTGACGAAAAAAACAAAGTACATAAAAGGGAACGTTGAATCAGGTTTTTATAAAGCCGCTATCAAATTTGGTGTCCCCCCTAAAATTGCGAAAGAATCCATTTCTGCTTTGGCCTACATTGTCAACATGCAGCATACCCTAAAAAAAGGGGATCCTTTTGAAATTTTATACGAAGAATTCTATGATGAGACCGGTAATATGGTCAAAACAGGTTCTGTTTTATATGTTTCTCTAACCTCAAGTTCAAAATTCTACCAACTTTACCATTATGCCCCTAATGGCAAAAATTTCAGTTATTATAATGCCAAAGGGGAATGTGTTCAGCGCGGCCTTCTTCAAACACCCATTGACCCTAGAAAAATGAAAGTGACGTCTCACTTTCAAAAAGGCCGGTTTCACCCCTTAAAAGGGTATCATCGAGATCACAAAGGTGTAGATTTCGGGGCCCCAACAGGTACAACGGTGATGGCAGCAGCAGATGGTGTTGTTGTTAAAGCGGGATATTTTGGTGACTATGGAAAATATATTCGTATTCAACACACAGCCGGTTATCAAACAGCTTATGCCCACCTCAGTAAAATTTACGATAACGTCAAAGTGGGTGCTTATGTGCGTCAACGTGACCCTATAGGTTCTGTGGGGTCAACGGGTCTTGCATCTGGGCCTCACCTTCATTATGAAGTCATTCACAATAACATCCACGTGAACCCTCTGAATGTTAAGCATATGCCTGCCAAAAATTTGAAGGGCCAAGAAACAATTAAGTTTGAACACTTTAAAAGAAGTATTCAGGCGCAAATTCCTTAGTGCTTGATCAACGATCAGATTTAAAAATGCGCCAATAGCCGCCCGACTGCGTCGGGGCCACCGTAAAGCCCAAACCCGTGCATGGCCACCGCC
>CAZDVK010000008.1:0-68377 GCA_964508915.1 uncultured Verrucomicrobiales bacterium | reverse complement strand
GCCAACTTTTGCATGCCACAAGCGCTTGTGGTACAGTCAGCCGAACGGGTTTTCTAACCCCACCCATACACGGTGATAAGATAGAAAATAGACATAATTCAACGTCTCGCTTCGAACCACCCCTCAGATGGTTTAGCTTACCTCCATTTGTGATTCTAAGGCCAAGGTGGTTAAAATGAGGTTAAAAAATCGTAAAAAAAGAGGGGTCGCATTTTCTATTTTTTGTATTCAAAAAACGTATACGACAATGTAATGGTTGTTACACCATCTAAATTATGATCTTTATCCATATCTGGATCGACATAGAACAAAACAGGCATATCAACCGATTCACCCGGCTGTAGCAATTGTTCATCAAAGCAAAAACACTGAACTTTATTAAAATAAATTCCTGCTTTATCCGGTGAAACATTATAGGTTGCCATACCAATAATCGGCCTTTGACTATTGTTTTGGGCCACGAAATGTACCAAAAAATTTTGCCCCAACTTAACAGTTATTTCATGTTGCTTAGGAAAAAAAGTCCAAGGTAAATCACGATGAACGGTAGCTGTAAATTGAACTTTGATGGTTCTATTGGTTGTTACATTAGATGCAGACACAGCTACCTGGGGTGTCCCCCCAAACCCTGTTTTTTGACAAATTAATCTATATAAGGGAACAGCGGCATACGCCATACCAAGCATAGCAAGGCTAATAGCTGTTAAAATAAAACCAACTTTTTTAGGCGATGACGAAGACACCCTAATGGTAGCTTCCCATACGAACAAACGAAAGGGCATAAAACAGCAAGCTTAAAGCCAAAAGAATAGCCAATAAAGCAAGGTTCCGCTGTTTTAAGTTACGATCCATATGACACCTTTCCTTTTTTGGCTTCATAACAAAACAAAGTACGCACAATAACGCCAATTATCCCAGCCAAAGGAAGGGCAAACAAAACGCCCATAAACCCAAACACTTTGGCACTGGCCAGTATTGAAAACAATATCCATACCGGATGAAGGCCAATTTTTTCACCAATAAATCGTGGGGTTAAAAAATTGGCCTCAAGCAAAGGAATCAATGTATACACCAAAACAACCAAGCTGATGGAACTCCAACTATCGAAGGTCGATACAGCAACACTAATCGCTGCAAAAAAGCCCATTAAAATACCAATAAATGGAATAACAGAGAAAAAACCCGTTAAAACGCCAATCAAAAAAGCATGACTTAAACCAACCGTCAAAAGACTTGTTGTATAAAGAACCATCAAGATAGACGATACAATTAGCTGACCTTTTGCATAGCTTCGCAGAGTCGAGTCAATACGTAACGCCACATCTCGGATTGGCGATTCGTACCCTTCTGGCAATCTGGAATTAACAAAATGAATCAACTTAGGCCAGTCGGTTAGCAAGTAAAACAGTATAATAGGCGTCAAAATAGTCAAAGATATGACATTCGCCACAACCATACCATTTGATAGTAAGTTCAAGGTGGTTTGGGCAATCCATTGAATGATGGTCCCCATATACTGGGTAGCCTGATACTCAACAGGGCTCATGTCTAGGCCGTTAAACTTTCCAGAAAAATATGTAAACAACGGGTTAAGTCTACCAAACAGTTTTTGAGCAATTGCCGGAAGCTTATCGATTAAAGAAGCCAGCTCCCTTTGAAGGAATGGAAGGGCAAACACCACAAGCAACACAAGGAAAAATAACAATGCTAAAACGACGATCGCCGAAGCCAAAGATCGAGGCAAACCCCATTTTTCAAAGCGTTGAACCAAATTATTTAAAATATACGCGCCCAAAAACCCAGCCAAAAAAGGTGGCAAAATACCGCTGATACTGTCAAAGACAAAAACAAAAAGGGCAGCAACAGCAGCTAAAACGAAAGCATATCTGAAAAAATATTCACCTTCGAAAAGCTTGGACAAAAATGCGGGCATAGGCCCCTCCTGAATAAACTGTACTTACAAAGGTGACATAAATTAGCCATTGAATAAAGCCCTCATGAATATAAAAGGGACACAATAAAAGAACACACAACAAAAGTTGCAAAAATGTGTTCAATTTGCTTGAAAAAATTGGCTTCATCTTCAATGGCAAAGAATAGCGCCACCCAACAGCCAACCCCCCTATAATCAAAAAATCCCGCAACAAAATGGTTGTCAAAAGCCATACGGGAACCTTCCCCATGACCATTAACGCCACATAAATAAATGCCACCAAAACTTTGTCAGCTAACGGGTCTAGTATTTTACCTAAAGACGTCGTGGTGTGGTTTTTTCGGGCAAAAAAACCATCAAAAAAATCAGTTAAACTGGCTAAAAAAAATAGGGCAAAAGCCACAGCTTGCTGCCCTATACAGATATAGTAAACAATAACAGGTGCCAAAATCATCCGACAACAGGTCAGAAAATTGGCAAACGTTAAATTATCCAACAATTTCAAGTTTGCTGAAGAAAAAGGCAATTTCAAGCTCCGCATTTTCAAGAGAGTCAGATCCATGAACTGAGTTCGCCTCAATAGATTCTGCGAATTGCTTACGAATTGTGCCCTCAGCAGCATTAGCAGGGTTTGTTGCCCCCATCACGTCACGGTAAAGGGAAACAGCGTTTTCACCTTCTAAAACTTGAACAACAACAGGGCCTGAAATCATAAAAGAACACAAGTCATTGAAAAATGACCTTTCCGAATGCACAGCGTAAAAAGCTTGAGCTTGTGCTTCTGTAAGCCACATTCTTCTTTGGGCAATAATACGCAAGCCGTTGGCTTCGATCAGCGCATTAATTTGACCCGTTAAATTACGACGCGTCGCGTCTGGCTTAATAATTGATAATGTTCTTTGTGTAGCCATGAAAAATAAACCTAAAAAATTTGAGATAGTGACCTATTTTATATAGCAAAAACCCCAAAAAAACAAGGTACAAAGCACGCGCTGTTGACATATGATGGGCTTATCTAAAGATCATACGATAGAAAAATCATACACTTTATGCCCCCTTCAAAAACCGTAATAGAATCCTATAGCAAGATATCAAAATGGTTTGATGAGCATCGTTCCCGAGATTTGTTTGAAAAAGCCTGGTTAGATAAAGCCATTGCATATTTAAAACCCAATGCTTCTATCTTAGACCTTGGTTGTGGAATGGGCGAACCAATCGCCCAATACTTCATTGATAGAAATTTTCAGCTTACAGGCGTGGATGGCTGCCAAGAACTCATTAACATGGCGAAACAAAGGTTACCAAGCGGATGTTTTCTAATAGGTGACATGCGGGAATTATCGTTAAGTTGTAAGTTTGACTTGACCATCGCCTGGCACAGCTTTTTCCACTTATCGCAAAACGACCAACGAGAAATGTTTAAAACATTTGCATCTCATCTCAACGATGGTGGCATTTTGCTGTTTACATCAGGCAACGAAGCTGGGGAAGTTTGGAGCAACAACGGTGGTGAAAATCTATATCATGCCTCCCTGTCACCCAATGAATACAAAACCTTACTGAATCAATATGGGTTTGAGTTACTGGACCACAAAACATCAGACCCCGAGTGTGGCGACGCCACCGTATGGCTTGCAAAATTTAAACCAATAAAAAAACCGCTTCCCTAAAAATGAAGAAAAAGGAAAGCGGTCGATCAATAAAAGAAAAGATTAGAGTGGAGAAAAACTCTTATGCTGGAAGAATAGAAATGAAGGAACGATTTTTTCTTCCTTTTGAAAAAGAAACAACACCGTTCACAAGGGCAAACAAAGTGTGATCTTTACCCATACCAACATTTGCACCTGCATGAAATTTTGTACCACGTTGACGAACAATAATATTGCCAGCCACAGCTTCTTCACCGCCGAATAACTTAACCCCTAAACGACGACCATCAGAATCGCGGCCATTTCGGGAACTACCACCTGCTTTTTTCGATGCCATTAAAAATACTCCTTAAAACTTACGCCGCAACGATTTTATTAATTTTCAAAACCGTTAAATGCTGGCGATGCCCCTTTTTGCGACGATAATTGTGACGACGCTTTTTCTTAAAAATAATAACCTTACGGTCACGCATCTGTTCAACAACCGTGGCCTGAACCTTTGCACCAGAAACAAAAGGCGTTCCAATGCTAGACTTTTTGCCATCCGCAATCATCAGAACATCAGACAGTTCAATTTTTGAACCAGCTTCAGCTTCTAATTTTTCAACACGAATCACACTATTTTCAGCAACACGGTACTGTTTTCCACCTGTTTTAACAATCGCAAACATCTGAGGGGTAACCCTTTAAAAAAAACTTTTCATTAATTCAATACAACTAGGTTGCGGACAAAATTTGACCACAAAACATACTTTTATCTATCTTGTTCTGCCTCTCTGTGTCAAGATTTTTGTATAGGAATTTGAAATTTTATCTACCATGACTGTTTTAAGTATTGGCGACATTATGCGAGAAACTCTGTACGTGATCTTAAAGCTAAGCCTTCCTCTTATGCTAGTTGGGCTTGCGGTTGGGGTTGTCGTATCATTAATACAAGCCCTCACCCAGGTTCAAGAACAAAGCCTAACTTTTGTTCCTAAAATGGTGGCTTTATTTTTGGTGATGATTTTGATGATGTCATACATGGGCCAAACGTTAATGAGCTTTACAGAAAGCCTATTTTTAAAGATGCAACATCTTGAGTAGCTTTGATGCCAACAAGTATCATCCAAGATTTTTCTGTTTTCTTTCTGGTTTTGATGCGCTTTATGGGCATGATTCTGCTGATGCCCGTTTTTAGCCAAATGGAAATTCCAAGCCGTATCCGGGTCATGGTTGTGCTAACCATCACTTTATGTTTGCTTCCATCCATTCCCCAAACCGAAGCATTTAAAAATATGTCACCTTCTTTTTTTCAAATTTTTTCATGGAGCGTTTCTGAAATAATTATTGGCCTTTTTATAGGGGCCGTGGCCAGGGCTTTTTTGGCAATTCTAGATATGGCCGGGTCTTTAATTAGCTTTCAATTAAACTTATCAAACGCTATGTTGTTTAACCCAGGACAGGCAGCACAAACACCTATTATTACATCTTTTCTAACCATGTGTGGTGTTGTTGCATTTCTGGGGTTTGACTTGCATCATTTGGTTTTTAAAAGCGGTATCGCCAGTTACCATATTTTTCCTTTTTGTGGCGCACCCATGGTAGGTGATTTTTCCAATTCATTCAGTTTGCTGATATCTAAAGTTTTTCTATGTGGGGTACAATTGGCAACCCCCTTTTTAATTGTAGGTATTATCATGCAGCTGGCTTTTGGTTTTCTAAATCGCCTGATGCCGCAAATGCACATTTTTTTTGTAACCATGCCTGCCCAAATTGCCATAGGTCTTGTGGTTTTTATGTTGGTTGCATCCGCTTTACTGATGCATTTCGCCCAAATTTTTGACCAAGAATACCGTCACATTTTTCGAATGGATTAAGTTTCCAGAGGAGAAAAGCCGCCTCTGGAAACTATTGACAAGCAGCATGCCTTAGCCTGCATCTCCTTTAAAATATCTGATTCTTTCGGATGTTTTTTCCCTGATAACAGGCATTCTTCGAATAGAATCATTCAAATTATTTTCTTCTCCAAAAGCTTTGACTAAAGATTTACATTTTTCATCCCATCCTAAGGATTGTTTTATAGTTAAATTTGTTGGCTCAAGAATACGGCTACAAAAAGTAATGAGTTCCCTTTTGCACTCATGTTCGATTTCTTGCCCGACCTCAACATCAGCACCACATTTTGGTGGAAAACCAGCCCATCTTCCATCCTTTAAAAAGACTGAAACTTCACCGCCCACAACGTCTACAATAAAACCAGCCCAATCTGCAACAACACTTTCTTTTGTTGCATCTTTTCTGCTTTCATCCTTTTTAAGACCTAACAACTTCTTTCCTGTTGGGTTTTTATACTCATCCTCTAATGATTCAATACAGCGAAGCACAACCTCCCAATCCATAGAAAGTTTTATGGAAGCTCCGTCCTCACTTTTTGTAATAACTTGTTCTGTTTTGCACTTTTCAACCTCTTCTGGAGTTGCCTTTTTTGCCCAAGCGCAAGAAACACTGAATAGGCAAAGAATTGCCACTGTAAATAATTTATACATTTAAAATCCTTTTTAAAAAGTAATACATCACTTCTCCATATAAACTTATTTTTCTTAAAAAAATGTTAATTTGCCGAAAAAAAAATAGAAGGTTACACTTGAGATAATAAAAATTTTTGTGCCTTAAGCAGTTAAAAAGTGGCTGACGAAAACACCCCCGATCAAGACCAAAAAACGGAAGAGCCTTCCGAGCGAAGGCTGGAAAAAGCACGCGAAGAAGGGCAAACAGCCGTTTCCAAAGAATTGGTCAATTGGGCCTTTATTGCCTGCGCTGGCCTTGTTATTTTGCTTATTTTGCCTGGCAGTGCCGTTAAACTGACAAAACTTCTTATGCCGTTCATTGCAGCCCCAGATCAATTTATTATGGAAGGGGCTAATTTAAAAATTGTTGGCATTCATATTCTAAAAAATACAGCCTTAGCCATAGCTTTCCCCCTTTTTCTTTTGGTGGCTGTTCCTGTGGCCGCAACATTGGCGCAAACAGGGCGCAGTATTTCAACAAAAAGTTTGATGCCTAAACTTCAAAACATTTCTTTATTACAAGGGGCCAGTCGAATTTTTTCAAAACGGTCCTTGATGGAACTGTTAAAGGGAATTTTAAAAATAACCTTAGTTTGCTTGGCTTTATATTGGGGGTTTTCAAAAGAATTTTATCATCTGGACCATTGGTTACTGCTATCACCAACGGATTTCAAAACAGTTTTATTTGGCCTGTTTAAGGGGATGTTTATATACATTCTTTTGGCCATGTCCGTTGTGGCAGGTATTGATTTTTACTTTCAACGGCGCGAATTTATGCAAAAAATACGCATGACGAAACAGGAAGTCAAAGAAGAACATAAAGAAACAGAAGGTAGCCCTGAAATTAGGCAAAAAATTCGCCAAATTCGCCATGAACGGGCCAGCAAACGCATGATGGAAAAAATACCCAAAGCAACAGCCGTTATTACAAACCCAACGCACTTTTCTGTGGCTATATTATGGGATTCCACAACCATGACAGCACCTAAAGTTATTGCCAAAGGGCAAGATTACATAGCCCTGCGTATTCGTGAAATTGCCAAAGAAAATGATATTCCCATTGTAGAAAACCCACCCCTGGCCCGTTCATTATTTTCAGAAGTAGAACTGGATCAAGATATTCAGCCGAGCCACTATCAAGCTGTTGCTGACGTTATTCGTTTTGTCATGAAATTGAAAAAACAACGGTTTTAAATCTTTACACCTTCTTGGCAACTGTCAAGATGCGCTCAGAGCTTTCTTTTGAAAACGCTGCGCCATTTATATCCGTTTGGGTCAATACAACAAATCCACTTTCATTTAACATATCTTGCAATTCAGCGCTGGTATAAACCTGCAGTGTGTTTTCATAACCTTTTGATATTTTTGTAGGACTTGAATGACCATTTTGATAAACATAGGTACTATACGATGCCAAAATGCCATCATCAGTGATGGTGCTAAATTGGATTTCTCTGCATTTCTGACCGTCAGAATTAGCTATCCAATCTATGGTTAATTTTGTGATGTTATGACCGTATTTCAGATAATCCAGATTGAATATGTCAAAAATATACAACCCACCCGGGTTTAAATGTCGATTTATATTTTGGATAGTCAGTTTAAAATCTTCCCGCGTAAGATGGCCAACACTATTAAATATGGTAATCGCAGCATCGAACTGGCCTACATGCACAGTGCGGCAATCCCCTTCTAAGAATTTAATTTTCAACTTCTTTTGTTTTGCCTTTTCTTTAGCAATTTTCAGCATGCTGCGGCTAATGTCACTGCCTACAACGTCAAAGCCTTTTTCTTTCAACCAAAAAACTTGAGACCCCGTACCACAGGTCAGGTCCAAAACAGTAGAAACATGATGGTCTTTTAATATTTTCCCTATAAGCGCATTGATATTTCGCGAATTACTTTCATTAAATTCATCATAGCGTTCAGCCCTTGTGTTGTAGTAAGAGGCTTTTGCAGTTGTGTGCTTAAGTATTTTCATACTCACCTTTGGTTTAATATTTTTATATGATTCATAATGTTATCTACTGCATCTTCGGGGCTTAAGCTAGTGACGTTTAACTCAAGTAAATTAGGGTGCGAGATACAAATAAGTGGATCATTGTCTTCAGCATGAGATGGGTCAATAGACTTCCACCTGACCCTTCTTTCTTGCCTTGTTAGCCGCTTTAAATGCTCTTCTTTGCTAATTTCTAGGGCTACTGGAATAAATAAGGATCCTCGTTTTTCTGCCATTTTCTTTACTTGTTCATAAAGCTGCCTATCTTCATCGGTGTCTGCTAAGCAGTTGGTAAGCACATAACTATTCTGAGCATTTTTGGCCAGAAAATCTAAAACCTCTGCCCTTATGCCTGAGATAGTATCCCAAGCAAAATCAGGTATTTTTGCGTACCCGTCATATTGCAATAACTCAAAAATAGGATTATTGATCAGCTGATTATCGCAAACGATAAAACCGTGCTTTGCTGCTAATTCCTTGGCGATGGTGTATTTGCCAACGCCGGGTTTGCCAGTTAAATAGATGATGATTGTATTTTGTGTCAAATCATCACGCTCCTAAAAACATCTGAAGTTGATGATTTTAACCAATGTGGCAGCAGCTCTCGCAAAGGCTCGGCTCTAAAATCAATTTCAGATAATTTATGCAAGGGAACCCAAATTAATTCAATACGAGCTTCAAGCTGTGGAATTGTATGATTGCTTTTCAAAGATTCTGATTCAGCCTCAAAAATGAAATTATATTCGTGATTATGACAGATACTGCTATGGCCTAGTTCAAAGCTGTATTCTAAACATCCTAAAAATCTCTTGATCTTACATTCGGCACCAGTTTCTTCCATTAATTCACGAAGAAGTGATGCTTCAACTGATTCTCCATGTTCAACATGACCACCTGGAAGAAAATAAAAACTGATAGGCAGATCCAGCGTTCTGCAAAGTAAAATATGATCTTGATCTATTATCACGCCTCTGCTCAAAACATGGATATTGTTTTTACTCATTCCTTATCTCCATGGATTACAGTTCCTTGGTGATAAAGGATCTTCCAATCACTATTTACTCTGCACCAAAGTGTCGATCTTCTTGTCACTCTCGTTTTGTCTTGAATAAGAATATAGGTTAGCAAATAATTATCCGTGGCAATTTTGGTAAGATGAAAGTCCTTTGCCTCCCAAATATCTTGATAATCCGGGTTCTGATAACGCTCGAGCAGAGTTTCTATGACATCGTCTTGAGTGTAAACAGTGCCTGATGCACCAACTTCCCAAAATTCATCACACATTTGCTTGGAAATATCTTCTTTTGTTTTTCCAAACTTTTGGGGATGATGAAAGATTGGCTCCCTAGATTTAAGTTCCTCGAGAATTTTATTTTCATCTAATGCTTTCCAGTCCGCTGGCGCATCAGCCTTAAAACCATCCCACAGTAAACCGCCATAAGGTTCTAAAATTTCAAATGTTAAGTTGGAAATTTCTTGCCAATCTGATGACAGAAAAAAAGACTTTTCAAATTTATGAGCCATATGTGGGTTAAAAGTTTCAAGTTTCTTTGTTAACTGCTTTCCATGGCCAATCCATTGCCTGTTAGAAAGCAGGTAGAATTCACCCAATTTTTCATAGAGGTAGCATAAAATTCCCATTTTTTCATGATGTAAGGTGACTGATTTTAAATCATCTAACAGATCCGTAATATGAAACCGGCGCATGTACAAATTATTTTCTGTAACCACCGGACCTTTGTCTAAAAATTTCTGCGCATCTTTTTGAAGGGACTTCCCAAAATCACTTCCTTTTGGAAACTGAACGCCATCAGCTAGCATTTGGGGTAAGGCAGGGATGAAAGATGGGCCATCCACCTGTTCATAAAAATACTGCAACGTTTCTGGGTCATGAACAAAAACATCAACAGGCCACCCGTCAAACACAAACGCTTCGCGATAGGCGTTTGAAACACGATCAAATATCACAACCAAATCTAAATCAGATGTTTCTGTACCAGCATTCCTTGAAACGGACCCAGACCAGAAAATAACTTTCGCTTTGGCATAAAGGGTCGTATGCAATTTATGGATCAGGTCTTCGGGAGTGACTTTCATTTATAAAGCAAAATTTTTAATTTGAGTATGAAAACAGCTAAAACCGATGTCATTCCCTCGAAGGAGGGAATCCATAAAAAAATTGAAGAACAAATTGTTTTTTGTTTTCTCTGGACCCCCGCCTTCGCGGGGGCGACATAACGGGATGTAATCATTTTATAGGGTCCCCGTTATATAGCTTTTTTTCAGCCACAACAGCATCCATAGGGATATGTCCATATATGTGGGGGTAAACATTACCCGATGGCGATTTTTCCCATCGAATAGGTGCGGTTATTTTTTGTGTATCAATGGTTAAAAGAATGACTTCTTTTTCAGATTTGAAAAATTTTTCCCGTCTACCTGCCACCTGATCATCTGTTGAACAATGAATGTAACCATCTTGCAAATCAAGCGAAGAACCTTTAAAAACCCCTTCTTTTTTGGCAATATCCAGCTCTGTTATCGTGACAATTTTAAAAAGATGGGAAGAACTCATAATAAACCTCAATAATAAGAACTTTAATTTTCTTTCATAATTTCTTGAAGTTTTTCTGCAAAAAATTCAAGACTTTCATGTGCTTCAGGGTATAAATCAAAAAATTGTGCAAACCCATGTAGAACTTTGGGTACAACCCAGTGGTGAATTTTTCCTTTTTGGTTCCGAATTTTTTCAGCCAATAATTTCCCCTCCAACGTCAAGGGGTCACATTCAGCTGAAATCATAATAACAGGTGGAAAATTTTCAAAATCGTCTGCCATCAAGGGTGATACAAAAGGGGACATTTTACCATCTGCCAAATGATCTTGCAAATAATCTTTGATAAGGGCATTGACCCGTTCTTGGGTTAAAAAATACCCTTCTGCATAAGGGTTTTTTGAAAAATCTTCTTGAATACGAAGATCAACAGATGGATAAAAAATAGCTAAAGCAGCTGGCAAAGGTTCCTTTTTTTCGCGAATTTGCAATGCCAAGCAAGACACAATGTTTCCACCAGCGCTGTCCCCTGACAAAATGATTTTCGATGCATCGTACCCCTGTTCCAAAAGCCACTGGTACACACACCGTACGTCATTTAACCCAGCCGGATATGGATTTTCAGGCGCTAATCGATAATCTGCCGCCACAACAGGGTACCCTGTTGTGTCTGATAAATGGCCACATAAAGCATGGTGGGTTTCAAGGCTTCCCTGCCTCCACCCACCGCCATGAACGTATAAAATAACGGGCTTGGCGGCGTTAAGCTGATTATAAATTCGAACAGGAATTGAGTGGCCTTCTGGTGATGAAACAGCCCTGTTTTCAAAAACGAAAGAAGACGTATCGCCCTGGAATTCATTCGATATGAGTTCGTAAGATTGGCGACCGATACGAACCAATTCTTCGTAATCAAAAGATTTCCCGCTAAATAAACCGAAATGATTAGCCGTTATGCCAACCACGTATAAAAAAACATTAGCCCCTTCTGTCAACAAAGGATTGGGTATATAAGGAAGCGGCGGAACCCCCAGCTTTTTAGCATATTGATTCAAAATTTCCTGTGGTTTTTGGCTCATAGGTCCCCAGCAGCTTAACAGACTTTTAAAATTGTCCCATAAGATTTAGCGCAAGTCCACCTTGAACCATGTCAATTTTGTTATTTTAAAAACTTTAAAATTCCACCCAAGCTTAAACATATTTTTTATGAATCTTATGCCGGAAAACCACACAATTCATTGTGCATTGTGAGGAAAAACGCGCAGCTCCGATCATTTGCATTTTCGTTTTTTTTGTGCTATACACCTTAGAACTAGTAAAAATTGTCTTAGTATTTGGGCTATATGACTTACGTTGTAACTGAAGCGTGTATTCGTTGTAAATATATGGATTGCGTTGAAGTTTGCCCGGTGGATTGTTTTTACGAAGGTGCTTCAATGCTGGTTATTGACCCAGATCAATGTATTGACTGCGGCGTTTGCGAGCCTGAATGTCCTGCGGAAGCCATCGTGTCAGATACGACACCTGCCATTGAAAAATGGGTAGAGTTAAATCAGATTTATTCTAAAAAATGGCCCAACATTACCCGAAAAAAAGATGCACCATCTGATGCCGATGATTGGAAACAAGTGAAAAATAAATTTGAACAGCACTTTTCAGATCAACCTGGTGGAGAAACTTAAAAATTTTTGTTGAAAATACAAAATTGTTTCTTAAATAAAAGTTAACCAGTTTAAAAATTTCCATAGGAAAAAACAAAGATGACAACACAGAATTTTAATGAAGGCGATTATGTTGTTTATCCAGCTCATGGCGTTGGAAAACTTGTAGGCAAAGAAACGCACACAATTGGTGGCCATTCTCTTGAATTATTGGTTATAAATTTTGACAAAGATCGCATGACATTACGTCTTCCCATTGCAAAGGCGAAAGCTGCAGGGTTACGTGCATTGACAGGAAAAGAAGACATGGAAAAAGCACTGTCGACACTGACTGTTAAAATGAAAGCCCGTCGCCTTATGTGGAGCCGTCGTGCCCAAGAATATGAAAACAAAATTAATTCAGGCAACCCTGTTTCTATTGCTGAAGTTTTACGTGAACTTTACAAAACTCATGCAGATACAGACCAATCATACAGTGAACGGCAAATTTATAACGCTGCCATGGAACGTTTTGTTCGCGAATTAGCTGTTATTGAAAAAACAGACGAATCTGCCGCTGTTGCACGCGTTGAAAGTTTATTAAAAGCAGCATAAGTGGATTTTCACGCAAAAAGCCCTTCTTCCAAAAACCATCATGGTTGGGTGATTTTAGATAAACCCGAAGGGCTTTCATCAACACGGTTAGGGACACGTCTAAAACGGTTAACGGGTCAAAAAAGTATTGGTCATGTGGGCACTTTGGACCCAGCGGCATCGGGCGTTTTGCTGTTTGCTTTAGGCGAAGCAACAAAATTAATTCCCTATTATCACCATACGGGAAAAACATACACTTTCTTTCTGCATTTTGGCGAACAACGCGATACAGGTGATGCGGAAGGCCAAGTTATTGCAACCAGTTCTGGGCGCCCTTCTTTGGATGAAATACAACAAATTTTGCCCAAGTTTTTAGGCAACCAATTTCAAAAACCACCAGCCTATTCTGCCATTCGTATTGATGGCCAGCGTGCTTACCATTTGGCCAGGAATCAAGAAACTGTCGATTTAAAGCCGCGCCCTATTAACATTCATTCTTTGGAATTGATGTCATGGCACGGTGAGTATTGCCAACTGCAAGTTTCTTGCACCACAGGTACTTATGTGCGTTCCTTAGGGGAAGACATTGCCAAAGCCCTTCATACCGTTGCTTATGTAAACCATATTCGCCGGATTCAAGATGGAAAATTTTCAGAAATTCATACGATTTCACTGGAAAAATTAGACGAAATGATACATAAATTAGGCGTGTGCGCTTCTGTCAAGCCCCTTGGTTTTGTTCTGGACGACATCCCGGCAATAACCGTATGGTGCGATGAGGCGCAGCGCTTAAGGAATGGACAATCCGTTCAAAGCCCAGATCAACCTGATACACCTACAGTTCGTATTGAAATGGATGGATGTTTAATAGGAATGGGGACTGTGAGCAGTGGGGTTCTGTTTCCTAAGCGAATACTCAACATATAAAATTAAGGAATAGACGATGTCGATATCTGCAGAACGCAAACAAGAACTTATTCAACAATACGCAACAAACCCGAATGATACTGGGTCACCGGAAGTGCAAGTTGCTATTCTAACGGAACGAATTCGCAATCTATCAGACCACATGGGTGAACATAAGAAAGATTTTCACTCTCGCCGTGGGTTATTGATGATGGTTGGGGCCCGCCGTCGTTTGTTAGATTATCTAAAAAAGAAAAGCGTGAAGCGCTATCAAGATTTGATTCAATCTCTTGGTATCCGCCGTTAGTTATTATTTATTATGGTGCGCCTGTACACCCCTGACTTTTTGGCAGAAAATGAACAGTGCACCCTATCGCCCGATCAAAACCACTATTTAACAACGGTTTTGCGCTTAAAAGTTGGCGGTTCTTTTTCTCTGTTTAATGAACAAGGGGAATGGGGAGCAACTATCCAAGAAATTTCCAAAAAACAAACAATCGCGCAATTAGGTAAACAGCTACGCCAAAAGGAAATATTACCCGAAGTTTGGTTGGCATTTGCCCTGCTAAAACATGATGCCATGGGTTTTTTACTTGAAAAAGCCACAGAATTAGGCGTTACGCACCTGCAGCCTTTAATAACAGATCGCACTAATACCCACAGGTTTCATGCACAACGTGCCCAGCAGCAGGTTATCGATGCCAGTCAGCAGTGTGAACGATTGTGCATTCCAACAATTCACCCTGTTTTATCCTTTCAAGATTTTTTGAATACTTTATCCAAAGATGTAAGGTGGTTTTGTGCGCTAGAGCGGGAAAATACCCCCTTATTCAGTCATTTTGACGGCCCTGTTGGTTTTCTAGTAGGCCCTGAAGGCGGGTGGAGCGTGAATGAAAGCAACCTTTTGAATACGAAAAAAGGTATAACTTCTGTAACCCTTGGGCCACGTATTTTACGGGCTGAAACAGCCGCATTGTGTTTGTTGGCACGGCAAATATAGAAAAAAAGACGACTAGATTATTTTTTATTTTCACTGTAAGAAATTTTAATAAAATTATAAAAATGAACCCTCCCATGATAATACGATTCACCCTTTTATTTATTTTTTTCACAAATATATTATTTGCTTCCGGCGGTTTTCCGTCGGTTGATGACCAAATAAGTGCTTATCATGCTACCTATGCTGGCATTAAGGACTATGATCCTGATACAACGAAAATTCCTGGTTTTACGGCAATTGCCGAAAATGGAATTCGTTTTGTTGAGTCTAAATTTTCTGATAATCCTGTTATCACAGCAAGATGCGAAAGCTTAAGAAAAGAATTAGAGTCAAAAAAAGATGAAGGCTTAACAGCAGTAGAGTTTGTTTTATTCAATCTAAAACTGGCTATGGTTCAAGAATATTATCCAGATGAAGAATACCCTATGGAGCTTCACGTTGACCTAAAAAAACTACTCACAGAAGGTTCGTGGGAAACCACGCCTTTTTATGAATCTCATGAAGTTTATCAAACCCAAGATTCTCCACGATCTTACAAACCTGTTTTCGCCAGTGTTTTTGAAGGGTTTGCCCTAAAACCATATGTAATTTATGTGCGCAAGGGTGGATTTAAGGTTAGCCGAATTGTATCTAATTTACTTTCTGAATTAGAAGTCAATTTGTGTGCCCTTCCAATTGGAACAATGCCTGTTAAATCAAGCCCACACGGCCTATACAACCGAACACCTTACGATTTTTTGATACATGATTTATTTCACACACGTATTTGCCATCGGAATCTTTCATCACCTGCACAAAAATTTATCTTGGGCGAGATTAAAAAATACGGTTTAGAAATGGCAGATTTTTCCCCGCTTGAAACATTTGTTTTCTTTATGATTCATGAAAATGGCGTTTATGAATTTAATCCCGTTTCCACACCACTAACAATGAAACAGCTTTTTGATAGTGCAATGGCTTACCTTCAAAGAACGCTTTCGTTTCCTGTAAGAACCAGCGACCCCTTTCATGAAATTTTGGCATCTGTATTTGGTGTAGACGATAATTATGGCGGGATGAGTTTCTCCACGCCCCCTACCTTTGATGGAACATCCTATAGCGGAACCGCAACTGTTTCATTAATGAATGGCTCAAGAACAACTTTCACCTATAAGGCTCAAAGAACAGGTGCTCCCTACCCTAAAAGTGAATTTTATGAATGTGGACGTTTATTAGATATTAAGCATTCTCCCACAGCAGGAGATAGCCCAATGACTGATGGTTTAATTGCAAAGGTTGAAGCAGCAAAAGGTGATAAAGATTACCCCATACTTAAAGAGGATTTAAAACTATCATTTGATATCAGTAATATTAACCTGATTCTACGATCTTTGGAGGGAACACCAGAGGCAGCAGAACGAAGATTAAATACTTTTGCAGCTGATGCTGATGGTCACCGTGTTTTTCACACCCTTGCTATTGAATTATTAGAAAGGGTCAGGTCGTTATTTCCAGATGCATAAGTGCAGTGATTTTTTGGAATTTAGTTGACCTAAAATTCTAATTCAGGAGGTTATTCCCCCCTAGTACCTTTTACGCCATGTCAGGCCGATGCCTGAATTGCGGTCGCCACCGACATCGCCTTCTAGGCTTAGGTTCCGGCTCAGCTCTATTTCAGCAGTTGCTTTGCTGTTGGCGCCTGTACTAACCCCTTGATCGAGTGACAGTTTCATAGGCCCAAATTCTTTGCCAAGGCTTAGGGAACGGCTGGTTTCTTCTTCTCCTGACGTTGTATTAAAGCGCTTATTATCTTTCAGTTCAAAGCTATCAAATCGGAAAGATTTTCGGAAAGTATCCATTACATTCAGCCCACCCTGACCATTCATAGATGCTGCCGCAGTTGCAAGCTGTAAACTTTGTGTTGGTGAAATAGCACTAATTTCTTTGCCAAACAAAAGCCGAGACAAAACCTCCTCTTCAGGAAGGGGTGGAGACGATGTAAACGTGAATTTTGGATTCGATGCACGACCTTCTATCTTAAGGGCAATTTTTTCGCCGCCTTGTTCTTTGGTTGCACGAATTTTCAGCAACGGATCACTTAGTTTTTCAAGGTCATAGGTAATGGTTCCTTTTCTAAGTTTCATAGGTTTCCCTAAAATTTCCAGCTTTCCTTTTTTTAATGTAATGGTTCCTAAAAGATCCGGGGAAGAAACAGGGTTAATAACCTGCATTTCACCATGCCATACGCTTTCAATGCCAAATCCGATGATATAAATTTCACTGGCTTTTAGGGTTACATCCATTAAAAAATAGGGTAGAGGGGGCTTTTTTTCTGGCGCAGGTGGAGCATCAACAGAAACCAAAACAGGTATTTCAACAGGGGCTAATTCTTCAATAGATAAAATCAATTTATCTAAGGTAGCTTCCCCTAAAATTTTGGCCTCTGTCCCAAGGCCTTTCAAATGTAAAAACCCTGTGGCGTGACCTTCGATGCCATCGTTATTTGCAATTTCAAACCTATTTAAATGAATCTGAATATCAAAATAAGGAATCCAATTTTCAAAATGAACCGTTCCCTCACCGACTGCTGAACCAGGCTTTTTCTGACCATCTTCAAACGTCAAAGTTTCAACAACAAACTGCTGCCCTTGCGCCCGTAGTTTAAGGTTAACATGATTTAAAAACGTGCCTGCAAAAGCATTTTCATAAAGGCCACTATCCACATAAATAGTTCCGACAAGCTGCGGTTTTTTGATAGAGCCTTGAATAGCTAAATTGGTATTTAAAATACCTTGAATCCTATCACTGCCCCCTAAGAAGGGTGCCAGAATTTCTAAATTAATTTGGTTGGTTGCTTTAAAATTGAGCGTGGCATCTTCAAAAACGTTTTCAATATTGCCTTGAACAGCAATCAAATGGTTTTTTTCATAAAAAACATTTAGCGTTGCTTTTAAAACGCTATGGTCAAGGGTTCCCCCTACATCTAGGCGCATTTTGCCAAAATTGATTTTTGTTGGGTTCAATGTTTTTTTGACCCAGTTTATGGTTGTTGGTTCAGCTAAAAAGAATGTTAGATTGTGCGCAATCCCCGCCAGTTTTTTTAGGTGGATATCATCCCCCAAAATTTGCGCTTCTACTTCAATTCGATCTTCTAAATTTTGGAATCGGCCTGAAATATTTTGATGGGTTGGGTCGAAAGAAAGGTGCGTATTTAATGCAACTTGCTGGTCTTCAATAGTTTGGAAAACACCATCAAACACCCATTCTTTTTTAAAATTTATTTTTCCTTGGCCAGCTAAAAGTGTTCCGCCCATATTATTTTTCACTACGAATTGATTCACGGTCAAAATACTGTCATTTTTCTGGCTATGATTGATTTCGGTTGTTATATAAACAGGAACTGTTCGTTTAGGGGCTGTTGAAATTTCTAAATGGGTTATTTGGTCTTTTTCCATTCCTTTTAGGGTCACCGCCCCAACAATTTCGTGGTCAATAATGACAATTCCCTGGATTTCAGGGTGGTTTTTCCAAAGATTACCACTTAAAGACCCCTGAATTCTAACAAGCCCCTTGGGTATAGTCGGAATATACTTTTCCATATAACTATTTAAAAAACCGTCAACAGGGGTTAGGGCGTCAAAATTTACGTTAACAGCTTGATTGTGATGAAAAATGTGACATTCCATAGAATCTTTTAAGGATTCAATTTTTAATTTTTGCCCCTGATTTTCATGAGGTTCTAATTGCAAAGAGCCTTGCCATGGGAAGGGCCCATCAATACGGATATCTTTTATATGAATGGCTTTTAATAGACGCTGGTTAATAATTCCGGCCAGCACATCCACGCCAGGTAAAGATAAAGGTTCGTCATTTTTTTGTGACTTTATGGAAATGGTATCTGCGCATATGTAGGAAAAAGCCAAACGGGTTAGTGAAAAATGCCATTTAAAATTTTGAACGGCTAGGGTGGCCTCTGGTGTTTGAACCTGAATATCACCGATTTTTCCATAAATTGGGAAAAAACCATCAATCGTTGAAATGCTTATTTTTCCAGACAGATGGGGCAGATGTTTTTCCACAACATGATGAAAAAGTTTTTGTTGAACAGAATGAAGCTGTAGGGAAGCAAACAATAAGCCTATTAATAGAGTGAGAGCCCCTATTGAAATACAAACACGCCGCGTTACGCCAAAACTAACGGCATGAAAAAATTGAAGTATTTTGAATAAAAATGCCATGCTTCATTATAGGCCAAAAAAGCATGATTAGCTATGACCGCCTTTAAACATAGCTGGGTTAATCATGTTAAACCCTTGATCCGTTGAAGGAACTTGCGGGGGTGGCGGAACATTCATAATGGGCTGTTGGTTGGCAGCATTTCCTAAAACCCGAAGCAATTGGTATGGCCCTTCCGTTTGTTTGGGAAGCTCTGACAGAATTTCCACCAAACTTTTGTTCTGCCATTTCACAACTAATTCAATAAGATAAGGTGCCGGACTGTGCGGGTCTAAACTTTTTAAAAAAGCACCTATGTCTGACAATGCCTGGTATGCCTCACTTCGCCCATTCACGGTCAAGGTGTTGTCATCCACGTTCTCTGAAGGATTTTGTGACGCGTTTTCTGAATGATCCGTTAGTAAGTTTTCGATACTTTCTGATGGTATTTCCTGTGCTTGGTTTTTGGCTCTTAAACTATTTTGTTCAGATTCTAAAATCTCAAGGCCCGTTTTACAGATGCGCAAAATATCATCTAAATTCGTTTTGATTTTTAAAAAAACAGGCGCCGCAGGTCCTAACTTTTCCCTTAGGCAAGTTGTTAGTTCACTAAGTGCTTTTTGTGCGTCTTCCGTTTCTTTCAAAGTGCACTTTAAAGAATCAAACGTAGCTTTTTTGAGGTTATAGCGAAACTTATTCAACGTCATTCGGTTAGACGATTCTGCTTTTGCTAATAAGCTTTTGCCGTCTTGCGACCGTTTGACAATTAAATCTAAATTAACAGCGTCTATCCAGTCGGCTAAATTCATTGTAAAGTCAGATCCCTCGACAACGGGCACAAATATAAGTCGATTTGCTAAATTCTCGTGACACCAATCTAAAATGCGCAGCCGATATTCATAATCACCATCCTCAGGTAAGGGGTGTATTGTGTCCCAAAATTTCACCAATAGTTCGGTCATCAGGTGAATTCCCCTTTGAAACCCTGGTAAATGGTCAAGCACAATCCAAGATTCACACAACCAACCTAAAAGCTGCAGGTCTTTGGTTTTGTTTTCTAAACTGTCTATGCACAAAGATTCAACAAGAGGCCAATCAGCACGCTTCAGGTCTGTTTGCCAAATTCCTTGCGATAATGTTTCATCATCTTCTCGGCGTGCTTCTTTGATCTGATCATAAATAAGATCGTACTGTAGAAAAGGGCCCGCTTCCCCTTGGTCTGAAGCTAAGGCAGATTTTAGTTTTTCTTCATCAATCGCCATACGCTGAATAATAGAAGACAATGTTTTTAGCCTTTTTTTAGAATAGTTTTATTTAATCTCAACCTAAATTTCTTCAATAAGCAAGAATTTATGACATAGGCGTCTATTTTCTGCAGGGTCGTATCAAATTTCCATACCTATGGCTTTTTGGCTAAATACACCCAATCGAATTCTATTTTACCTTGGAATAAGTTAATTCCCTTGCTGTTACCCCGAATGAGCTCACGAACCATATCATCCGTTAACGCCGAAACTCGTGAAACAGACATATTTTTAATCGTAACCAGCCCAGGTAATTCCCACTGAATTTTGTCTAGGAATTGAAAAAACACTTTATCTTTCAAAACACTTAAATCAATGGCTACAGAAACACGCCATAATTGATGGGGTTCAGATTCCAAAATCGGTGTTCCGACTTGGGTATGAAGGGTTTGAATTTTAAACTGTTTTTGCCACTTTTGAATTTTTTCTTGAAGGTATTCTACCCCCGACGGCTTATTTAGATGTTTTCGATGAAAATCTTGATAAATTTGCACGCCCTGTTGTGATGCAGCTTGAAAATCACTTAAATCTTTATGATCTGATTCAAGATTTTCACGTTGCTGTTCAAAAGATTTTATTTTTTCACCTAAATTTGCATAGTAAGTATGGTGAAAAGAAAACCAAGTTACACTGACAGCTAAAGCGCACAATAAAACGGCAAAAATGCCCCCTGTTGATAGGTGCATCCACGATTTAAATATGTGGGAATAAGATATTTTATGATGGGTCATGACCGTAACTGATGTTGAGGGTATATGCATTTTTCTGATTGGTTGGCTGCCATTGAATGTGGGCTGTTTTGAATTCTTTTTGAATAGTTTGGGAAATTTTATTTTGTAAAGTTTCCAAAGAAGATATTTTTGCCCCTTTTTTTACCTTTGTTAAAGATGCTTCATCAAAACTGATTTTAACTTTTAAAGAAAATGGCAAATCAGGTAACGTTGTGGGCGCCCATTTAATGTCTGTAACCACAGCGGAAGCCGTTAGGTGTTTGGACAGGGTTTTTAAGATCAATGCCGGATTCGTTGGTAAATGTGCTTTGTAATAGTGGAACAAACGGGCATTCGCCAAATTTTTTTGATCGGCATCTGTTAATGTTAACTTTTGAATTTGTTCGTTCAGCGTATTTAATGCCCCTTGTTGGCTATGAGATTTAACAAAAAACAAAGCGCCAGCCATGATAAAAAACAAAACAAAGGGGGGTAATATTTGCGTCAAGACTTGGGGTAAAACATAAGCAAGCCTTTGCGGCAAAAAAGCGGATAAATTTAATGACCCCTGTTTTTGAGGCAGATTGTTTGCAAACCGCGAGCCGAAAATTTTGAATATGAGTTCACCAAGAAATGTTCGAAGATTCCACCTTTTCAGCAAAGGCGCATAAGGAACAATAGGCGTATCTAAAGTCACGATATCGGCGTGCACATCACTGGGTAACGACAAGGGCGGTATATTACTTTGTAAAATTGTAATATCGTCCCCTTCTTGAAAACCGTTGCGGTTCAAGTAACGAAGTGTTGCCACAACTTCTTTCGATAATTGTTGGTCTATTTTTTTTAAGTTGTCAAAAAACCCATGCCGGTACATAACGACAGCACCATTTTGACAAACAACCAAATGCCAAAAATCATCATCTTGCTTGTGCAGAATAAAAACCCATTTATTCGCCGTTGGGTTTTCAAAAAGCACTTGTTGTGCCAATAAAATGGGCCACAAATGAACGCCTGCAATAGGGTTAGGCTGGGCCACAATAAACTCAAGTACATTTTTCAAAATTTGGGTAGGTCGAACACCTGCCAACAAATACCGATGCCTATCATCTTGGGTAGGGGAATAGAGTTTTAAGGTCCAGTGATGATGGGAAAACTCCCCCATTTTAATCTGACGCAGTAGGGACGGCCTATCAAAGAAACGAACATGTTTTAAGGATGCCAGGCGAAAATCAGCTTCACCCCCTTGAAATATAATATGTAAGGGCAAATCAGCATGTTGCTGTAAATAGTTTGAAAGAGCGTTTTGCGTTTCTTCAGCAAAGTGAAAGGTTTTTTGTTCCACCAAAACGTCATCCACAAATCGGGAAATAACAATGACTTGGGAACGAATAACAAACCCTAAATAACTTTTAGGGTATGATTCCGTTAAGCGATCATGAACCTGGGACAGGTATGGACCCACCCTTTTCAAAAGCTCTTGAACCCCTTGAAACAATCGGTCCACATGAATGGAGCGGTTAAAAGTGAAGGACTGCCAAAACGTCATAAATTGGAACCACGGTTGCTAATACAATCCAGATAATAACGGCACCTATAATACTAATAAAAACAGGGCCAACTCTTCCTATTAGTGTGTTCATTTTTAATAGGCTCTGTCTAGATAAATTTTCAGAAGCATACATTAACATGATATCTAATGTTCCCGTATGTTCGCCAATTTCTATAAATTTCAAAATGACTGAATTGAACAGATTACTTTGCCCCATAGCTGTTCTAAAGCTTTTTCCTTGCTGAACATGGTTTGAAATAATACCCAATTGTTTTTGCAGGTTTTTATTGGGAACACTTTGGGTTGCGTGTTCAAGGGCCGTTATTAAGTTTTCCTTTTGTTTTAAAAGAAGGGACACATATTTAAGGAAGTCCGCCATATAAAAATTGCGAAGCAAAAAACCAATAACAGGAATATGAAACTTCAGGTCAATAAAATTTTCCCGTACCCTTTTTGAAAAAGATAGACCTACCAACAAAATGAATACGCCGGTGCACACCCCGTAAAACAAAATATCGCCATATTTTTCCATAAACATAATAAATTGTTGCAACGTTCGCAGTGCCAAGGGCTGTTGTTGGGTTCCTAATGTGTCAAAAAAAGGCACCATATTGGGCAACACAAATGTACTAAGACCATAAAAAACAAACACTAAAATACAAAATAAAAACAGCGGATACGCCAAAGCTTTTTTTAATGCAGAATGTCGTTGGTTTTTTTGTTCGTAAAACTGTGCAATGGTTTCAAAAGCCTGGGCCAAATTGCCTGTTTTTTCCCCCATCGACAAACTAATAATGAAAAATGGTTCAAATAATATGGGATAATTCTTAAAGGCCTGCCCCAGCGATTCGCCTGATTGGATACGTTTCATAATATCAACCAGGGCAATTTTAAAGCTCTTGTCTTCCTGTGATTCCGTAGCGATTTGAAGGGCATCCATTAAAGAAATTTTAGCTGTTAGAAACTGATGCATTTGCGTGCAAAAAAATGGAACGTTTTTTTGACCATCAAGCCAGAAACGGGTCAATGCTGTAAATGTGTTTTGCCGGAACCGTCGATGATACACCAGTGTAAGCTGCTGCTTTTTTAGAAAATCATACAACTCTTTGGGGGAATCCCCAACCCAATTGCCCTGGGTTTGAGAGCCCTTTGTGTCAACAGCTCGATAGAAATACAACGACATTCGCGAAACTTAATAAATACAATTTATTTATAAGTTTAAAAAAATAATAAATTATTTTCTAGATCAAATAGAGGAAGAGTAAGTTCGCAAAAATAGATATTGCAAAAATAAATTGGGTGGCTATAATTCCCCTGCTTATAAAAAAGCAATAATAAAAATTAACTTGGAGGTTAAATTGATAACAACAAATATAAAAAAAATAACATTTTCTATGTTATTAGCCACATCCCTGGTAACAGCAGCTGTTGCGATGGATTCCGATGATGAAGACACAGGTGCTGATGTAAAACTTGCAGACTCACCCCGCATAGAAGTAAGAACTTTGGCTGATCTTAGATCTAAAGAGGTAGATTTTACGGGTACTGAATTCTTAGGAAGATACGCTCAACTTGATCACCTAAATACACTACTCACGTCTAGAGCAAAAGACCCCTTTAGATCTAAACAAGCTGTTCTTCATAATTTGAGAGAAGTTATTACCAACTGCAAAGAAGAAGCATCCCCTGTACCTGCTCCAACACCAGAAGGAGCATTTGTTGTAACAATTGAGTCGGTGGGAGCTATGTCTCGTTCATCTACAAAATATGTTTTAGATGCATCAGATGTTCATCATATTGCTTTTTATATGTCTGGATTAAATTCAGATAAATTGTCTAGAACTAGCTCTACAGAAAGCCTAGCAGGTGATATCCTTAAAGATCTTGCCCGTCAAAGAGATGAAGGTGCTACAAGACTGTATGCCGAATACACTCAAAAAAAAAATAGAATTCTTGAGGGCTTTCAAACCTTAGTTTCAGGAATATTAAAGGAAGAGCGTTCCGTTAGAATGTCAGCAGCTAGAAGTTACGTTGGATTTCCTAAAGAAATTACTGGTCTACCTGACCGTGAATCAGGCAGCTGTGGTGCCGGAGCAGCGGCAAATACTGGCGATGTATTTGCGGCGCCCGTTAGAGTGGCGGAAGTGGAGCGCACACCAGAACCAACAAAAACCACTGGTTTGGCACCCACTGTTTTAGTTGCTTCCACAACTACGGCTTCATTAGCTGGCGTAGGTTCTTTTGGAGCGGCTCAGCCAACAAGATTGCTGGCAGAAAAAGATCCGGCCCCAAGTTTAGTGTCTGCTGCTTCCACCTTTTCAACAGCTACGACTTCATTAGCTGGCGCAGGTTCTTTTGGAGCAGCTCAGCCAACAAAGGTGCCGGCAGGCCTAGGTTTAGCAGGGGCAAGCACTTTAAAAGCTGCACCTACCCCTGCGTTTGGTGGTTTTGGTAGCATGGCGCCTAGTTCTTCTTCTTTAACTGGAGGAGCAGCAACTAGTTTTGGTAGCTTTGGTGGCTTTGGAGATGCAGTTTTACCTAATGCTAAATAGTTAGATAAATAGAAGATCTACCTTCTATAACGCTGCCCCCAAGGGGGTGGCGTTTTTTTATGCCTTTTCTTATAATGAGGCATCCATTTAAAGAAAATACAGGTTAACCCAAGTTATGATTCAGTTTACAGAAACCCGGCCCGCAGAAGGCCCCATTGTTGTTGCCATTTACGCTGAAAATGCTTTGTCGCGCACAGCGCAGGAATTCGACCAGAAAACCCAAGGAGCCATTACGAAGGCCTTACAAAACAGTACATTTAAGGGCAAAAAAGATGAAATTTTAATTTTGCCAGCGCCTTTTGGCGTTTCCCATACCCACATTATTTTGGCAGGCTTAGGCGATATTAAAAATTCAAAGAATTTAACGGAACAAAATTTGGAAGAATTAGGCGGCAAAATTTACGGTGCCGTTTCTAAAATTCAAAACAAACAGTGTGCTATTGCATTGGATGGGTTAAGAGATGATGAAACTTGCCATGTGGCAGCTGGTGCTGAATTACGTTCTTGGCGGTTTGACCAATATAAAACCAAGAAAAAAGAACCCCCAATGTTGGAAACCTTGGTATTCGTTGTGGGAAGCGTGGCAGAGGCCCAAAAAACATTTTTACCATTACGGGCCGTGAACGAAGGGGTGTTTTTAACGCGTCATGTGGTTTCAGAACCACCAAACGTTTTATACCCAGAACACATGGCTAAGTTAGCCAAAGAATTAGACCGCCTGGGTGTGAAGGTGGAAGTTTTAGGCGAAAAAGCCATGAAAAAATTGGGCATGAATGCATTACTGGGTGTGGGGCAAGGCAGTGCTTTTGAATCACAGCTAATTGTTCTTCAGTGGATGAAGGGCCCTAAAAATCAGGCACCTGTTGCCATTGTGGGCAAAGGCGTCACTTTTGATACAGGTGGTATTTCTATTAAACCATCCAACAATATGGAAGATATGAAATACGACATGGCAGGGTCTGGTGTTGTTTTGGGGTTGATGAAAGCTTTGGCATTACGCAAAGCGCCTGTCAATGTTGTGGGTATCATGGGAATGGTTGAAAACATGCCATCAGGTACAGCCCAACGCCCTGCGGATGTTGTGGTTTCCATGTCAGGTCAAACCATTGAAGTTATTAATACAGATGCTGAAGGGCGCCTGGTTTTGGCAGATGCCCTTTGGTATACACAAGACCGGTTCCACCCCCAATGCATGATAGATTTAGCCACATTAACAGGCGCCATTACCGTGGCACTAGGCCAAGAATACGCTGGGCTTTTTTCCAATGATGATACGTTAAGTGGTCGGTTGACTGAAGCAGGTACCCAAACAGGTGAAGCTTTATGGCGCTTGCCTATGGGCGATGCTTACGACAAAGATATTGATTCAGATATTGCAGATGTAAAAAATACAGGCTCTGGCCGGGGCGCAGGCAGTATTACAGCAGCCCATTTTCTAAAGCGTTTTGTGAATGATGTGCCCTGGGCCCATTTGGACATTGCAGGTATGGCTTGGGATAAAAAAGACAAAGCTTTATATGCTAAAGGTGCCACAGGGTATGGGGTGCGTTTGTTGAATCAGTTCATTAAAAACCACTACGAATAAATGCATTTATCGCCCCTTGTTGACCAATTTTTGGACATGCTATCGGCAGAACGGGGGGCGTCTTTCAATACGCAAGCGGCTTATCGTCGTGACTTGAAAGATTTTGCGGCTTTTTTGGGCCAAACGCCCCTTGACCAGGCGGTTTCTTCAGAAATTATGGCCTATATTGAAAATTTGTCAGGCCGTGGTTTTGAAAAAACAACCATGGCCCGTAAAATTTCAGCTTTAAAACAGTTTTATGGGTTTTTAGTTTCTGAAAGTATTTTAGAAAAAAATCCCGCCAGTCGTTTAACTGTTGGTAAACCAAAACGACCTATGCCCAAAGTTTTGTCTGAAACAGATGTGCAAACCTTATTAGATGGTTTATCAGCCACTAAAACCCCAGAAGACATTCGTTTACTTGCTTTATTAGAGGTTTTGTACGCCAGCGGCCTTCGGGTGAGTGAACTGGTCAGCTTGCCTTTGCGGGCTTTGGTTATGAACACCCAAAACAAAAATATTGAACCCATGGTGATGGTGCGGGGGAAAGGCGGGAAAGAAAGGTTGGTTCCCTTAAACCCATCTGCTATTGAGGCGCTGGTAAATTACCTAACCATTCGACCCACGTTCTTAAAGTTATGCCCCGTAAAGGGGGCAGCTTGGGTTTTTCCATCGAACAGTCAAACAGGCCATTTAACACGTCAAGGTTTTGCGATGTTGCTGAAACAAAAGGCTGTTAATTTAGGCTTTCCCCCTCATAAAATTTCACCCCATGTGTTGCGGCACGCTTTTGCAACCCATTTGCTGCATAACGGAGCCGACCTGATGGTGATTCAGAAGTTGCTGGGCCATGCTGATATTTCAACAACCCAAATATATACGCATGTGGAACCTCAACATTTGAAAGAACTTATTAACCATCACCCATTAGTAAGAGGCACAAACAAACAGTCCTCTTAGGGAGCAGGTTCCTTCCCAAAGCTTATGGCTTTGCTCTATGTTTCAGCTTTTTGGCTGGGGGCTAAAAAATCTGACACTTCTTTAAAAAACTCTGCCGGACTTTCAATATAAGGAAAGTGGCCACAATTTTTTAATACAACCATGCGTGCATAAGGTATTACTTCCTTCAATTGTTCCGCTGTCCAAAGTGGAATAGGGTCTTTATCACCATGTACAATCAATGTAGGAACCTTAATTTGGCTTAACTGAGGCCTTAAGTCATAGGGTTTTGCCAAATCGTTTTTTATAAAAAAATCCAAAACCTTAAAGCTTGCTTCAGCTGTTGCTTTTGTAAACGTTAATGTGAGCTGATCAACCTTGAAAGGATCTGCAAAGTAAATTTTAAAAAGTAGCCGATAATACTGAATTATTGTTTCTGGGTCATAATCATTAAAAGACTGACGGTTTGTTATTTGATTCAGCTGAGGTTCTAAAGGCGCAAGAGCTTTTGCAGAATAATCTTCAAAAGCCTGATACCCCACTGACGTAGCTGGATGTGGATGCACAAAAACCAAGGATTTTAAATGATCTTGGTACTTAATGGCGTAATGCATGGCAATAAAAGCACCAAAGGAATGGCCTAATAAGGTAATTTTTGAATAACCCAACGTTTTGCGTAAATTTTCAAGGTCTTCCACAAACTGATGAAGCGTCATAGTTTCAGCATCGACCTTGGCATCCAATGATCTACCTGTTCCACGTTGATCATAAAAAATAACTGTATGATTTTTTGCCAATTCTTGCATTTGAGGCAGTAAATAGGTTTGGTCAAGACCCGGGCCCCCGTTTACAACAACGATGGGGTCTCCACTTCCAAAAATTTGATAATAAAGGTGATCTTGCTGATTCACGTTGACACATCCTTCTTGGCCTTCAGGCGATATCAAAATAGTTTTTGCTGGGGGCACACAACCTTGTAAAAACAACATCAAAAACCAACAAACGAGGTTTTTAATAACCATCCTTAACCATGCATGGCCAAAAGACCTGAACGGCCATCAACAGTATCCTGAACCAAGGGCAAAGTGGGAACAGAGTCTTTCTGACTCAGTATTTGTTCGGCCATAACACGCATGGGTATACATTGCACGTTTTGGTCGTGACAAGCTGTTAGAAATTCATCAAACCAATTTAAGTATGCCATGCCTTCTAGTTCTGCATGAATCGTCAAAACATTCAGGGTTTGCTTAGAAATTAAATCCATATAGTAGGGTATCAATTTTTCTAATGGATAGTCAGAACGACCTAATAATTCATCTAGCGTGGGTAATGTGGTTGGAATTTGAAGGGTTTTAAAAGTGCGGTTCCCAACTTTTGGGAAAAAAGCCTTCGTTCCCCGCATATCACTAGCGTACATCAAGTTAAAATCGTCATAGCATACCAAACTGTGCCGCGATGCTTGCCAGCCTGCTGCGCCAAAAGTTTTTGGGAAAAAACCAAAAATACTTTGAAAAACTTGATACGCTTTATTCAATTGCTCACGTACTTTATGTTCAGGTAGTTTATGCAAATTATCCTGCCAATAGACGTGGTCATAGCAATGCACGCCCACTTCGTGGCCCTGGCGGCGAGTTTCACGCATGATTTCGCCATGTTTATTGCCAATATGTGGGCCTGGCCATAAAAGACCATTCATTAATGTTCGAAAACCATAAACAGAAACAACACTGGTTCGTTGAACTTTTTGAAAAAAGCCAGGGCGAAAAATTCGGCGAATAGCACGCCCCGTATTATCAGGACCCATGGAAAAAAGAAACGTCCCTTGAATGCCGTGTTTTTCCAAAAGCTTTAAAAGATTGGGCACCCCAACCCGGGTACCACGTTCTGAATCCACATCAATTTTTAAACCTAATTGCACAATATTTTCCCTTTTTTAGATGCGCATCGGCATTAAAACAAATGTCGCCTGGGGCTGATTAATTGGCGTCACCAAAACAGATGAATCTCCATCTTCCAAATTTATTTGCACCTCATCGGCTGAAATTTGCTGAACCATATCCATCAGGTAGCGCACATTAAAACAAATATCCACAGACGTATCATAAGGAAAATCCACATCCATTTCTTCTTGGGCACTTCCAAATTCAGAACTCATGGCTGACAATGTCAACGTATTGGACACCATGTGCAGCTTAATGCCCCGAATTTTATCACTAATAATAGTTCCAACACGGTCAATAGCTTCGGCAAAGGCTTTGGTTGGTACAATTAATTGCTTGGTGTTATGAATGTCTAAAACCATTTGATAATCCGGAAAAGAACCATCCACAAGCCTAGAACTTAAAACCGCCCGTGACGCACTGCCTTCTATAGCAAATTCAATACGTGTATCTGACAAACCAATGGTAACAGGTTGATCAGCTTCATCCAGCAACTTTCGAACTTCTTGAATAACTTTTCTACCCATAATAATGGCCGGCATATTCGCAGCTTGTTCAGGTGCATCACATTCAACACATGCTAACCGATGCATATCTGTGGCAACAGCCCTCAACGTCAACTTGTCATCATCTTTCACCAAGCTATGGAAATGAATGCCATTCAAATGAAAACGTGTTTCTTCTGTCGACATGGCAAAACGCGTTGTATCAATAAGTTGCTTTAGAACAATAGCCGGCAGCTGAAAGTGATGGGTTAATTCCGTATGTGTCAGCTGTGGAAAATCTTCCGCTGGTAAACACGACAATTCAAACCGGGAACGGTTTGATGTAACAGACAACTGGTTTGTTTGCGGTGTTAAAGTTAATGAAACATGTGAATTTTCAGGAAGCTTTCGCACAATTTCATACAACAAATGGGCCGATACGCAAACAGTTCCCGCCTGTTCTACCTGGGCTGGAATGGTTTCAATAAGCGCCATGTCCATATCTGTTGTTGTCAGTAAAAGACCCGATGAATTCACCGAAAGCAACACATGACTTAAAATAGGGGACGTTGTGCGTTTTTCAACAACACTTTGCCCATGAGATAAAGCTTTTAAAAATGGTCCTTTTTCGAGTGTTAGCTTCATGAAATGTTACCCTGCTTGTTTTTAAAATTGATCGGGGGAAATACCCTTGCCCCTTAAATTAGCGAATTGCCTTATGAATCACAAGCATTAGGTCACATATTGAAAAATCTTATGGGCTATTTTAGAAGTCTAGGTCGGGGTAATGCTCAGCCGGGTTTAAAGCTGCCACACGATCTTGCAACAGGGTTCGAAATGATGGCCGGCATTTAATACGGGCATACCAGTCTTTGGCAACAGGATGTTTATCCCAAGGCACATCGCCCATATAATCGACCACCGAAATATGGCTGGCTGCGGCAATATCAGCCATTGTAAAGTCGTCTCCGGCTAACCATTTGCGGCGGTCAATAAGCCAGGAAATATAGTCTAAATGCCAATGAATAGCCTGCTTTGCCACGCGGATAATTGCGGAATTGGGGCCAGACGCCCCCCCTTCTTGACGCAAATAACGTTTAATATTTTTTTCTTTAAGCAGTAAAACGCTGATTTCTTGCGCAAACTTTCCATCAAACCAACCAACTAAACGACGGGCTTCGGCACGTTGACCAAGACCTTCACCAAATAAAGAACGGTCAGGATATGCTTCTTCCAAATATTCTGTAATTGCCACACTGTCAGATAGAACTGACCCATTTAAATCCACCAATACAGGTACTTCCCCTGCTGGGTTTAACTTTAAAAAAACAGGTCTTTTTTCCCAAAATCGTTCAATTTCACTGGCAAAGTCTAATTTTTTTTCAGCCAACGTTAGGCGAACTTTTCGCGAATAGGGACATAAGGGATAGTGGTATAAAGTGCGCATAAATAGAAAAAATTGAATATATATTCACAAATATATCAGAAGTTTAGAAAATTCAACAGATTCATCCTGCTTGTTAGGTTGTTCAACAAAAAATATGACAATAACACATTATTGAATTGGGAAATGCTTCCCATATTAAAACCCAGAGCCAATCTTTGTTTTTTAGTTTTTTCCGCTAGGCACAGATTTTTTTTTCTTTATAATACAACCTAATGTTTTACTAAAATTTTTATAGAATTCATGCAGCTTGGTGTTTTGAAAGAAGAAGCCCTTTATGAAAGGCGCGTTGCTATCACCCCATTAATTGCTAAAAAGTTTATTGACTTGGGCGTTGAGGTTTCTATTGAAAACGAGGCTGGTGATGAAGCTGGTTACCCGAATCACTTATACGAAGCTGTGGGATGCCAAATTGAAAAGAATCGGGCAAAAATTCTTCAAAAAAATATTGTGGCTTGCGTGCAATGGCCTGATTCTAAAGATTTAAAACAGCTAACAAAAGAAACTGTTTTAATGGGTATTTTTAAACCCCATCAAAATTCTGACAAAATTGCTTTGGCCATGGAACAAGGTGTGACCGTGTTTTCCATGGATTTAATTCCGCGTATTACTCGTGCCCAAAGCATGGATGTTTTGTCATCTCAAAGTAACCTTGCTGGTTATAAAGCCGTCATCGATGCTGCCAGTCATTTCGGCCGTGCGTTTCCACTTATGATGACAGCCGCCGGTACAGTTCCAGCGGCCAGAGTCTTAATTTTAGGAGCTGGTGTGGCAGGTCTTCAGGCTATTGCCACCGCCAAACGACTGGGTGCCATTGTCAGTGCCTTTGACGTGCGTACCGCTGCAAAGGAGCAAGTAGAAAGCTTAGGTGCTACTTTTGTTATGGTTGAATCTAAAGAATCCGGTGATGGTGCTGGCGGCTATGCCAAAGAAATGGGGGATGATTATAAAAAGGCCCAAGAAGCCAAATTGAAAGAAGTCATTCGAACTCAAGATGTTGTTATCACAACAGCCCAAATTCCAGGTAAACAAGCCCCTATTTTAGTAACAGACGACATGGTTAAAAGCATGAAACCAGGGTCCATTATTGTGGATTTGGCGGCAGAATCCGGTGGAAATTGTACCTTAACTGAATGCGGTGAAACGGTTGTAAAGCATGCTGTTACCATTTTAGGCCCCGCCAACATGCCAAGCCATATCGCAACCGATGCCAGTCAATTATATGCGTGCAACATTTTCAATTTCCTAAAACCTTTCTGGCAAGCCGATAAAAAGCAACTGGTCATTCCATGGGATGATGAAATTGTTCAAGCAACGGCTTTAAAAAAGCCTGAAAAACATCAGGAAAAAGCCAAAAGCAAGCCCCATGAACCCGTTCAAAAGGAAATGGTTATGGAAAAAACAAAAAAAGAAGGTACCAAAAAAATAGCTACGGCTAAACCTTCAAAAACTTCTAAACCTCAACCAAAACCGAAAACGCAGAAGTAGAGGGAAAAAAATGGATATCCAAAGTCTATCACAAACAGCTAAAAAAACGGTTCAATCTACCCAAGAATTGTTGGAAGAAATTCGTCAACTCAGCCAGATGGCTCATGACATGGCTCAAACAACACCAGCCCAAGCTGTCGACCCGTTTATCATCAGCTTAACGGTTTTCGCCCTGGCCTGTTTTGTTGGGTATTATGTGGTGTGGAAGGTGACACCTGCCCTCCATTCGCCTTTAATGTCCGTCACCAATGCCATTTCCAGTGTCATTATTGTAGGCGCCCTTGTGGCTGCCGGCTCAGGTGTGGCCGGGATTTCATCCACCTTTGGGTTTTTAGCTGTCGTATTAGCCTCTGTCAATATTTTTGGCGGGTTTATTGTGACACAGCGCATGCTTCAAATGTTTTCAAAAAGTAAATAGGGGAAAGTTATGTCTATTAATTTGTCTGCTTTCTTTTATCTTGTTTCCTCCGTTTGTTTTATTTTGTCCCTTCGTGGTTTGTCTTCTGCCCAAACATCACGATCGGGTAACCTATATGGCATTTTCGGGATGGTCATTGCCATTTTGACAACCCTGTTAACACCAGCTATTAGCCGATATAGCCTTATTATCGGGGGCGTTGCTTTAGGAAGCGCTATTGGTACAGTTGTTGCCAAACGCATTCAAATGACAGCCCTTCCACAACTTGTGGCAGCATTCCACAGCCTTGTGGGGTTAGCAGCTGTATTTGTGGCTGCCAGTGCTTTGTACGCACCGGAAGTATTTCATATTGGTGTTTTAGGAAAAATCAAGGCGTCTAGCCTGCTTGAAATGGGCTTGGGCACAGCTATTGGTGCCATTACATTTACAGGCTCTATTATTGCTTTTTGTAAGCTACAAGGGTTAATTGGCGGAAAGCCCCTTGTGTTTGAAGGGCAGCATAAATTAAATGCCCTTTTGGGAATCGCCCTTGTTGGCCTTTTGTTTATGTTTATGATGACAGAATCAACAACTGTATTTTGGTTTTTAACCCTTCTGTCATTAGTTTTGGGTGGCCTTTTGATTTTACCCATTGGGGGCGCTGACATGCCCGTTGTTATTTCCATGCTGAATTCTTATTCAGGTTGGGCCGCTGCTGGCATTGGCTTTACCATGAATAATAATTTGCTGGTCATTACAGGCGCCCTGGTTGGTTCATCGGGTGCCATCCTTAGTTACATTATGTGTAAAGGCATGAATCGGTCCATTTTTAATGTGATTCTAGGTGGTTTTGGTACAGATAGCGGCGCAGCGGCTCAGGCCGGTGGTGGTGCTGTTTCTGACAAACCCATTAAAGTTAGCAACGCGGATGATGCCGCTTATTTCATGAGCAACGCCCAAAGCGTTATTATTGTGCCAGGTTACGGCATGGCCGTAGCACAAGCCCAACACGCGCTGCGTGAAATGGCAGATTTGTTAAAGAAACAAAATATCAAAGTTCGTTACGCCATTCATCCGGTTGCAGGTCGTATGCCAGGCCATATGAATGTTCTATTGGCTGAAGCCAATGTACCTTATGACGACGTTTTGGAATTAGATGATATTAACAGTGATTTCGCTTCAACAGATGTGGCTTTTGTAATTGGCGCTAACGATATTACCAACCCAGCCGCTAAATCTGACCGCACTTCACCCATTTATGGTATGCCCATTTTGGATGTGGAAAAAGCCCGCACCGTATTTTTTGTAAAACGGTCATTGGCTTCAGGTTACGCAGGGGTTGATAATGAATTATTTTACCGTGACAACACGATGATGGTACTGGGTGATGCCAAAAAAGTATGTGAAGAAGTTGTCAAAGCCTTAAAAGGTGGCGGTCATTAATATACCCAATGAATTTTAAGAAATCCAGCAGGCAGGCGAGGGGTATAGCTTTAAGAATTGTTGAATTTTTATATATCAAAATTGCATGAATCGGGCATTGATAATGCGGCCCGAGAGGTTCGCCTTTTAGTAGCTTTTGTTCTGAATCAACCTTATGAATATGTTCTTTTTGAAACAGATATTTTTCTAACCCCAGAACAAAAAGAAAAACTTGAACAGCTTGTCCAAAGGCGCATCAAGCAAGAACCATTGTCTAAAATTATTGGACGTAAGGAATTTTGGAGTTTAACCTTCCGGGTCACTGAACATACGCTAGACCCACGGCCTGACAGTGAAACACTGATAGAGGCGGTTTTAAAAGCCTTCTCAGACCATCAAAAACCATACCACATCATCGATTTTGGAACAGGGACAGGCTGTTTAGTTTTAAGTTTATTGACTGAATACCCAAATGCCATAGGCGTAGGCGTGGATATATGCCCCCACGCCTTAAATGTTGCCAAAGAAAATGCAAACACCCTTCACCTAAACCATCGGTGTTCATTTGTTCAAAGTTGCTGGGCGGAAAATATTAAAGGAACTTTTGATATTATTGTCAGTAACCCCCCCTATATTAAACCAAATGCCGCATTACCAGATTCTGTTAGATTATATGACCCACCTTTAGCTTTGTTTGCTGAAAATTCAGGCCTTAGGTGTTATGAAGAATTGTTAGGTTCCATCCGCCCATTATGCCACAAACAAACAAAAATATTTTTGGAAATAGGGCAAGGACAAGAACACGATGTAGCACGGATAGCCGAAAAGTATGGCTTTTTGGTTGAACATACTTACCCAGACCTTGCCGGTATTAACCGCGTTTTAGTTGTTTCACCCGCTCATTAAGTTTTATTTTCGTTCAAATTCAAAGGGGTCGATAGAAGGTTTTTTGGATTCAGCTTTTTTTGTTTCTTCACATTGACGTCTAATGACCTCAATACCCACGTCTAAAGCTGCCCTGTATTCTGGAAAATCAAGACTGTCTACCATATGGGTTTTTAAACCAGACAACTGCCTATGAAACAATAAGCGTTGCATATAATAGGTTAATACCAGTGATTCTTTTTCTTTGTTGGTTACGTAATCTAAAACATCTTTTTCAGCGGAAAAAAGACCTGATAATATGTCACGCCCCTTGCCTATTTGATAAAGGGAATTGTTGTAGAGCTGTCCCCAAACATTTTGTCGCATTGTTTGAATCTCGCAGTCCTCTCCTCCTACCTTAGGAACAAAAGGAATTCCGCCAGAACCAGAAGAAGTCGGTGAATCCAAGTCGTCGTCATCAGCGCCCCAGGTATTTTCCAAAATCCCAAACACGGCTAAACAGAAAAATATATTTTTCATTAAAAATATCATCTTATTCGTCACTTTTTGATATAGCTTGTTCGCATAATTCACGTATAACCAAAAATTCCAAATCAACGGCAGCAGCATAAGCAGGATTTCTAGAATCTTTACGTTTAAAAAGGTAATGATGAAAAATTCCCATAGCTCTGTTAAAGGACGGTTCATCGTGAATGGTTTCTAAAACATATTTTTTTCCACCGCCAAGTTTATGATACGAATTCCTTTTATGTAATTTAAGCCCATTTACATATTCGCTGTTTCCATAAATTTGAGCCTCAGCAAGACCTTGAAAAAAAGCAGCAGAAATAGCTGCTTCTTTTTCACTTTCCTCAAGGGCTACGACTTGAGTCATAAAAAAAACCAGAACAATAAAAATGCATTTTTTCATACTTCCAGCCTAACCAATGAAACCCTTGGGTTTATTGTAGGCATAAAATGATTAAAAAAAAGTGAAGGCCATTTTTTCTAAAACAACTTGACTTTCGGCTATAAAATTTTATGTTTAGGGTATATCAGGTGGTTGGATGATCGCTGGCAGCAATGCTAGAGGAAAGTCCGGGCTCCACGCAAACAGGATGCTGGATAACATCCAGCGGGGTTGGCTTAAAGCCAACTTTAGGGAAAGTGCCACAGAAAATAAACCGCCTTTTAATTTTTTAAAAGGCAAGGGTGAAAAGGTGCGGTAAGAGCGCACCGTGCGCTTGGCAACAGGCGTTGCAAGGTAAACCCCATCCGGAGCAAGACCAAGTTGGAACAACGTATTAAGGAAACTTAATAGAGCGTGTTTGCGCGTTTTGTTCGGGTAGGTTGCTTGAGGTGGTTGGTAACAACCATCCCAGATGAATGATCATCCAGAAGGTTATCCTTTGGACAGAACCCGGCTTATAGGCCACCTGATCACTTAATTTTTGACGATTTGGTTTTATTATGCGCGCTGACCTTGAATCATCTGTTGAATCCATCCGGCAATCATTATTGTTGCTACGGAGGCATCTTTGACTTTGATAAAGCCGTTGAAACATTAAAAAAACTTGATGAAAAGGCAGAATCTCCAAGTCTTTGGGAGGACCAAGGCCAAGCCCAAAAAATTCTAAAAGAACGTGAAGTCTTAAAAGCAGCCATTGAACGCATCACATCTACAGAACAATCATTAGACGACACCCTAGCTCTAATAGAATTAGCTGAAGAAGAAAACGACGATGCCGTTTTAAAAGAAGCCGAAGGCAATTTACAAAGCTTACAAATTCATGCAGGCCGGCTACAGCTGGAAACCCTATTATCAGGCGAAGCCGATGGCAATGATTGCTTTTTAGAAATTAATGCCGGTGCTGGTGGTACCGAAGCGCAAGATTGGGCCGAAATGCTAGCCCGTATGTACGGCCGTTGGGCAGAACGCCGTGGTTACAAAGTAGAGGTTTTGGACGAAAACCCAGGCGAAGAAGCAGGTATTAAATCTATCAGCTTTAAAATAGCGGGTCATCAAGCCTATGGCTGGCTAAAAACCGAAAGTGGCGTTCACCGTTTGGTGCGCATCTCCCCTTTTGATTCCAATGCACGTCGTCATACCAGTTTTGCTTCCGTTTGGGTGTACCCGGTTATTGACGATTCCATTGATATTCAGGTTGAAGAAAAAGATTTACGCATTGATACCTACCGGGCATCTGGGGCCGGTGGGCAACATGTGAATAAAACGGAAAGTGCTATTCGTATTACTCATATGCCAACAGGTATTGTGGTTCAGTGCCAAAATGACCGGTCACAACACCGCAACCGTGCCCAAGCTATGACCATGCTTAAAGCCCGTCTATACGAGCTTGAACTGCGTAAGCGTGAAGAAAAATTAAGTGCCCAAACGGCCAGCAAAACCGATATTGGCTGGGGGCACCAGATTCGGTCTTACGTTTTACAGCCTTACCAAATGGTGAAAGATTCCAGAACAGGTGTTGAAAAAGGAAATGCTCAAGCTGTGTTGGATGGGGACATTGACACATTTTTAGAAGCAGCCCTTGCCCAAAAAACAGTGGCTGAATAATTCAACATTATTTTTACATCTTATATTTTTTAAGAAATTAATCAAAAATTAACTATTTTTAGACAGAATTAAGAAAATAACCCTTTGTCTTAAATAGGTAAATTTCATGCTTAAATTATTTAATTTAATAGTAGCCATTTGTGCAACAACTGCTTTTGCAGCATCTGCTGCGACTTTTGACTGTAACAAAAAATGTACACGCTTTACAACGAAGGAAGCAGAAGTTAAAGACTGCTTAACAAATTGTCGCACTCAGCCTGACAAAATTAAAAATTTTATGCTTAAGTTTATAGGGTCTGACAAGGTAATATCTTGGGATGACATGGCGAAAGCTTATTTAGGTGACTCGCCTTTGACGTTAGAAGAACGGGAAAAGCTAAAGGAATTAGGAAAAGAAGCAGGCAAGGAATCTAACCCCTTTTATGAAGCGTGTATAGACGTCAGTATTGACCTGTGGGGTAATGAAGGGTTGAAAAGCCTTTTAACAGAATCAGATGGTCCAGCTATTTGGAAACAAAATTTTGGAAAAATACTTAAATTAGTAGACTTTGATGAAATTCAAAAGTTTTTAAAAGATCCCGAAAATGGAGATTTAGGCGAAAGATATCTTAGAGCTATTTTTGAAAAGAAATGGGGTATTTCTTTGTCAAACCTTGGGCACTTAGAGCATTTTTTCGAAGATGAAACACTCGCCCCCAGCGTTTCAACGCCCGAGGCACTTTTAGCAACAATTAAACCTTATAAACCTGATCAAAAAGGACGTGACGAAGAGACATTAAACTGGGGTAGGTATACGCTGGTTGGGGCTGTCGACGATGTTCGGGCTTACGGCGACCCTGAATTTTACGCACGCGTATTTTCCCAAGATGATAGCCTTTTGGCCAAGGCTTTAGTTACGGTGGAAAAAGAAAAAAGGGGCAAATTAAGAACAGCCTTATTACAAAGGAATGAAAAAATTAAATGCTGTCGCGCCAGTCCCGAACATACAGAATCTCAAGAGAACGTTGCAAATGTCAAATTGGATTTTGACAAATTTTTAAGAGCAGCCCTTCTTTTGCACCTAAAAAAGTATGAACTTAGTGTTTTTATAGAAAATATGAGGGAAGGATTAAAAGATGTTCCTGAAAAAGCCTATGCTTTAGATCCAGATTCTTGGTGCAAACTTGTTCGTGATGATTCGACGATTATTAAATTAAAAATGAACATGCTTTTTCCAGGAAAGCCTTTTGCCTGCGCAGTTAAGGCAGAACCTAAAGCAGAGGAGTCTAAAGCAAAACCTAGCGAAAAAAACAAATCTACCAAAAAGAGCAGTAGCAAATCTAAAAATAAAAATTAGTTTATAAACTGCAATCTGATTACAAAATGGGGCAACTATGGCATCAAAGTTGCCCCCACGAAAGTAGGGGTTCCTCGAAAAATAACCAAAGTGATTAAATTAAGGCCGTTTAGTAAACCCGTTTCTGCAGTGGGATCGCCTCCACATCATCTGTCAAAGGCTGTAGGTGTACGGAGCGACCATCTAAGACGTGATTTTTGTTTATCTCGTCCCACCAACACAGGGTATGCTGCAGCCAATTTACATCATCCCGGTCGGGATAGTCATCACGGGCATGGGCGCCGCGGCTTTCTGTACGCCACAGGGCTGACTGCAACGTTACCATGGCTTGGGGCAGCATGTTCTGAAGCTCTAGCGCCTCTACCAAATCTGTATTCCAAACCAAGGATCGATCTTGAAGACGAATATCCTGCATAGAATCATAAACTTGGGTCATCTGCTGAATACCTTCTTCCAAGGTTTCCTGCTTTCTAAAAACAGCACAATGATTTTGCATGGTTTGTTGCATTTTTAAGCGAATTTGTGCCGTGCCCAATTCTCCCTTTGCGTGACGCAAGGCATCAAAACGGGCAACAGTTGCATCGGTGGCATCATCGGCCAAAGGCGCATGGGTTGGGCTTAATCGAAGTAATTCTTTTGCGCGCAATGCGGCAGCCCGACCAAAGACAATCAGGTCAAGAAGTGAATTGGTACCCAACCGGTTGGCCCCATGCACGGAAACGCACGCCGCTTCGCCAATGGCCATTAAGCCTGGAACCACGTCTTCTTGGGCATTTTTTAAAACCTCCCCATGAATGTTGGTTGGAATTCCGCCCATATTGTAGTGCACCGTGGGTAAAACAGGGATGGGTTCTTTGGTGGCATCGACCCCACAAAACGTTTTAGCCATTTCGGTAATGCTTGGTAAACGTTTTTGAATCACCTCAGCACCTAAATGTTCTAGATGCAGGTTTATGTGATCTTTTTTAGGTCCAACCCCGCGACCTTCCAATATCTCCAAAGTAATGGCGCGGCTAACCACATCGCGGGATGCTAAATCTTTAGCATGGGGGGCGTAACGCAGCATAAAACGTCCGCCTTCTGAATTGCTTAGGTACCCCCCTTCCCCTCGGGCAGCTTCGCTCATTAAGCAGCCAACACCGTATAAACCAGTTGGGTGGAATTGCACAAATTCCATATCTTGCAGTGGAAGGCCAGCCCGCAAAACCAACCCATTGCCATCCCCCGTACACGTGTGGGCGCCTGTGCAGGAAAAATAAATACGGCCATACCCACCTGTTGCAACAACAACCAAATGGGCCCGAAATCTGTGAAGGGTACCGTCTTCCAAACACCAGGCTATAACACCCCGACAAACACCATCCTCCATAATTAAATCAAGGGCAAAATATTCAATAAAAAATTCGGCATTGTGCTTTAAACATTGCTGATATAGCGTATGCAAAATGGCATGGCCCGTGCGGTCAGCAGCGGCACAGGCCCGGTTGGCCATAGATTCACCATGGTTAATGGTGTGGCCACCAAAAGGCCGTTGGTAAATTTTGCCTGATTCCGTACGTGAAAAGGGAACTCCAAAATGTTCTAATTCCACCACTGCATCAATGGCATTTTTGCACATATATTCAATGGCATCTTGGTCACCTAACCAATCAGAACCTTTCACTGTATCGTAAAAGTGATATCGCCAATTGTCGCCCTGGTGCATGTTATCTAGCGCCGCACTGATGCCCCCTTGGGCTGCAACGGTGTGACTGCGTGTTGGAAAAACCTTAGTAACGCATGCTGTTTTAAGACCCGCGGCACACATGCCCAACGTTGCCCGAAGGCCCGCACCACCCGCGCCAATAACGACAACATCATAGTCATGGTCAATGATGGTATATGCCTGGGTCATCAAGGGGACCTTAAAATAAAAATTAACTAAAAATAATTATATTACGCGGTGTGCAATAAATTAAAGGCATATTTCTAACGTTTTTTGTCTGCATAAAATAAGCACCATGATTCATCTTTTCAGATTTTCAGAAACGGAAAAATCCTGTAAACGTACCAAATTTATTTTTGGGTATTGCAAAAATAATATGCTATAAGGTGAAAGTTATTTGTTATACGTTTAAATTTTGCACCACTATTGTTTTTAAAAAATAATACTGCTGCCCATTTAAGTATTCAGAGGTTAATCGTGGAAGGAGAAAATTTGTGAAAAAGAAAATTCCCATTATCTTTGGGTTGTTGTTTCTGGTGGGCGTTCAAGAAGTTGCGGCAGCGGGGATTGATGGAAGTCAAGTTTCCCAGATAAGGAAACAAATAGATGCGTTTCGATTACTTGCAGTAGGGAACCCTCAAGCTCAAGCTCTCCTTAAAACAATGGAAGCTAGCTTGAAAGACATGGAAGCAGCAAGGGGCCGTATGAGAACAATGCGTCCTCCTTCTCCACCACATATTGGCATAACCGCTTTTTCTGGGAGTCAATTACAAGATCTAACGGCCGGATTGGCTGCTTTAAGAGAGCCTGCTGAAGAGTCTCCTCCTATAATCTCACCACCATGGCCAGGGCAAGTTCATCCAACCGGATGGGGCCCTCCACCGCCGCCTGCATTTAGTAGATTTTTATCATCGCGAGCGCCTGCAGCTAGCGGGGCAGGATTTGCAAGCCCGGTACTCAAAACGGGGGCGGCTTCTTTACGTCAACCTGTTGAAAGTAAAAGCCTGTCTATGACGGCCCCATTATTAGATAGGCTTAACGAAGGCCCATTTCACAACCAAGAAATTGATTTCATGGCCGTACTTTGGGTGGAATGTTTAAGCGATAATAAAGAACTTGAACGACGCCATTTCAAAGATAATAAAACCACTTATTACAATGATTTTCTAGTACGTTTGAGAGGTAATTTTTCAGCAAGAAAACCTAGCGAATATTTACTGTTTTTGTTTAAATTTGATGAATTTGTAACCAATTTGATTCGAAATGATCCATCCAGCGCGTTGGCACAAGAAATGAAACAAAGGAAAGACCAAATCAAAGAATGCTGCGAAGGTATTGTGCGTGCTGTAAAAATAAAAACATATGCCACTGATATAAACAAAAAAACAATTGAAGATTTCTACTGTAATTTGATACCACCTTTTGTTTTTAACCCTGTTTATGACGTTTATGTAAGGGCAAATTTACTAAGCTTATCTTCGGATGATGACTATAGAAAAACGGAAGAAGCAGCCGCTTTTGCTGCTTTCGAAAGTTTTTACCCCAAAAGCGTATACGAACCATCAGCAGTTAGAACTAAATTAGTAAGTGATTTTGAAAAGGCTTTCCGTTCTGGAAAGTTTCCACCTGTTGACAGAAAGCCATTAGAGCCACTCACTAGACGTTCTATGACGGTACTTTTCAGGAATTATCCACCCTCTCTCGATTCGAACTATAATACACTCGTTTTTTACGTTCGTAACATGGGAACGGCCAGTTTATGGAGCGTCTGTGTCAACTCGGTTGGGTTCGAAAAGAGAATTACGAACCCAACTGACATTGCAGCATTGGATGTTATTGAAAAAATGGCGTCACTTTTGCACCATGTGGACCAGGAAAACATCATCTTTGATGAAGCGGGATGTCGAGATGTTGAAAGAGGGGGTGCAAGGTTCATTGCCTCTACGTTAGTGGGCCGACAAGCTAGCGTAAAAGTTGATTATGCACGAAAAGCAACAGCTGATGATTTTGGAAAAATATATTATTCTATTTCTGAAACCGTTCGTTGGTTTGGCACATTTGGTAGCTTAGCAAACGCCTTTTGTATGGATTCTGCTTTCAATGGCCTTGGTGAAGGTAATGAAAAAAGCCATCAACGGAATGTATTTTTGGTGGCAGCTATTGCTTGGTCAGAAAACAATTTAAACCGCGAAGGTGACCTTCTTGACCTTGTCTCAGTACAACTGGTTCAAGCCAGAGATAAAACAATTGGACAGTTAAAGGTTTTGCACGAAGAATATAAGTTGTTTGAATGGACACATGCGAATAAAGGTGCTATTCGCCCTGTTTACAGAGACCTGATTAACGAATAACCCCTTGAATTTTTTACCTGAAAGGAAAAAGTATATGAAAAAGAGAATTCCCATTATTTTAGGCGCCTTGTTTTTGCTGGGCGTGCAAGAGGTTGCAGCAGCGGCACGTGCTCCCAGAGGATCTTTGGCTTCAAGACCAATGCCCGGAGGATCTGAAGCGCCTTTATCTGGATTACAATTGCTGGCAAGCCATACACCTGCAGCTCTTGCTGTTAGAAATCAACTTGCTGCTTCATTGGGAACTATAGACATTGCATTGGCAAGGAACCCCCTGGATGCTCACCGAACTTTGGAGTCTTCCGGAACAACAGCGAATATTGCTGCCCTTAAGGCAATAATGGATTATACCGAACGTTCTTTCGCCTCAGCTGCAACGCGCGGTGGTGTTTACGCTGCAAGTGGGAGAAGTGGCAGTGAACTTATTGTTGCGGGAGGGGACATAACACAAGTTTGGAGCCCAGATCCCAACGTTGACTTGGCTATATTTGATTTTTTAAATGGCCTGAATCATAGGTCTGAAACCTTGATGTTCGCCATGACAAGCTTTGGTGTGCCTATGGAAACCCTTGCCCCAATGGCTATCATTGGCCGTGAACTTCAGCGGGGTACTTCTTCTAATATTCCTGGAAGCGAAATAGGGTATGTGCAGGATTTATCCAGAACTATGATGAGCTTAAATAGGGTTAAGCCCCTAGGTTATGCTTTGGTTCGAGGTAAATTAAAAAGATTAGTTGGTCCTAACCCCGCTTTTTTTAAGGCACTCGACGAACGGGTTAAAGCCATACCTGACTATAACAAGGATAAATATGCAGATTTAGCCAAAACCTACCCTGCAGCGTCAAAGTCAAAAGGTCGTAAAACGATAACAACAGTTACTTTTGAACAAGCGCCTGTGGAGGAAAAGCTTCGGAAGCTTTCAAGAGTTAAAATAGGTAGTAGCGTGCGTATTCAGGATTCCGACAAACCTGAATATTATGTGCTTCGCATTTTATCTGAATTGCGTAAGCCTAGGGGTGATCAATTCACTATTTTTAACACGGCCGCAAGCGATAAAGATACCAGCAAGCATGTTTTATCGGCCCTCAATAGGGCTGTAAGTTTACTTTCTGATATGAACAATAAAGATTGGTCAGTATACGCCGCCCCCCTGAAAGCGGTGGCTATTCAAGGGCGGGTTCTTGAGTACATTAAAGAAAATGATTGGTGTATTGATGAAACCCCGGGATGGACAAGTGAAAAAGTCATTGCAGCCAATATTGCCAACACCCTTGCAACAGGCGGGCGGTATGGTATTGATTATGACCATGTAGCAACGCAAGATGAATTTAGGATGATTTATTACAGCCTATCGCAAGCTGTTCGGTTTTATACAACATTTGACACGTTGGCTACTGCCTTTGAGCTAACCGGTTTAGGTAGGTTGGAAACCAAGGCACAAAATCACCGGAAAAATATGTTTGTAACGGCATGTATGGCGTGGTCAGAAGATGGGCGCAATGTTGTTTATAAAGAAGGTCATAATATGCCAAATATTGACCTTGTTTCGGCAATGTCCAAAAAATTAGGTGAAACAGACCAAGATGTTTTAGATCGAATCGATATGTTAGATCAATCTTTTGGTTTAGATATGGCAACTCGAAGGTACAATAATTTGCTGCCACGCGATGAATATTGGGCCGTTTAAAGTAACAAACCATCCCCTGCTTTTCCTAAGAGGCGGGGGATAGTTTTTTCCTTCCCTACACTTCCCCCAATGCATGGCGGTATAAATCAAGCAGTTCTTCTTGTTCGGCAAGATCTTCCTTTTTCATTTTGCGAATACGTATCAATTGCCGCATCACTTTTACATCAAACCCTTCGGCTTTAGCTTCAGCAAAAATGTCACGTAAAGTTTCAGCTAGCTCTGCTTTGTCTTGTTCTAGCTTTTCAATACGTTCAATGAATGACCGCAACTGGGCCCCTGAAATGCCGCCATGTTGAAATTGTTCCATTTTATTTCCTTCTCAAAATTTGTGAAAATTTATATGCTCTAGAGTTAGCGGCATATACATTATTTTGGCAATCTTTTTCTATGGTTCATCAGCTTATTCTGAAGCTTATTCAGCAAAAAAAATACGAAGATCAAACTCAAATTTTGCACGATCTGACTTGTGAAGGGGTTCAAATAACCCAATCAACTTTATCACGCCATTTTCAAAAACTAGGGATTCGCAAAAAAAATGGTTTTTACGTGTCTGAACGGCCAGCTGGAATTTCCGGAATTATCAGCGTGGTTGAGGCGCCACCTAATTTAATTATCATTAAAACCATGCCGGGTCACGCCAGTGCTGTTGCGTTCATGATTGAAGAACAAAACCTGACGGAGGTGTTGGGCACCATAGCCGGCGATGACACCATCATGCTAGCTGTGCTGCCTGAGAATTTGAAGGCGTTGGTTGGTAAACTGATAAAAAAATAAATCAGCCTATTCTTCGCCTTCGTCCACCATATCCCCTTCTTCTTCATCACCAGCTGGAATTCGGGAAACAGAAACCACTTTTTCGCCTTCATCCACCCGGAAAATAATAACCCCTTGGGCTGAACGTCTGGTAATGCGTACATCATGAATAGGGCAGCGAATCAAACGGCCCTGGTCAGTTACCAGCATAATATGGTCATCCCCCAACGCTGGGAATGATGCCACAACGCCACCATTGCGCTTATTCACAACAATACTTGTGAAACCTTGGCTGCCACGGTTTGTGGTGCGGTACTCAAAGGCCGAACTGCGTTTACCATACCCGTTTTCTGTAATGGTCAAAATGAACTGTTCTTGGGCGTGGAGTTCTTGGAACCGTTCTGGCGTTAGTTGAATGATTTCTGAAGTTGATTCTTCCATATCTGGTGCACCATCTTCTTCACCTTGAGATTGCCGTAATTTAGCCGCTTGGCGTAAATAAGCATCCCGCTCGGCCATGTCTAAACGCCCTTGGTCAAGAATGGCCATGGCAATAACGCGGTCTTTCCCTTGTAAACGAATACCCCGTACACCGTTTGAATCACGGCCTGCGAAAATACGTACATCGGTCGCGTTAAAACGATTGGTTAAGCCATTTTGGGTGGACAACAAAACATCTTGCGTTTCGGTGCACAACATCACAGAAATCAGGTCTTCGCCCTCATCCAGCTTCATAGCCCGTTTACCGTTGCTTGGAATATTTTCAAAATCACTTAAACGGTTACGGCGTACGTTCCCTAATGATGTAGCAAACATGAAGAAGGGTTCAGTTGTTATACCTTCATTCACTTCATCCGGCATGACCAAAACGGTGGAGATGGTTTCACCGGGTGCCAATGGCAATAAGTTCACCATGGCGCGGCCCTTAGCCGTTGGGGTACCTAGCGGTAAGCGGTAAACTTTTAATTGGTACACCTTGCCTAATGTTGAAAAGAACATAACCCGGCTGTGGGTGTTGGCCACAATAACGTCTTGAACCACATCTTCTTCTTTTGTGGTCATGCCAGACCGGCCACGGCCACCGCGTTTTTGCGCACGGTAAGTTGACAAAGGCACCCGCTTAATGTAGCCACCGACGCTCACAGTTATAACCATATCTTCACGCTGAATCAGGTCTTCTACGTCTAACGTGGAATCACCGTCTTCAATATCTGTACGGCGCGGTGTGGCAAATCGTTCGCGAATTTCAACCAGTTCCGTTTCCATAATATCCAAAACCCGTTGACGGGATGCCAGGATGCTTAGAAATTCTTGAATCTGGGCCACGACTTCTTCTAGGTCATTTTTAATTTTGTCACGTTCCAGGCTTGTTAAGCGGTGCAAGCGCAAATCTAAGATGGCGTTAGCTTGAATTTCAGACAGTTTATATTTGTCTTGCTCCGCCACTTCATCAACCAACGCCAGCAAAGGCCCAATAACAGATGCATCCCAGGCACGGGACATCAATTCTTCTTTCGCTTGCTGGCGGTCAGCGGCTGCGCGAATCAAGGCAATAATTGGGTCAATATTGGCAACAGCAACGGCGAATCCTAACAAAGTGTGGGCTTTTTCACGGGATTTGGCCAATTCAAACCGTGTGCGGCGTAAAATAACTTCTTCCCGGAAGCTTAAAAATTCTTCCAAAATACGCTTTAAAGAAAGCTGTTCTGGGCGCCCATGAACAAGGGCCAACATGTTAAAACTGATGCTGGTTTGTAGGGGGCTATAGCGATACAACTGGTTCAAAACCACGTCAGCCACCGCATCGCGCTTCAGTTCAATAACAACACGCACACCGTCGCGGTCAGATTCATCGCGTAAATCGCTGATGCCTTCAATAATTTTTTCTTTCACAAGGTCGGCGATTTTTTCAACCATTTTGGCCTTGTTCACTTGGAACGGAATTTCATGAACAACAATAGCTTCGCGATCACCTTTCATTTTTTCAATGGAGGTTTTACCGCGCACCATCATACCACCACGGCCTGTACGGAAGGCTTCCATAATGCCATGACGGCCCATAATGGTGCCACCTGTTGGAAAATCAGGGCCTGGAATGATGTTCATCAATTCTGGTAAGGAAATTTCTGGGTTTTTAATTAACGCAATACAAGCATCTACCACTTCGCCCAAATTGTGGGTTGGAATATAGGTTGCCATACCAACGGCAATACCACTGGTACCGTTCACCAGCAAATTGGGAAAGCGTGCTGGCAACACTTTAGGTTCTTGTAACGTGTCATCATAGTTGGTTTGGAAATCAACAGTGTTTTTGTCAATATCTTCTAACAAATCATGGGCAGAACGGGCCAAACGCGCTTCGGTATACCGTTCAGCAGCAGCGGGGTCTCCATCCATAGAACCAAAGTTACCTTGCCCATCAATCAACGGTAGTCGCAAGCTGAAGTCTTGCGTCATGCGTACCATGGCTTCATAAATAGGGGCATTTCCGTGGGGGTGGTATTTACCCATCACGTCACCCACCACGCGGGCTGATTTTCGATAAGGCCTGTTATAATCGTTACCGGCATCTTTCATGGCGTATAAAATACGACGATGTACCGGTTTCAAACCATCGCGCACATCTGGTAATGCACGGGAAACAATCACGCTCATGGCGTAATCAAGATAGGAACTTTTCATTTCCTCTTCGATAGGAACAGGTCTAATTTCGCGGGAATTAACAGAAGAAGTCATAAAAATACAGGCCCAATAACAAATCAATAAAAATCAGGGTCATCCTAGCATTTTTTATTCAAGACCTCAAAGGATTTGACAGTAAAACAATATTCTAGTTGTTTCTACCCTCTCTACTAACAAGAGGTAAGGCCCCTGAAAAACCCTTTGCTATCTGCTATTGGAATGCTTACAATGCAATTTATATTAATTTTTTGTAAATATGGTCTAAATAATGCAGGGTTGTTCACCATCTAATATTATTGCAACAATTATTGTTTCAGCTGCTGTTGCTGCCGGAACAGGTTACTTTATGACAAAGTCTTCTTGTGATGGGAAGGCATCTTTTTCAGAAACACAAAAACAAGAAATTCAAAAAGTTTTAATTGATTTCTTGCGTGAAAAACCAGATGCGTTTATCGGTGCTGTAAATGAAGGCGTTCAAGCGCAACAAGATAAGCTACGCGTAGAAATAGAAAAAAGCGCGAATGTTGTTAAAGATAAAATTCTAACATCCAGCATTGTTTTGGGTAACCCACAAGCTGATATAGGTTTTGCGGCTTTTGTTGACCCCATGTGCCCCCATTGTCATGAGTTTATGAAGTTGGCGTTTGCTTTAGTTCAAAAACGCCAAGACATTTCAATCAGTGTGATTCCTGTAGCAATTTTGGGCCCTAACTCAGTTGCGATGGCGCGTGTTATGTTGGCTGCATCACTGCAGGGTGCTGATAAATTCAAAGCATTTATGGAAAAATTCGTAGAAAAAGCAGGCGAACTTGACCGTGCTAAGTTGTTAGGCCTTGCTAAAGAAGCTGGTTTAGATGTGGCAAAACTTGAAAAAGATGAAACATCCGAAGCAAGCGGTAAAACTTTAGAAGATAATGTTAAGACTTTTGATTCCATTAAAGCGGCAGGTGTACCAACAGTGTTTGGTGGTAAAAAATCTGGCGAACTTATGATGATTCCACCTATGGATGTAGATAATTTTTCAAAGTTAATTGATTCTTTTAAAGAAGGAAAAATAGGGAATTCAGCTGGAACAATGCAACCAGCAGCTGCTGGCACAGTACCTGCTGCAACAGCACCTGCTCCTGCCGCACCAGTTGTGGCGCCATCATCAGCCGCTTCCGTAGCAACGCCAGCAGCACCAGCTGCTGTACAACCCGCCGCTGCAAGTGTTCCGGCCGGCACCGGTGAAGTTAAGAAAGATGGAAAGTAAAAAGCTCAATCTTCAGACACTTATTCAAAAAATCCCCCAGACATGGAAAATTGCTGGGGGCATTTTTCTGCTAGTTGTCATTCTTTTTAAGCTTTTTTATAACCCAGCTAAACTTACGCCTTCCCCAATCATTCCAAAAGTTATTACCCAAAATTTTGAAGCCAAAGAATTTACACCACTTTTAAGCCTAACAGGCCACACAGAAGCAAATGTAAAAACCATTATTAGGTCTGAAATACCAGGCAAGGTGGCTACGCTTTTAGTGGAAAAGGGTAAAATGGTTTCAAAGGGAACGCCCTTAATTGCCTTAGAAAATGCAGATTGCCTGGAAAAATTAGCCCAAGCCAAAGCAACCCTAGAACACAAACAGGCTGAATTCGAATCAGCAACTAAACTGAAAAATAAAGATTTTTATAGCAAAAACAGTTTGCTAGCAGCGAAGGCTGATTTGGAATTAGCAAAAACAACCCTAGCCCGGGCGACTTATGAAGCTGAACAACTAACGGTTAAAGCACCCTATGACGGTTTGTACGACACCTTGCATGTGGAACTGGGTGAATACGTGCCCGCAGGAACCCAAATTATTACCTTTTTAAAACCTGCCCCCACAAAAATACAAGCATGCGTTTCAGAGGATGAGCACACGTATGTGACGTTACAAAAGCCGTGTAATTTTCTGATTCGTGGCCAAAATTATGCTGGGACAGTTACCTATGTGTCGCAAACGGCAGACCCTAAAACACGCAGCTACGCCGTTGAATGTTTGCTGAATGATGGAAACACAACCTTTGCCCATGGTGTAACAGCAACGGTTCTGATTCCTAAAAGTCCGGTTATGGCGCACGCAATTCCACCATCATCTTTAACACTAAGTGATCAAGGTGTTTTGGGGGTTATGGTGGTGGCGGATGGAAAGGCACAATTTCAAAAAATTGAACTGATTGAAGCACAACATGACAAAACACTTGTGTCAGGATTGCCTGCAAAAATTCAGTTAATAACAGTGGGGGGACTTTTTGTTAAGTCTGGACAGGCGGTTCAGGCTACCGAGAAAACCCCATGACGGCGTTAATTCGTTTTGCCTTTTCACATACCCGAACGGTTCTTCTTGTTTTGGTATTTTCCATTTTGGCCGGTATCAGCGCGTATATCAGTATTCCCAAAGAATCAACACCGGATGTAAAAATTCCAATTATTTACGTGCAGGTTACTTACGAAGGTATTTCACCCCAAGATGCACAGCGTCTGTTGGCCAAACCCGTTGAACAAGAAGTTCGATCTTTAGAGGGTATTAAAGAATTAAGCGCTAGCGCATATGAAGGTGGTGCCAGTATAACCATAGAATTTCAAGCAGGGTATAATACGGACAAAGCTTATTCTGACGTGCGCGACAAAGTAGATATTGCCAAGGCAAAATTCCCAACAGGTACCTTAGAACCCGTTATTCGTGAAATTAACTTAAGTCAATTTCCCGTTTTGATTATTAAATTAACAGGTGAATCAACAGATCGGGCTTTGTTTAAATTAGCCCGCGATTTACGTGACCAAATTCAAGCCAATGTTTCATCTGTTTTAAAAGCTGACATTGTGGGTGACCGTGAAGATGTGGTTGAAATTTTGGTGTCCCCTGTTCAATTAGAACAGTACCCCCTTTTACTAACCCAACTAGCCCAACAATTTAGTGGCCACAATCAAATTGTACCAGCCGGCGTCTTAGAACAACAGCAAGGGGCTTTTAGTATCAAATTATCAGGTTTGTTAGAAACAACAAAAGACATCGCCCACATTCCCATTTTAACGAATAACGAAGCTGTTGTGGCATTGAAGGATTTGGCTGACGTTAGACGTACCTTTAAAGACCCAACCAGTATTGCCCATGACCGTGATGCTTCTGGAAAAAGTTCATCAACTGTTGTTTTAGAAATTAGTAAACGGACAGGGGAAAACTTAATTCAAACCATTGAAAATGTGAAAAAAATAGTGGATCAGGAACGCATGCATTGGCCCGCACATATTTCTGTTGCCTATGCACAAGATGAATCAGGCCACATTCATGAAATGTTGAATGACCTGCAAAATAATATTATTGCAGCCATTTTGTTGGTGATGCTGATTATTGTGGGGGCTTTGGGCTGGCGATCTGCCTTGTTGGTAGGCATTGCGGTGCCTGGGTCTTTTTTAATAGGGGTTTTGGCCATTCAATTTTTGGGCCACACCATTAATATTGTGGTTTTGTTTAGTTTGATTTTTTCTGTGGGTATGCTGGTTGATGGGGCCATTATTGTGGTGGAATATGCAGACCAGCGCATGGAACAAGGCCTTAGCACCTATGATGCCTATAAAGAAGCATCTATTCGAATGATGTGGCCGGTTATCACGTCTATTTTAACGATTTTGGTTGTATTTTTACCGTTGCTGTTTTGGCCAGGTGTGGTGGGGCAATTTATGAAATTTATGCCCATTACATTAATTACCGTTTTAAGCGCATCTATTTTAATGGCGTTGGTGTTTGTGCCAGCTGTTGCCAGTTTGATGAAAATCAAGCCACAAGAAAACAATTCATATTTTCATCGGGCTTTTGTGCCACTGACAGATTGGTATATTCAAAAGCTAGATTGGGCCCTAGACCGCCCGAAAAAAATAATGGGTGGTGCCGTTGCTTTACTAATTATTGTGAAAATCATCCATAGTATATTGGGTCGGGGTATGGAATTTTTTCCAGATGTCGAACCTGACTTTGTTTCTGTGCATGTGCACGCGCGGGGCAATTTATCAATAAAAGAAAAAGAATCTTTAGTTTCAAGTGTTGAATCAAAACTTTTGGATATGAAAGCCTTTCGTTCCATTTACACCCGTATTGGGGAACAATCTAAAAATTCAAAGGAGCAATATGCCGAAGATGTGATTGGGTCAATTATTTTAGAATTTGATGACTGGCAAAAACGGCCAAAAGCAAACCAAATTCTGGAAGAAGTTCAAAAACGCATTGAAACGGTTGCTGGTGTTTATGCTGAAATTATTAAACAACGCAAAGGGCCAGCGGATGGTAAACCACTGAACATAGAACTTAGTGGTACAGACCGTAGTAAATTAGAAGAAGTTCTAAAAAAAATTCGAAGCCATTTAGAAACAGTGGAGGGGTTAACAGCTATTGAAGATACTTTACCCATTCCCAACATTCAGTGGGATGTGGATGTAAACCGCCTTCAAGCTGCTAAATTTGGTGCTGATATTGCATCTATTGGGGCTTTTACCCGTTTAGTGACAACAGGTTTGAAAATAGGTGCTTATAGGCCTGATGATGTGCGTGATGAGGTGGATATTTTAATTCGCTTTCCAGAAGAATTTCGAAATTTATCGCAGTTGCAGCACATGCGTATGCGCACTGATCATGGCCTTGTTCCTTTAAGTTCATTCACAACGCTAGTTCCAAAACAAGCCGTCACAACCATTGAACGGGTGAATGGATACGAAGTGTTATCGGTGATGGCTGAACTAAAACCAAATGTTTTACTGGCAGATAAAATTACCCAAATTAACCAGTGGATAGAAAAACAAAATTTTGATTCTGACGTGCGGGTTCGTTTTAAAGGCCAAGATGAAGATCGCAAAAAGTCTGGGTTATTTTTGATGAAAGCATTTGGGGTAGCCGTGTTTTTGGTGGCGATTATTTTGATTACCCAGTTTAACAGTTTTTTCAGTATGGGGCTTGTTTTAAGTGCTGTTGTCATGTCAACAATTGGTGTGTTTATTGGCCTATTGATTCACAACTTGGCTTTTGGCGTGGTTATGGGGGGCATTGGCGTTATTGCGTTAGCGGGTATTATTGTTTCGAACAATATTATATTGATTGATACGTTTGATGTTTTGCTGCGTGAACTGAAACAGAAATTTGGAAAACCATCTGTTAGTCAGGTTCGGGAACTAATTGTGGAAACATGTCGTCAACGCCTACGGCCCGTTGTTTTAACAAAGTTAGCTACCATTTTGGGGCTGCTGCCTATTATGTTCCGCATTAATATCGATTTTATGAATTTAACAATTACCTATGGCGCCCCCTCTACAGAATGGTGGATTTTGTTATCTACCTGCATTGTATACGGGGTTTTATTTGCATCTTGCTTAACGCTGATTGTTACCCCCTGCGCCCTTATGTGGAGAGCACAAAGGGGATAAGTAAAAATTGCAAGTCTCCATGAAATTCTTGTGAACCACATCAAAACGCGTTAAAAATAAATTGTGACCTTTTGGTGAAAGTGCCTCCTAACGAAGAAAAACGTCTTATAGGACGTTTTTACGCACTCGAAAAAAAATGGAATAAGAATGATTAATTTTAAAGATGCACTGCCAACAACCATTCCTGTACTTCCGGTTCATGGAACTGTTTTACTTCCCAGGGCTGAATTGCCCATTCCCGTGGCAGATTCAGATTATTTGCATATGATTTCTGACTGTGTGAAAAGTCATCAAATGTTTGGGGTTGTTCAACCTGTTTTAGATAGGCACAACAATGCTTTGAGATTGTTTCAATCGGGTTGTTTAGGAACCATTATCGATATTGAAGAAACAGAACACAATCAGCTAATTGTCACCGTTAAGGGCGTATGCCGTTTTGACATTGTAACAGAAATTGATACGGACAAAATGTATCGTGAAGCGCACGTTTCTTACGACAAGTACTTGTTAGATGGTTCAGAAAAGGTAGACTTTTCGTTTGATCGCCCCCGCTTAATTAAGGCCTTAAAACCTTATTTTAGGGCATTGGATGTGCAGCCAAATTGGAAAGAAATCAATCGTACGCCTGATGAAAAGCTGATCGCGGCCCTAACAATGATTTGCCCCTTAGACGCCTTAGAAAAGCAAGTTATTTTGGAAACCGTTACACCAAAGGAACAATCGCAGCTAATTACAACCATGATTGAAATGGCTTCATTTGACAAACCCCAGAATAGTTCGGTAGCTTATCACTGATATTTTATTTGTCGCTTGGGGGCTGTTATTTCATTAAGTATTCCAAAACACGTGGCCATTATTATGGATGGCAATCGGCGTTGGGCCCAAGAAAAAGGGCTGCCAAGTGTAATGGGGCATCGGGCGGGCATTGAAACCCTTAAGCAAATTATTCAAAGAGGTGCCGAATTAGGTGTTGAATACATAACACTGTATACCTTTTCATCAGAAAATTGGCTTCGTGAAAAAGGTTGGCTTGATGAATTTATGGGGTTGCTACGCATGCAGCTTAAAAGCCAACTTAAAGACCTTATGAAAAATGGCGTTCGCATTAGAACGATTGGTAATCTAAGTTTATTTGACAATGATATTCAAGAAATGATCCGCCATATGGAAGAAGCCACACAAAACAACACGAAAATTACAGCTATTTTGGCACTTAGCTATAGTGGGCGAGACGAAATTGTGCGGGCATGTCAAGCTATTGCCGGCAAAGTTAAACAAGGGCTTATGTCAGAAAATGATATTACAGCTGATGTTATGTCGCAGCATTTGGATACAAAAAATATTCCCAACCCAGATTTATTAATTCGAACTGGGAACGAACAAAGAATTAGTAATTTTTTGGTTTGGCAAGCTGCCTATTCAGAGTTTGTTTTTTCAAAAGAGCTGTGGCCAGATTTTAAACCTATTCATTTTGATGAAGCCATTAACATTTATTCCAAAAGAACGCGCCGATATGGATTGTGAAATTCAAAAACCTATGAATGATTTGATGCTAAGACTTATTACTGTTTTATGCAGTGCACCTATTGTGGTGTTTATTATACATCATGGCCCCCCTTATGTGGACCTTTTAGCAAGCCTAGTGGCATTAGGGTTATTAAGGGAATGGAACCGCCTTGTGACATGGTCTAAGGCACATATAGGTTTTTTACTTGGAGTTTTGTACATTTGTTCAGCCGTCAGTGTTTTAGTTTTCTTTGGTCACAAAAGTATACAACATAAGAACCTATTATTATGGCTGCTTGTGGTTGTTTGGGCCACAGACATTGGTGCCTATGCTGTTGGAAAAACCTTCAAAGGCCCCAAGTTATGGAAACGCATTAGCCCCAATAAAACATGGTCAGGTTTTGGTGGGGGCCTGTTATCAGCCTGTTTATTTGGTTTTCTGGTAAACCGATTTATTTGGCCCATTGATTCTTTATTTGGCCCATCCCTTTTGACGATGGCATTAGTTTTTTCTGTAGGCGCCCATGTGGGGGATTTGCTGGAATCATGGATGAAACGGTATTTTGGCGTGAAGGATGCTGGAAACCTTCTTCCTGGGCACGGTGGCCTTTTAGACCGATTGGATAGTTTACTGTTTGTGGCCCTAATGGCTGGGTTGTTTTATTGGGTCGGCATTATTCATTAGTTTGCAGATACGTATCGGGTCTTGCAAAACAAAAAAGTGCAGAAAGAGGTTTATCATGATTTTTGGTTACACAATGATTTTTGTGAATGATGTAGAAGCAACATTAGCTTTTTATGAAAAGGCTTTTAATTGTAAAACCCGATTTATGGCCGAAAGTAAGCTGTACGGAGAGTTAAATACAGGAACAACAAAACTGGCTTTCGTATCTGAAAAAATGGCAGATGGGTTGAATATAAGTAATCATAACGCCAGCCAACAGTCACCAGGGTTTATTATTGGGTTTATTAACGATGATGTGCAAAAAGCTTATGACCATGCGTTAAAGATGGGATGCACCAGTTTAAAAACACCTGAACAAACACCGTGGGGTCAACTTGTTGCGCATGTTAAAGACTTAAATGGCATTATCGTTGAAATCTGTACGCCTTTAACATACTAGTCGTTAACCAAATTGTTACCTTTTTGATAAATGTGACTAGACTGGTATTTATTTTTTCCATTGATTGTCTTTGACTTTCTTTTAATTTAAAACCTAATGCTTGATTTATACGAAAAAAAGGTTAAATGTAGATGTGTCAACTTTGTTGACTATGACAATAAACGGCACGCGAAATAAGCGTTGCGGACCCGGGGGCGGTACCCGGCGTCTCCACCAGTTAAGTTTTTTAGAAGTATGGGGACGAAATAGGATCGACGTGCGTAATAAAGGTTTGCTTTTTGTCCGGCATTGTACCGCCGTTATCGGGCTTTTTTTATAAGTGCCAATTTAACACGCACTTCTCGTCGTAAGGGACTTGTTTCCCTTGCTCCAGCGAACGACAACCCTTGGAAATTGGCTTCTGCCAACTCCAATGAAGTTGAAGTTGCAGCTGCAGCTCGCATTGCCTAATTGTTTTAGCGTTAGCAAAAACAAAAAGGTCGTGTAACGATAGCGGTTTGGGGGCAACCGGGCAACAGAATGCCCCCACTTGAAAAGCAAAATGCATGAAAGGTTTTGTATGGGCAAAAAAACAATTATTGACTATGAAGAATTAGTCCAAGATGCACTTCGTTCAGTGGTGAAGCACGTCCTAGACGAAGCAGCCAAAAAAGGTTTGCCTGGCGGGCATCATTTTTATGTATCCTTTGCCACCAGTCATCCAGGCGTTGATTTGCCTGATTATTTACATGACTTATACCCTGATGACATAACTATTGTTCTGCAGCATGAATTTTGGGATCTGGTTGTTGAAGACAAAACTTTTTCCGTAACTTTATGTTTTAATGATGTTCATGAACGCCTGACCATTCCTTTTGATTCGATTATTAGTTTTGTAGACCCATCTGTTAAGTTTGGTTTGCAGTTTACACCCACCGAATCTGACTTTATGGAAGAAGAACCCGTTGTTGACGAAAAACCAGCGAAAGCAAAAACAAGTAAAAATAAACAAAAAGCTGATGCTGCACCGAAAGAAAAAGAAGGCGATGGTTCCAATATTGTGACCCTTGATTCTTTCAGGCGGAAATAAGCCTTTAAAACAGGACAATTTTTGTGACCTTTATTAAACGCCGTGGGTTGATGTTAGTTTTATCTTCCCCTTCTGGGGCTGGAAAAACCACCATTGTAAAAGAAATACTAAAGCGTGATTTAGAAATTTCTGTCTCTGTTTCAACAACCACCCGTTCAGCGCGCCCTGGGGAGGTTCATGGAAAAGACTATTTTTTTGTATCTCAAGATCAATTTCTTTCGATGAAAAGCCAAGACGCCTTTTTAGAAAACGCTGAAGTGTTCGGTAATTTTTATGGAACACCTAAAGACTTTGTGAATGAACGGCTTCAAAGCGGGCACGATGTTATTTTTGATATTGACTGGCAAGGTACGCAGCAAATTGCCCAAAGGGCCCGTCATGATTTGGTGACTGTTTTTATTTTACCCCCTTCAGGTGAAGAACTGGAAAAACGCCTTCGAAATCGGGCCACTGATTCCGAAGACGTTCTAAAAAAACGTATGAATGCAGCATCTTCAGAAATTAGTCATTGGGCGGAATATGATTATGTTATCATTAATCATGATTTGGAAGACAGTGTTGAAAAAGTACACTCCATTTTGAAAACAGAGCGCTTGAAACGAACACGCCAGGATGGTCTGACGGATTTTGTGAATAATATTAGAACCTTAATGAAAAGTAATTTATAAGAGATGAGTCTATTTTCTAAAAAAGCCCCCCTAGAGCGGAACGAAGTTTTCGCTGCTTTGGATATTGGTTCCAGCAAAGTATGCTGTGCCATTGCCAAAGTTCAAACAGAAATTGTTGAAGGCGAAGCGCCAACTCACAAACTTCGTGTTTTAGGTGTTGGGTACCAAGTATCCCGTGGCCTGAAGGGTGGGAATATTGTCGATATGGAAGCCCTGGAAGATTCCATTTTAAATGCTGTTCATAGCGCTGAACAGGCGGCTGGAAAAAATATTAATAGTGTGTACGTCAGTGTGCCAGCGGGTGCTACGCAGTCTCGTATTTTGCGATCTGAAGTTTATTTATCGGGTGCACCGGTAGATGAAAACCATTTGAAACGGTTGTTGAATATTACGCGCGATGATTCCATAGGTGCTAACCGCTATATTATGCACATATTGCCCATTTCCTATGATTTGGATTCTATTAGTGGCATTCGTGACCCCCGCGGTATGATTGGGGAAAAATTATCGGTCAATTTGCATATTATTTCAGCCCCTTCCAATTTAATTCGAAACCTCAGCACGTGTATTGGCCGGTGCCACTTAGATGTAGAAGGCTTTGTGGTTTCATCGTATGCATCGGGTTTGGCTACTTTGGTGGAAGACGAATTGGAATTAGGGGTGACAGTTGTGGACTTAGGCGGTGGTAATACAACGTTAGCTTCTTTCCAAGAAGGGAATTTGGTGCGTGTGCAAGGTATCCCCGTAGGCGGTGCTCACATTACCAATGATATTGCCCGCGGCCTAGCAACACCTTTAGCCCAGGCTGAACGTTTAAAAACTTTGTATGGAACCTTAATCCCGTCAAGTAGCGATGACCGGGAAAGCATTTTGGTACCTCAAATGGGTGAATTAGATACAGCCCATGGCAACCAAATTTCAAAAAGCATGCTAACCCACATTATTCGGTCACGTATGGAAGAAATTTTTGAATTAGTGGCCAAATCTATTAAAACATCAAAACTTGACCCGTTGGTATATCAGCGGATTGTCATAACAGGTGGTTCAAGCCATTTGCAAGGTGTTCGGGAAATGGCTAACCAAATTTTGGGTCGTCAGGTACGCATGGGCTACCCCACAGGGTTGTACGGTTCCAGCGATATGGCAACAAACCCTATTTTTTCAACATGTGCTGGCCTTTTGCAGTATGCTTTGCAAGACTATACCAGCAAACAAGTGGCAAAATTGAATAAAGGAAAAAGCAACTTTTTCCAAAAAATTAATTACTGGATTAAAGAAAATTTCTAAAGAATGGTCGGGGGGGATTTTATGCCCATAAAAACCCCCAGAAAGACTATTAAATTCAGTGTGATTTTTGAATAAAAAAATCAATAATCAACGACTTGTCAGAAAAAAGCCGCGTACACTCCTTAATTTCTTGAAAAATCTGTTTTCATATGTACAAATAGGTTCGAAAAAATTAAAGTTTTAAGTAAAATTGTACCATTAAGGGGAGTGAGTATTCTGACGACGTTTCGACGAATTGGCGTTTTAACAAGCGGTGGAGATTGCGCTGGTTTGAATGCGGCTTTGCACGCTGTGGCCCGCCACGCCATTGTAAAATACGAATGGCAAGTTTATGGGATTCATTACGGTACAACAGGGTTAATTAAAAGGCCTGTTGAATTTGAAGAAATAACCCTTTCAAAATGTGACGCGGCTTTGTTGCGCAGTGGGGGAACTTTTTTAGGTAGCACCAATAAAGATGACCCGTTTGCTTTTCCAAATGGTGATGGAACCCGATCTGACCGGTCGGAAGACCTGATAAAAGGGTATCAAGAATTAGGTTTGGATGCTTTGATTGCTATCGGAGGTGATGGCAGTATGCGTATTTTAAGTAAGCTTGCCAAAAAAGGAATCAACTTAGTAACTATTCCCAAAACCATTGATAATGATTTGGCCCATACGGAACTTTCCATTGGTCATACAACAGCGTTAGATATTGCAACGGATGCTTTAGACCGCCTTCATACAACAGCAGCCAGTCATCAACGGGTTATGGTGTTAGAAGTTATGGGCCGCGATGCTGGCCATATTGCCATTAGTTGTGGTATTGCCGGCGGTGCCCATATTATTTTGATTCCAGAAATTCCTTACCGACTACAACAGGTGTGTGATCGTATTCGGGAGTTAAAAGACGCAGGTCAAAAGGCCGTTATTGTGGTGGTTGCTGAATCAGTGTGTAAGGAAAATGGTGACCTAGCAACCATTAAAGATGAAACCACGGGTCGTCCCCGATACGGTGGTATTGGGGCCTATTTAGGCGAAAAAATCCAGAAATATACAGGTTTTGAAACGCGTGTAACTGTTTTAGGGCACACCCAACGGGGTGGACCACCGAATGCTTATGACCGTTTGCTGGCATCTGCTTTTGGCGTTAAGGCTGTGGATTTGGTGGCTGAAAAACAATTTAATCGTATGGTTTGTTGGCAAAATGGTCATGTCAACCATGTGCCAATTGAAGAAGCCATTCGTCATTACCAATCAGTTGAAACTAATGGCACACTCGTTCAAACGGCCCGTTCACTGGGTATATATGTCGGGGATGTTGCTTGATTCAATACCCCGTTTTCAGCGTTGGGTTGATGAGCGGTACATCAATGGACGGTATCGATGCCGCCTTACTGAAAACAGATGGTGATTCGATTATTGAAGAATGTGGGCATATTTCGATGCCCTATTCTGCTTTTTTTAAGTCACAATTAAAACAAGCTGAAGAAGTTGTTCGATCTGTTCAAGGGGATTTGGAAAAAGCTGAAAATTTATGGCCTAACCTGCCGCAAATTATTGACGAATCAACCCATTTGCATGCAGAAGCTGTACGACGGTTAATAAGTGAAACAAAATGTTTACCTGAAACAATCCGTGTGGTTGGCTACCACGGTCAAACGTTATACCACCATCCCCCTGTTTCAACCATTGTGGGCCATGGAAAGCGTTTAGCCGAATTAGTGGGCATTCCTGTTGTCAACAATTTCCGCAAGCAGGATATCACTTTAGGTGGTCAAGGGGCCCCTTTTGCCCCTATTTATCACTACGCTTTGGCTAAACGAGATGGATATATTCCAGCTGTTGTTGTGAACTTAGGGGGTATTGCAAACGTTACGATTATTCCCAGTGACAAACCTGACCATATGATTGCTTTTGATACAGGCCCTGCCAATGGTTTGGTCGATCGTTTTGTGCGTCAGCGTACACATAACCAGGAACAAATGGATGCAAATGGTCGCTATGGATCACAGGGCCAGGTACATGAAAATGTTTTAAGTTTGTTATTCGAAAAAGGTGTTCAAAAAAATGGGCACAATTATTTTACCCTTCCTGCACCCAAATCTTTAGATATTGGTCATTTGAATCTGATTGCTGAATTAGCCCCATTAACCCTTGAAGATGGCTGCGCCACCCTTGAAGCTTTCACAGCTAAAAGCTTAGTAGATAGCGTTGTGTCACTGAATATAGATGTTCCTAAAATGTGGATTATGGCAGGGGGCGGGGCTCAAAACCCAATTATTTTGAAATTTTTAGAAGACTATCTTATGAAAGCCTTGGGCCCAGGTATCGTGATGCATAAAGCTGATAGCGTAGGATGGAATTCACAAGCTTTGGAAGCCCAAATTTTTGCCTATCTAGCTGTACGACATTTAAAAGGGCTTCCATTTAGTTTTCCAAACACAACGGGTGTTTCTATGCCAACTTGTGGCGGAGACTATTTCTGTTGATCAACAACATAATCAGCCCCGTTTACAACACTCATAGGGGCATGGTCTGCGGTAACGTTCGTCATCAAAGCTATCATCACTAACAGCTGATAAATAATCTGAAAAAGAACTGTCTGAGTCTGAGCGTGTGACGGGTCCGATAATTTGTCCAAGGGTAATCTCTGAATCCAATCGACCCAGCCTTGCCACAGTTGACAATGCCGCAACGGTGGACTGTGGATATGCCGTTACCGCACCTATTCCACGCACAGGAAGTTGTTGGAGCCTTGGAAGGGGTAATGGTTTAACAGCTTCAACAGCTGCGTCGCTTTTGCATGAAAAACATGAAAAAAAACGTGATAAGGCAGATCGTTTTTGTGGAATATGCAAAACTGTTGGTGGGATATGCACAGCCGATTGATTAGTAACCTCTTGAAGTTCTTGTGAAAACAAAGCTTTTGTAGTTGGAAAAACGATAGTTAAATTGCGGTTGATTCTTTCAGGGTCTATGACGGTGGGTTCATCGGAAGATGAGGCATAGCAAGTAGCTGTAAAAGTAAAACCTAAAACTGTGATGGCGGGATAGAAAATCTTTTTCATGGGTGTATCTCCTTTTAAAAGATTGAGGGGGTCACCCCTCGACAAAGTGAGATAGCACAAAATAGTTAATAAAATGTTAATGGGTCTGGTTTCTGATGCATGCTTTATATTTTTTCTGCGTTAACTTTTTGTTAAGCATTTTAACTTAGAATCTAAGCATGATGATATTTTCTAACTTTAATAGGAGAAACTTTTATGCTAACTAGAAAAATTTTATTAACGTTCGTTATTGCTTTTATGAGCACACAGGTTTGGGCTTCTTGTACATTTAGCTGCACCAAGAAATTAGCGGAAGGGGTCGATGTGACAAAGCTTGGAGAGCTTACCGAAGAAGTTAAAAAATGTTTTACAAAATGCCCCTTAAAAGATACCAAAAATTTTACATGCGTTGTTTTGTCTAGAAAAATTGATAACGCAAATGATGTGGCAGGACTTTTAGAATTGCTTCATCAAGGGCCAGGGGAAGACTTAGCTTATGGTATAGAAGCGGCGCAGAATAAATTAGAAGCTATCGCTTTAGCTTATAAAAGCGGAGATGTAAAAGAATTCCAGTATGAATGTGGAATGCACCTAAACGCGACTGCCAGCGGCAAGGAATGGGTTAAGGGAGGAAGTAGCAGTAATTTTGACCATAACCTAGATCGAATTCGTGTCAAAGTTAAGGAAATTTTTGATGGTGGTGATAAAGCACCCTCTTTTAAATGGACAGCCGAAAACGAAGAAGAATCTAAAAAAGTATCAGCCGGGTATAGCCTTGACCACCCTAAAGAAAAAGTTGATTACTACAACGAAATGCGATTTAAAATGGATAGCATTCGGACAAAAAGACGAAAGAGCTAATAAAGTTTTTTCAATTATGCATGCCTGTTTTATTCAGGCATGCATAACCTTATTTCTATACCAATTTTCCCATAAAATTAACGCCAACTGCTGATTCCAAGTGCACATTGACAATTTTCCCAAAGAGGTTTTCTTGTACTGGAATATGGACCGATTGCATGTAAGGGGTTTTACCCAGCATATGGTTATCAAACCGTGACGTTTTATCAAACAGAACGGGTTGAATCGTTCCTACCAGGCTTTTATTAAAGGCTTGCTGATGTTCAGTTAACAAGTCTTGTAAAATTTTAAGGCGTTCAGTTTTGTCTTCCTCACGCACTTGCAAATCCATAGCGCCCGCTGGTGTTCCGGGGCGAATGCTATACTTGAAAGAATAAGCTTGGGCAAATTTAACCTGACGTACTAAATGAAGGGTGTCTTCAAAGTCAGCTTTTGTTTCACCTGGAAAGCCCACAATAAAATCAGACGACAGTGCAATAGCTGGACAGGCCTGTTTAAGCTTATCAATAATTTCTAAATAATGCTGTGCTGTGTGTTTGCGGTTCATGGCATCTAAAATACGATCACTACCCGACTGAACAGGTAAATGTAGGTAGGGCATGAGTTTGTCAATAGAACCATGCGCTTGAATCAAGTCATCATCCATATCTCGTGGGTGTGACGTTGTATAACGAATACGTTCAAGGCCATCTATTTTAGCAAGTTCCTCTATAAGGTGCGCCAAGTTCCAAGTAGATGCACCATGGGAAGATATATGAGGGGCAGCGCCATGAAAAGCATTTACATTCTGCCCCAACAAAGTTATTTCTTTGGTTCCTAATGATACAAGATGAATGGCCTCACGTATAATATCAACAACGGGCCTAGACGTTTCAGCACCCCGCGTATACGGCACAACACAAAAAGTACAGAACTTATCGCAACCTTCTTGAATAGAAAGAAATGCAGAAGTTGATGATTTTTCCATAGTTGGCAGCAAATCAAATTTACTTTCCATAGGAAAATCTGTATCGACCAAACCTTTAAACGGTTTTTGTTCTTTTTCAGCCTGGGATTTATGGATTTGTGCAATCATTTCTGGCAAACGATGATATGTTTGAGGCCCAAAAACCATACTGACATAGGGCGCATTTCGAATAATTTCATCACCCTCAGCTTGGGCCACACACCCCCCTACACCAATTAATAAATCTTGATTTTTTTCTTCCTTAAGGCGTTTTCGCGTTTGGTTTAAACGCCCCAGATCCGAATACATTTTCTGTTCGGCTTTTTCACGAATATGGCATGTATTTAAAATTGCCATGTGGGCTTCATCTGGGTTATCGGTTACTTCGTACCCTAAAGGCGCCAATAAGTTCACCATTTGATCAGAATCGTACACATTCATCTGACAACCGTAAGTTTTTATGTATAATTTTTTGGTCATGGGAACTTCTCGACTGTAAATAAAAAGACTATACTCAATCATTCGCAAAATGTGTGCAGAATTTTAATTCATGATTCAAAAATTTCAATATTTTCTTGCCTTGTTGTTAGCAACCACGCCGGTTTTTGCCAAAGATAGTTCACCTATTGAGCATTACGTAATGCAGCATGTTCAAGCAGGCCAACCAGATGCCGCCGAAAAGTTCTTAAAAACTTTAGAGGAAATGAATAGTCCAGAAGGGCTTTTTTGGTTAGGGCAGTACTATTTAGAGGGGTACAACGGTACAAAAGACAGTGGTACAGCAACTCAGTATTTTCAACGATCAGCAGCATTAGGTTTTGTGCCAGCACTGAATGCGGTGGCTGATAGTTATTTAATTGGCGATGGTATCGATAAAAACCCCATAAAAGCTTTAGAGTATTATGAAGCTGCGGCTCAAAAAGGGTATGGCCCAGCCCAGTTTAATGCTGGGGTGTTATGTAAAAATGGGATAGAGGTTCCCAAAGATTTGAACAAAGCTAGAGCCTACCTAGAATCCGCATCAAAAAACGAGGAATTAGGCGCCCTTCGTGAGGATGCAGCCGCTATGCTGAAAGAAATAGCGCCAGCCCCCTACTAGACCTCTTTGTTTTATGTATTTTCGTCGTTCTTTGCTCTATTTTTATGAACCATAATCTAAGACACCAACTTTACCCCAAAATATCCTGTAGGCGTAAATTGTATAGCCAATGATAAAGGGTAGAACCACCAAAGCCCCTATTAAAATAATCCACAAGGAATCGTAAGAACTGGCAGCGTCCCAAATGGTTAGTTTGTCAGGTATAATATAAGGGAAAAAGCTGTAACCTAGCCCCAGGAACCCCATCAGAAACAAGCCCACAGAGCCCACAAAAGGAACCCAAGAGTGACGATCCCCTTGTTTTGGAAGATGTTTAAGGGTTACATGAAGGGTCAAAATAAGCATGCCTGTTATCAACGGGATTGGTGACAAATATAAGAAAACCGGCCACTGAAACCATTTTGCAAAGATTCGTGGGCTGATGAAAGGGGTCATCAGTGATACCAAAATCATGCCAAGGGCTGTTCCCCACAAAGCCAACTGCGCCCATGCGATTGCTTTCTTTTGAAGCAACCCTTCCGTTTTCATAATTAACCAAGAAGAACCTACGAAAGCATAACCAGCCATCAGGCACACGCCCGTGAGCAGTGAAAAAATGACGCTGTTAAAAGATTGATCAAAACCAACAATATAGCTACCCAGCATATATCCCTGACAAAGAGCAGTAACACAGGAACCAATAAAAAAAGTCCAATTCCAGTAAGTCTTATAACGGGCATCAACTTTTACACGAAAATCAAAGGCGACACCCCGTAAAATAAGGCCAATGAGCATCAAAGCTGTCGGTAAGTATAGAGATGACAAAATAATACCGTGGGCGGCGGGAAAAGCCACCAGTAAGATACCAACCCCGAGCACAAGCCACGTTTCATTAGCGTCCCAAAAAGGCCCTATGGATGCGATCATTTTATCTTTTTCGTAAGAGGTGGCGCCACTCAGTAAAATGCCAACACCCAGATCGTATCCGTCTAGAATGACATAAACTAGAACAGCAACACCCATTAATATTGTAAAAATCAGGGGGAGCCAGTGCCCATGACTTAAAATTTCAGAAAATGGAACAATCATTATAAAACCTTTCGTTTTCCTTACTGGTCTGTTTGAGGCGCTATTTTAACGCGAATGGGTTTCTCTATTTTTGCCCGTCGTGCTATGTAAAATAGGGTCATGATAAAGCAAACAATCAAAACAACATAAATCAATAAGTACAAAGCCAAACTTGTAGCCACCATAGGCCGTGGAACTTTTGAAACAGCATCAGCTGTTTTTAATACACCGTAAACTAAATAGGGTTGTCGGCCAATTTCTGTAACGTACCACCCTGCAAGAGTTGCAACCCACCCTGAAAAAGTCATGAAAATGGCACAGTTTGTTACCAAACTTCCTAAAACACCCCGGCGCCACAATTGCAAGCTACCTAACCAAGAAAGGGCTAACATAAGCAGGCCAACGCCAACCATTAAACGAAATGCCCAAAATACAGGTGCAACCGGGGGGTGGTTATTTGCAAATTCATTCAACCCTTTAATCTCACCATGTGAGTCATGGGTTAAAACGAAACTAGCACCTTTAGGAATAGAAAATTCAAAATGATTCGTTTTAGAAACTTCATCAGGCAGGGCAAATAAAATAAGGGGTGCTTCTTTTTTTGTTTCCCATAGTGCTTCCATAGCTGCAACTTTTGCAGGTTGATATTTAAGCGTATTGAGGCCGTGCAAATCGCCAATAAAAATTTGAATCGGGGTTAAAATAGCGGCTAGATACATACCTACTTTTAAACTGGATTTGACAGAAGGTGTATGATCGCCCCGTTTCCAACGATATGCCGAAATGCCAATAATCAAAAATGCTGCCGTAATGCCAGATGCAATAAGTACGTGTAGAACTCGATAAGGCATGGATGGGTTAAAAATAATATGCCACCAATCGGTTGCCATAGCCTTACCATTCACCATTTGAAAACCAACAGGTGTTTGCATCCAGGAATTCAAAGCTAAAATCCAGAAAGCAGATACAGTAGTGCCAAGTGCCACTAAAAAAGTGGCTAACGTATGAACTTTGTTTGAAACTTTGCTGGCTCCAAAAAGCATAACACCTAAAAAGGTAGCTTCTAGGAAAAAGGCTGTTAAGACCTCATAAGCCAACAAGGGGCCTGCTATATTTCCCACTGTTTCCATAAACCCAGGCCAGTTGGTACCAAATTGGAATGACATTGTAATGCCGGTGACCACCCCCATAGCAAAGCACAAAGCAAAAATTTTAACCCAAAACTGGTAAGCTTCCTGCCATTTTTGGTTGGCTGTTACATTATGCATAATTTTAAAAAACAGCAGAACCCAACATAGAGCGATCGTAATAGCTGGGAAAAGAATGTGAAATGTAATATTAGCGGCAAATTGCACACGCGCCAGCATTAAAGCGTCAAGCATAGTGACTTATCCTTGTAGGGTCATAAAAAACACTTGGTGAAATTCTAGCATAAAATTTTCTAAAAAAGGACAAAGTATGCAAGTTGACGGGTAAGCATGATAATAAAAAAGCAAATCAACCCTTTCTTAACTTTTTCTGTGTTATAAAAAGCTTGAGGACACATGTGGT
>CAZDVK010000007.1:0-72903 GCA_964508915.1 uncultured Verrucomicrobiales bacterium | reverse complement strand
TAAGCCATGACCACCACATGTGTCCTCAAACCTTTTATAGCATAGGAAAAGTTAAGAAAGGGTTTAAACGTATTTAATTTTGCAGCAAATATCTTATTCTAAATTGCTGAAATACTTGTCGTATTTTGCCTTTTAAGTTAACTTATGGGGTGGTTTTATTTATCGTTGTTTTAAAAGGGGTTCATTATGTTCGTTGTTGCCGCTTTATATAAGTTTGCAGATCTTCCAGATTGCAAAGAAATCCAAGCATCATTAAAAGATTTGTGCACCAAAAACGGCATTAAGGGAACCCTCATTTTAGCCGAGGAAGGTATTAACGGAACCGTTGCTGGCAGTCGTAATGCCATGGATACCCTCAAAAATTTTTTACAATCTGACCAACGTTTTCATGGCTGGGAATATAAAGAATCGTTTTCTCCCAAAAACCCTTTTTACCGCATGAAAGTACGTTTGAAAAAGGAAATTGTCACCCTTGGTGTAGAAGGTGTGAACCCAAACAAAATGGTTGGAACTTATCTAGAGCCAGAAGAATGGAACAAAGTTATTCAAGACCCCGACGTTATTTTGATTGATACCCGCAATGATTACGAAGTAGCCATTGGAACCTTTAAGGGCGCCGTCGACCCTAAAACGAAATGCTTTACAGAATTTCCAGATTACGTGCGTAAAAATTTAAACCCCCAAAAACATAAAAAAGTGGCCATGATGTGCACAGGTGGCATTCGGTGTGAAAAGGCGTCATCTTTTATGATGAAAGAAGGTTTTGAAACGGTTTATCACCTAAAAGGGGGCATTTTAAAGTATTTAGAATTGATGCCTGAAAACAAAAGCTTATGGGAAGGTGATTGTTTTGTGTTTGATCAACGTGTGGCTGTTAAGCATGGTTTGCAATTGGGCGAACATACGCTGTGCCATAGCTGCCGTTTGCCGTTATCAGATGAAGACCGGCAATCACACAAATATCAACTGGGCGTTTCATGCCCCCATTGCTATGACAGTTTAACACCGGAACGTCGTCAAAGTTTGGAACAGCGCCAATTCCAGGTTGAACTAGCTGCCAGCCGTAACACGCAACACATAGGGGCAACTCGCACCCCTAAAACGGCGCGTGCGAATGTGAAGGGGTAAGAAAGATGATACGGTTATGACGATAGTCGTTCGACCTGCCACATCTGATGACTTTGAGGATATAACCCACATTTCCATTACTGTTTGGAAACAGGCTTACCAAGGCATTATTGATCAAAGTTACCTAGATAATATTTCTTTTGAAGAACGCCTTCGTGGGCGTCTTCAGTGGATGGTTCAACCTCAAAAATATTCGTTCGTAGCCTCCCATAACGAAAAAATCATAGGTTTTTGCGATTACGGAATTTCCCGACACTTACAATTTGGTCAAGGTGAAATCTATGCCTTATATGTCAGCAAAGACTACCAAAATCAAGGGGTCGGCCAAAAACTGTTAGATGAGTCCGTTGGCAAGCTTAAACAAGAAAACCTAATACCTGTTCTTGTTATTGCCCTTGAAAAAAATACGATTGCACAGCGTTTTTACGAAAAACAAGGGTTTCAAAAAATTGACAAAATTGTGTCAAAAATGGGAAACACATCCTATTCAGAATGTGTTTATCAACGTTTTTGTTAGGGTGTTCCTAATTAGAAAATTGCTTTGCTAAACCGTCAATAACTTCTTCAAGCAACTCTTGATCATCCCCTTGGGCCATAATACGAATCAACGGTTCAGTGCCAGACGGGCGAACCAGTAAACGCCCACCCGCTGATTCTATTTTTTGTTTTGCTTCTGTAATTGCTTGGTTCAAAACTGGGTGGCTTAAATCTACACTTTTTTCTGTTTTCACATTTTTTAAAATTTGTGGAACAGCTGTAAAAACAGAGGAAATTTCGCTCATGGCGCACTTATTAGCCTGCACAAAGCTCAGCACTTGAAGGGCAGCAATCAACCCATCACCCGTTGTTGCAAAATCACTTAAAACAATATGGCCAGACTGTTCACCCCCCAGGTTGCACCCCTTAGTGCGCATCATATCTAAAACAGCACGGTCACCAACGGCTGCCCGGTGAAGGGTTAAACCCATTGTTTCTAAATAGCGTTCTAACCCCAAATTTGACATGTGGGTGGCAACAATGCCGTCACCCGCTAACTGTCCATTTTTATGCCAAACTGTTGCAATAACAGCCATTAGCTGGTCACCATCAATGGTTTTTCCTTTTTCATCCACCATAATAAGGCGGTCTGCATCACCATCTAAGGCAATTCCCAAATGCGCCCCGTTTTCTATAACGGCCCTTTGCAGCATTTTTACATCTGTTGCGCCGCAATCTTCGTTAATGTTGATACCGTTGGGGTCTACGTTAATAGATACAACATCAGCCCCCAATTCCCACAAAACACGCGGCGCCACTTTATAAGCCGCACCATGGGCACAATCTATCACAATTTTTAGGCCGTCTAAGCGTTGCCCTTTTGGAAAAGTAGCTTTAGCAAATTCAATATAGCGACCCAGTGCATCATCCAAACGTTTCGCTTTTCCAACATGGGTAGGTGCTGCCAAATTATAAGTACTGCCATCTATAATGGTTTCAATAATGGTTTCGTCTTCTTTGCTGATTTTAAATCCATCAGCCTGGAAAAACTTAATGCCGTTGTCATAGTAAGGGTTGTGTGATGCTGAAATCATGACCCCTAAATGGGCCCGTAAAGAACGGGTCAACATAGAAACCGCAGGTGTTGGAACGGGCCCCAACAAAATGACAAAAGCCCCCATGGCAACAAACCCAGCCACAAGGGCTGATTCTACCATATACCCAGATAATCGCGTATCTTTACCAATCACAACTGTAAAGCGATGTTCAGAACCTTCTGGAAAAGAATATTTTTGCATAAAATGAGAAACAGAAGCCGTTGCCAATTGCACGATGGTGCCCGGCAACATGGGCCATTTATTTGCTGTTCCTCGAACACCATCTGTCCCAAATAAATCGTTCATGATGAGTGCCCTTTATTCTTTTGATTTAGAGGAACCTGATTTACCCGCAATAGGCACGCTGAGGCGTTGTACGGTTCCATCAGCCCCCACGGCCACATTAGGAAGGTCGCCCCCCTCCATAACAATTTTTATTTCATCGCCGGTTAATGTTTCCCGTTCCAAAAGAACTGTGGCTAAGCTATGCAGTAAATCTAACTTTTCCTCTAACATTTTTCGTGTTTCTGTAAAGGATGTATCTAAAATTTTAGAAACCTCTTGATCAACCATTTCAGCTGTGGCGCTGGACATCGCTTTAGAGCTGTTGCCGTAACCCAAAAATGTTTCTTCTTGTCCGCCAAAAGCTTGAAAGCCAAGCTTATCGCTTAAACCCCATTCCGTGACCATACGACGGGCCATTTCGGTCGCCATTTTAATATCTGATGACGCGCCCGTGGTTACATTTTCATGACCAAAAATAAGTTCTTCCGCTAAACGGCCACCCATGGCCACGCGGATATCTGCCAATAATTTATTACGGGATACGGAAATACGGTCCCCTTCTGGTAAGCGCATAACCATACCTAAAGCCCGACCCCGTGGAATAATGGTGGCTTTATGGATCGGGTCAGATTCTGGTGTAAAAAAGGCTATAATCGCATGGCCTGATTCATGATAGGCTGTCAGTTTTTTTTCTTGTTCCGTCATGGCCATGGAACGGCGTTCCGCCCCCATCAAAACCTTATCTTTTGCTTGTTCAAACTCTGACATACTGACAACAAGTTTTCCTTTGCGTGCTGCCATCAGGGCTGCTTCGTTAACAAGGTTTGCCAAGTCAGCCCCCGAAAAACCAGGTGTGCCACGGGCAATAACCCGGGGGTCAACGTTGGGTGCTAAAGGTACTTTTTTAATGTGAACACGTAAAATTTTCTCACGTCCATTAAGGTCAGGGTTTGGTACGACAACTTGCCGGTCAAAACGTCCTGGGCGAAGCAAAGCTGGGTCTAAAATGTCAGGCCGGTTTGTAGCTGCAATTAAAATAACGCTTTGATTTTCTTCAAAGCCGTCCATTTCCACCAACAACTGGTTTAGGGTTTGTTCCCGTTCGTCATTACCGCCGCCCATACCAGCACCACGATGGCGGCCGACCGCATCAATTTCATCCACAAACACAATGCACGGGGCATTTTTTTTGGCCTGTTCAAACATGTCGCGTACACGGCTGGCACCAACGCCCACAAACATTTCCACAAAGTCAGAACCAGAAATGCTAAAAAATGGCACATTGGCTTCACCAGCAATGGCCCGGGCTAACAAAGTTTTACCGGTACCGGGTGGCCCCACCAGTAGAACACCTTTGGGAATACGGCCCCCAAGTCGTTGGAATTTTTGTGGGTCTTTTAAAAAGTCTACAATTTCTTGCAATTCTTGTTTGGCTTCATCAATTCCAGCCACATCATCAAAGGTGACTTTGGGGCCTTTTTCCCCCATAAGTCGGGCCCGTGACCGCCCAAAACCCATGGCCCTGTTGCCGCCCGATTGAATTTGGCGGAAGGAATAAAAAGTTATACCTGCAATCAGCAAAATAGGTAGCCAGGGTAAAATCATTTGGAATAATGAAACTTCGTGTTCCTGGGGCCCTGCTTTGACCACCACGTTTTTTTCCAACAGTTTACTAACAGTAATTTGTGATTCAGGGGCGTAGGTTACAAAAGGCCGACCATCTTTTAAATGGCCTATGATATTGGGGCCTGCAATGGTGACTTCGTCAACCTTTCCATCATTCACATCGTTCATAAATTGCGAATACGCAACCGTTGGAATGTTATGACGCCCTGAATTACCAGGGAACATCTGGAAAATTACAAAAAGAAGGGCCCCTAAAACAAGCCACAAGAAGAAATTTTTAGACGTGTTATTCAAAGCTATACACCTGGAAATTGTTTGTTAGGTTAATGGTTTCACATGAATGGTAAAAATATTATGAATATTAGCATGACGGCTTGTTACTTTACAGAACTTTGAACAAACATGGTAAGTTACTACCATTGGGCGACTACTCATGTTTTTTTCTATCCCAAAAAAGATGCTTTCACGTGGGGGTTTTTTAATAAATCAGCCCCTGAACCGCTTAGCACAATTTCACCTTGTTCCATAACATAAGCCATATCAGCGTGCTGAAGGGATACTTCTACGTGTTGTTCGGCTAACAAAATACTAATGCCTGTTCTTTTAAGTTGTTGTAGAACACAAAAAAGGTCCTGAACTAAAACGGGTGACAGCCCCAAAGATGGTTCATCAAACAGAATTAATTTTGGTTCAGCCACCAAACAACGACCAATAGCTAACATTTGTTGTTCGCCGCCTGATAATACGCCAGCGGGTTTTTTTGCATGTTTAGCTAGCCCTGGGAATACGTTAAATACTTCGTCAATTTTATTTTTGGTGTATTGGGTTGTTTGCTTTTGGGCAAAACCAACCAAATCTAGGTTGTCGATAACTGATAAAGACGGGAAGATTTGCCGGCCTTCAGGCACATGGGCAATACCTAAATTACAAATATCTGACGCATCTAAATGGTCAATACGACTTCCATAAAAGTGGATGTTACCCTTTTTTTCAGTATGAATGCCTGCTAAAGCTTGAATTAGGGTTGTTTTACCAGCCCCATTTCCACCTACAATAGAAACCCACTGCCCAGCTTCTACATGAAATTCAACATGGTGAACCACTTCAAAATCTTCGTAGTAGCAGCTTAAGCGATCAACCTTTAGCATATCGTCGCCCCAAATAACATTCAATCACCCGCGGGTCTTGGACAGCCTCTTGTGGGGATCCTTCCATTATTTTTTTTCCATTATGAATGACAACAACTTGATGACATAAAGCATGAATAGTGGGCATTGAATGCTCTACCACCAGAATCGTTAAATCCATGGTTCTTTGTAAAAACTGAATAGCTTGAATAATACTTTGCGTTTCTGTGGGGCGTAAGCCAGCCATGACTTCATCTAAAAGTAATAATTTGGGGTTTGTACTTAGGGCGCGGGCAAGCTCCAAAAGTTTACGGTCCGGAAGGGTTAATTCTTCTCCCAAAAAATGCGCCTTATGACTTAAGCCAATAATTTTCAAAATACTCATGGCATGATCTTGTGCTTTTGAAAAAGATTTTTCATGAACCAAGGCACCCGTCATGACGTTATCTAACACGGTTAAACCATGAAAAGGCTTAACAATTTGAAAAGTGCGCCCTAAGCCAAGTTTTGCAATTTTGTAAGGGGGTAAATTTTTAAGGGATATTCCGTTGAACAAAATGTCACCACCGTTCAACGAATAAAACCCAGAAATAACTTGAAACAACGTTGTTTTACCGGATCCATTGGGGCCAATAACCCCAAAAATGCATCCTTCTGGTACAGAAAAAGAAAGGCTATCCAGGGCTTTAAATCCTTTGAATTGCTTGGTTACATTCTGTACGTCAAGCAAAGCCAAATGACTAACCTTTCACTTTTCTGGGGTCAAAAGCATCGCGGATTGCTTCGCCAACAAAAATTAACAGGCTTAATAAAACAGCAATAGAAAAGAAAGCAACCAACCCCAACCATGGGCATTGGATATTGTTTTTTCCTTGGGTTAGCATTTCACCCAACGAAGCAGACCCCGGTGGTAAACCAAACCCCAAAAAGTCTAACGATGTTAGGGTTGTGATGGATCCGTTCAAGATAAAAGGTAGGTAGGTAATGGTTGCAACCATAGCATTAGGCAACATGTGGCGCCAAATAATACGCGACGTTGGCACCCCTAAAGCTTCAGCTGCGCGCACATAATCTAAGGCGCGGGCACGAAAGAATTCAGCGCGCACAACACTGACCAAAGCCATCCAACTGAATAAAAGTGTAATGCCTAACAACCACCAAAAATTCGGTTCAATCATACTGCTTAAGATAATAAGCAAATATAAAACCGGAAGGCCCGCCCATATTTCGATAACGCGTTGGGCAATCAAGTCGATGCGGCCGCCAAAGTACCCCTGAACAGCACCTGCAAAAACGCCCACAACGGCGGAAAAAAATGTTAAGGCCAACCCAAATAAAATAGAAATACGAAAACCGTATAAAAGGCGTGCCAAAACATCACGGCCTTGATCATCCGTTCCAAACCAATTCACCCAAGAAGGGGGTGACGGGGCTGGTGTGGGTAAGTGATAATTGACAGTTTGAATGCCAAATGGAATGGGGGGAAAAACATACCATCCCTTTTTCTGGATTAGTTCTTGAACGACGGGATCACGATAGTTGGTCGTTGTTTCAAAAGTTCCCCCAAAGGTGGTTTCTGGGTAATTTTTTAAAATAGGAAAATACAACTGGTTGTCGTAAGAAACGATAAGCGGCTTGTCATTCGCTATAAATTCAGAAAATAAAGTAATCAGGAAAAGGAAACAAAAAAACCAAAACGACCAATAACCCCGTCTATTGGCTTTAAATTGTTCAAATCGGCGGCGCGTAATAGGCGATAGGGTCATTCTTGCCTGAAAACTCTTAAAATTCCGTTAGGTTTGGGCGTTTGTTTATTGTTCATTTCTACATGTTTCCTGGATTTAACACAAGCCATTATGCAACCTATACCCATCGTAGGTTTAATGCTAAAATCGGCCTATTCATTTTTATTAATTTTTTCTATGAAACCAAAAAAACCTATTCTCTTATGTATTTTAGATGGCTGGGGCATTAGCCCAACATGTCACCATAATGGTATTATCAAAGCCCACCATTGGGCCGAGATGCAAAAAAAATACCCATGGGTTCCTGTGCAAGCGTCCGAAGAATTTGTCGGCCTGCCCCCCCATCAAATGGGTAATTCAGAGGTGGGGCACATGACCCTAGGTTTGGGCCGTGTTTATTGGCAAGACTTACCCCGTATTGACCATGCCATTCAAACAGGTGATCTGGCCAATAACCCAAAAGTTCAAAAATTGATTCAAACACTTAAAAATAATGGCAAAGCTTGCCATCTTTTGGGGCTTCTATCACCCGGCGGGGTTCATTCACATCAAAATCACCTGATTTATGTGGCTAATTTATTGGCAACTTACAGTATTCCCGTTTGGATTCATGGTTTTTTGGATGGCCGTGATACGCCACCTTCCAGTGCTGCGGAATATGTTACACAGTGCCAACAAACATTAAATCCGTCTGTTCGGTTTGCAACCCTGGGGGGGCGCTATTTTGGAATGGATCGCGATCAACGATGGGATCGTGTTCAAAAGGCTTATGACGCCATAACAACTGCCACAAGTCCTTTAAAATTTTCAAACCCCTTAGAGGGGATTCAGCATTATTATCAAGAAGGTATCACCGATGAATTTATACCACCCTTTTGTTTGGATGGGTTTAAAGGTATTGAAAATGACGATGCTTTGTGGGTGTTGAATTTTCGTGCGGATCGGGTGCGCCAAATTCTAACAAGTTTTTCAGACCCTTCTTTTTCAGAATTTCCAACCCAGCCTGTAAAATTTTCAGAACGGTTGGGTATGGGTTCTTACAGTGCTGCTTTGGATTCTTGGATTCCCTGTCTGTTTGATAAAATGCCAACAAACAACAGCTTGGGTGAGGTTATTTCTAAAGAAGGGCTGAATCAACTGCGTATTGCTGAAACAGAAAAATATGCCCACGTGACGTTCTTTTTTAATGGTGGCCGTGAAGAACCTTTTCCGGGGGAAGACCGTATTTTAGTTCCGTCTCCACCGGTGGCTACGTATGACCTTCAGCCTGAAATGTCTGCCGAAGAAGTAACCAGCCATGTGCTTCAAGCCATGACTGAAAAAAAACACAGCCTAATTGTTTTGAATTACGCCAATACAGACATGGTGGGCCACACAGGTATTCCAGAAGCCATAGAAAAAGCCGTGAAAACTGTTGATGAATGCCTGAAGCGGTTAGCGGAAAAAGCCATCCAGGAGGAGTGGACTCTGATTATTACTGCTGACCACGGAAATGCGGAACAAATGGTGGATGGCTCAGGCCCTCATACAGCGCATACGTGCAACCCGGTTCCTTTTATGATTGTGAATGGAGGGCAACTTTCGTTGAAACATGGTGGAACCCTTGCGAATGTAGCCCCGACTATTTTAGAATTATTGGGTATTAGAAAACCTGCTGAAATGACGGAACCCCCTTTACTAGAAGAATATTTTGATGATTAAACTTTTTTTTCTGTGCTTGGCTATCAGCCCCTTAATGGCGTCACAGCCAGCGTTGCAACAGCGCCTTATTAATCAAGCGATTCAGGTGCAAAGTTTAGAACGTGACTTATTACGTGTTGAAAAAGTTTCTGACACGGTGGTGGATCAGGAAAAAGAGGCTTATCGTGACCTATCTGCCCATCAACATCAGATGGTGATGGCCATTCAAAATATGAAAGTATGGCAAGATTTTTCACCAGCTTTTATGGCAATTTCATCAGCATCTATGACTGATTTAGTTCATTCATACATGGTTTTAGAACGGCTTATACCGAAACTAAATGAAAAGAACCAAGAAATTTTCCCCATTGTGAAAAAAATTGTGTCTATTCATAAAAACAGCCGTGATGCCGTTGGATATAAAAAAGATTTACAGCATGCCTATGAAAATGCCCTGGTGTTATTAGGGCAGTTGTTGGACGAACGAAATAAAACACGTCCATTAACCAAGAACAAAAATGCTATTCCTTATAAAAATATAGACGAGCTTATTACCACCTTAGATAAAATATCACCCGCTACCATGGCATCATCTGGTCATGAGGAAACGGCATTACTAACACCTGTTGTGGGTGATTTATGCCCCCCCAACCCAAAAAACATTCACGCCATCACGTTTCAAACGCGCCCTGATTCCTTAGTTATTTCACCATGGGGTGGAACTGTTATTTACGCAGAACCTGTGGACACTTACGGCCATGTGGTAGTTATTCAGCAAGATAGTTTTTATGCCGTTGTGTGGGGCTTGGGAACAACTTACTGCCAGGCAGGCGAAAAGATTCTTGTGAATGAACCCATAGGGCGCATGCCATCATTAATGAAGTTGGGTGCACAAAAGGCAGAACCTAGCCGCCCTGCCCTTGGCCTTCAGCTTTATAAAAATGCATTGCCATTGGATCCAACCCCATACTTGAAACACACTGTGTCATGATTCGCATTTTTATTTACCTTCTTTTTGTGGCAAGCGCCTGTGCCAGTGAAGTCATTCCTGAAAAACCGTTAGAGCGATTTAAAGTAGAAATTCCAAAAAGTCCTTTAAAAAACCAAGCCCCGACAATAACCGTAATCATTGCCAATGTGGGGTTCACACCCAAAACAGAAGAACGCATTCGTGTTTTAAACAGTGATGTCGTCATTGCCTTTGCCGATTATGAAAAAATTATTCCATCTGCCACAAGTATGGCCATGACAAGTGGCCACCAATTATTGGTAACGCTTGTTGTGCCAGCCCCTATGGAAGGTTTGAATAATTCAATTTTGTTTCAAGATACAGCGGATGCTGAACGCCTTGCCCCTTGGAAAAAATTGGGGCCACCTGTTAAGGGGTTTCTTCTTAGTTACGGTTATTATGGTGATGAAAAAACCCTAAGGCCTACGTTGGAATATGCAGCGAAAGAAAATTTTCTTGTGGTTTTTCCAGAGCCCCACATCAATGCTGACAAAATTTGTTCAGAAACAAAAACAAATTGTTTGGTTGGTCATTTTCTGATTACCCAAAAAGATGATGAAATCATGGTGAAGAAAAAACTAGAAATGGCAGAAAATATGTCAAAAACCATAGGCCACGCCACGATCACGATTCATGTAAATGATTCACTATTTGACGAAGTTATGAAATGGCTAGAAAGCTTAAAGGCCAAAAATATTAACTTAAAAAAACTGGTTGATTGAAAACTACATTTGAATGCTGGTTAATGTTCTTGGAACGCTAGCCAAAGCATCAACGATAGCTTTGAAAGCCTCAACCTCCACTGTTAATTGGCTAATTAAAGGCGTTACGTTTTCAATATTTTCTTCACCGCGTGCATACTGTTGGGCTTTTCCTTCCACGAAATGAGCCTGGTTTACAAAATGATCAAATTGCCCTTTGAAAAAATCAACAAGCCGTGTTTCCAGTGACGCCCCATTTGCTTGCAAAACTTTCATGAATTCTTGGTCATAGTTTTGAACATGCAAAGATTCAGCAGTTTTATTAAAGTTTTGAATCAGCGATTGGTGAATTTTTACGTCAGACAAGAATGCCTCCACGATTATCTTTTTGTTCACCATCCATATTAAAAAGTGATGATGAATCGAGGGCAGACGGTGAATAATCACCGGTTTTTTGTTGATCACCCACCTGATTTAAAAGTGCTGTAAAATTGGATGCAGCTTGGTCTGCATGAGAAACGGTTTTATTAAGCGCTGCCGCTTGTGATTTTAAAGCATATGATGATTGTGAACCTTCAATTTTCATTTATGTTCCCCTTTAATTTTTTAATAGGCTAATGGTGTTTTGCATCATGGATAGAATTTTTTCAAAAGCACGTAAGTTGGCTTCTTGGCTGCGGCCAGCTTCACGCATGTCTGCCAGTTCGATGAAAGGTTTGACGTTTGCTTCTAAAACATAACCTTCGCTGTCAGCAGATGGGTCACCAGGGCTATAGATACGTGTAGGTGGTGTTTTATCAAAACCTGTTTTTTTGACCCGAACAATTTCTGTTTGAAGCTTCTTGTCGTAAATGCTTTCAAAACTAAGAACTTTTCTTTGATAAGGCGGATTCTGAGGGTTAGAACGCATACCTGCATGGGCTAAATTTTCAGAAATAACCAGTATACGTTGGTTTTGTGTTTGCATAGCCGATGACGACACGTACATGGCGCTAAGGAGCGGTGAAAAGGATGTTTTATTCATGAGTTATCTCCTTATTGTGACCGGCTGATGATGGTTCGCATCATTTTATGAAAATTGCGAACCATATTAATAAGTGCGTCATGTTCAATATTATTATGGGCAAGTTCCAGCATTTCCACTTCCCGGGAAATTTCAGATTTTGTTTTCAACACGTCATCGGGTGTAAAAGCCAGCATGGAGTTATCAATGGATGGTGTTTTGTTCAGATGGCTTTGATTTTTTAAAATATGCCTGAATGACCGCAATTCTTTTCTGGCCATGGACGGAATTTCCGCATGGGCAATGTTGCCAGTAATTACTTGACCCCGCTTATTAAGCCATTGAAGGCGTTGAAGCATAATTGTGGACAAGCCATTATTAAAAAGTGACATGACTGTAGACACCTGTTTCATCTCCTGCTAGGTTTAATGTGATACATAAACGTTAATATTTAACTAAAATTTAGATAATTTTATGCTTTTTTTAACCAGAAAACCCGGTCAATCAATTCGTGTGAACGATGACATTGAAATAAAAGTTGTTGAAGTTCATGGAAAAACCGTAAAACTTGGTTTTTCATTCCCTGAACACGTCACCGTTTATCGGGAAGAAATATACGAACGCGTTTTGATGGAAAATAAAGCCGCATCAGAAAGTGCGCTGGCTATCCATAGGTCGCTGGAAACATCTTTAAGCGCCCCACCCAAAAAGAAAATTGTTGGGTCTTAATAAGAATTTCAAGCAGATTACCTATTTTTTTCTTACCATATTTAAAATTTTTGGCCAAAATGCCAGAATAGAAAAAATAAAAACTCGGTTAGTTTTAATCTTTTGTCAAAAGTTTTTGCCCATTCATCACCTGCAGTTACAGCAACAGTAGCCGATTACTGGCAGCTTCTAAAACCACGCGTTATGTCGTTGGTTGTTTTTACAGGTGCGTGTGGTTTGTATTTGGCGCCAGGTCATATTCACCCCCTAATTGCTATGGTTTCCCTATTGTGTTTGTCTGTTGGTGCGGGGGCTGCCGGGTGCTTAAACATGTGGGCTGAACAAAAGACAGACTCTCTCATGAAACGCACGCAAAATCGCCCCCTTGTGCGGGGCGTTATCCATGGGGACTCTGCTTTGGCCTTTGGTTTAATTCTAAGCGGAGCGTCGGTTCTGGTGATGGCTGTGGCCGTTCATTTTATTGCCGCTTTGTTATTGGCTTTTACCATATTTTTTTACGTTGTTGTTTATACCTTTTACCTAAAGCCCAGAACCCCTCAAAATATTGTCATCGGTGGCCTGGCTGGGGCGTTGCCCCCTGTTATTGGGTGGGCTTCTGTAGCGCATGCAGCACCTTTAGAAGCTTGGAGCTTATGTTTAATTATTTTACTGTGGACGCCGCCCCATTTTTGGTCGTTGGCCATGCTGCTTATTGATGATTATAACCAAGCGCGCATCCCTATGCTTCCTTGCGTTCGAAGCCAATCAAAAACCCTTAAGAATATTGTTGCCTACACCTTACTAACGTGTTTATCAGCCTATGGCCCTTATTATTTAAAAGTTACGTCTTTGTTTTATGTAGTTTGCGCAAGCATATTAAATATACTTTTTCTAGGCGGTTCTTTTCTATTGGTTTTGGAAAAACTGCGACCCCTGCATTTCTTTACATTGTCTATTTTTTATTTATTTTTCTTGTTTCTAGCCATGCTTTTTTAGAATGATTTTTTGGGGGGTTTAAAAACCGATACACAAATTATTTGATAAGGTCGCTTCTTGCGAATTAATGAATTTTACTTGTCGAAATTAAAGCAGCATACTAACATAATGCCTAGTCAAAAATAAAAAGGTTTTGCTTATGCGCTTCGGTTTACTTGCTTTTACATCTATTCTTCTTACCTCAGCAGCCATACCTGCAACAACAACATCATCAGAGTCTGCCACTGTTCAGCAAACTGTTTTTAAGCCGGACACAAAAGCCGCTCCTCATGCGCTGACACTCGAGGATGCCTTGAAGGCGGCTTATATAAACAATCCGGAATTAAAAGAAGCCAGGCAAAATGTTTTTGCCTCCCACGAAGACACTGTGCAAGCAGCTGCTGGGTTCCGTCCTACTGTTGACTTGCAGGGAAGCATGACAGGAAGTCAAAGTATTAATTCTGGCAACCAAAAGAGTGGAGATAATACCTCTGCCCCAACCTCTGGGTCTACATCAAACAAGCGAAGTGGTGGGGTGGTTCTAAGGCAGAATTTGTACCAAGGCGGCGGTACGTTGGCAACATTGGAAGTGGCCGATCACAACATTAAAGGCCTTTGGGCGCAGTTAGCAGCACTAGAGCAAAAGCTTTTCTTAAACGTAATTCAAACTTATTTGGAACTGGCTGCTAAAAAATCTGAAATTGAACAACTTGAAGCGAATAAGCAAGCTTTAAAGCGGAATTACGAATCAGCGCAAGAAAAACACCGAATTGGTGAAGAAACCATAACCCAAGTTGCCAATGCGGAAGCTAAACTGGCTGACGCTGATGCCAGACTTCAGGTGGCGTTAGCCCAGCATGAAGGCTTAAAGGCCAAATTTTTGCAAATTACAGGTATCCAGCCTACGGCGGCACTGGCACCTATAAGTTTGCCGAGCGGCCTTCCAGCGGACCTTGAGTCAGCAACAATAACGGCTAAGGATAAAAACCCTGATGTTATTCAGGCCCAGTACGCACATGCGGCAAAACAAGCGGAGACAGAACAAATTGGTTCAGGTTTGCTTCCCAAAATAGATATGCAGGCCAGTTCAACGCGTGATGAAACCTTAGGCAAAACAACCCCAACAGGCTATTCAAATACTTTGAATTCTCGAGATTTCCAAACAAACAATCAGCTTATGGTATCAGCATCTATTCCTTTGTACGAAGGTGGAAGCATTCGATCAAAAAAACGTCAAGCACACGAAGTAGCTGTTGCCAAGCGTGTCGCTGTTGAAAAAACACGCCTTCAAGTTGTTGAACAGTTGGTAGAGGCCTGGCAAAATATGTTGTCGGCCAAAAACAATATTGATAACTATGAAAAGCAGGTCAAAGCCTGTGAGATCAGCTTAGAAGGAACTCAGCAAGAAATGAACGTTGGGACAAAAGTATTGCTTGATGTTTTGAACGCTCAGGCTGCTTTGTTAGATGCTAAATTAAGCAAAATCAATGCGGTTAAAAGTTATCAATATGCCGTTTTCCAAGTGTTGTCTCTCATGGGCTTTTTAAATGCTCAGAATCTAAAGCTGGCTGTTGATTATTTTAATCCTCAAGCTCATTATGAAGAAACACGGTATAAGTTTTAAAATAAACGTGGGGATTTTGGATGAATAATGCGAATCGACGTCAAGAAGAGGATATGACCATGGATGAAATCCTTGCATCCATCCGCCGCTATGTGTCTGGCGATGGCCAAGAAACCGTTGTAATGGATGATCATCAACAGCAAAAGCCTGTTGAGGCTCCGGCATCGGCATCTCCATATGTTCACTTGGAACCAGATGCAACCCCTCATGCTTATGCGGCTAAGTCGCCCGATGTGGTTCGTTTAACAAGTGCTTTTGAAGTGCCGCGTGAAAAACAGAATGTTCCTTACGCAGATCGCCAAGCTTATGAACCCCTTCGCCCACAAGAGACAAAATCCGAATATCCTCAACCTGCGGGAAACCCTTTTGATAAATTATCTGAGACAGTGCGTAAAACATCTGCTCCGTCTCAGGAACCTCCTGTTTCCAGCGGGGCAGGGTTAAATTTGGATCAAGTTTTTCGGAAAATGACACAGGATATGATTCAACAATGGCTAGATAAAAATATGCCAGGGATTGTTGAAAACCTAGTTCAAAAGGAAATTCAACGCCTAACAGGTCGTTCATGACTGAACTTGAGGCAGGGGTCACAACCCGCCTAGATCGGTGGATTCGACGACAATACCCCAAAGCAACACAGGGATATATTGAAAAGAGTTTGCGTCTGGGTCACATTTTGGTGAATGGAAAAAAGGCAAAATCTTCCACCCGAGTTACAGATCAAGACGTTGTGACGGTTCATAAACATTTTGAAGAAGTTTTAAATTCTCAAGAACATCATGTTGCCCCTAAAAAAGACTTTTATTATACCCCTGAAGACTTGGAATATTTAGAATCTTTAATTATTTGGGAAGACGAACATATTTGCGTTCTTAACAAACCTTACGGGTTGGCGGCGCAAGGGGGAACTAAAACAGAACGACATTTAGATGGCATGCTGCAAGCTTATGGTCGTGGCAAAGCATACCGCCTGGTTCATCGTTTAGACCGTGATACAACAGGCGTGTTTGTTGTAGCCAAAACCTTAAAAATGGCAACCCATTTGGCTGAATGTTTTAAAAAAAACCTGGTGCGAAAAGTGTATTGGGCTATCGTTGAAGGTATTCCCCAACCAAATCAGGATACGATCAAAGCCCCTATCGCCAAGGGAATGCATCATCAAAAAGAAAAAATGGTTGTAGATACAAAAGAAGGAAGAACAGCCATTACTGATTACAGAATTATGAAATCTTTAAGACCTAAAAATTTAACCTGGTTAGAATTGTCACCTAAAACTGGGCGAACGCATCAGCTTCGTGTTCACTGTGCATTCATAGGGCACCCCATATTGGGTGATGGAAAATACGGAAGCCATTTTCCACAAGAAAGCTTGCATTTACATGCACGTTCTATAACTTTTTCAGATCTTGATGGTTCCCCGTTGACATTTATGGCACCACCGCCTCATCATATTGTTATGACTTTAAAAGCGCAAAAAGTTGATTGGGAGGCCTTTACGTGAATACCGTTCGCAAATTCGATATTGATCCATTATTAACGCATGAACATGATTCTCAGTTTGTGGATGCTCAGCAAATTTATACTGTTACCAGGGCCCGATTGGTTAGCGATCGACAGGTATCTGAATTTGAACTGAAAGAACATCTTGATTTGCTAGACGACCTGATGGCTTTTTCTTTGGGCCGCTTTTGGCTTCAAAACAGGCGTCTTAATGGTTTTTGGTACGACTATGTGATGCGCCGTTATGCAAACCAACAAATCTCAAATACTTTAGAACAAAGAATTTTAGATTCCCTTCCCATTACTTTGGCAAAAAGACATAGCTATAAAATAATTCAAGAATTTTTACAAAGCATCCTTCAAGAAAATATTGCTATTGCTGCATCACCCTGCGGTGTCATGGGGGACATGTTAACCCTTGATTACGGAACTTTGAAAAACTTTCAGCTTTTTGGCATTGATTCTGATTTTGAATCACTGTCAACAGCAGCAAGCTGGGCTATAGAAAATAATCTATCAACAGTTATTACGCTAATTCAGGCCGACACAGTTTCTTTGGATGTATCAAAAGAATATCATGTGATGGTTCATCAAGGTTGGAATGTGCAAGAAAAAGGGCAAGCATCATTAGAAGAAAAATTTTCTTGCTGCTTTAAAGCACTAAAGCCAGGTGGTGTTTTTGTAACAAGTTTTTTAACACCCTCACCAGATCAGTCTAAGGGGTCCACATGGAATATGGATGTTATTGACCCTAAAATGCTACGGCTTCAAAACATTTTATTTTCTGAAATTATTCATGCCCCTGAAGAGGTCCCTGAAACTTTGGAAACCATAAGCGAAACCCTAAAGAAAGTGGGCTTTTCAGACGTAGAATTTATACCCGATGCGTCAGGTATGGTTGTGACGGTTCTGGCAAAAGTATAAATCCTCACGTAACCTAAGTAGAAAAAAAATCCTTTTTATGGTAAGGGTTTTCTTATGAGTTTAAAAAATCATAAGCAGCCTTTTTGGATAGGGTTTATCGTGTTTGTCATTGACCAGATGACGAAGGTTTTTGCTGTTCAATATTTGACGGTTTTAAAAAAAATAGAACTAACGCCTTTTTTTAATGTAACCCTGGTGTATAACCCCGGCGTTAGTTTTGGTATGTTCCAAAGTCACCTACCCTGGATGCGTATTATTTTAATTTGTCTGGCTTTTGTGCTGATGGGATGGCTTGTTTATGCCTTAGCAAAAAGCGAATCCTTCATTGAAAAAATTTGTTACAGCCTTATTCTGGGGGGGGCCTTCAGTAATGTTATTGATCGTTTTACCTATGGCGCTGTTGTTGATTTTTTAGATTTTCACCTATTCCAATATCATTGGCCAGCCTTTAATATAGCAGACAGTGCTATTGTCGTTGGCGTGCTTTGTATTTTGGGCCAGCAATTTATGAAACAGTTAAAATATAAAAAGGGTTAAATTTTTTATGAGTCGTATTTTTTTATTTCTTCCTATGACCGCTTTTCTTTTGTCTGGTTGCGATATGCGCAATACCCTGGGTCTGGATCATTATCAACCTAATGAATTTAATGTGTCAGATAACCCCCCGCTTAGCGTTCCGAAGGACTATAAATTAAGACCACCTAAAGATGGGGCAACTCAAACCCCAGCTGGTCAAACTTCATCAGAAGCAGCTCAAGCAGCTCTAGGTGTTAAAAAAGAAGAGGCAGCAACATCGACTTCTGAAAAAACCCTTGTCGATCAAGCAGCTAAAGGACAAACACCTGACCCAAGTATTCGGGAAACTGTTAATAAAGAAGCCTCTGTTGATGCATCTTTATCCGATAAAGTGACGGAAAAAATGGCTTCTTGGAAAGATGAATTCAAGACGAATGTGAATTCTATCAATACAGATCAAAAAACAGATCAGAAAGTTGACGCAAATCAAAAAGTTGATACAGGTCCATGAACAAAAACCGAATCTTTTTCTTATGCTTAATACTGGCTGCTTTAACAATTGGGGCGTTTTATTTCAAAAACAAACATGCAGCCATTTGCCCCAGAAAGGAAGCCCCTTCCGTGACAACACCTGTTAATATATCAGAATTACCTCAATGCTATGGTGAACCCATTTGGTTTGTGCCATGCGATATTCCTGTTTTAAGTGGTCAAATAACATTTCGTTATGGGGCTGCTTCTTTGCATGAAGAAAACTGTCCAGGCCTTTCTCAATTATTAGCATGTTTGCTTGATGAAGGGGCGGGCCCTTATACCAGCCAGGAACTGAAGCGAAAGTTAGTAGAAAAGAAAATTAGTATTAACATATACAGTGATGGTGACCATTTTACCGTTTTCTTTCGGACGTTGGCTTCGAATGCCCAAGAAGCTTTTGAATTGATTAAGCTGATGCTGACGCAGCCCCGGTTTGCTGATGACGATGTTCGTCGGGTTAAAGAACAACTGGTAGCTAATCTTAAACAATCCTTGCATGAACCCAATGTTATAGCGGTAGAAGCTTTTAAAAAAGGCGTATTTCCAAAAAATCACCCATACGCCATTTCAACGCAGCAAAAAATTGATAGCATTCCAAACATCACACCGGACCAGCTTCGCAATGCTTTGAAGAAAATTGCAACCCAGGCCGCTGCTTTTGTGGTTGTAGCTGGGCAGTCGAATGAAAAACAAGTCACAGATATGGTGGAAGGTGTTCTTCAGGATTTACCTAAGGGCGAAGCCTTGCAAGTACCATCGTCGTTGCCACTTGAAAAGGTGACAGAAGTTAAACATACAGAAGCCCCCTTTCCCCAGGTTAATATTGTGTTTTCCTTTCCTGTCTTGCACCGACAGGACCCAAATTTTTATGCATTCAACTTTGCCCATCAGGTTTTGATTAGCGGCCCTTTGTCACGTTTGTGGGAAGAAGTTCGTGAAAAGCGCGGCTTAACATATGGTATTTCTGCCAACCTAAGCCAGGGAAAACTGCTTGAACCTTTTTCATTGGGAATGACAGCAACGAAAAAGGAAGCTGTCCAAGAAGTTATTCAAATTATTCGAAATGTTATGAAAGAATTTGCAACCTCAGGAATTACAGAACAAGAATTAGAATTTTTTAAAAAGCGCATTATAGGCGGGTACGCCCTTGGGTTTGATTCAACCCCAAAACTTGTTAAAATTTTAACAAGTTGCCGTCTTGATAATTTGCCCATAGATTTTGTGTCGAAACGAAATAGTTATTATGAAAAACTAACAGTTCAAGAAGTTAACAAGGTTATTCAGCAGGTCTTTTCCCCAGAAAAGTTAGCTTTTGTAACAGCTGGTCAGTCGTAATGCGTCTATTGATTCATTTTATTTTCTTTATATTAACGTTTTTATTTCAAGAGGCTTCCATGGCCAAAACACTGAACGCACAAACCAAAACATTACCAAACGGTCTTCAAATTGTGGTGATTACTAATAATTTAGCCCCGGTTGTCAGTGTGGGGGTTTTATACAAAAATGGTTGTTCCGACGACCCTATTGTAACCTACGGTTTATCACATTTTTTAGAACATATGATGTTCAAAGGAACCAAAGACGTCAAAAGTTTTGACCGATTTGCATCAGAACGGGGCGCCAGCTATAACGCCTACACAACCTATGATTTCACGTATTATCACACAACAATTTCAAAAAATTATTTAGAGGATATGATTCGCATTGAAGCGGACCGTATGGTGAATTTAACCTTTACAGAAGCTGATGTGATCTCTGAACGGGATGTGGTTCAGCAGGAACGGTTAATGCGCCTAGATAATCACCCATTTGGGGCGGCTATGGAATCTATGTTACGGTCAAATTATTGGTATCATCCTTATGGTATTCCACCTATCGGATACGCCCATCATATTAGTGCTTATAATTATGAAAATGTACGCAAACACTATGATACTTATTACACGCCAAGCAATGCCGTTTTGGTTGTGACAGGCGCTGCCACATTAGATGAAGTTATGCCATTCGCTGAAAAATATTTTGGCCCCCTAAAAGCCAAAGCTGTACCGCCACGGGTTCGACCCACCGAGCCTGACCACGATGGCATTACAACCCACATTGAGCAGGAAAACAAAAGAAATTCCCTAATTATTTTAGGGTGGTATTACGCGGCCCCCAGCCACCGTTTGGGTGAAACAAAACATTGCTTTCCTTTAATTGTGTTATCGCAAATTTTAGGGGGTAACGATACAACCCAGTTTTATAAACACTTTGTTGAAGAAAAAAAATTAGCCCTTTCTATTAGTTCTTCCTATGACGGGGCAGAGGTGTATGATTGCGCACGATTCAGTATTTGGGCAAGCCTAAGCCCAACCATGGATGTCAACGTTTTGAAAGCTGAACTGAAAGCTTACCTAGAAAAACTAAAAAGCGGCATCAGCCAACAGGATGTAGACATGGCGAAAAGTGATTTAATGGCCAACTTCGTTTTTGCAAAAGATGGTTCCCTTAACTCTTTGGAAGAATTATCCCGCCTGGGTGTTGGGTTTACCTTGGATGATATTGAAAATTGGGACGATAAATTAGGTGCTGTCACCAAAGCACAAGTTGACGAAGCGTTTCATGTTGTTTTTGATTCTATGCCCATTACAACGCTGGCTTTGTACCCAAAGAAACAATAAATACTGTGAAATGAACTGTGCAACCCTGGTATACACAGTAGGTTCATAGTAATTTGCACAGTAGTTTTGATTTTTTAATAAATCTACTGAAACTTAAATACATCTACGCTATGATGCCTTTAACTGTTGATTTAATTTACCTGTTTCAATGTCAATTCAACCTGATTCCTGGATTCGTGAGCAAGCCGTTAAGCATGGCATGATAGAACCTTTTGTTGAATCCCAAAAGCGCCAAGGCGTTATTTCTTATGGGCTTTCTTCTTATGGGTATGATGCCCGCGTGGCAAGTGAGTTTAAGATTTTCACAAATGTACACAGTGCTGTTGTGGACCCGAAAGATTTTTCTCAAGACAGCCTGGTTCACCGGGAAACAGATGTTTGTATTATTCCGCCTAACAGTTTTGTTTTAGGGCGAACTGTTGAATATTTTCGAATTCCACGGGATACGCTGGTTATTTGTTTGGGCAAATCAACCTATGCCCGGTGCGGAATTATTGTGAATGTCACCCCCCTTGAACCGGAATGGGAAGGGCATGTGACATTAGAATTTTCAAACACAACGCCGTTGCCAGCTAAAATTTACGCCAATGAAGGTGTTTGCCAGTTTTTATTTTTTAAAAGCGATGCGCCGTGTGATGTTTCTTATAAAGACCGCATGGGTAAATACATGGGGCAAACAGGTGTTACACTACCAAGGTTATAGTTTCTGATGTCATCTATTATTCGTATTGTGGGGGGTACCCCTTTAAAAGGAACCGTTTCTGTGAGTGGCGCCAAAAATGCGGCCCTTCCATTGATGTGTGCAGCTTTATTAACAGATAAACCCTTGGTGCTGCACAATGTGCCAAATCTAAGCGATATCCAGTCTATGGCTGCTTTATTAGCGCAGCATGGTGCATTTATTACTCAGGAAAAAAATACGTATACCTTTCAAACAAAAGATATTACCAGCACAACGGCCCCTTATGAGTTAGTCAGTCAGATGCGTGCATCTATTTTGGTTTTAGGGCCCCTGGTGGCCCGTGCAAAAGAAGCCAAAGTTTCCTTGCCGGGTGGATGCGCCATTGGAACACGGCCTGTGGATATTCATTTGCAGGGGCTTAAAAAGTTGGGTGCGCATATTGAATTGGAGGGCGGGTATATTCATGCATCGGCCCCCAATGGGTTGGTTGGGGCTGAAATTTCCATGCCCATGGTTAGTGTCACAGCCACTGAAAATTTAATGATGGCAGCGTCATTAGCAAAAGGTACCACAACATTAATTAACGCAGCCCGGGAACCAGAAATTGTTGATTTGGCGAATTGTTTAAATGCCATGGGTGCTCATGTTACTGGGGCTGGAACGGATACCATAACCATTGAGGGCGTGGAATCCTTGCGTGAAGCAACCCATACAGTTGTGGTTGACCGCATTGAAATGGGTACTTATGTGATGGCAGCGCTTGTTACAAGGGGTGCATTAAAAATTCAAGGCGGTCATTTAAACTTGTTGCCCACAGTGTCATCAGTTCTGGAACAAAGTGGTGCTAAGTTAACGCAGCATGATGATGGCTTGTTGGTGGAATCGCCCTCTGGCCGTTTGATAGGCACCGATATTATGACAGAACCTTTTCCCGGTTTTGCAACAGACCTACAGGCCCAATTCATGGCATTAATGACTTTGTCTGAAGGGGCATCCATGATTACGGAAACCATTTTTGAAAACCGTTTTATGCATGTGCCAGAATTATGCCGCATGGGGGCTAATATTACAGTTCATGGGTCTTCGGCTTTGGTACGGGGTGTTAAAAACCTAAGTGGTGCCCCCGTTATGGCAACGGATTTGCGGGCATCTGTTTGTTTAATTTTAGCAGCTTTAGCAGCTGATGGAGAAACAACCCTGGGCCGTGTCTATCATTTAGACCGGGGCTATGAAAAAATTGAAGAAAAATTGAGTGCTTGTGGAGCTGTAATTGAAAGGATTATGCAACCTTAAGAATTAGTGTAAATTAGGATTTGGGCATACTGCGCCCACTGCGTGGGGCCCACCTAGACCCCGAAAAACCAGTGCACAGCGCCACCCCTCCGCGCACCTCAACAAAGCTCCGCCCATTCCCTTTTTTATGTTTTTTTCAAAACACAATCCAGGTTTCGCTTGAACAATGACTTCCGGTCATTATCAACCAGCTTCCCTTCCCATGCGCGCGCATGGTACAGTCAGCCGAACGGGTTTTCTAATCACACACAAACACTGTCATATGTTAGAAAACAGATTAACATCCAGCTTCGAACCACCCTTTAGATGGTTTAACTTACCGCCACTTATGATCATATACCCTAAGTGGTTAAAATGAGGTTAAGAAACGAAGGGGTTTTTAAAAGATTAATAATCTGATTTTGCTTAGGGCTTTAAAGGCTGTGAACCATGGCCCCCATATGATTACTTAGGAAATAATACCGCATTTTTCGAATAGCCCTGGCTTCTAATTGGCGAACTCTTTCTTTTGTAATTTTCAGATCTTCCCCCAGCTTTTCAAGCGTTTGAGAGGGTTCATGAAGACGACGGTTATAAATGATATATACTTCCCTTGGGTTCAAGCAGTGCAATGCTTCTTCAATCCACAGCTGATATTTCTTTTCTTGATATTTCGTTAGGCTATTTTCTTCTGGCGTTGGTTGTGTATCACACAAAAGGTCTTGCCAATCAACGTTTCCTTCTTGAGATGTTGGTGCGCTAAGGGAAAAATCATGGGCCCCCAGACGCTGTTCCATAAAGCTTACATCTTGAACGGTTACCTTCAATAGTTCAGATATTTTTTGACGAATGTCATCCGACATATCATCTGTTGACACAGATAACAAGGAATCCTTAATTCTGTTTAAAGAAAAGAAAAGGTTTTTGTGGGCGCTGGTTGTACCCGTTCGCACAATAGACCAATTTCTTAAAATAAAACTTTGTATATAAGCCCGAATCCACCATTTTGCATAAGCTGAAAACCGAACGTTACGGTTTGGTTGAAACCGTTCAGCGGCTTCAAGCAGGCCAATTACCCCTTCTTGAATTAAGTCTGACAAAGGAATTTTATAATGCCGATACCGTAAGGCAATACTAACAACAAGGCGAACATAGCTGTTGGTAATTTCATGAAGTGCTTTTTCGTTTCTTTCTTCGTGCCAGGCACACGTTAACCTGTGTTCATCTTCCTGCGAAAGAAGAGGCATAGCCATAGCTGCCTTTATAAATGAAACATCGGAAGGGTGCGCTTGTGTATTTAGAAAATTCATCATTTCCCCCTCCTTGTTTCTAAAATTACAACATGAAATTCATCTTTATTATTCCACCATTTCCTTAACAAATTATTAAGATTGGAAAAATTTTAGGGCTAATAAATTTAAGTAACCCATACGGCGCAGGACATATAATTTTGATTATGAAAAAATATCTTCCCCATTTTAGCGGGGAAGATATAAGTTTTGGCAATGAAGGAATATGCGGAAGTGTAGACCTTCACTTCTTTTTAGAACTTTTTAGACACCCCATTTTTACCATTCATCATCGTCATAGCTATGTGTTCCGATCAATACCCCAGAAAGGGAAAAGCAAGAATCAGGAATAGCACCCCCTTCACTGCGTTTTCTAAACGTTGCTTGGGATTTGCTTTCCCCAAATAGAGCGTGAGAATTAATAGCACGGTCTACTTCTGCAAAAACATCATCATCAAACCTGGCATTAACACGATCTACACCTGCTAAATAACCAACCATTGCTATTTGGGCACACACCAACTGATGATTATTTAAAATAACCCTGGCGTGGGCATCTAAAGCATCAACAGGATCCTGCTTGAAAGATCTGAAAAATTCCTTTTGACCTTGAGCCTTTGCCCTTAAGCCGAGTTTCAACAAAGCCGAAACCATAACATTTGCTTCATCATCTGTTGCGCGCCTGTTGGGGTTAAAACCAAAAGAACTGTGACCTGACAATACATTTACAAAGGCTATACTGGTATCAGCATCATCCTCGTCTTTTACATCAGGCGTTAAACATTCCATAAACCCATCTAAAAACTGCACACTGTGGGCCATTTGTGTTTTGTATTTCGGGTATTGAGGGGTACCTGAGCACAAATTAAAAACCTCGGACCAAGTGGCGTTCACACTTTGCCTTAGGCTTGGGTCATAGGTCTGTTGGAAAAAGGGATCTAAGAAATCTTTTGGTTGTTGCATAATAGCAGAGAAAAGATTAACGACTTCAGGGAAGCCCCACATATCTCTCCAAATAGCTGGCTTTGCTGGAAAACTATCTACACCACCTTCATTTTCCAAAAAAGCTTTATGCATTCCAGCAACAGATTCAGCTGAAACGCCATATTTGTCTGAAATTCTTGAGGCTTCGCTCAAAATAGCTAATTTTTCTGGCTCCAGCGTATCATCTTCCTCATCCTCTGAAGAATCATCAATAAGTTCCATGAGGTCTTGGTATTCCCCCGGATTCTTTGGCGCAAAACCTGCCAAATTGGCCGCATGAAGGGGTAAGGTTCCTGCTGCATTTGGAATAGTTAAAATATCAGCCCCTGTTAAGGTGGTTAATAAGTGCAAAAGTTCTTTTGGCCTTTCAGCAAACTGATGTGCCAAAGTACCGTTACCCGTTTCAGGACCAGACCGCCATGCCATCAACATGCCCTTAACGGCTTCTTTTTGATCTGCATCAAAAGGAAAATCTACCAAAAAACCTAGCAAGCTGTCTAAATTGTTAGGTTGGTCTTTGCTTAATTGACCTAGTTCACATTGAACAGCTTTCACAATATGGGTTTTTACTTTTTCTGTAACCAAAGCCAAAAAATCTGCAGATATTTCAGCTTTTTTAAGCCAACCAGGAAAACGGGGGTCTTCAAACACTGTTTTTCCGCTATTATCTGGTACATCCAAAAATTCTGGGCCTGTTATTTCGGAAAGTCTGAATAAAGCCAAAGGACTAAGGAAAAAATGATGGGCAAGCGTTTGCCCACTTTTATTTCGCCATGCCATCAGCGTTGGGCAAAGCGCTTCTTTTTGCCCAGCAGTTAAAGGGACCTGTTCGAAAATAACTTGAAGATCTTCTGGATAAAATGCCCTCAATATTTTCGTCACTGCTGCCGCAGCGTTTTCTTGGGCGTACCTTTTCAAGAAATCTGGCAAAGGTCCTTCACATCTTCTTTCATCTCTCAAAAAAAGTGCAGCAGCTCTAACGCCTTTTTCAACACTTACGGCCTTTAAGGCAGCATCTAATGCCCCCATACCAAAAATATCCACTAGTTCTTTGGGTAATTCATTAAAAAAACCATTTTGTTGCAAACAACCCTGTAACAGGTTTTTCCCTGTTGCAGTTTGTATTTGTTCAAGGGGTTCCTTCAGGGAAGCCAGGTTGGTTCGTCTTTGGCTTAGTAACCTCTTAAAACCAAAAAAATCAGGCTCAGTTGATTCCAGAACTTCCCTTGCTTTGGCCACAATTTTTTCATTTGTTGGTTCAGTTGCGGGCACAACAACCAGGGGTCCCATGTCCGTACCGTAACCATGTGAGCTTCCTACAGCCGTAAAAAATAAAATAACTAAAAATGCTTTTTTTATACTTTTAAAACTGAACCGGTTTAACATAGAAAGATCCCCCTAAATTTAAATGGCAGACATTTATAAACCAAAAAATTAAATAAATCACCAACTTTTTACATTAAAGGCGTTCAAAAATAAAATATGCAATTTTTTTGTTTTCCAGTAAGGCTTTTTGTTCATACCGGGTTTGTGGCCAAGTGCTTTCGAAAGATCGTTCCCATATGTTGGTTTTTATACTTTTAAAAGTGCTTTGAGTTGCCATTTGTTCCAAAACCCAACTTTGGTAAATGGGGTGGTCTGTTGCTGTTTTAAAAAGCCCACCGGGTTTTAAAAGGCGCTCCAATTCTGCCAACGTTTCCTGTTGAACAAACCGCCGTTTGGCATGGCGTGCTTTGGGCCACGGGTCTGGGAACAGCAAAAAAATTTCATTCAAACAATGACTTGGCATATGGTCCAATAACAGTCTGGCATCACAGGGAAAAACGGCAATATTTTGAATGTGGTTGTCACGAATATGGCGCAGCAGGCTGACCACACCATTCACAAAAGGCTCACAACCCACAAAAAAAGTATCTGGATTATTCATGGCCTGACTTGCCAAATGTTCCCCACCCCCAAAGCCAATTTCAAGGGCTACATTGGGTTTTTGGTTTAACCAGTGGGTTATGTTTTCTGGCGTCACGGAAATGGGGGGTAATACTGTTTCAAGCAGTTCTTTTTCTGTGGCCTTTAGCCCGCGAATAGACCGCCTGCCATAAAACCGAATGGGGTCATCTTTGTTTAAAAACGTCATAAAATTATTTGCCTGAATTACCTTGCTGGCACTATAAAAGGGGAAACACCCTTCATTCAACAGGAAAAGCATGGGAACGAATCCTTTATGGCATCTTCGGTTGCGCATTCATCACCAAGGGGTTGATGCCCTTGTTGCTTACCTGGAAGGTTTGCATGTGGATGCTATCAGCTGGTTAGAATGTGACGATGCCAAGCCAACCATGTTGAAAGATTCCTTAGGGTTTCCCATTGCTGAAGAATTTTTGGTGGAAGGGTACACAACCGTTAAGCCGGATGATCGTGTGTTTCAAAATGCCCTGGATCATTTACAGCTGCTGCAAAAACTGCCCATACCGCCCACGTACACCATTTCCAAGGTCAATAGCCACGAAGATTGGCTAACCCAATGCTATAAAGCCATGCCAGCCATCCAAGCGGGGCCTTTTGAAATTCGTGGAACCCATTTATTGAATGATGGCAAAGTTACAAAAAACACGCTGATTGTGGATGCCGCCACCGCCTTTGGCAGCGGTGACCACCCAACCACAAAGGGGTGTTTAACTTTATTAGGCAAATTGGCCCGCCAACACCAGTTTTCAAATATTATGGATATGGGCTGTGGGTCAGGCATTTTAGCCATAGCAGCTAAAAAAACATGGCCTAAGGCTTCTGTTTTAGCAGCTGATTATGACGCAGAATCGGTGCGTGTGACGGAACGTAACGCTAAGCTTAACCTTTGTTCCATTCAAGCCATTCATAGCTTAGGCTTTCAAAATGCAAAAACTCACCCAACGGAACCTTTTGATTTGGTGTTGGCCAACATTTTAGCACGGCCTTTGGTATCTATTGCCCCAGATGTTCAAAAATATACAAAAACCGGCAGTTTTGTTGTGTTATCTGGTCTTTTAATCAAACAAATGCCCCTGGTTTTAAAAGCTTACAGCCACCAAGGGTTTTTCCTGCATCATAAATACACAGAACAAGAATGGGCGACCCTTTGCTTGAAACGTGTATAGAAACCAAAAATCAATCAGGGAAGTAAGCCGCGCCGCCGGTTCCACCAAAGGTAGGGGATGATACATCAGTTTCACGCGGTCCAAAATAAGAACGCAGAACTGAATCAGCCACCTCTGGACCAAAAATATCTGTTGCAGTAGAAGTAAGGCTACTTACGAGTTCCCTTTTTAGACCCCCAAGTCGAACATTGTAAGCATCTTTTAACCCTGACAACTCTTGATCAAGTTCTTGCTGCATTCTAAAAAGCATTTCTGCTTTTCTCTGTTCTGCTCTTTCGCATGCCATTCTTAACTTTCCCTGTAGCTCCGCACGTATCTGCTGTTCTTTCACCCTATAACTGCCTTCCAAAAGATTGGCTTCTTCTTTAAAAGCATCAACAGGTCCAGGAGCCGCCCCTGGGTCTCCTCTCCTATCTGCCTCTTGCAATTCTGCAGCAAGGCGTGCGTCTTCGGATGAATCTTGTTCAGTTAGTAAACGAATTAACCCCTTGATTCTGATGATAGGAGCTTCAATGCCATTTGCCCAAATATGGCCAGAAAGACTTTCTAGTTCGCTTTGATAAGACTTAAAAAGGTCAATAGACGGTTTATGTTTGAACGAACGAATATTTGCTTCCAACTTTCCCAATGCATCATAAAGCCCCATAGAATCCCTTGTTGCGAGTGGAATCGTCAAATTATCCTCTGTCAAATCATGTAGCCTTTCGGGTGCCGACGCATACACAACAGACATTGTGGCTAATAAACTTAAAACCCATTTGGTTTTATTTTTCATGATTAAATCCTCTTTTTATTATTTGGCCATTATATAAAAGCGCACCTTCAATAAATCAACATTTATTGTAAAATAAAGAATTGAAAATTTCCATTTGTTCCAAATTTCATTGAAAAAAAAGCCCTTTTCTTGTAAACAGAAGGTATGTTTTTGCCAAATTTGGTCCAAAATAATGCTTAAAAAGTTATTCTTAGCCTTGTGTGCACTTTTTGTTCTTTTGATCACCATTCCCAATTTTTTGGACTGGAATCGTTACAAACCCACCTTATTGAACGAAATCCGTACACGTACGGGCGTTGATGTGGCTATTGATGGGGATTTAACTTTATCTATTTTCCCGAACCCAAAGCTTGTAGCCCATAATGTAACGGTCAAAAACGTACCCCAAGCCCCCATTGCCAATGGCGTGCGTGTGCGAAAATTGGCGTGCTATATTCAATTAATGCCCTTGTTTTCAAAGGAAGTGGTCGTTGATAGTTTAGCCATTGAAGATGCTATTTTTCACAACAAAGATGAAAAAGGGGTTGTAACCCATTTGGAAGGGGTGACGATTCAAGGGAAAGCAGCATCATTAAAAGGGCCTTACACGGCAGATGTAACAATCAAAAGCATTTTGTATGATTCATACGTTGCATCTAATTTTCAAGGACATGTGGATTTTTCTGAAGGAAAACTAACACTCAAAAACCTAGCTTGCGAAGCTTATGAAGGGGCTTTAACGGCTGAATTCAGCTGGCAAAGCAATTCATTGGCTGGTTCTTTTCATGTTAAACACCTAAATTTGGCATCCCTTCCCCCGCTTCAAAAATCAGCCCTGAAAAAAGGGCTTCTTGACTTGGACGTAACCAGTATTCGGGCGAACACCTCAAAACCAGATGCCATATTAAAAAGCTTAAGCTGTTCTATAGATGGGAAAGTAACCCAAGGCATGGTAGAGGCTATGGATGTGCAAAGTTTTGTAAGAGATGTTCAGCAAGTAAAAACCCTACAAGATGTTCAAAAACTTCAAACTTATTTGAAAACGAAATCTCTACTGGCCTTTGAATCATTTCAAATGCAGGGAATTTTAAAGGATGAAGTCGTTAATATGTCGAAAGTTGACCTATTATCCCCCTTTGCAACACTAAATAGCCAAGGTACTGTTTCCTTAGCGACGCACGCCTTGCATTTTCCAGTTACCATCCATTTAAAAGAAGCGAAAAATTTCCCCTCTATCCCCCTTGTGGTTCAAGGCACCTGGGACGCGCCTAGCTTTTCTTTTGATGAGAAAGAGCTGTTGAAAGTTTTAGGTAATATGGTTCTACAAAACGTTGCAAAGCCAGTGATTGAAAAGGCCAAACAGCAAATTCAAGAAAAGGTGGTTGGTCATCTAAAAGATGCGATTGGAAATGTGGCTGAAGGTATTTTGCCGCAGCAACCAGCCGCAAATAGTAATAAACCCTCCTCAGAAGCGGCTATAAGTCCAGAACAAATAAACCCCCAAAAAATTATACAGGGCCTTTTGGGGCGTTAATAATAAATAATATAAAGGAACGTTAAAAATATGTACTTATTTAGGCTTTTCTCACCTATTTTCGTTGGGATTTGTATGTATATGGCCTCTATTCCAGAAGGTCTAAATCCCAAAGGTTGGCATCTGTTTTGTATTTTTGTCCCAACTATTTTAGGAATTATTTTAAAACCCTTGCCTATGGGGTCTGTGGCGTTTTTAGGCATGTTGGCAGCCGTTTTAACAAACACCCTTGACCTAAAAGATGCGTTAGCTGCTTTTGCGTCGCCTGTCGTTTGGATGATTGTATTTGTTTTCTTCATTGCACGGGGTTTCATTAAAACTGAGCTAGGCACCCGAATCGCCTATTGGTTTGTATCCCTTTTAGGGAAACGCACGCTTGGCCTTGGCTACGGTATCGTTTTGACGGAACTATTTATTGCCCCGGTTATTCCCAGCAATTCAGCCAGGGCCGGTGGTATCATGTTTCCTATATTGCGATCTATTGCAGAATCCATGGGAAGCCGTCCAGAAGATGGTACAGAACGGAAAATGGGGGCATATCTAACACAGGTTTGTTTTCAGGGAAATCTTATTACAAGCGCCATGTTTTTAACAGCCATGGCAGCAAACCCGTTAGCCCAAGAAGCAGCGGCTAAACAAGGTATTGAAATTACATGGCTTAGTTGGGCTTTGGCTGCATCTGTGCCGGGTTTATTAGCCCTTATTTTAATTCCTTTGATTCTATATTGGATTTATCCACCAGAAATTAAACATCTGCCACAAGCTGTTTCTATGGCCCATGATAAACTAGCCGCTATGGGGCCCATGAAACCAAAAGAATGGATCATGCTGGGCATTTTCATGGTCATGTTATTTTTATGGATGTTTGGCGATAAAATGTTGGGCATCAATGCTTGCACCACATCTATTGTTGGTTTAGCCCTTTTGTTGTTAACAAATATCGTCAACTGGAATGATGTTCTTCATGAACATGAAGCCTGGAACACCTTAATGTGGCTATCCATTTTAGTGATGATGTCTAGTTTCCTTGAAAAATTTGGCTTTATCGGGTGGTTTAGTCAAGCTATGGGGAACTTTGTGAGTGGGTGGAGCTGGCATTATGGCTTTTTATGCCTCAGCTTAGTTTATTTTTACAGTCACTACTTTTTCGCCAGTAACACAGCCCACGTCAGTTCTATGTACGCAGCTTTTCTAGCTGTTTCTATTTCTGTAGGTACACCACCGATGTTGGCAGCCTTAGTTTTGGCCTTTTTTAGCAGCATTTTTTCCAGTATGACCCACTATGGCACAACACCTGCTGCTATTTTGTTTGCTGCTGGCTATGTGCCCATTCACACATGGTGGTGGGTTGGTCTTGTGGTTAGCTTTGCTAACCTGATTATATGGCTTGGTGGTGGCGGACTTTGGTGGAAGTTTCTTGGAATTTGGTAAAAAATTGGGTGGTCATGCCATACACCACAAATAAAAGGCATACTTCTAGCGTTTTGCCTGTGTAAGGGGCCCACCTGGGCTTGCGAAACCCCTAGAAATCCAAAGCGCAGCGCCCACCCCACCGCCGCCTCGGCAATGCTTTCCCGTCTTGATTCAAAAGGCAAAAAGTCAAAAACAATTCACCTATCTTATCAAGTGATCATGTCCACAAAGTGTACATCTTTGGTGACACCTGCTATAAAACTCTTTGGATGCATCCAAAGAGCGCAGAGGTCTGATGTTTTTAAAGCATCAGCATCATGGGATTCCACCCCATGATTAAGCATTGGGCCCAACTTTACTTGGGCCGTCTGACCAACCACGGCCAGAATACAAGCAAAAGGGTTAAAATGGGGTTAACGGGGGTTAACTAAATGCCTAAAGACCAATGTGTTCAAATTCGACTAGGCACTGAGGATTGGCTAAAACCGATACATTTTTAACGGGCATTCCGTTAATACAGTGGCGTATAGCTGATTCAGCCAGTTTTCCGTTTTTAGTTTTGGGCAAGTCCTGAACCTGAATAATGTGGGCAGGCACATGACGGGGTGTTGTGTTTTGGCGAATATGATTTTGAATTGTTTCTTTTAACGTATGGTCTAATGTTACATCAGGCTTTAAAACCAGAAATAAAACGACTTCTTCATCATGGTCTTTTTTATAACCTACAGCCGCACATTCCAAAACCCAATCAAAATGTTCTACCTGATTATAAATTTCAGCTGTTCCAATGCGTACGCCACCAGGGTTTAAAACACTATCAGATCGTCCCAAAACAACAAATCCACCTTCTTTTGTTTTTTCAACAAAGTCACCATGATGCCAAACGCCTGGAAAGGTTTCGTAATAAGTTTGGAAGTATTTTGTATGATTTGTGTCATTCCAAAAGCCTAAAGGGCGGCTGGGAAAAGGTGAACAACACACCAATTCACCTGGTTCGCCCACCACTGGCTTTCCATATTCATTGAAAACTTGTATATCCATGCCAAGACCAGGTGCTTGTAATTGGCCTGCCCAAACAGGGCCGTTGGGATTTCCCATCATAAAGCATGAAATAATATCCGTACCACCCGACAGTGAAATAAGCTGAAGGTTTTTTTTAACATTTTTATAAACATATTCGAATGTATCTGGCGCAAGAGGCGAACCTGTTGACCCAATAGCTCGTAAAGATTTCAGCTTTTCTTTCGGGCAAAAACTATCTTTTTGGAGTGTGCTGAGATATTTTGCGGAAGTACCAAAAAAAGTAATTCCAAATTTTTCAGCCATTTCAAACAACAGGCCGGTGCCCCCATGCAGGGGGGCCCCTTCAAATAAAACAATGCGAGCGTCGCTGGCTAAGCAGCTGACCAGCCAATTCCACATCATCCAGCCACACGTTGTAAAATAAAACGCCACATCGTTTTTTTGGATATTGCAGTGCAGCTGATGTTCTTTCATATGCTGTATTAGTGTACCACCTGCCGTGTGGATAATACACTTAGGCATACCCGTTGTGCCGGAAGAAAACAAAATGCATAAAGGGTGTTCAAAGGGTAGCTGTTCAAAAGAAATAGAGCGTGGTTCATAGTCATTTAAGCATTCATCCCAGGTGGTATATAAACCGTGAATATAATGGTGGGCATCTAGCCCCAAATAAGGAACAACAATCACATGTTCGATAGATGGAATATTGTCCAGAATATCAGGTAACCGCTCCAGACAATTAACGACTTTCCCATTATATTGATAACCATCGGCCATAATTAAAACTTTTGGCTGAATTTGCGAAAAACGGTCAATGAGCCCCTTGGTTCCAAAATCGGGTGAACACGATGACCAAATGGCACCAAAACTGGTGGTAGCCAACATAGAAACAACTGTTTCGGGTAGGTTGGGCATGTATCCTGCTACACGGTCATGAATACGAACGCCAAGACTTTGCAGATATTGGCTTAACTGAGATGTTTGATTGTAAAGTTGACTATACGTCAGGTGACGTTCCTGCTTGGCTTCATTGTAAAAAGTAATCGCAATAGCCTGGTCTTGCCGACGCAGCAAATTTTCAGCATAGTTGAGGCGTGCCTCAGGGAAAAAATGGCTGTCTTTAACGCCACTTCCCTCTAAAGCCTTTGTGCCTTTTTTACTGGATAATATGGGTGCGAAATCCCAAAACTGATCCCAAAAAACATCAGGTTGTTCAATGGAAAACTGATGCAGGTCATCAAAATTTTTATGACCTGTTTTTTTCAAAAATTTTGTTAATAAAGTAGACTCAACCCAGGTTTTTGTGGGCTTCCAAAGTGGTTTAACGGTAGATTTTATTTGAAGATCTAATGACAACAGTACTTAAAGAATAAAATTTTAATAAAACTATATTCATTAGCATGACAAACTACTAACCAATCGTCAATGTAATCAACAGTTAAGTTATAAAATTTTACAGTAAAAAAATAAAATTCGGAAAATTTTGTGTATTTAAAAAAAACAGTAAAAAAGCTAAAAAATGGCTTAAAAAAGGTGGTGTTTTCTTACCATGTGCATTATATAAGGTTTGTGGAATAGATAATGAATATTGCTTATGAATTTTAACAAAAATACCCTGACAGCCGGCTTTGCCATGTTTTCCATGTTTTTTGGATCTGGGAACCTTGTGTTTCCTTTAATTGTTGGGGTGACCGTTCAAAGTTCTTATTGGTATGCTATGGCTGGTTTTTTAATAACAGCTGTGTGTGTTCCTTTCTTAGGGCTTTTGGGTGTTATTCAGTTTGATGGCGACCGCCGCGCGTATTTTTCGGCACTCGGAAAAACAACGGCATTCATTTTGACGCTATTAATGCTGTCTTTGATAGGCCCATTTGGTGTTATACCGCGCTGTATAACAGTAGCTTTTGGTGGCGTTACGTTAATGTTTCCAGAATTTTCTTTTTCAATTTTTAGTGCCTTATTTTGTGTGTTGACTGGCATGTTAATTTGGCAAAAAAACCGTATCGTTGATATTATTGGCTTGATTTTAACACCCTTTAAATTAGGTAGTATTTTATTGGTGATTGCATTCGGTCTTTGGTTTGATGCCAGCCCCTTAACGTCACATGTATCTGAAATTGATAGTGCCCTTCTCGGGCTTAAACAGGGCTATCAAACCATGGATCTTGTGGCAGCATTCTTTTTCGGGTGCACCATTTATGAATATTTAAAAAATCGTTCCCAGGCTGGGTCTCAAAAAGAACTCGTTCGCATGGGGATCGAGGCCAGCGTTGTGGGCGCTGTGTTATTAAGCCTTGTTTATGTTGGTTTTATTTTGCTAGGGGCTAAATTTGCGCCTGACTTAAAAGACATAGCCCCTGAATCTATTTTAGTTGTTATTGCCCATAAAACTTTAGGGTATTACTCTATACCGGTTGTTGCCATAACTTTAGCGGTTTCTTGTTTGGCCACGGCAACCGTTTTAACAGCTTTATTTGTGGAATTCCTTCAGGAAGATATCTCTAAAAACAAACTCAGCCGTCCTCAGGCAATTATCATTACGTTGCTGGTTGCTTATGGTCTTTCTTTGTTAGGGTTCAAAACGATTTGCATGTGGCTTGGAACAATTTTGGAATGGATTTATCCCTTACTTGTTGTATTTGCTGTGTTTCAAGTTTTTAAAAAGGTTTGCCCAATTCGTTCTTTTTGCTCAACGAGTTCTTAATTAAATATGATCTTATTAGACCATGTTTCTAAGGGAAGCCGCATTGCAGTGGCTATGTCAGGTGGTGTTGATTCGTCTGTCGCTGCGGCATTGATGGTTGAAGCAGGGTATGATGTTGTGGGAATCACCTTACAGCTATATGACCACGGTCAAATGGTTAATAAAAAAGGCGCATGTTGTGCCGGGCAAGATATTTATGATGCCCGTACAGTGGCTGATCGTCTTGGTTTTCCCCATTATGTTTTGGATTATGAAAGTATTTTTAAACAAAGCGTCATCGATGACTTTGCTGATAGTTATTTAAGGGGAGAAACCCCCATTCCATGTGTACGCTGTAACCAACAAGTCAAATTTAAAGATCTACTCACAACGGCTCAAGACTTAGAAGCCAAGGCTTTGGTAACAGGCCATTACGTGCGCCGAATTCAAGGGAATCAAGGCGCCGAATTGCACCGTGCTGTAGATTACAGCCGTGACCAAAGTTATTTTTTATTTACAACCACGCGGGCTCAGCTTGATTATTTGCGTTTTCCTTTGGGGCATATGCCAAAGTCAGAAACCCGGGAACATGCCCGCCGTTTTGGCCTTGCTGTTTCAGAAAAGCCAGATAGCCAAGATATATGTTTCGTACCACAAGGTGGGTATGCTTCTGTTGTAACAAAAATGCGGCCAGGTGCGTTGGACCCGGGGCATATTGTGCATATAGATGGCGCTGTTTTGGGGGCGCATAATGGTATTATCCATTTCACCATTGGCCAACGTAAAGGGCTAGGAATTTCAAGTTCTGAACCCCTATATGTGGTTCGAATAGACCCAGCAACCAAACAGGTTGTGGTTGGCCCCTATGAAGCCCTGGCAAAAAAAACAATTCACCTGAAAGAAGTTAATTGGCTTATTGATCCTTCTTTTTTTGATGATGGATTCAAATGTGCTGTTAAAATTCGGTCTGCCCATGCACCGGTTGCAGCTACAGTTCAAAAAACGGGCTTAGACACCTGTACAGTGACGTTTGATCAAGCAGAATATGGCGTTTCAAGTGGCCAGGCATGCGTGTTTTTTGACCATGATCACGTTTTAGGGGGCGGTTGGATTGTAGAAAATCTACCTTAGTTCAATCTCAAACCTAAACTCTGGATTTGTGTTTTACTTTTTTAAAAAATCCCTTGCACCTTTAACGTTTTTTTAACCCCTTCGGGTGTATGGTCATAAGTGGCGGTAAGTTAAACTGTCTTAAGGGCAGTTCGAAGTTAGGTTTGTAACCTGTTTTCTAATATGCGTTATCTTTTATGCTGTGTTAGAAAACCGTTCGGCTGACTTTACCATGCGCGCGCATGGTAAGGGAAGCTACTTGAGAGTGACCGAAAGTCGCAATTCAAGCGGAAACCTGGGTTATGTTTTGAAAAAAACATAAAAAAGGGATCGGGCGGAGCTTTGTTGAGGTGTGCGGAGGGGAGGGCGACGTGCACTGGTTTCCTGGGGTCTGGGTGGGCCCCGCAAGGGGCAGAACTATGCCCGCCACAATCCTATTAATTACGACGGTTAGGGCTTCTAAGGAACTGCTTCCAATAAATATTTCAGTGTTTCGCATTCAATGCCCTTTACCGTTGGTTTTTGGTCAGGCAAAGCAGCACAAAAGGCTTTTTCAAAACCCAAGCGTTGGGCTTCGGCCATGCGTAAGCCTGTTTTATTCACAGGGCGAACATCACCGGTTAGGCCAATTTCACCAAAATAAACGCTTTTTGAAGGCAGTGGCGTATTTTTTAGGGCCGAAACCAATGCGGCAGCTACGGCTAAATCAGCGGCTGGTTCTGAAATCTTCAAGCCCCCAGCCACATTTAAATAAATATCTTTGTTGCCAAAGTTCATTTTACACCGGGCTTCCAACACCGCCACAATCATCGACAAACGGTTAGTATCCCACCCAACGGCCGTACGGCGGGGCGCTGGAAAATAGCTGGGCGCTACAAGTGCCTGAATTTCAACCAACAGAGGGCGTGTGCCTTCCATACCGGCAAAAACAGCTGTACCGCTTACAGGTTGGTCGTGAAGGTTTAAAAATAAATGGGACGGGTTAGTCACTTCCTGCAGGCCCACATCTGTCATGGAAAAAACACCAATTTCATCGGTGGCGCCAAACCGGTTTTTCACCGACCGTAAAATACGGTAATCATAATTGCGGTCACCTTCAAAATACAAAACCGTGTCGACCATGTGTTCTAAAACCCTGGGGCCTGCCAGCGTTCCTTCCTTTGTCACATGCCCCACCAAAACAACAGCAAACCCTTGGGTTTTTGCCAATTCAATTAAAGCATGGGCGCAAGCGCGCACTTGGGAAACACTGCCAGCAGGTGAATCAATAGAATCGTGTGTTAAGGTTTGAATAGAATCAATAATGACCAGCTTTAGGTTTTTTAGCTGCGTTAGGGCTGCCATCATATCTAGAACATTATGATTGGCTGCCATATGCACATGGGCCTGGTGAACCCCTAACCGTTGGGCACGAAGGCGCAGCTGGCTGAGGGCTTCTTCGCCAGATATATAAGCACACGGCGCTGTTTGCGACAGTTTGGCAACCACTTGCAGCAAAAGCGTTGATTTACCAATGCCCGGGTCACCCCCCAGCAAAATCACAGAACCCGGCACTAGGCCGCCGCCACACACTCGATCAAACTCAGAAACAGCCGTTAGCGTCCGTTGTTGCATATTCAGGTCATCGGGCGATTCGCTTTCCAGCGTTTGAAAAAAAGCGGCAGCATCTACAGAAGCTTGGCGTTTGATTTCCTTTGGGTTCACAACCTCTTCCACAATGGAATTCCATGCCTGGCACTGTTCACATCGGCCAGCCCATTTGTTGAACCAGCTGCCGCATTCTTGGCAAACATAGCGTTGCTGAAGCTTAGCCATAATTTACAAACACCGAAAATCGGCAATTTTATTGACTTGCTCCACAAACATATGCAAAAGGGCATACCGGTTTTGCCGTAAATCTTCGTTATCGCAATTCACGGTGATTTCGTCAAAGAATGTGTCGATGGGTTGTTTTAATGCTGATAAGCGATTCATAACTTTTGTAAATTGGTGGTCTGCCAACAAAACATCTGTTTCCTTTTCCAAAACCCTCAGGGCATCAAATAAACTTTTTTCAGCCTTTTCTGCCAATAAGGAAACGTTTATGGCGCCTTTTTCACCCTTTTCCAAAATGCCAGATGCCCGCTTGTAAGCAGCCTTTAGGGATGCCCCTTCTGATGTAACCAAAAAGGTATGCAAAGCTTTTGCCCGTTCAGCCACCGACCAAACATCAAATTGGGCGGGGCTGGTTGCCTTTAAAACCCCTTGCAATTCTTCAGGGGCCACAGCATCTGCTTTCAGGTAAGCAGCCAAACGATCTTGCACAAAAGCGATCACATCTTGTTCGGTTGTGGCATTCAAAATAACATTTTGATTTTTATAAGCAGCTATGACTTTTTGAATAGAATCATTCAGAATATGGCCCTTTTGACCTGTTTCTACTAATAATCTTAATACCCCTAAGGCTGCGCGCCTTAAAGCAAATGGGTCTTTAGAGCCGGTAGGTTTAATGCCAACGCCTAAAAAGCCTACTAAGGTATCTAACTTATCCCAAAAAGCTAAATTCCAGCTTATGGGGTTTGTGGGGCACGGGTCACTGGGCCCTTGGGGCAGGTAATATTCACGCAATGCTAACGCCACATCATTTTCACACCCTTGTTCGTGTGCATAAATTTCACCCATAATGCCTTGCAATTCTGGGAATTCGCCCACCACTTGGGTTAATAAGTCAGCCTTACACAAATGTGCCGCCTGTCGAAGCAAACCGAATTGAGGAACCAACGTTTCCAAACGCTTCACCTTGTGGCCAACGCTGCCCAGTTTTTGGTGGTACGTTACCGCATCTAACTTGGGCACCAAGCTTTCCAATGGGGTTTTTTGATCCAAATCATAAAAAAACAACCCGTCATTCAGGCGTGCGCGCAAAACTTTTTCCAACCCCTGCATCATATGGCTTGTAGGTGATGGAACGGCAACGTTTGTAGCCACTGCAAAGTACGGTGCCCCTGCCCCTGTTTTTGTTGTCAGTGTGAAATATTTTTGGTGAACCTTCATAGATGTGGATAAAACAACCGTTGGCAATTTCATGAATGTTTGTTCAATGTTTCCAATGTTAACAAACGGAAAATCCACAAGGCCCGCCACTTCTTCCAGCAAACCTTTATCTTCCTGCCAGACAAGGCCCTTTTCCCCGCACATAGCAGTCAGTTGTTCTTCTATTTTCTTTTGCCGTTCTGTGTGGTCCAAAATCACATAGGCGTTTTCCAGTTTTTGTTTATAATCAGAAAAACTTGTTACAGAAAATGTTTCAGGTGCCAAAAACCGGTGGCCTTTTGTGGTATTGCCCGTTGTCATATTTAAACCATCCACGTCAAAAGTCACGGCATTGCCAGCATAAACACACAAAATAGAACGAATAGGACGCACCCAGGGCCGTGTGAAAGCTTTAGTTCTTGGGTTATACCAGCGCATAGACTTGGGCCATGGCATGGCATCTAAAAACCCATGAAGAAGCACAGGCATAACGGCTTGAATAGCTTGCCCCACAGTTTCCAAATGCGCGACCCAATACCCATTTTCCTGGGCCAAATCATGTTGGGTTAGTCCGGTTGATTTTAAAAACCCTTGCAAGGCTGCATCTGGTGCACCAACTTTTGGTCCGCGGCGGCTTTCCGTTTTTGTGGCCGTAGTTGGCGCCAATTCTTCTACGTGCACAACTAACCGCTGAGGGGCCACATAGGTGTGAACGCTTTTAAAAGATGCCCCATGATCATTCAGCAAGTTTGTAAAAATTTCTTTGGCATCCAAACCTGCTTGCAGCTGCATGCGGGCGGGAATTTCTTCGGAAAAAATTTCAATTAATAATTCTTGCATTACGCTGCCCCCCCAACACTGTCAAGCCAGGCTTCGCAGCACTGTTTGGCCAAATTCCGAACCCGGCCAATGTAGCCAGCCCGTTCGGTTACGCTAATTACACCGCGTGCATCTAATAGGTTAAAAATATGGTTGGCTTTGACGCATTGTTCATAAGCCGGTAACTGAAGGTTTTGGGCTAACAACGCCAAACATTCTGTTTCGTAATCTTTAAAATGTTGAAACAGCATATCGGTGTTGGCGTAGTCAAAGTTGTAAGTAGAAAATTCCTTTTCAGCGCGCTTAAAAACATCACCATAGGTGATTTTGCCAGGGCCCTCTAAACCATTCCAATTAATGTCAAAAATGCTTTCTATGCCTTGTAAAAACGTGGCAATACGTTCAATACCATAGGTAATTTCAACCGGCACCGGGTTACATTCAATGCCCCCCACCTGCTGAAAATAGGTGTATTGGGTAATTTCCATGCCATCACACCAAACTTCCCACCCTAAGCCTGCAGCGCCAAGGGACGGGTTTTCCCAATCATCTTCCACAAAACGAATATCGTGTTGTGACAAATCCATTCCCAAGGCCTCTAGGCTTTTTAGGTAAAGTTCCTGGGGGTTTTCTGGACATGGTTTTAAGATGACCTGAAATTGGTAATAATGCTGCACTCGGTTTGGGCTGTCACCATAGCGGCCATCTTTTGGGCGGCGGCATGGTTGTACGAAAGCCGCATTCCAAAGGTGAGGTCCCAAAGCACGCAAAGTTGTTGCTGGGTGCGATGTCCCCGCCCCCACCTCTGTATCGTAAGGCTGTAAAATAACACACCCCTGTTTAGCCCAATAAGTTTGAAGGGTTAGAATAATTTCTTGGAATGATTTCATAAAAAACGAAACTCTGGTTTATTCAAAAGCTTTTTGTTCACAATCTAACCATTTTGTACAAGTGAATTCAAACTTTTAATCATAGTTTTTAATTTAGATGAATTTGATTGTTTATCTTGGATTTTGAAGAATTTTGTTTGCTTCAAAATCTGAGGTCCATTTTTTGTGCTTTTCTAATATTTCATATTGCAGGTCAGCACGTGTTTTATTTAGGCAGTCTGTTTGCTTATGCTCAGCAGCCATATATCGTATGCCTAGAAATTGGATATTATGAGCCAACGCAACATTTTGAACAGATTCTAAATGCTTGCTTTTATCATCAATAAAGATAATTTTCTTTGGATTAAAACATGCATAGCTAAGAAAGGCGCTCAAAGCTTCTCCTTTAGAAACAGCGCTTGTGAAAACGATTCCTTTATAAAATATGGGCTTGGAATAAGTTTTTGCAGATAATTCATTATTTCGATTTTCAAATACTTTATCTGCTAATTCTGGCCATGAGCGGTCAAAATGATAACCGTTTGCACTAAGTTCCCTGTAGCGCCAATCTTCCATGGATGAGATAACACCAAAAGGGCCTGTAAAGCAATTTGTCAGCGCTAGAACTTTAATGCCTTTATCTTGTAGCTGATTAATGATCTCTTTCATTTTGGGGTCAACAGGGCCAGTTTCACGATGACGAAAAATAATACTATAGAAAATTTTAGCAGCTTCTGGAGTAGCAGAGCATTCAAGTTTTTTGTTAAGGGTATCAAGATATTTCCTGTTTGTTGATTTAAGGATTTGATCTTTAGGCATAAGCAAAACATCATCAACATCGAAAATAACAAGAGTTGTTTCATCTACTTGCGCAATACTATTTTCAATAATTTTAATATCACTTGTTTGTATAATTTCAGAAAAACAAGTAACGCAAAAACCTATTAGGCATAAAAAATAAAAGTTATATGTTTTTTCATTTATTTTAACAAAAGCCTTTTTAGGCTTATTTTTTCAATTGATTGAGGGCTTTTTGAATACGATCACACGCTGTAACCAGATTTTCAATAGAGACTGTATAAGAAATACGAAAGTATGGCGATAATCCAAAAGCAGCGCCGCTGACTAAAGCAACATGGGCTTTTTCCAGAAGGTATTCGCATAATTGGGTATCTGTGTCGATAATTTGACCTGTTGGTGTTGTGGAGCCTATAAGCGCTTCACAATTAACATACAAATAAAATGCCCCTTCTGGTTTAATGCAACTGAGGCCCTGAATGGAATTTATTTTGTCAAACGCTGCATCGCGTCTTTCAACAAGTTTATGGCGCCAATCATTTAAAAAATCGTGGGGCCCTTCCAGCGCCGCAATAGTTGCGGCTTGTGAAATGGAACATGCATTCGACGTACTTTGCGATTGGGCTATATTCATAAGCTGAATCAGGTCAGCTGGCCCCACACCATAACCAATACGCCACCCTGTCATGGCATACGATTTTGAAACACCGTTGACGATTAAGGTACGAAACTTAAGGCGTGGTTCTATTTTGACAAGGCTATGAAATATATGGCCATCGTAAATAAGATTTTCATAAATATCATCACACAAAACCCAAACGTGGGTGTTGGCATACAGAACCCTTGCTAAAGCTTTTAATTCATCTTTTGTATAAATTGCCCCACTTGGATTGCAGGGCGAATTTAAAATAACCCAGCGCGTTTTGGGGGTGATGGCCTTCTCAAGATCTTTGGGGTCTAATCTAAAGCCGTTTGCTTCGTGACAAACAACAAAACGGGGTTTGCCACCGAATAATGCCACCATTTCTGGGTAAGACACCCAATAGGGTGCTGGAATAATAACCTCATCCGCATGGTTTAAGGTTGCCAGCAAAGCATTAAAAATTATTTGCTTTCCCCCATTGGCAACCGTTATTTCGGGCAGCTCATATTCAAGGCCGTATGTTTGCTGTATTTTGTTTTGGATTGTTTTTTTTAAGGCAGGCATGCCATCGGTGGATGTGTAGCGGGTTAGCCCCTGCTTCATCGCCTCTATGGCGGCGTCACAAATCCATGATGGCGTATCAAAATCTAACTCGCCCACGGTTAAATTAATAATAGGCTTCCCCGCTGCCTTCAAAGCAGCTGCCTTAGCATTTAATACCAGCGTAGCCGATGGCTGTATGCGTTGAATGCGTTCAGAGGGTATAAGCATCAAAAACCATATTAAGTAAACCTCTTCCACTATATCGCATTGCTAAAGCATAAGGAAATAGGCCTTAAATTTGTAAATTTTAAGGCTTTCTGACGCTTGTTTTGCATATGTCCTTTTCATTTTTTGCAAAACTTAAATGTTTCTGCGGTGTCCAGGGTGGGTGATTTTTAAACCTGTACTTTGTTCCAGGTGGCCAGAAAAACACTAAAAAGGCATTAATACGCCATGACATAAATTTAACTTTCGTAAGGGGAAAAAAGATGATGGAACTTCTAGAAAAAAAGCGGAGCGATTTCGTGAATGTAAGCAACCAAAAAGGGGATGATCAAGCCATTGATTTGATCAATGAATTGTATGATTTGTACGACGCGCAAAGATGGATTAAGCGATTTGTAAAAAAGTACAATGACAAGAACATGTCTCAAACTATGGTGGTTTTGCAGGAAGCTTTGGGCTTTATAGATTTGGAAACAAGGCGTCGTATTGAGCAGATGGATTCCATCATTTCTGCAAAAAAACAACCAACAAAATACGTTGATATGTCTGTTGATTTTAGTGGTCGTGATAAAGTCAGTTTAAGAGGAAGTTATTGATAGCCTCCACAAGGCCTTGGGTATTTTCCGTTTCGGGGAAATGCCCACAGCCCGTGACGGGGGTGTTTTTGTGGTTCTTAAACCATACACCAAAAGTTTTAAGCATCACGTCGGGGCTGTAGTTTTCTGCATCGTGTTCGCCTGTGATGGTTAGAATGGGTGTGGTTGTTCCTTGAATTTGTGCTGACAGGTCTGTTTGGGTAAACATGTGTGCATATGCCAAACGGGCCTCGGGGACTGAAGCGGCTAAGAAGCAGTCCAATTTTTCTTTTACGAAATTTTCTGTTTGTTGGTGACCCGTCATAAACTGTATAACTTGAGTCGCAATTTCCCTGTCTCCCAAGGCGGCTGCTTCAATAACATAAAAAATATCTTCTGGAACGGGGGCGCCGCATGGTGGCACAGGCGTGATGCCTATAATTTTCTGAATAGGGTCCTGTTTTTGGGATAGCATGGCGCATACGACCAAAGCACTCATCGAATGGCAAATAACAGAAAACTGATCCCATTTCAGATAGTCAATCAAAGCCCATGCATCATTGGCTGCTTCTTCTGCGCTGCATACCCCTGCTATATGGCGTGACTGACCATACCCCCGCATATCCATACACACAAATGTAAAGCGGGCTTTGTCCATTTGATCTATTAAAGAAATATAGCTTGTGGAATCGGCAAACCAATCGTGAAGAAGAAAAATTTTCTGCGGGCCTTGACCAAATTTTTTATAACCAATCATTTTGCCTATCCCTATTCTTTATCATTCCCGTGACGCAGTTAAATCGATACGACGATCCACCAGCATATACATTAGATCGCCGATTAAATGCATGAACATACCCAAAAGGGTGAACATATACAATGTTCCAAACATAACCGGGTAATCACGGCTGGTGGCTGCCTCAAACCCAAGCAAACCAAGGCCATCTAGCGAAAATAAAACTTCAATTAACAAGGATGACGTGAAAAAAATGTGAATAAAAGCCGCCGGAAAGGCTGCAATAACCACAAGCATGGCATTTCGAAATACATGACCATACAGCACTTGGTTATTGGTTAGGCCTTTAGCCCGGGCGGTCAGCACGTACTGTTTATTGATTTCTTCCAGAAAGGAATTTTTTGTTAAAAGCGTAAGCTTGGCAAACCCGCTCATGACCATGGCGGTGATAGGAAGAACAAGGTGCCACAAATAATCTGTCGCTTTGCCAAAAAAACTTAGGTGGGCCCAATTATCTGAAAATAAACCCCGTAAGGGGAAAATATTAAAAAAACTGCCGCCGGCGAATAAAACAATCAGAAATAGGGCAAACAAAAAACTGGGCACGGCATAAGCAATAATGACAACGCCACTGGTCCAAATGTCAAAGGCTGTGCCATCTTTCACGGCTTTTCGAATGCCAAGGGGTATAGAAATCAAGTAAATTAAAAGGGTTGTCCACAGCCCTAAAGATAAAGAAACAGGTAGCTTAGAGGCTAGCAACGAAATAACAGATTGATCCCGAAAATAGCTTTTTCCAAAATCAAAAGTTAAATAATTGCCAATCATCTTAAAAAAACGTTCATGGGCAGGCTTATCAAAGCCAAATTGTTTTTCCAGTTCTTTAATAAACGCCGGGTCAATACCTTGTGCCCCCCGATAAGAAGACTCGTGATGATCTGAAATAGTTTGATCATGGGCGCCAAAATCACTGCCACCGCCAGACAACCGGTTATCTAGGTCTGACCCGCTGCCCCGAATTTTCGAAATAATCTGTTGAATAGGCCCCCCGGGGGCGATTTGCACAATGGCGAAATTAACCAACATAATACCAAACAGTGTTGGTACCATCAAAAGAAGGCGCTTAAGAATATATTGTTTCATGAAACTCCAAGAAAAGACTTAATTTTACCCCAAAAACTCCCAGTTTTTTGAGGTTTAGCATCATGTGTGTGCCCCAAAAATGCTTGTACTTTTTTGTTTTTTTCGGCATCAAACCACCACGTGCTGGGGTTAAAAGGTTCAAAAGACGGTAATGTTTCAGGCATAGAGAATTTGTCCCAATAGGCAACGGGGCTGGCTCCAATTTTCCACCCAGGGACCATATAATAGCCAAACAATAGAACACGATCCAAAGCTTTCGTATAGATTGTCAGATCTTCGTAAGTTTGTGCTTCAATCATTTTTTCAACCAAGTCGTCTACAACAGGGTCAGCAATACCGGCCACATTTCGTGAGTTAGGAGTTTTAGCTGCCTGACTTGTCCACATGTCTCGTTGTTCGTTTCCAGGCGTTGGGCTTTGACCTAAAGCGTGAAAAACACAATCAAAATCGTATTTTTCTAAACGTTCTATATAGCTAGATACGTCAACCATACGAATGGCAAGTGTAATACCTATTTTTTCAAGACATCCTTTATAGTGAAGGGCCACCTTTTGAAGACCTTGTTCATAAATCAAAAGCTCAAACTGGAGGGGTTCACCCGTTTTTTCATTCACCAATTTTTGACCACGAATTACCCAACCAGCTTCTTTTAAAAGTTTTAAAACAGTGTCGTAAATAGTTCGTGATTTAGCTTCAGATGTAAATTTTGGCAATGTAAAATCATCTGTTAACGCTTCGGCAGGAATTTTGCCGGCATAAGTTTCTAAAACTTTTTTGACAGCAGGTTCTAATTTCCCAAAAGAATCAAATGCACCATCAGCAAAATAGCTGTAATTTCGGCTATATAAGCCATAGAACAAATTTTTGTTGGCCCATTCAAAGTCGAATAGAGACGTCAAGGCTTGACGCACCAGGCGGTTTTGAAAAAAAGGTTTGCGCGTATTCAGGAAAATCCCGTAAGTAAAGCCGTATTCACGCACAGGGAACGTTTTTTTAACAACAGCACCCTTTTCAACGGCTGGAAAGTCATACCCTATGGCCCATAAACGCGATGTATTTTCATAACGGTAATCGACTTGGCCCGTTTTAAAGGCTTCAAACATGGCGTTGCTATCGCGGTAATAATCATAACGAACGACATCGAAATTATTTAGGCCCCTTTGGCTGAATATAGTGTCACCCCACCAATTTTTGATGCGTTCATAGGAAACAAAACGTCCAGGCTCTAATTCTTTAACCGTATAGGGGCCGCTACATAAAGGTAGCTTTAAAGATGTTTCATCAAATTTGATGGTTTCAAAATATTTTTGGGATAAAACCGGCAATTGACCCAAAATAACAGGAATTTCTTTGTTCTTATTACCGGGACAGTAAAACTTAATGGCATGGTCAGATAATTTTTCAACGCTTTGAATAGCTTTATAATAAGTGCGGTACATAGGCACACCTTTTTCTTTCAAGGAATTGAAAGAAAAAATAACATCGTCGGCGGTCATAGGGCTGCCATCTGCAAAGGTGGCTTTAGGGTTTAAATTAAAAATAACCCAACTTAAATCAGGGGCCACCTCTACTGTTTCAGCCACATACCCATAACCGCTGGCTGGCTCATCCAAAGATCGTGCCAATAAAGTGGCATAACACTTATCAAGACCTGATGCGGCAACGCCTTTTACAATGAATGGATTAAAATTATCAAAGGTTCCAAGGGCGGCGAATCGCATAGAGCCGCCTTTGGGTGCTTTTGGATTGACGTAATCATAATGTGGGGATTGGGCTGTATATTTTGGGGTGCCAAAGGTTGCAACACCATGTTGAGGTGTTGCATAGGATTGAAGAATGAAACTGACAAATACGACAATAAAGTTTCTTAGCAAGGTGCGCCCTCTCCTTCTTCTATTATTTAAGATGCGGTTTTTTCAACGGTAATATCCGGCGCATCTACAGATTTCATACCCACCACATGATAGCCACAATCTACGTGGTGTACTTCGCCGGTGACGCCACTGGCTAAATCACTTAATAAATAAAGGGCAGAACCACCTACATCATCAATGGTAATGTTGCGTTTTAATGGGGAATTATATTGATTCCACTTTAAAATATACCGAAAATCCCCAATTCCTGATGCCGCTAACGTTTTGGCAGGGCCTGCTGAGATAGCATTAACCCGAATGTTATCGCCACCTAGGTCCACAGCTAAATAGCGCACGCTGGCCTCTAGGGCTGCTTTGGCAATTCCCATCACGTTGTAGTGGGGCATTACTTTTTCAGCACCATAGTATGTTAATGTAATTAAGGAACCACCGTTGGGCATTAATTTGGCTGCTTCGCGGCATACTTCTGTAAAGGAATAACAAGAAATATCCAACGAATTCAGAAAATTACCGCGGGACGTATTAACGTATTTTCCTTTTAGTTCTTCCTTGTCAGAAAACGCCAAAGAATGAACCACAAAATCGATAGTTGGCCAAATGTGAGAAATTTCTTCAAATGTTTGGGCAACGGCCCCTTCTTGACTGACATCACAAGGCAAAAGGATTTTAGACCCTAAGCTATCAGCCAAGGGTTCAATTCGTTTTTTAAGGCTTTCTGCTTGATAAGTGAAGGCCAGCTGCGCCCCCTGAGATGCCAGAGCTTTACTGATTCCCCATGCCAATGAATAGTCATTGGCTAAGCCCATAATAAGTCCACGCTTACCTTGCATTAAATTTCCTGTCATCCTGTGCCTTGTTCAAAGTGAATAAACTGTTATTTAAGTAATGCCTGATGGGGCTTTTGGATTCAACTGAAAAATTCGAGATGGTTTAAACGGACCCAGGGGGTGATTTTTTGATACAAAAATTTCCTTTTTAAATTTTTTCATTGCTAAATAAAAAAATTTAATTAAAATTTCTTAAAAGTATTTTGTTTGGAAGAGACGCTTTCATGATTCGATTCTTGACCATCTTCATTCTTGTTTCTAATTTTTCTAGCGGCTTTGCTGCAGAATTTTTGTCTGGTGTTTTGTCAGATATCACAAACAGATTGGGACTAGCTGTACAGAATTTAAGGGTGAGCAGACCACTGCCCATTCCCCCAACAAGTGAGACAGATTATGATTCTACCGAAGGTGGTGCTCCAAAGGTTTTAAGTAGACCTGCCCCCATAGCCCCTTTTGATTGGGACCAGTATCACGCGTCAAGGGCCCCAACCCCAGCTGTTGATGGGTGTGCGATTGTTGATGGATGTGCGAAGCCATCACGGCTCATAGCTATTCATCTCTCTGATAGATTCAATCCAAATGACCCGAGTTCTCCTTTTTTCGTTTTAGGGTTCGATGAGCAAACCGCAGAACCTGCAGTTGATGCTAGGGACGCTCATTTTTCTGTCTCAGGTGCATCTTCTGTTGCAACGGGATATGAAACATCTGTGGAAAGTGATGATGGTGATGATGGTGGAAGCAGACCAACTGTTCGTGATGACGGTAGCATTGGCAGCCTAGATGAAGGTATGGACTAAACTTTTAGAAAAATATTCGTGCCCACATATATTTGTGAAACTCTTGAATCAAAAAGAAAAATGATTTCTTTGTCATGGTATTCATTTCTAACGGATGCGGAATGATTGTTAGAGTGGGTAGAATTTTCCGAATCTCTAGAATACTTCTAGGTATATGAAAGCAAGCTGTTACCAGGCGAACGCTTTGTATTTTTTCATTGATAACCCATCGGGCCACTTCTTGCGCATTTTCACGGGTGTTTTCTGCTTCGTGTCCTAAATCAGTTGCTTCCTTAACGCTATCTTTAGGGGGGGTTTTTTGGACAGCAGCTAAATCCTTAATTTTAACGGTGGGTGGAACGCCACTGATGAACAATTTTTTTCCAAGCCCTTGTTCCATCAGGGAAAAACCAAGCTGAACACGACCAGCACCACCTGTTAGCACAACAACAGCATCTGTTGGGGTATGAAGATCCGTGGGTTTTTTTGGAATTGTAATCCAAAAAATGCCAAGGCCAACCAGCCACAAGGCGATTATGCTAACTAAAAAAACAGTAATACAGCGGTACATTCCCGTTAATATTCCAAACGCGCCAACGTTCTAACGATTGTAATACGTGAAACAATAATGCTTAAAACAGCTAAAGACAATGGAAGTGCGGCACACAGAATAAGCAATTCTAAAGAAATAATATCTTTAAACAATTCAGGCAGACCAATTTTTTTTGCAAAAAACGAAATCCCGTAAACCATGGGCAAAGCTGCCAAGGCGCCAAGACCGCCGCCCTTAAGACAATGAAGGAATGTATGTTTTTGAAAATGCCCTGCAATGTAGCTATTCTTTGCGCCCATTAGACGTAACACATTAATTTGAGGTTCATAGGTTGCCAAGCTTGAACGCGTTACAAAGCCAACAACCAGAAAAATCATCATGATAATAAAAGTCATCATCCCAAAGGATAAGGTTTGTATTCCTTTACCAAAGGTATATAAGGTTTGCTGCCAACGGGCATGAGGTTCCACCCGAATAAGTTCTGAAATAGGCTTCAATTTTTCCCGCAGCTCTTGCACGGGAAAATCTGCACTGGATAGGGTTTCCATGTCTACTAAAATAGGAAGCTGCAGGTCATTTAATAGTTCAATATTTCCAATGAGCGGTTTGATTAAATTCAACAAACGATCTTGTTCAACAACTTCCGCTTTGATAACGCTTGGATACGTTTTAAGAATTTCCATGACCGCTTGCACAGCTGTTGACGGCAGGTTCTGGTGACTGTCGGCTGCATCTGTGGGGTTTTGGATAATGGTGACATTGGGAATTTCAATAGTAAACTTATTGGTAAGTTGCTGATTCCACCTTAAAAAAGTTCCCCCTAAAGATAACGTGCATGCCAAGACGACCACAAGAAATAAGGTAAACAACCCCATAATCCAAGGTAAAAATGGACGTTTCCCTTCCTGACTAATGGGAATATCTTCAATAAAATCCACCGTGTTATTTTTTTTGCTCATATTTTAGCCCCTTTGAATTTCTTGAAATCGCTGAGGATGTTGGGTGATAATTTGACCTTGATTCAGCTGCAATTCGGGATAAGGGAACGCTTTGACGATACCTTGATTATGGGTGACCATCACGATGGTTGTCCCGATTTTATTTAATTCTTCAAACAGCATCATCAATTTATAAGCAGCCGCATCATCCACGTTACCCGTTGGTTCATCCGCTAAAAGCAACAAAGGCCGCGTGATAACGGCCCGGGCAATAGCCACACGTTGTTTTTGGCCATCAGACAACATGTCTGGCAAATGCCCCATTTGATTAGACAGCCCAACCCAGTGAAGTAATTCTTTGGCATAAGAGCGGCATCGACGTACATCGACCCCGGTGATTTTCATAGGCAAGGCCACATTATCAAGGGCGCTTAGGTGGTTTAAAAGCCGACAATCTTGAAAAACAAGCCCCATACGTTGACGAAATAAAGGAAGTTCACGACCTGAAATAGTATTCACATCACGGCCAAACACACGGACAGCCCCTTCTGTGGGTCGAATACCACGATAAACCAACTTTAATAAAGATGATTTACCCGCGCCACTGGGCCCTGTTAAAAAATAAAAACCACCAGCAAAGAAAGAATAATTCAAATTGTAAAATACAGGTGACCCTTCGGGGTAGTACAAACTAACCTGATCAAAACGAATAATTTCCACGTGGGCACGCCGTTGAAACGCCACCAAGTTTATTCCTTCAAAAAATGTTCGATAGGCTTAATGATAGGGTCTCTTTAGATGCAATTCAAACAAAAATACAATGACTCAAGGTAGAAAAAAATTGCTCAAGAAGCCAGAATCAGTTAACTTACTGCTAGATAAGGAAGTTTTATTCTAAAAAATTAAAATAGTTAAGGGTTCTTTGAATGTCCATGGAAGAGGTTTTGCCCGACACTAAAGCTAAACAGCCAATTCCAAAGACTGTTTGGATATTGGGAAGCATGATGTTTTTAATCAACCTTTCCTTTGTTATGATTTACAGTTTTTCTGGTATTTATTTGAAAACTCTAGTAGGCGTTTCAACAACCTGGATTGGTTTTTTAGAAGGCATGGCTGAAGGGTCGTCTTATGCCATGAAACTTTTTTCAGGTATGTTCAGTGACTACCTGCGTCGACGCAAGCCTGTCATGATATTTGGCTATATGCTTTCTGTTTTTAGTAGGCCTTTATTAGCCATGGCGAATTCTTTTGGAAGCGTCTTTACAGCGCGGCTGATGGAACGTTTTGGTAACGGAATTCAAGCAACCCCCCGTGATGCCATGGTGGCCGATGTGGCACCGGCTAACCGAATTGGTGCATCCTATGGATTAAAGCGAAGCCTTGGAACTGCTGGTTCTTTTTTAGGGGCTGTATGCGGCATTTTTGCTATGATTTGGACCCATAATAATTTTCAACAAGTGTTTTGGCTTGCATCTATTCCTGCATTTATCGCCTTTGCTGTTTTGCTGATTATGGTGAAAGAACCGAAACAATTTGACCATTCAGCTGTATCTGCGGAAGTTCCTTTACCCACCCCCAAACGTCGGACAACTATTCGTTTGTCTAACTTTAAATTGCTGGGGCATTCTTTTTGGCTTTTGATGATTGTAAACGCCATTTTTATGCTATCCCGCATGAGCGAAACATTCCTGATTCTTCATGCCCATATGAATTTTGGTTTAGCTAGCACCTATGCACCTGCCATTATGATGTTGTTTAACGCCGGGTGGTGTGCTGCTTCTTACCCCATTGGGGTTTTAGCTGACCGTATGAACCGGTACTGGCTGTTGGCCATCGGTATTATTTTTATTGTTCTGGCTGATTTGGTTTTAGCAACAGCAGGTTCATTGACTGCTGTATTTATTGGCGTTTTATTTTGGGGTATTCAGTATGGGATTACACAAAATATTTTTGTGTCTCTTGTTGCCCAAAAAGTTCCAGAAAATTTAAGAGGTACTGGGTTTGGGTGTTATTACATCATCAGCGCCATTGCAGCCTTTTGTGCGGATATGGGCGCTGGATTTTTGTCTCAACACTATGGCGAAGCCAAAGCATTTATTGGAAGCGGAATTATTGCCATTATTTCCTTGTTAACCCTTATGGTTGTTATGGGCTATAAAAAGAAAAAATAGTTTTAGGTATTTGACTATGGAAAACTTACAGTTAACAGCTGGCGTTGTTGTTATTGGTAATGAGATTTTATCAGGGCGCACCCTTGAAACAAATAATCGCCACATTGCCCTTGAATTATTGCCCTTAGGTATTGAAGTGGCTGAGGTGCGTATTATTCCAGACATAGAAGAAAAAATTATAGAAGCTGTGAACGCTTTGAGGGGCCAACATACATACGTTTTTACAACAGGTGGTATTGGCTCAACCCATGATGATATTACAGCAGCCTCTATTGCCAAGGCTTTTGACCAACAGCTTGTTGAAAATCAAGAGGCTTTGCAGATTATTAAAGACAGATATAATGACCGTTTTAACAGTATTCGCGCCCGTATGGCTTTGATGCCAGAAAAAATCACAGCGTTGATACCAAACCCCGTCAGTGGTGTTCCATCGTTCCAAATAGAAAATGTTTTCGTGCTTGCAGGCATGCCATCTGTTATGAAGGGGATGTTATCTGAAATTTTGCCGACCCTTCAAAGGGGCGCTCCTTTTTACACAAACAGTGTGACATCTAATTTGCACGAAGGTGTTATTGGAGATGCCTTAGCCGCCATTCAGAATGATTTTCCATCTATTTCCATAGGCAGTTACCCTTTTTATCGAACACCACCGGATGTGGGAACAACTCTTGTTATTAAAGGGCAAGATCGTGACTTATTATCTCAAGCAACAGATGCCGTCATAAACATGGTTCGTTTATTCGGGGCTGAACCACACATAGAATATTCTGAATGACACTTGTTAATATTTTTGTTGTTTTTCAAATTGCTTTTTGGGTTGTTTTTTTAATGCTTTTACCTGTTGGTGTTGTGATTGATTCGACTGCTGACGAAAAACAAATGCCAGGAACCCCGAAAAACCCAGAGATCAAAAAAAAGATTTATTTGTCAGCGATCATATCCATATGTCTAACCACCCTATTTTTTATAATTATTTATGTGATTACCTAGATTTCGATCACCTATTTTTTCCATCTACTACTGACTGGAATTTCTTGATTTTGATTCTTTTCCTGACTAAAGTTGTTTCATTGGTTTTTTTGTTTTTTTCTTATGAATTTATCTGACTTGCCTTTTTTTAAAAATGTTTCACGTGAAACAATAGACAAGCTTCATTTTTTTCAAGCCCTTTATCTGAAATGGGGTAAAAAAACAAATCTGTCATCTCGACATGATTTGGATGATTTAGCTGTTCGGCATATTATTGACTCCTATCAAATTTCATCCATCATTGGCTCATTAAATCATCAGTGTTTGGATGTGGGAAGTGGCGGGGGGTTTCCGGGGGTGATTTTGTCAATTATAGGGCACCCTATAACCCTTTGTGAAATTGACCTGAAAAAAATTATTTTCTTGGAAGAGGTGCGCCGCCAATTGGATTTAAAATACGAGCTGATAACAAACGACGCTTTTACTATTCAAAAATCCTTTGATGTTGTCACGGCGCGTGCCTTCATATCTCTTGTTGGGCTTTTGCAAATTCAGAAAAATGTTTCACGTGAAACAACTGTTGGAATTTTTCCAAAAGGAAAAACATATGCAGAAGAAATTATGGCTGCCCAAAAAAAATGGAATTTCGATTATAACCTCATTGACAGTTGTACGAACGACATGTCTAAAATAGTTGTGGTTCAAAATGTTGAGGAAAAGAATGGCTAAGGTAATTGTTGTTGCCAATCAAAAAGGCGGAGTTGGAAAAACAACGACAGCCGTTAACGTTTCAACAGCTTTAGCAGCCGTTAACCGAAAGGTTTTGTTGGTTGATTTTGACCCACAGGCTAACGCATCGACGGGCGTTGGTGTTTTGCAAAAAAACAATCCAAATAACGTATATACGGTTCTTTTAAAAAAAAGCACCATTGGTGAATCACTGTTAAAAACAAGTGTCCCAGGGCTTAGCTTGATTCCCGCCAGCATTCAACTTGTTGGTGCCGAAGTTGAACTGGTTAGTATCCCAAAAAGGGAATTCTTGTTTAAAGAGATGATAGCCCCATACCGCCCCATGTTTGACTACATTATTATTGACTGCCCGCCATCGATGGGGCTTTTGACGCTGAATGCCTTAACAGCCGCTGATGCCGTCTTGGTTCCGTTGCAATGCGAATACTATGCGTTAGAGGGCTTAAGTTACTTACTGAATTCAATTCAAAAAATCAAAAAAACATCCAATCCACAGCTTCAATTATTTGGTGTTCTTTTAACAATGTACGATAAACGCAGTTCTTTATGTGCCCAAGTTGCAGAAGATGTTCGTTATCATCTAAAAAATAAGGTTTTTCAAACCATTATTCCCCGGAATATTCGCGTATCTGAGGCACCGTCTCATGGTAAGCCTGTTTTATTGTATGACGTAGGGTGCGTTGGGTCCCAGGCGTATATGAGCTTAGCAAAGGAAATTTTAGAAAAGGAAAAAGAATAATGTCAGCTTCAAAAAATTTAGGTCGCGGTTTATCTGCATTGTTCGGTGACCTGGGAATTGATGGTGAAGGGAATGAAAGCCTACAGCCCCATTTAATTTCTATTGAACAAATCAAAGCCGGGCGCATGCAGCCACGTCAAAGTTTTGACCCTGAAAAAATGAGCGATCTTGTTGCTTCTGTTCGGTCGAAAGGGGTTTTGCAGCCCATTTTGTTACGTTCTATTTCTGAGGGAAATTATGAAATCATAGCCGGTGAACGGCGTTGGCGTGCCGCAAAAGAAGCGGGATTAACAACGATTCCAGCCCTTGTGGTTGCTTGTTCAGATGAAGAAGCCCTTCAAATGGGGTTGGTTGAGAACCTTCAACGCCATGACTTAAGCCCTTTGGAAGAAGCTGAATCTTTAAAAAAGCTTATTGAAGCTTACGGTAAAACACAAGAACAGGTGGCTTATGCCCTGGGTAAAAGCCGTAGTTATGTGGCCAACATTTTACGACTGAATCAGTTACCAGACAGTGTTAAAAATCTTCTGCATGACGGTACATTAAGTGCAGGCCATGCCCGTGCATTAATTAATACCGAAAATGTAGAGCAACTGGCCCATGAAATTGTTTCTCAAAAGCTATCTGTGCGTGATACTGAAAACTTAGTTAAAAAATCACGATTCAGCCAAAACAAAGGTGCAGAATCTTCCAGTAAAAATGGCTTTATGGGGGGCTGGCAGTCTGAAGATCCTCTTTTAGCTGACGCACAATTGATTGCTGCAAAAATTGGCCAAGCCCTTGGCGTGCAAGCAAAGCTTGTTATTAAAAATAATACAGGTATATTATCTTTGCACTTTCATAATTTAGAGCAGCTGGATGATCTTGTTGGTATTTTGGGCCGCTCTGGATTTGCTTAATCTATCCTGAGATTTCATATGTCTATTTCTTGTCATATAAAAGTAGAAAATCTTTCTCATCATTTTTATCAAAACGGTGAACAAAAGAATATTTTGGCAGATATAAATTTGGCTATTCCAAAGGGGCAAATTTGTGGAATTATCGGTCCCAGTGGTGCTGGAAAAAGCACATTGCTTCGTTGCTTAAATGGATTAGAAAAACCAAGCCATGGTCGTGTGGTGATAGAAAATGAAGAAATGTCTCACGCGTCTTTGCAAAAACAACGTATCCTTCAAAAAAAAATAGGCATTGTCTTTCAAAGTTTTAATTTATTAAATAACAAAACAGTTTACGAAAATGTTCGGTTAGCCTTATTGGGCAGCCAAATGCCCGCAGAACAGCAAAAAGAGAAAATTAATCAAATATTGCACCTTGTTGGAATAAGCTCTCATGCAAAAAACTACCCCAGTGAATTAAGTGGCGGCCAAAAACAGCGAGTAGCCATTGCACGAGCGCTTGTTGGCGAATGTAAAATATTGCTGTGCGACGAATTTACATCAGCCCTTGACCCGCAAACAACCCTTGAAATTCTGAATCTTTTGAAAAAATTACGGCATGAATTGGGGCTTACTATCGTTTTCGTAACCCATGACATGACAGTCCTTAAAACCTTTGCAGACTATGTTTTTGTTCTGCATCATGGAAAAATTGTCGAAGAAAACGCCATAGATTCCCTTGTCAGTCATCCAAAGCACACCATTACCCAAGGGCTGTTGTCAGATTTATTTCACGATCAACTTCCTGAATTCTTGGAAAGAAAAATAAAAAAGAACCCAATACAAAACAAACCAAATCAAGATGTGGTTCTTAAACTTGTTTTTGACTATCAGGCAGCGACACAACCTTTAATGGCCATGTTGACCCAAAAGTGGGGCATTTTGCCCAACATTATAACGGGCAGCCTCAATCACGTGGCTAGCCATACATATGGACACTTGATTATATCTTTTTCTTATGATGAAGAAACCTTAGAAAAAGTTGTGACATTTTTAAAAGAAAATCACGTTAATGTTTTTCCCTTAGGATATATGTCATGGAACTCTTAAATATTAACTTAATGACCATTATTTTAAGCAGCCTGGGTCAGACTTTAACCATGGTTTCTGTCAGTTCTGTTATTGGTATTTGTTTAGGTGTTCCCTTAGGGGCTTTTATGTTTGTGGCTTCTCCCCGTGGGTTGGGTAGCTTACAAATCTGCTATAAACCTTTTAGTTTTATCATTAACATGTTGCGGTCCATTCCGTTTATCATTCTGACAGTTCTTTTAATACCATTAACGCGCCTATTTGTTGGCACGTCTATCGGAACAGAGGCTGCCATTATTCCACTGAGTGTGTGCGCTATTTTATTAATAGCCCGGTCCACGGAAGAGGGGTTGTGCGATGTACCCAAAAGTTTTCACGATTTGGGTTTTTCATTGGGTATGTCACACAGTCAAATTGTTCGCCACATTTTAATGTGGGAAGCGTTACCAGGTTTGGTTGGCTCTTACACAACAATTATCATTAACCTGATTGGTTTTTCAGCCATGGCCGGAACAATGGGCGGCGGTGGTTTGGGTGATCTAGCTATTCGCTATGGGTACCAACGGTATGATACAACTTTGATGATTATCATCGTGCTCATTCTTGTAGTTATTGTTCAATTAACTCAAGCTTTTGGCAAATATCTAAGTGAAAAAATTAGGCATACGTGAAGAAACAGCTGCTACGATGCTAAATTTTTAATGATTGCTTCGTAAATATCTTTCAATAAGTTCAAATCATCAATCATGACATGCTCGTCAGGTTGATGGGCCGTTTTGTTGATAAGGCCAAACTCTACAACAGGGCATATTTTCTGAATAAATCGGGCATCCGACGTTCCCCCACTGGTGCTCAAGTCAGGCTGCTGCCCCGTGACAGATTGAATGGCATCAGAAATAAGCGATTCCAATTTTGCATCTCGGGTCATAAAAGGTTCAGAGCTTACGTCCATGTTTAATGTAAAGGTATAGGCAGAACCAAATTTCTGTTGAATGGGTTTTAATTTTTCATAGAACCAATGTTTCAGGCTTTCTCCGCTGTGCAAAGGGTTAAATCGAACGTTCATCCGGGCCGATGCCTGATTAGGTATAACGTTGGTGGTTGGGTTTCCAACATCAATAGACGTGATTTCTAAATTGGATGGTGGAAATTCATCTGTACCAGAATCTAATGGGTTTTCGAACAGTACATTTAAATAGGCAAGAAGGGCAGGGATGGGGTTTCGCGCCGCTTTTGGGTACGCCACATGTCCGCCTAAACCATCAACAGTCAGGTGAATATTTAAGCTGCCACGTCGCCCTATTTTAACAGTATCACCTATGTATGCATTATTTGTTGGTTCCCCCACCAAGCATAAATCTAAAGATTTCTGATTTTGCTGCAGCCATTTTAAAATATGTTGCGTGCCATAAAGGGCAGGGCCTTCTTCATCAGATGTTAACATAACCGCAATTGCCCAACCTTTTGGAATTCCAGGGCCCGTTACCACATCGTAAAGAGCTTTTAAAAAGGCACCAATAGCCCCTTTCATATCCACAGCACCGCGACCATAAAGGGCTTCGCTATGACAGTGACCTGAAAAAGGGGGTACAGACCAGCGGGTTAAGTCACCGGGTGGTACGACGTCTGTATGACCGGCAAAACAAAAAACTTTGGGTCCATAACCTATTTTTGCGTATAAATTGTCTACATCATGGCAGGGTAATCGGTGGCATTCAGCCCCCAAACCTTTCAAAAAAAACTCAATAAAGTCTAAACACCCCTCATCTTTTGGGGTAATACTTTCAAACTGAAGCAAGGTCTGGGTGAGAGAAATTAAATCCATAATAAAACTTGATAAACGGTCACACCTAAGGGCGTATTATGCCAGAAGATGGACCGTTACCAAAATTATTTGAGAGGAATTTTAAAATTTAAGCGGCATCGCCCCCTTCTGCAGGTGCAGACCCGGCATCTCCACCACCATCAGCAGCTGGTGCTTCGGCAGATCCAGCATCACCGCCAGCAGAGCTTGGAGAGCCCGCATCCCCACCATCAGCGTTATTTACCGCTGCTGACGCAGCAGATGGCGCTGCTGCTCCAGGAGAAGCGCAAACAGGCATTGCCCTTGGTTGAGGCATGACCATAACCATTGGTTGCTGCGCAGGGCCGCCAAATCCACCAAAAATGGGAGCTGATGGCGCTGGCATAGGTTGAGGCAATGACCCCTGATTCATAACCGGCTGCATTTGCGGATAGGCTGGCATAGCGGGTGCCGCCATAATAACAGCGGTTTGGTTTGGCAAAGCCATAGGCCCACCGTATGAAGCATAAGATGGATCCATCATGCCCCCTTGAGGTGCTACCATTTGACAATTTTTATCATTACAATAATTCAACGTAGCTGTTTTGCTATCAAAAATGTATAAGGAATTGCCCAACGGATACAGTAAGTACCGTTCTTTTTGGCTAACGTATGTAATAATAACAACGATACCGACTAAAAATGTAATACACGCAATCAATGTTCCCTTTAAATTCATAAGATATTTCCTCCTACCTGAGTTTATAAAAATTGGGTATTTTCGTTTCTGTTAATACTACTTATAATGAAAAATAGTTAAGATTTGGTAAAAATGGACTTTTATGAATAAAATTATTATTAGTACGCTTTTTTTATTTATTTTTAATTATTGCGCAAGCTTTTCAGACGATCGTGTTCAGGCTATTCTTCCTGAATTTAAGGCGTATATTCAAAAGGCCATGAAAGATTGGCAAATGCCAGCCGTGTCAGTTGGCATTGTATATCAAGGAAAAGTTGTTTTTGAGGAGGCTATGGGCGTTAAAAGCGTTGATACGCAAGAGCCTGTTGATATTCATACAAGTTTTCCTATTGCATCATGCACGAAAACATTTCTAGCGGCTTTATTAGCCCAACTTGTGGATGAAGGAAAAATAAAATGGAAAGACCCTGTTCGTCAGTATTTGCCCACTTTTTTTATTGGAAATGAAGAAGTCAGCCAAGCCTTTACATTGGAAGATTTAGTTAGTCACCAAAGTGGCTTGCCTAGCTTTTCAGGCGATACTTTTTGGGAGTTGGGCTTTTCGCAGCAAGAATTACTGGATTCTTTAGCCAAGGTGCCTTTAAAACGGCCTTTTAAAGAATTTTACGGGTATCAAAACCATTTATTTTCTGTAGCTAGCCTTGTGGCGGAAAAGGTAACAGGTAAAAAAATTGAAGAGCTATTCACTGAACGGTTTTTTATGCCCCTTCATATGGATGATGCATCCGCTTCTTACGAAAAAATGATATCTGAAAGTTGGTGGCAGCGTCTTTTGAATTATCGTTCTGACAGAGGAATTACAGGGTGGTTATTCCCTAGAAAACAAGTAAATGCAATTGCACCTCATACCTTTATTCAAGGAAAAATAACAACCATTCCTTTTCCCAAAGAACTGTATTTATTTCCAGGCACATCTGGCGTTAATGCGTCTATTTCTGACATGAATAAGTGGCTTTTATTTCAGCTGAAAAATATGAACCAAGAAGGGGGGCCAAAAATATCAACAGCCGAAGTTGAACGTCTTCGAACCCCTCATATTTCTATACTGGGCTTAAAACCAACGGATTCTCAATTTCCACCCAGTCGCTATACAAATGTAGCTTACGGTATTGGTTGGTTTATACATGATATTGGCGTGGAAGGTAAAAAAGTACATGCATTTGGCCACATGGGGGGGTTTTCATCTGTTCGAAGCCTTATTTTAATTGTACCTGAACAACAGCTGGGAATTGTAATTTTATCCAACCTGGGTGGTCTTCGGGTAAATATGGCCCTGGAAGCATTACGTGAAAAATTTATGGATTTGTTCTTAAAAATTGACGATGGCACCGACTGGTCTACGAAAAACCTAGATAAAATTAAAGAAATGCAAGAAAGCTATAAGCGGGAATTAGGGGCTATGCGCCTTCAAAACCCCCGCCCCATGCGTGAGTTAAAGCTTTATGAAGGCAAATTTAAAAATAATTTGTATGGGACATTAGTAGTTGAAGCAAAAGGTCAGCAGCTTGTATTCAAAATTCGCGATAAAGTCGTTCCTGTGAAGCACTGGAATGGGGATCAATTTCTGTTTGATGCCCCTGATTTAAGTGCTGCTTACTCTAGTAATGACGTCGGTGTTTTAGAGTTTGGCTTTCAAAAACAATCGAAAGCCATGGTTTTAGCCATTAATATGTTGCGCGAAGGGGACCAGCTATTCGAACGTTTCGAATAAGGGGGTGTTCGAAATGATGAGCATATCTATAAAGCCTGTGAATTATTAATGGCACAAGTTCTTCGATCATGGCCGTCATTGTTTCAATTTCATCTTCGATGCAAAAAGTTGTGCTGGGAACAGGTTGGTCAGAATCAATGCAGTTAAAAATGCTGTACCACGTTGGGTTATAAAGGGCAAATAAGGCTTTTAGTTCTCCACTTCCGTCTGATAAAGCAATTTTATAAACACGGTATAAAGTCTGTATGTAGTTTTCTTTTTGCTTACTTTCGATATGCCGTGCTTTGTACACCCCAGTTGCGTCGCTTATGATTTCGCTATCATCAAAACCACTAGAATTTATGGGTTCTTTCCAGCTGTTTAATACGCCTAACAATTCTAATGTAAGGCCGCATGTTTTAAAAATAGGATCCTCCTCGACAACGGAACACTGGCCGTTAAAAAAGGCAGAGAAAGACAAAAAAACACCAAAAAATTTGAATAATATCATAATATATACCCCTTTATTTTCCTGATGAAAGTTCTGGAATTGATGCTAGCATGGCAAAAATTCTGGCTTTTTCAGCATCAACATCAAATTCAAAAACAACTTCGTGGCCTTTTCTTGCTGTTAAAGTTGGAATCCAATCTGAAAAATGGATATCAAAAATGTTTTTAAGGAAATCATTTGTTTTGCATAGCTCATAAAAACTCGCCATTTTTCTTGTGTACTTATTTTGGGATTTTTCGCTTATTCCAGATTTTTCCCAACTTATAATTGTGTCGTTTAAACCCCTTAATTTTTTTCTAACCTCTGTTTGCATTTTATGGGAAAATTCAACCTCTTCATCCATGCATGCGGCAAAATTACAAGTGGTGTAAAAAATAAAACCTAGAAAAACAAACCGTAAAAGAAGAATCATCACAATTCAGCCCTTTCTTAAAAAAATATTTACCAACGGGAAGTTTTGATATGAATAGACTCTATTATTTCCCGAAAATATGTTAAGTTTTCTATTTCTGTTTCGATGGTAGAGGGTTTTGTTGAGGTACGTAAAGAGTTATGTTTAAAAACATAATACATTCCCCAAATGAAAGAATTTTTTTGGCATATTTTTTCTAACGCCTGAAGTCGTATTTGATACAACCTTTTGGATTTTTCGGTTGCGTCAACCTCTTGCCAAGTTTTTAACGTGTCTAGAACGGGGCGTATTTTATTTAAAACAGCTCTTTTGGTTTCTCGATCCAGGGGTGGTATGTCAGAGGCTTTAGACTGAGCATGCCAAAAAGCCAATAAAGCAAAACTTAAAATGAAAACTTTTCTAAAAAAATAACCGCCCCAGTTCAATGGCAATCACCAACGCTCCGATTAATCCACACAGTATAAGCATAGGCCGACCGCCTAAAACTTGATAGGTAGTTTTTGAAAAATCATAACGGGTTTGACGCCACTGCCAAGCTACAGCAACCGGCAACAAAATAGCCAACACACTTAGGGCAATGGCCGCATAACCCAACGCCATAATAAAGCCATGAGGGTAAAATATGGCAAAAACAAGGGGTGGAACGAACGTACGCAATGAAATAGCTAACCGCTCTGTTTCAAGACTTTTTTGAAACGCTTCGCCTGTTGCATCGAACAGCCCCATGGCAACCCCCAAAAAAGAGGTTGCAATAGCCAAAAAAGAAAAAGTAGGTATCATCCAGTGAATTGTTTTTGACTGAACGGTGTTGGCCAGCAGGTGAATTAGGTCAGAAACATCACTGTTGGAATTCAATAAGCTAAGTGATGTTGGGGTTAATGCGCCTAAGGTGCAAAATTGCCAAATAAAATAAACAACTAAGGGAATCGCACTTCCAACAATAATGATAAAACGCAAAGATTTTATATGAAGACCTACATAATCAACTAACGTTGGTAAGCTGCCATGAAACCCGAAAGATGTAAAAAATATAGGAATGGCCAACCACAGCATGTCAAGATTAGCAGGTTGGTGGGTAATATTATCAAGCTGCGTTATCGGTGCCAGGGTAAGAATCATTGTAATGAAAATGATAACTTTTATGCCAAACAGGAAACGGTTGGCGTAATCAACAGCTTGCGTACAGGAATGAACGAAAAAGCCAAAAATGGTTGCGTAAGCTACAGACCAAAACCAAGCGGGTAAATCAACACCTAGTTCTAAGCAAGCGTTACGAATAATTTGGCTACTACCTGTTATGTAGGCCGCTAATAAAGCGTGAAACAGCAAAAAAATAGAAACGCGTGCTAAATTTTTTCCAAATGCGCCAAAAGCTTTTTCTGCCAAGGTCGCGATACTGGCACTTTTTCCGTGTTTTAAAATGATTTCTAAAAATATTAATGCGCTGATGCACATGATAGCCCATAAAGATACCAAAAGAATTGTGCTGTTCCAAAAACCAGCGCCGGCTGACGTGAGGGGAAGCGCCAACATGCCCGCCCCAATGGTTGTGCCCGCTACTAAAAGAGTCGCTCCAAAAACTTTATTCTGACTAACACCTTGGTATTTCATGATTGAAAATCTATATTTTTCGTGTGCCTACATAAGGTTCCTAGTATACTGGGGGCCAGTTTTCAAGAATATAAATGCGTATATGAAGATTTTATTTATTACCTGTAGCCGAATTGGAGATGCTGTTTTAACAACGGGTGTTTTGCAGCATATTTTAAAAAATCATCCAACAGCTCAGGTTACAGTGGCTGCAGACCCATTGGTGGCTGATTTATTTTCGGACTATCCATTACTTGAAAACCTTTTTCAATTTAAAAAACAAAAACACAGCCTTCACTGGCTTGATTTGTGGAAACAGGTTGTCAAAACTTCTTGGGATTGGGTGATTGACCTACGCGGGTCTGGTATTGCTTACATGCTTTGGGCTAAAAAACGTACAACTTGGAAAAGTATACCCAACGATACGCGACATAAAGTGGCGCAAATTTCAGGATGTGTCGGTATCCCTTTAGAAGCACCTCATTTATGGGTTTCTGAAGAAACAGAAAAATCTGTTCTAAAATGGCTACCAGACCGCCCTTTCTTAGCTTTAAGCCCAGCAGCCAACTGGGTAGGAAAGCAGTGGCCACTTGAAAATTTCATTCACTTACTTCACCTTTTTTATCAAACCTTTCCAGAATCTTCCGTTTTGGTTATGGCCGCACCCCATGAAAAACCCATGATTCAAGGGTTGTTGGATGCTTTTCCAAAAGAAAAACTTTTCACAACCATTGACCACAATCCAACACTGATTCAAACAGCAGCATGCATTCAAAAAGCGCAATTGTTTTTAGGAAATGATTCGGGGTTAATGCATATGGCAGCCGCCGTTAAAACGCCGACAATTGGTCTTTTTGGGCCATCTCGTGAAGAAAATTATGGCCCCTTTCAAATGCCGGGCGAAAACCGTAATTATGTTGTGCGTATTCCTTTAACCTATGATGAACTGCGACAAACAGAAGGGTTTTCCCATCAAAGCCAAAGCTGTTTTATGACAGGCCTTCAGGTTGATACTGTTTGGGCTGCTGTCAGGAACTGCTGGGAAAAAGCATGCTTATGATTGAAAGTTTGTTTGGCTAAAAACACTCAGATCCCGGGTTTAGGCGTAAAGAGTTTATCGAGCATAGTTTTGGCCCCCAAGTGGGGCCCACCTGCAATTGCTTTGGGAACCCAACACAGCCCACCCCACGCGCCGCCTCAACAAAATGTCTCCCAATCCCCCTTGGCACAACCAAACCTGGCTATACCCTAGGCTTTTGCTCAATCATGAGTTCCGCTCATCATCAAGTGGCTTCCCATATCACAGGCGCCTGTGATACAAATGCCAAAAGAATCTTCTTTATTGTTCAATCAACGCATCCACGTTAACCAACCAAGAAAACAGGACATATCCCCATTTTGAACCAAACTAGCTTTGGTTATTCTAACCTCCACCTTTACGCTAACACCAAAAGGGTTAAAGTTTGGTAAATAGGTCGTTTTTTTAAGCTTTTACGAATGAATTATTTGAAAAAAATCGTCCTTTTTTAAACTTGCCCCGCCCACAAGAACACCCTGGACATGAGGAAGTTTTAAAATACGGCCTGCATTTTCAGCCGTAACAGACCCACCATACAATATTCCCTGGCTTGGAAAATGATTATTGATGAATGCATGCATTTGGGCAATATCAATATCAGTTGCTGTTTTTCCCGTTCCAATAGCCCACACAGGTTCGTAGGCTATGAAAATATTTTCGGCACACGGTGGTATAGATTCTTGAAGCTGTTCTTTCACCACCTCTTCGGATATTTCCTGCTCGTACTGCTCCAATGTTTCACCCACACAAATAATGGGGGTTATTCCATGGTCTAATAAAAGAGAGGCTTTTTTTCTAACCTGTTCACTGGTTTCACCATCGTGTAGGCGTCGCTCTGAATGCCCTACCAAACCATACGTACAGCCCGTTTCTTTCAAATGTAAAACACTGACATGGCCGGTATAAGCGCCTTTTTCATGATCATGGCACGTTTGACCCCCGATTTTGATAAAACGAGAGTTTTCCTGAGCACATTGTAAGTACGGAAAAGGTGGACATACAACAATAGTGTTGTCCGTTGGTTGAGATTGCCATTTTTTCAAACATTCTTTGAGTAAAGAAATGGATCCATTCATTTTCCAATTGGCAACAATTAACATACGTCGTTCCTTTAGTGATGGTGAGTGGTTTTTGGAAACAAAACAGTTGTTAGTTCTGTAGCAATTTTTTTTGATTCAGTCGTATGGGGGATTTGTTTAACAAAATGGCCATTTTTATCCAAAATATAAATCATTGTACTATGGTCCATTAAATAGTCGTTTAATCCTTTTTTCTCCTGAGAGCGAGCGACGTAAATTTTAAATTTTTTAACGACTTCATCAATTTGCAATTGGTTCCCTGTTAGCATGACAAAGTCAGGATGAAAATTTCCGCTGTAAATTTTTAAATTCTCAACCTTATCACGTGAAGGGTCAATGGTTATAAAAATAGGCGCTATTTTATCACGATCTTTTCCTAAAATTTTCAGCGCTCCGCTTATGTTTTGAAGGGCTGTCGGGCAAATATCTGGGCAAAAAGTATACCCGAAATATAATAACACGATTTTCCCTTGGAACTCTCGAAGGGTTCGATTTTTATTATTTTGATCGGTTAATTCGAATGGTCCGCCAATCTCAGCCGTTTCTTTTCCTTCGAAATTTTGAACAAAAGAAACGGGCTTTTGAAGTTGGTAGTAAATTAGAAAAAAGCAGGCTGAAGCAATGGAGATTGCCCATAAAATGTAGCGGAAAGATTTCACAAAAACGAACCAACTTAAAAAAAGAAGATTATTTTTTGTAGCTTATAAAATGCTGTTACGTCAAATCGGATTGAATCAATTAAGAAGACCGTTACATGAATTGCAGTTTTTGGAAACTTAGAATTATGCAATGGTCTTTTAGGTGAATGTATGTTCCAGGGCCAAAAAAGAAAATCGGTTATGACCAGGAAGGAAAACATTTTTTTATGATATCTGACGCTTTACCAGTTTCTGTTGTTTTTAGGAATGATTCACAATTTCCCTTTTCTAATTTAACAACATCAGGCTTTTTAGGTTGCCAAAAAAAATTTTGGTAATCATCTATTATTTCTGAAAAATTATTGAGCAGTAAGTTTTTTAAATTGTCCCAATCGTTGTAATAGGAAAACCAAAAAAGCCGTTGAACTGAATTAATAGCACCGATACGCAAGTTAGAGGATTTCAAACTTGATTCTGTGGCTAATTCCACAAATCCTTTACTTTCATCTAATGCTATGAACTGAGGAATACAATAGTAGCAGCCTACGGCACCGCTTCCCCAATCGTTGGTTCCAACCAAAATTGGCTGATTCGAATTTTGATATACGTCCTTGAATTGTGTTTGAGAGATTCCATTGAAAAATTGTTCGCTAATATGAATTTTTCCATTTTTTAGAATAGGGAAAAAAACACGAAAAGCTGTAAAATCAACATATTTGTAGTACTCACCACATGTTTTATGCCACCCGACCGCCCAAGCCACTGTTTTTCCCTTATATTTAATTTCATATAAGGAAGTTGCGCCATGAATTTGTTTTTCCAAAACAACATCGCCTTTTTCATTCATGATTTTTAAGTCTCTGAAGTTTTTCAATTGGGCGGTAATGGTTAACACACCAGAACATTCTTTTGATAAATAATTTGTGATAGCTAAATTATTTTTTGGTTTTTTCTTCCATGTGGCAAAAATATGTTCTACGTAACGAAAAAAGTCTAAAAAATTACAAAGATATTTTAGAAGTCCTGTAGAATCGTTTAAAAAGATGCTTGATGTGCTTACGGTTTCAAAAGGGCGACCATAAGGACTTTTATATATACCAACAATGGTGTTAGGTACTTCATAAATAGTATTTGCTACGTTAAGTGGTTCGTCAAAATATTTGTGGGGGTCAGCTGTGCAACCCTTTAAAAAAACATGAGATCCTATTTTGGGTTCATAAGATGAGGCCTTAAGATTGTTGGTAAGAAAATTAAAAGTAATAAACCAGAGACCTAAAAATACCTTTAGCGACTTATAGGGCATATTTAGTTTTTCTAGTCCTCTACTTTTTTAATCTTCACCGTGGGGTTTCGTAAACGCCGGTTTCCCATCAAACTCATGCAATTTTTCCACATGGCCCCATTTATGGACTGAGCCAATTTTTTCCAGCAACTCTAAAATCATATGATCCAATACTTCTTGCGAGGTATTTTTAAGGAAAAAACGACAACGTGCTTGGTCTACAAAATCTGTTCCTTGTGTTTGAGCGTCTGGGTAACATTTTACTCCGCGTGAAGATACAAACTTTAGATAAAAACAGGTTGATTCACATAATTTTTCCACGTTTTTGCCCAACTGTTCCGGGGTTAGTGTTGTTTCAATAAACACATCAACACCCATTACTTTTCTTTCTTTGACATGAATCAAATCAGGGGCCTTGCTGACTTTTGGTAGCACAATAGGTTTATAAGGGCGCTCACAATAGGTTGGGTGTTTTTGACCTAGGTTGCGGATAATGGCATCTGTAAAAGCTGTTGTAGAAGCCGGGGCATGGCCGCTAAGGGCTACATCACGCGTTAAAATACCCTGACCTAACGTTACATATAGGGCATGCTCAATTGTATTGGCTGCATCAAATTCCCCCAAATGACGCAACATCATTAACGAAGATAAAAGAACTGCCGTAGGGTTAATGGTGTTTTGACCAGCATATTTAGGGGCAGAACCATGTACGGCTTCAAAAATGGCAAAATCATCCCCTATATTGGCACCTGGGGCAAAACCAAGGCCCCCAATGAGAGCAGAGCCAAGATCACTGATAATATCGCCATTCATGTTAGTGGTCACAATTACATCGAATTGTTCAGGTTTTTTTACCAATTGGTGGGCGCAATTATCAATTATAATATGCTGTGCTTCAATGTCCGGGTATTCAGGCGCAATTTCTTCAAAGGTACGCTTCAGCATACCTTCTGATAGCTTCATTATGTTCGCTTTTGTGGCACAATGTAACGTTTGGCGGCCTTCGGAACGGGCAAATTCAAAAGCAAGTCGTACAATTTTTTCACAACCTTTTCGGGATATAACTTTTAAACACTGGGCCACGTTGGGCGTTTGCATATGTTCAATACCGGCGTACAAGTCTTCTAGGTTTTCACGTACAATCACCAAATCTATGTTGCGCCCTGAATAAGGGGTTTGAACACCCGGAATTTCACGAACAGGTCGAATATTCCCATAGGTTTCAAATAACTTTCGAAGGGTTACATTGGCACTTTTTTCACCAAACCCAATAGGCGTTTCCAAAGGGCCCTTTAGGGCCACTTTGTTACGAACAATAGAATCTATCGTTTCCTGGGGAACCCCTGTCCCAAGGCCTTTTTTAAAAACTGCAGCACCTGCCTCGCAAACTTCCCACTGGATAGAAACACCGGTTGCATCAATAATTTTGCAGGCGGCCCCTGTTACTTCGGGGCCTATACCATCTCCAGAAATAAGCGTTACAGTATGTTTTGCCATTATTTGAGGTTACCTTATTTTACTTTCGAATCAACAACAGGTTTAAGATCTTTGATATTCCATTCCATTTTACTTCGGTCAAACGCATATAGTTTAGGTGAATCAAATTTTGCATCATACTTAAGTGTTGCCACCCTTTCTTGACGATCTGCTGAAACACTACTGCCAAAACCTCGCGTTCCTAAAAAGTCTAGGTAGTGAACTGTAAACATTTTTTTGTTCTTTTCGATTATACTTCGAATCGCTTTTTGAAGGTCATCAAAATTATTCAAAAGATAGCCATCTAAGCGCAAAATCCGAATAGGCCTTATGCCACCAAACCAACCACCTGAAAACACTTCTTTGAACGGTGACGTATTAGTAGATTGGCTAATATAAATGCCTGGGCCATCATCGCCCACTTCTAGGCGTAACCGTTCGTTATTGTTAAACCAATTGGTTCCACCAAAGCTAATATATTCGTTTTTTTCAATACCTTGTAGGTCATAGCTTCGAATAGCAACGGTTACAGGTTTTCCTTCACGATACACTTGAAGCTGAACATCACGCCCTTCGGAGTCGTTGATGATTTCATCAAAGCGGCTAAGCTCAGGCCCTACCAGTTGGCCATCAACCTTCCAAATAATGTCACCAGACATAAGCCCTCGATGAGCTGGCGAATTAACAAGGCGTGTGGAAACCTTTAGAATTTTCTGATGCGCTTCTGGAAAGTGTTTTAAGTATTCTTCCATGGATTCGTTCGGGACGTTGGCCCCCTCAATTTCGTCACGGATATTGGTATATCCCAAAATAACACCAATACTGCGCCGTTTTGGTGTTTCATTGCGACGTAGGTAATCGAGGGCTTTTTTTACATAGCGAATGGGTAATGCTGCTGCTGATACAAATTTTCCACCATAAATAATAGCTAAAACTTCACCATGGTCACCAAACACCGGGGAACCACTGGCTCCACCAACCGTAATACCTGAAAATTTTAAAGATTGTTCGTTAAAAGGCCCTATATTTTCATACACACTAAAGACAGTGCCTTTATAGGTTGAAAATTCATCACCCGCTGAATTACCCATAGAAAAAATCGTATCGTTCACCCGAATATCTCGGTCCGATAAAGTTAAAGCGCGCGTGTCTTTAGGAGCTTTTTTCGGATCAAAAGACAGAAAAGCAAAATCATACAAAGGATCAAAATATTTTAAATGGGCATCTATTTTTGTTCCATCTGAAAACTTAATTTCGTATGTACAAACAGCTGTTTCACCCACCACATGACGGTTGGTGGCAATTAAACCATTTTCAAAATCCACAATAAACCCAGTTCCAGACCAGGCGCTATCGGCTTCGTAGTCACCAATGGAGGCAAACGCTTTTGTTTGAATAATCACAACACCATTTCGGATAATATCAAGCAACTTTTTTCGGCTATCATATTTGCCACTTTTATCATCTAAAGATTCTGAATTTTTTTTATCATTCAAAGCGGCTGTGCCTTCACTTGCCTTTAAATCAGCTAAAACTGGTGATTCTTCTTGTTTTTGAGAAGCCGTGATAGCACCAGAAGACGAAATGGTTGGTGTTTGTTGAGGTTTAGAATGGGTTACTTTTCCATAAAGAACGGCACAAAACAGAACACCGACAAACAAAAGGGGGAATACAAGCTTTTTATGATCCATTTTTTCCTCTATTAAAATTTAATGCAAACACTGTTATGACAAATCTAAACGTTAAAGGTTAACAATTCGTAAATTTCAAAAAATTTTTTAAGAAATTGGCGTGGGAGAATCTGATTGCATTCTTAAATAAGCTATTAAATCCGCCCGTTCTTGGTCGTCGTTCAAACCAATAAATGTCATTTTCGTACCTGGGGCAAATTCCCGGGGTTTGTACAAAAAGTGGTTTAAATTTTCAAAAGTCCAGGTGCTTCCTTTTTTGTCTTGAATGGCTTGGGAATAGGCAAATTCAACCATGTGTCCAATGGCCCCCCCTACAATACCCCATAAATTTGGCCCCGTTTTAACAGGTCCACTTTTTTCAACGGAATGGCACGAAATACATTTTTTAAATATTTTTTCCCCGTTGGCGATATTGGCTTTGGCAAGTAATGGTGTAATAGGTGCTAAGGTTTTGGGAGCTGTTGATGCGTCGGAAGTTGTTACAGCTTCTGCAGGAACGGGAAAAGCTTCTTTGTCAGCTTTGCGCGGATGAATTAACCCTTCCCCAATTAAGCTTGAAACCATAGCAACAAGTAGGGAAATCAAAATAGCTGCTGCAATTTTGTTTAGTTCAAATCCGTTCACAAATTTATAAAAATAAAAAAGAGCCTTTACGCAAATTATGCCGCAGAAAGAATTAAAAAACTAATAAAAATTGATTTGCATTTTAAACCATTTCTTAACTTTTCCTGTGTTATAAGAAGCTTGAGGACACATGTGGTGGTCATGGCTTAAGTGCGAGCTGTGGACGTACAG
>CAZDVK010000006.1:0-78963 GCA_964508915.1 uncultured Verrucomicrobiales bacterium | reverse complement strand
GATGGGCGGAGCTTTGTTGAGGTGCGCGGAGGGGTGGCGCTGTGCACTGGTTTTTTCGGGGTCTAGGTGGGCCCCACGCAGTGGGCGGAGTGTGCCTAAAGTTTTGCACTATATTTAAACAGGCTTTTTGAAAGACAAGAATTTTCTGCTGTACACAGAAACAAATTGTTTTTAACCGCCCTTTTCAGTTAGTTTTGTTACATAAAAAATAAGTCACATTAAAAGTCATGCTTGAAAAAACCTATACCCCCAAAGAATTCGAAACAGCATTATACGAAAAAACAGAAGGAACGTTTGGTTGTGATGTTGCATCCACTAAAACACCTTATACCATTATGATGCCACCGCCCAACGTGACCGGAAGCCTTCACTTAGGGCACGCCTTAACGTATACGTTGCAGGATATTTTGATTCGTTTTAAGCGTTTATGTGAATTTGATGTTTTGTGGCAGCCAGGAACTGACCATGCGGGTATTGCTACCCAAATGGTGGTGGAACGTCAATTGGCAAGTCAAGGTATGAGCCGACAAGAATTGGGGCGTGCCGAATTTTTGAAAAAGGTATGGGCGTGGAAGGAAGAATCGGGCAACACTATTGTGCACCAGCAGCGCCGCTTGGGCATTTCGCCTGACTGGAACCGGTCACGATTCACCATGGATGATGGTTTATCGAAAGCCGTGAATAAAGTATTCGTGGCACTTCATCAGCAGGGGTTAATTTATCGGGCTAAGCGCCTTGTCAATTGGGATACGCATTTTAAAACAGCTATTTCAGACGTGGAAGTGGTAAGCCAAGAAGTTAAAGGAAACTTCTACCATATTTTCTACCCCTTCGAAGGGTCAAAAACAGAAGGCATTACCATAGCTACAACCCGTCCTGAAACCTTATTTGGAGACGTTGCTGTGGCCGTTCACCCGGAAGACGAACGATACATGAGCCACCTTGGCAAGCGGGTGCAATTGCCCCTGATGAATCGCTTGTTGCCCATTATTGGTGATACGTACTGTGACCCTGAAAAAGGCACGGGCGCTGTAAAAATTACCCCAGGTCATGATTTTAATGACTTTGCGATAGGCGAACGGCACCACCTAACGCCTATCAATATTTTAACCCCAGAGGGCCTTTTAAATGATGCTGTGCCAGCAGAATTTCAGGGACTAACCGTTCAAGAAGCACGCAAAAAAGTTGTGGCTGCCCTAGAAGAACAAGGGCTATTGGTCAAGGTGGATCCTTATATGCATTTGGTACCATTCACAGAACGGTCCAACGTAGAGGTGCAACCTTATTTAACAGACCAATGGTTTGTGGATGCCAAAGTTTTGGCTGAACCTGCTTTGAAAGCCGTCGAAGATGGCCAAACCAAATTTGTACCCGAACAGTGGACGGCCACTTATTATGAATGGTTGCGCAATATTCAGCCCTGGTGTATTTCCCGCCAAATTTGGTGGGGGCATCAAATACCGGCATGGTACGGCCCTGATAACAGCATTTTTGTGGCTGAAACAGAAGATGAAGCCCAGAAACAGGCTGAAAAACATTTTGGAAAACCCGTTGATTTAAAACGCGATGATGATGTTTTGGATACCTGGTTTTCATCGGCCCTATGGCCGTTTAGTACGTTGGGTTGGCCCGATGAAACGGCAGAATTAAAACGCTATTACCCAACAGATGTATTAATTACTGGCTTTGACATTATTTTCTTTTGGGTGGCCCGCATGATGATGATGGGCATTCACTTTACAGGCGAAGTGCCTTTTAAAACCGTTTATATGCATGCCCTGGTGCGGGACGAAAAAGGCCAGAAAATGTCAAAGTCCAAGGGTAACATTATTGACCCCTTGTATTTGATGGATAAATATGGTGCCGATGCGTTGCGGTTTACATTGGCAAGCTTAGCAGCCCCGGGGCGGGACGTGAAATTGGGTGAATCCCGCGTGGAAGGGTACCGCAATTTCATGACAAAATTATGGAATGCGGCCCGATTTTTGGAAATGAACGAATGTCAGTTTGACGCTGGCTTTAAACCTGAAGCAGTTCAACACCCCTTGAATCAATGGATGGTTGCTGAAACGGTTAAGCTTTCCAAAACGGTTTATGATTTACTGGAAGCTTATCGGTTTGATTTGGCAGCCCAAACCATTTACCAGTATCTGTGGGGCACATTTTGCGACATATACGTGGAATGCTTGAAACCTCAATTAGCGGATAATGCCACTAAGGTTGAAACGCAGCAAACAGCTGCTTGGGCCTTGGTGACATTTTTAAAAGTGGCCCACCCCTTTATGCCCCTTGTCACAGAAAAATTATGGGGGGAATTTTACCCTGCGGCGTCAGTTCCTTTAGCCACATCAGCCTGGCCAAAATTTTTGTGGAACCCTAAAGATACATCGGGCGTTGAAACATGTTTGCAGTTGGTGCACGAGGCACGATCTATTCGTGGGTTGTTGGGTGTGCCGCCGTCTTTGCGGGTGCCTGTTTCCATCAGTGGTGATGCAGGCTTATTTTCAACCCATCAAAATTGGATGGCGCATTTGGGACGGTTCGGGGAAACAGTAACACCACCTTCCGGCAAAGAAAATGGCATCATTCCTGTGGTGGTTGGTCATATTACATTAAATCTGCATTTGGGCGACGTGATTGATATGCAAGAAGCATTAAAATTATTAAATCAGAAAGCGCAAACTTTAGCGAAAGAAATAGATCATTTAACCAAAAAGCTTCAAAACGAAGCCTACAAAAATGCTAAACCAGAGCAGTGGGCCGATGATGAGATGTTGTATAAACAAAAACAACAAGAATACGACAAAATGAAAACGCTTATTTAAGGTGTTGATAAAGTTTTTTTTGCCATTATATTGTCAATTAATTATTTTTTAAGAAATAACAATTGTTTTAGCCATATTTTTTTCAAGGAGAGAAAAATGATTTCATTTAAAAAAGCAACCCTGGCTTTGATAGTTTCAGCTGCTTGTATTGTTAGTTCTTTTGCCTGCAGTAGCGGCGGAAATTTTTGTTTAGAATATGAGGAAGCAACAAGAGATGGAAGAAGTACACCAGTAGATCTTAGAGCTGCAGCACCCAGGGAAGATTTTAATGTTTATGGTGCTGGCCACCAATTAGTCTTTAATACTGAGACGTTGCGTAGATTTTTATCAACCAAAAGTGACCCAGATTCTAGAGGACATGATGCTGACCGTGTTAGAAATTCTTTGAAGGGGGTTTACAGTCCACTTTTAAATAATTTCTCGGGTAATGTTAGTGATTTAAAGGCGGCTTTAGAATCCGCAGGGCCGATTGTGGAGGTACGCGCCATAGATCCGCGTGCAGCAGCAGGGGAAACTGCTAATCAGGTTTTGGCTAGAATTGCACCCCGCCGCCCCGTTGATCCACGTTTAAGAGAATGGGCATCACGTTACCATGAAATGGCCCGTAAAGATGGTCATTTTGTGCGTGCAGACGAAGCAGGTGATTTAGGTGCTGCTGCCAGATATTCAGCTGCGGAGTTAGTGGAAATGGGGGCAAACCCAGATGATTACGTGCGTGTTGGTAAAAAAGGTACCCTTCACCCATTTGAAGTGCCCGGGCAAATTCGAGAACGTAGACGAGCTATTGCTCAAGAAGCAGCACGTAAAGTTTTTAGTGCTTATGGTGCTACAAAGCATTATTTACGTATGGGCAGGGTTGATGCTTTAAAAGCAGAAAATGATGACTTGAAAGCGCAGATTGCTTATTTGCAGGCTCAGCTTGCGGCTGCATCTGCCCCGAAGGAATAAAAAGACAACTGAACCCTATAATATTGTTACAAAGAATAAAAGAAAGTTGTCCCCGCGCAGGTGGGAATCCATAAAAAATTGAAAATCAATTAGTTTTGTTTTTTTTGGATCCTCGCCTGCGCGGGGACAACAAAACGTGAAATTATTTTATGGTGGTTGTGTCATGCTTTTGGAATTGATACCTGATTTTTTAAATTTAGGCGTCAGTTCCATTTTTTTATCAGTTAATCTTGGCAAAATCTTGACGTTTTTGTGAAACATTTTTAAGCTTAACTATGGTAAAGTTTTATTAAAATTTCATATGAGTCACCCCCCTGCATCTGTCAGCAAGCCTTTATCGCCCCATTTGCAAATTTATAAGTTTCAAATCACGTCTGTTTTGTCTATTTTGCATCGTCTGACAGGTGTTGGGCTGTTTGTTGGGGCAGGTGGCCTGATCAAATGGCTTTTCCTGACGGCATTTGTTGAACGTGAACCCTTTCAAACATTTTATGTGATGTACATTGGCTTACTTAATCACCCTATTGGTCAGTTTTTTTGCTGGGTAATTGTTTTTTGTGCCATTTATCACTGGGCTAATGGTGTGCGTCATTTAGCATGGGACCATGGCTATGGCTTTAATCTCAATACTGTGGCTAGAACGGGGTGGTTTGTTATCATCTTTTCCGCTGTTGTGACAGGCGGCCTATTTTATTGCTGGAGGTAAAATTATGAAAGCAAGTCGTTTTTGGGACCATCAGCGCTATTCAGCCTTTATTTTGCTGTGGGCTGTTCCAGTAACCCTTGGCTTTTTATTTTTAAATCGCCATGCTTTGTTGCCTGAAATAACAGCCAAACTTCGTGACCCTGTAGTGGCTAGCTGCATAGTTATTTTTTTGCTGGCAGCTTTATACCATGGAGGGTTAGGGCTTCAGGTTATTTTCGAAGATTATATACACACATTAAAGCGTCGCCGATTTTGGGTGTCATTCATTTGGTATGTTACGTTTTTGTGGGCATGTGCCTTAGTTTTAGCAATTGGAAAGGTATTTTTATGAAAGCAATTTTTCTTCTTTTTTTACTTTTAGTTTTTAGCCCTGTTATGGCAATGGACTGTTTAGATTGCTGGGATGCTTCTTATGGAAGCCCTTTTTTACCAACCCTGCATCGTGGGCAGAATTCACAGCAAGATAGTTTTGTTTTTGTGAGAATAAGTGGTGGAAAAAAACTAAGATTTAGAAAAATGTCAGCTGATGAACGTTTAGAAAACCAGGACTTTTTTAAACAACTGGTGAGGACGTGTTTAGATAGCTTAAAAGAAAAAAATCCTGAAAAATGTCAGCAGGCTGTGGAGGCAATTTTAAACTGGAAAGAAGGGGATGAATCATGAAAAAATCTTTAAGTTCCTTAGTTATTTGTATATTAACAGCCTCTTGCACTTTTGCTATGGAGGCAGGGGAAGGCGACGAACCTTTAGAGCAAGAGATGCCGAGAATGCAAAAGGCAAAACAACATGAGAATATAGAGCGAATTGTTACAAATGCATGGCAGCTTTTTATGGGTGAAGGTTCATGGGAGGCAGATTCCGCTAATGACCTAGTGCCTCAACTAGAGGAAGCTAGAAGTGATCCGAATAGGTTTTTTGAGGTAATTTCACAATTTTTTGCTGTTCGACGCGGTGCCCTTGCTGCCCCTTCAGCAACCGAATAACCAGCTTTAACTCAGCGACAGCTAAATTTAAGTATCAAGATGCTTCAAAAAGAATGTCGTCCCCGTGAAAACGGGGATCTATAAAACACCGTCACGAAGCCATTTGGGTGTTCACATCTTCGTCTATTTTATGAAATGAAACGGAATCTAGTTGTGCAGGCAACGTGGCAGCCCAATAGGTAATACTACCGGCCCCCATACAAACAGCCATGTCACCGGGCTTGGCCAGGCGGCTAATAAGGTAGGGCAGCTCCCGCTGTTCTTGAATTTCATAAACAGGTACTTTGGTGTGTTGACGAATAGCTTCAGCAAGGGCGTTTGATGAAATTCCATCAATGGCTTGTTCACCAGCTGAATAAATGGGGGCCATCACAATGGTATCGGCGCCTTCCCAACAGGTGGAAAAATCATTAAATAAATCGCGCACACGTGTATAGCGGTGCGGTTGCACAACAGCCACAATTTTGCCTTGGGTCGCTTGTTTGGCTGCTTTTAGAACCGTTTGAATTTCAACGGGGTGGTGGGCGTAATCATCAATAATTGTAATCCCATTCGATTCACCAATGCGTGTAAATCGACGTTTAACCCCTTTAAAGGTGCCAAGGGCTTTTTTCAAAACATCTTCGCTGAGGCCTAATTCTAGGGCAATGGCTACAATAGACAGTGCGTTTTGAACATTGTGTTGGCCTACCATCGGTAGATAAATATCTTTAATGCGTTTTGGCAAAACATGTATAGAATCTGCCTGGCCAAAAATAGCTGTGGGTGTTTCGCTTGCCACTTCTACATCAAAGGTGCTGCCATCTTGTGTTAAACGAACGTTCACAGCCCGTATCATGGCATTTTCTGAAAAACCATAGGTTACCAAACGGCGGTTATCAATTTTGTCCACAAGTTCAGCAACAATGGGGTGGTCAATGCAACAAATGGCTAGACCATAAAAAGGAACATTTTGGATAAATTTTAGGAACGAAGCCTTTAGGGTTTCTAAATTTCCGTAAAATTCCATGTGTTCTGGGTCAATATTCGTCACAACAACCAACGTGGCGGGCAGTTTCATAAAACTGCCATCAGATTCATCAGCTTCCACAACACTCCACGGGCCAGACCCTAAGCGTGCATTGGTATTATAGGCATTTAAAATACCCCCGTTGACAACTGTTGGGTCAAGGCCAGCCGCATCTAATAAAGCTGCTGCTAAGGATGTGGTTGTGGTTTTCCCATGGGTCCCTGATATGGCAATAGAATGCTTTAATCGCATCAGTTCAGCCAGCATTTCTGCACGCTGGATAACGGGAATACGTTTTTCCTTGGCATAAATGACTTCGGGGTTTGATTCATTAACAGCTGATGATACAACCACCACTTGTGCGTTTGATGCATTTTCAGCTTTATGGCCTATATAAATTTGAATGCCCATTTTTTGAAGGCGATTGGTATTGTTATTTTCGGCAATGTCAGACCCAGTTACTTGATAACCTAGGTTATGCAACACTTCGGCAATACCGCTCATGCCAATACCACCAATCCCAACAAAATGTAGGTTTTGAACTGTTTGGGGGTTAATGCGCATGGTAAACCTTTCTATTTTTTAAGAATGGGCGGTGTTTTATCATTTTTATCCATGAACACATCACCGACCACCTGTGTAACAACGTGGGCCAAATTTTCACTGGCGTCAGGAACCGCTAATTCTTGCATAATTTTTGCCCTTTTTTCAAGTTGAGCTGGGTCCTGCATAAGTAATGTGAGGTGTTTTTGTAAATTTTCAAGGGTAAATTTTGATTCTTCAATCATCCAGGCACCATCTGAACTGACATACCATTCGGCGTTGGCTTTTTGGTCGCCTTCTTTTGATGCTGCGTAAGGAACCAAAATGGCCGGTTTTCCAGCCACTGCCAGTTCTGCCACTGTTGAAGCACCTGACCGACATAAAATTAAATGGGCCTGTTGATAAATGGTATCCATATTGTCAAAAAATGGTTCCAACGTCACATCTATAAAAGATTCACGATATAAATTTTTCGTGTGACACATATATTCGGGGCGGCATTGCTGATAAACCTTAAGGCGCCTTTGAAAATCAAGGGGCAAAGATGTTAGGGCCTTTGGCACAACCTCTGAAAAAATGGCGCTGCCTTGGCTTCCCCCAAAAATAAGCAAAACAAAAGGCGCATTATCGGATGGGGGGGTATAGCTTTGGGAATGAAGGGATAAAATTTCAGGCCGCACTGGGTTGCCTGTATGATAAGAATCTTGTACTAGAAAACGTGTTTTTGGGAAAGATGTCGCAACCCGGTAAGCCCGTTTGGCTAAGAATCGATTGGCCTTTCCAAGGACAGCGTTTTGTTCATGAATAACGGTTGGAATGCCCATGATTTGTGCAGCCCAAACAGGTGGAACACTGGGGTAGCCACCAAAACCAATAACCGCTGTTGGTTTCAGCTTTCGATAAATGAAACAACATCGCATAGTTTGAAGAAATACACTGAAATACAAGAGAAAACGGTTCAAAAACCCGGATCCTTTATGAAGTTTTAAGGTAACAACACCATCAAAACAGTCAGTTTTTGGAAAATTTTTCCCCCGATCATCCACAAACAAGTAGACATGTCGTTGGGATCCGTATAATTTTTTGGCTAAACTAATGGCTGGGAATACGTGCCCACCGGTACCTCCACTGGCTAAAACATAAAGGGGTTTTCGGTGTGACACTATAAAACCTCCGTAACGCCGTGACGTTTTCGGGTTAGACCCAGTAACATACCCATAGCAATCCCAAGGGCAATTAACGAAGACCCACCATAGCTAATAAAAGGCATGGTCATACCTTTGGTTGGAATAAGGTGAAGGGCAGACGCCATATTAATAAAGGCCTGAAGGGCGAACTGAAGGGCTATGCCAGCGGTTCCCATAATAATAAATAAGCTAGAATCATTCATAACACGTAACAGGGACCGAATCACCACAAAAGCAAAAAGGCCAACAAGTACCAAGCATAAAATAAGGCCGAATTCTTCACCAGCCACAGCAAAAACAAAGTCTGCGTGGGCGTCTGGTACGTTTCTTTTAACAACGCCTTCACCGGGACCTTTACCCAAAAGGCCACCGCTCATGAATGCCTCAAGCGATTGATTAACCTGATACAAATCGTGCCGCGGGTCACCCGATTGTGGGTTAATAAATTGATCAATACGACGTGCGACATGGGGAAATAAGAAATAAGCACCAAATAGGCCCGATAAGCCTGTTATGGCCACAATAATAATCCATAAAATAGGCATGCCGGCAATAAACAATTGACTGGCCCAGGTGAAAATTACCACAACAGTCATGCCTAAGTCTGGTTGTAATAGCAAAAGCAGTACAAGGATGCCCAAGAAAGTAATGGAAATAACAAAGCCTGGAAAATGATAGTCGCGGTATTTTTCAGCCAGCATCCAAGCCACAAGAATAGCAAAAGCGGGCTTAATAAATTCCGATGCCTGAATGGAGGTACCCCCAATGCTAACCCAACGCTTGGCCCCCTTTATTTCGGTGCCTGTGAATAGGGTAACAACCAGTAATACAATGCCTATTAGGTAAACGAAAAAGGCAATACGGCGAATTTGATGGGGTGTAGCCATGGAAATACCAAGCATAATCAGTATGGCCGGTGGCAGCATAATAATGTGGCGTTTCACAAAAAAGAACGTACCCAGATTCAGGCGTTCTGCAACGGGTGGGCTGGCTGCAAAGCTGAGCAATACACCAACAAGCATAATCATTAAAATGGCGCTCAGACACCAGCGGTCCACCGTCCACCACCAACGCCCCATCAGGCTTGTGTCACGTCTTGAAAAAGAAGCTGGTTTCATTTTAAATCCATTACAATTTTTTTAAACACGTTGCCACGGTGTTCAAAGTCTTGAAATTGGTCAAAGCTAGCACAGGCTGGTGAAAACAAAATAATAACTTCTTCATTCAGTGATTTTGCCATGATGTAAGCATTTTGAACAGCTTTTTCAAGGGTTGATGCCAAAGTGTGGGGATAACCCTGAAGGATTGTTGAAAAATTGTTTTGTGCGGTACCAATTAAAAAAGTGTGATGAACTTTGGGGAAGAAGGCTTTTAAAGGTTCGATGCCTTGGGTTTTTGGAATGCCGCCGGCAATCCAAATAATTGTTTTTCCGTCGAAAGCTTTAAGGGCCCAGTAGGTAGCGTCAGCGTTTGTGGCCTTACTATCGTTAATGAATGTAACGGCACCTTTTTGTAAAACGTGTTCTTGCCGATGGACAAGGCCTGGAAAAGTTTGAAGGCGGTCTTGAATTTGCTGGGGGGCAAGGCCCATGGTTTTTGCAACACCGTAAGCGATGGCAGCATTTTGGTGGTTATGGGCCCCTTGAAGGCTTCGAATGGTGTTTAGATCGATAATAGGATTAACGTCATCATATAAAATGCCGTTTTTTACCCAAATGTCAGCCTTGGTTTGAACAGAAACACTTAACGTTGGCATGTGCTGTTTTATTTTTGCGTAAACATTTTTTGAAAAATCATCATCAATACCGATAACGGCCTTTTGTGCTTTTTCAAAAATACGTTCCTTGGCTTTTACATACTCTGCCATGGTGCCATGATGGTCTAGGTGGTCTTCTGAAATATTGATCCACGCGGCAGTTTCTAAAAGAATAGGTTGTGAACGTTCCAATTGGTATGAAGAAAGTTCTAATACACACTGTTTTTCAGGCGCTGTGTCTAAAACAGGAATACCAATATTGCCACCTACGGTTGCCTGTAAAATATGCCCCGCAAGGGCAGTGGTTGTTGATTTGCCATTAGTTCCTGTAACGCCTACATAAGATATGGTGGGGTAAGCTTCTTGAAACAGGTTGATATCTGTCATAATAGGAATATTTAGTTTTTGAGCTTGGGCCGTTATTGGGTGTGGTTCTGGGAAACTGTAGGCAACGCCGGGGCTTTGAATAACAGCTGTCAAATTTTCAAAAGGAATTTGTTGCCTGTTTTGAATGCCACCAAACTGGGCATTTTTTTCAGGGTTGTCGTCATAACATAAAACAGTATGGCCCTTGTTTTTCAGGTACGTTAAGGCGCTTTGTCCAGACCGTGCAAGGCCTAAAATCAAATATGTTTTTGACAAAATAAGGGCAACTTTCTAAAAAAAATCATTTTTTTCCTATTATTAGGCAAAAAATTCCCTGTTGTTAACGTTTTATTTAAACTTTTCCTTTTACGATGGCTTTAGGAAGAACTTGAATAAAATTTGTTTTAAAATTGACTGAGATTTTAGAAAAACTTAGAAACCTTGGATCCAGGCGCCTGACAATCTTGTTAGGCACCTCTGGAATTGTTATTGGTTTTTTCATTTTCTTAATGATGCGTGCATCATCCCCCGACATGAGCCTTTTATTTTCTCAGCTTGATCCAGCCGATGGGGGTCGCATTCTTGAAAGATTGAAAATTATGAATATTCCATCCGAAGTCAAAGGGGATGGAACACAAATATACGTCCCCACAGATGAAGTAGCTAAATTACGTATGGAATTAGCCCAAGAAGGAATATTAACCGGTGGCAGCTTTGGGTATGAACTATTTGACAAAAGCGACATGCTTGGAACAACAACAGCTTTGTTAGATATTAATCGGTCTCGTGCTTTGGAAGGTGAAGTATCCAAATCAATTCGAACAATTCAAGGTGTTCAAACAGCCCGGGTTCATTTGGTTATGCCAAAACGCGAATTATTTTCTCAAGACAAGCAACAACCAGCGGCCTCCATTATTTTAAAAATGAAGGGGGCAGCCCGTTTGTCAGCCACACAAGTGCAGTCTATTCAATATCTTGTGGCATCAGCTGTGCCGGGTTTGACCTTAGACAAAATTTCCATTGTTGATGATAAAGGCAATTTGTTGGCCAAGGGCCATGACCGGCCCGAAGCCAGTGACAGTTTTATGGGGCAGCAAGATATTCGGCAATCTTATGAAGCCAAAATTTCAAGGGCGGTTGAATCTTTGCTGGATAAAACCCTTGGTTTTGGAAAATCACGGGCAGAAGTTACCGCTGAAATGGATTTTGATAAAGTGACCATGACAACGGTGGAATTCAACCCAGATGGCCAGGTGGCCCGTTCAACGACAAGTTCAGAAGAAGGCAGCAATGCGAACGAAGCTGCCGCTGTTGACAATGTATCTATTCAAAATGCCTTACCAGATAATAATGGTCAGGCCACACAAGCACAAAATAAAAACCAGGCAACAAAAACCGAAGAAAATATTAATTACGAAATTTCCAATACAACAAAAACGCACATCAAGGAAACTGGGGCTGTTAAACGGCTTTCTATTGCTGTGCTGGTTGATGGGGTTTATAGCGATAATCAATTTACGCCGCGTCCCCAAGAAGAATTAGACAAAATTACAGATCTTGTTAAAAGCGCTGTTGGGTTTAAAAGTGACCGTGGCGATACAGTTAAAGTTATATGTATGAAATTTTCAGAAGCGCCTGAAACGCCAGATATTTTTGACTGGATGAAATGGTTCAAAAGTCTTAATTACAGCAAGATCTTAGAGATCATAATTATTTCTGTTGTGGGGCTTATTTTTGCCATGACGGTTTTAAAGCCAATTTTATTTACGCTGGGGGATAAAAACCTTCAAATCAGCACGTATCCCACAGCTATGCAGCAAGTATTGCCCCGTCAAAAAAAGGTAACGGTTGGGGAATTAGAAAAAGAAAGCCCTGATGAAACACCGACCCTTCCTGAAGAAGATGACGACGAAGATGAAGTAAATGAATACAAGTTCAAGCGCAAAAAAAGTATGTTAGACAGCTTTATGAATTCAGCTGCAAGTGAAGTTCAAGACTCTTCTATGAAAAAAATTCGTGAAATCGTAGATAAGCATCCCGAAGAAGCTGTGTCAATTTTGCGCAGCTGGATGTACGCAGATAAGTAGGGTAAAAAACAATGGCTGTGGAACGCGATAAGAAAAAAACAAAAGGCTTAGAAAAAGCCGCCATTATGTTGTTGAGCCTTCCTGAACAACAGGCGGCTAAGATATTTAGTTTTTTGGGGTCCGATGAAATTCGTGAATTAACCCAGGCCATGAGTCGCCTTGGAACGGTAAAGCCTGTCACCATTGAAAACACGATGATTGATTTTGTAAGTCAGCTGTCATCAACAGGTTCTTTGGTTGGTTCCGTAGAAAGCACAGAACGGCTTTTGGGTAAAATTTTAGGTCAGGAACTTGCCAATCAATTTTTAGAAGATTTAAGAGGCCCCGCTGGAAGAACATTGTGGGATAAACTAAGCAATGTTCATGAAGAAATGTTGGCCAGTTATTTGAAAAATGAACATCCACAAACTGTAGCTGTTGTTTTGTCACGCCTCAAAGCGGATAGTGCATCCCGCATTATTACAATTTTACCAGAAGCCTTATCCATGGAAGTCATTTTGCGAATGCTACGTATGGAGCCCATTCGCAAGGAAATTCTAGATAACATCGAAGAAACGTTACGTAATGAATTTATGAGTAACGTAGCCCGTTCTGTTCGGCGCGATACCCATGAACTTGTGGCTGAAATTTTTAATAACTTTGATCGCACAAATGAAGTGAAATACCTGAAAAAACTTGAAGAAAAAAATCATGAATCAGCGGCACGGGTACGTTCACTGATGTTCACTTTTGAAGATTTAAGCAAGATTGATAATAACAGCATGCAAATCCTTATTCGTAATGTTGATAAAACAAAACTGGCGCTTTCTTTGAAGGGCGCATCGGAAGATGTGCAAGATATGTTTTATGCCAACATGTCTGAACGTGCCGCTAAATTGATGCGGGATGATATCAAAGCCATGGGCATGGTTCGTTTAAGAGAGGTTGAAGAAGCACAAACTTATGTTGTGGGTGTTGCACGGGAATTGGCAGCAAGTGGTTCTATTTTCCTTGGAAACAGCAAGGATGAGGGGGACCAACTGGTAGGTTAAACATGGAAAAAAACCTTTTTCAATTTACAAGCTATGACGAATCAAAACAAAGGGAAGTTTTGGTTACCGAATCACAACCTGATTACACCGATGAAGATATTTCAATGGCACACCGTTCAGGATTTGAACAAGGGTATATCAAAGGCCGCGAAGATGGTGTTCAAGAGGGGCATACCAAAGCTGTTAACGAAGTTGACCAAGAAATTCGTCTACAACTAAAAGCTATGGTTGAAAAGTTGTCTCAAATTGTGACGGAGCAGTCTATTCAAAGTAATTATCTGCAGGATAATACCTTGATTTTATGCCAGGCCATTTTCAGGAAAATTTTGCCCCAATATATGGAGGCAAATGCCAATAATGAAATGGTGAATAAGCTGAAGTTGATTGTATCTAAATTGCGTCATAAGCAGCCTGTTACAATTCGGGTTCACCCGGAACGGGAAGTGTTTTTGAAGGAAAATCTTCAGATGCTTTTTCCCAACATTTTTGAAAATGTTTCAATTGAAACCCTAGAAACACTTCACCCTTTTGATTTTGAAATTAATTGGGACCAGGGTGGTTCAAGGTGGAGCATGGATGAAACAATCCAGAAAATTGAAGCAATCATGTTTTTGAATTCTAACAATAATGAGGTTACCCCATGAGCGATACACCTGAAGAAAATACAGAATCTATTGTTGCAGATCCTTTAGTAAACGAGTTTTTGCAAACCGTTGAAAAAGAAGTGAAGTCATCTGCGACACAGGCGGCTTTAGGCAAAGAACTTGAGGCTGTTTACGATGTGCCTGTTCAAATTTCTGCTGTGTTGGGGCGTGCTACTATGCCTGTCAACCAGCTTTTGAAATTGGGACGAGGGGCTGTTGTGGAATTAGATCGTCGCGTAGGCGAGGCCATTGACGTTTATGTCAATAACAGACTTGTCGCCCGAGGAGAGGTCGTTTTAGTGGATGATCGGCTTGGCATTACGATGACAGAAATTATTAAGACAGATCGGAGTTAGTCATGCGTCTTCTTATTGTTGGTCCGTTGAACGGGCACGTTAGTACGGCGGCTAAAATTGCCTTAACAAAAGGTGCAAAGGTTTCCAGTGTAGATACTATTGAGGATGCTCTTGAAGCGCTGCGGTCTGGTAGAGGGGCTGACCTTGTTATGGTGGACTTAAAGTTGGATGTAAAATCCCTAACGCAAAGTTTAGAACAAGAACGTATTTCTACCCCTGTGGTGGCATGTGGCATTGCAGCCAGCCCGAAAGAAGCAGCAGAGGCCATTCGTCATGGCGCTAAGGAATATATTCCCATGCCGCCCGATCCTGAACTAATTGCAGCCATTTTGAGCGCTGTGGCAGAAGATGAAAAGCCTTTTATTTGTCATGACCCTAAAATGAAAAGCCTTTTAACTTTTGTGGATAAAATTGCCCCCAGTGAAGCAAGCGTGTTGATTACAGGTGAATCGGGAACGGGTAAAGAAGTTTTGGCCCATTACATTCATAAAAAATCCAAACGCGCAAACAACCCTTTTATTTCTTTAAATTGTGCTGCCATTCCTGAAAATCTTTTAGAATCTGAACTGTTTGGTCATGAAAAAGGTGCCTTCACAGGGGCGGTGGCTAGGCGTATTGGTAAATTTGAAGAAGCCCAAGGGGGAACCTTGTTACTGGATGAGGTAACAGAAATGCACCCGCGTCTTCAGGCCAAATTACTGCGTGCAATTCAAGAACGGGTTATTGACCGTGTGGGTGGCAATCAGCCTGTTAAAGTTGATATTCGTATTATGGCAACGTCAAACCGTGACATGCTTGAAGCTGTTAAAAATCAAGACTTTCGGGAAGATTTATATTTTCGGTTGAATGTGGTTAACGTGCATTTGCCTGCTTTACGGGAACGGCCCGATGATATCGTCGCTTTGGCAGAACATTTTGTTGAAAAATATGTGGCTTTTAACAATTTGGAGCCTAAAAAATTAACATTGAATGCAACACAATCTTTGCGTCAGCATACGTGGCGCGGCAACGTACGTGAACTTGAAAATGCTATTCACCGGGCTGTTTTACTAAGCCAGGGAAATCAAATTCAACCTGATGATATTGTGGGCTTAGAAACTGTTTCTGAAAAGGCAGGGCAGGTGGGTGCGCCTTTAATCGGCAGAACGGTATCCGATGTAGAACAAGAATTAATTTTGGGTACATTGAGCCACTGTTTGGGAAACCGCACACATGCGGCCAATATTTTAGGGATTTCCATTCGAACACTTCGGAACAAACTGCGTGAATATAATCAATCTGGTATTCACATTCCAGCCCATTTAGCAAAGGGGTAAAAAATGGAAGCTGCCGCCCCTCAAGGTACTTTTTCGGTGAATTACGCAGCTATTTTGAAGCGGACAGATATTGCCTTTGCTGTGGGTATGATCATCATCATGGTGATCCTAATTATGCCCATGCCAAGCGTGTTAATGGATTTGTGCCTTGCCATTTCTATCACTTTTTCGGTCATGATTTTGATGACCTCGTTATTTATTGAAAAGCCGTTGGAATTCAGTTCGTTTCCAACAATTTTGCTTGTGTCGACGATGATTCGTTTATCGTTAAACGTGGCATCCACCCGGTTGATTCTATCGCACGGCCACGAAGGCCCCAATGCAGCTGGTAAAGTTATTGAGGCATTTGGTGAGTTTGTCATGGGGGGCAACTACGTTATTGGGCTTATTGTCTTTGCCATTTTGATTATCGTGAATTTTGTGGTTATTACAAAAGGTTCTGGGCGCATCGCTGAAGTTTCAGCGCGCTTTAGTTTAGACGCCATGCCTGGTAAACAAATGGCCATCGATGCTGATTTGTCAGCGGGCATTATTAATGAAGTCGATGCCAAAAAACGCCGAAAAGAACTGGAATCAGAAAGTAACTTTTACGGTGCCATGGATGGTGCGGCGAAATTTGTGCGTGGTGATGCGGTCGCTGGCCTTTTAATTACGTTTATCAACATTATTGGTGGCGTCATTATTGGTGTTGTGCAAAACGAAATGAATTTTGTAGATGCTTCCCGCACATACACCATGTTAACAGTGGGTGATGGCCTTGTATCCCAGGTGCCTGCCCTGGTTGTTTCAACAGCTGCTGGTTTGTTGGTTTCTAAAGCCGGTATTGAAGGGGCCACTGACCGTGCCTTGTTTGGTCAGCTAAGCGCATATCCAACTGCTTTGGGGATGAGCTCATTTTTGATGATTTCTATGGGGTTATTACCCGGTATTCCCATGCTTCCCTTTTTATTGTTATCTGGCATTACGGGTAGCGCATCATGGTTTTTATCACGAAGAAACATGGAACAACAACAGGCTGATGCTGTTGAGCAGCCTACAGATTCTGCCGAAGAAGTTCTGGCCACACCTAAACAACATGCAGCCGACATTATGACCAGCGCACCACAACTTGATGCCATTCGCATTGAAATGGGGTATGGATTGTTGGCATTGTTAAATCAGGAAAAAGGCCATCGCATTACAGACCAAATTCGAAATTTACGGCAACAAATGGCGGAGGATTTGGGCGTTATTATCCCGTCAGTTCGGTTGCAAGATAACCTTCATTTAGAAGCCAATGAATACGTGATTCGTGTGAAAGAATTGGAAGCAGGTCGTGGTGAATTAAGACCAAATTGTTTTTTGGTTATGGACCCTGATGGAAAATCTATTACGTTGAATGGTGAACATACACGTGAGCCTAGCTTTGGTTTACCGGCTATGTGGATTACGGAAATTGAAAAAAATCAGGCTCAAATTTTGAATTACACAATTGTTGAGGCACCCACTGTTTTAACAACCCATTTATCTGAAGTCATAAAAGATAATATGTGGGATTTGTTGACTTATGGGGATGTTCAAAAGTTGTTAGATGCGTGTTCAGATGCTTATAAAAAGCTTTTGAATGATATTGTCCCAGGCCAAATTACGGTGGGGGGTATCCAGCGTATTTTGCAAAATTTGGTGAGCGAGCGGGTTTCCATTCGTGACTTATCTACCATATTGGAAGGTATAGCAGAGGCCAGTGCTTTTTCCCGCAATTTATCGATGATTACAGAACATGTACGGCTGCGCTTGGGCCGTCAAATCACCATGAGCCATGTAGATTCTTCTAATACTTTGAATATTATTACGCTACCAGGCGAATGGGAACAGCTGTTTGCAGACTCACTAACAGGTTCCGATGCGGATAGTCGTCAGCTAGCCATGGCGCCTAGCTTAATTCAGGAATTTATCAACTGCGTGCGCCAAACGTATGATCGTTTGTCTATGAAAGGGGAAACCCCCATTTTGGTGTGTACAGCATTGGTGCGGCCATTTATCCGCTCTATTTTGGAACGGGTGCGCCCCGGCACTATTTTAATGTCACAAAATGAAGTGTATCCAAAAGTGAAAATTAAAAATTTAGGGTCTTTGGATGCACCTCAAAATTATCAAATGGCTGGGTAAAGAATTTTATTTGCTTTGAAAGTATTTTGTGATAATTTTTACAGTGTAATTAAGTAAAGGAACCTAAAACATGTTGCGATATTGGTGGGGATACGCTGTTTCTAAAGCACGTTGGTGCTGCGCGTATTTCTTTGCTTCATGTTATCAAAAAGGTTCCTCAAATGACAAATTCACCCCTAAAAAAATGGTTATCGTTTCTTAGCCTTCCCATCTTATTCCTGATTTTTGGCTTCGCGCTTAAAAACGAAGCGTCTAAAGAAAAAGAAAGAGGGACTCTTGCAGTTCTTAGAAAGTATCAACTTGCCTATGACATTGACGCATCTTCTGTGTCGCGAAGTGTTATGGAAGGTGAAAAAATTGTTGGAATAGATAAGCTCCAAGAAAAAATCCAAGAATTAATAGCTTCGCATAAGCCTATTACATTTCGAATGGTTGGTTTTCCAATAAAATCAATTAACACAGAAGGCAAAGTTTTGTCATCATTACCAGATATGGCAGAACGGCAGAGTTTGGTTTTTTTACAAAAAATGTTGGAAGAAATCGGCCACATTTATTCAGAAGGTGCCAGGCTTGTTATTGTGTGTGATGGTATTGCCTTTGCAGATATATTGGACATCACTGAAAAGGAACTTTTAGATTATGAAAATGGTCTAAAAATTCTTATAAAAGATTTGCCTAACATTTGCCTGATTACGTCAAAAGAACTGCTTTTAGACGGTAAATTGCACGGGGCTTTGAAACAATCAACCTCTAAGCCTTGCCCCGTTGGCCTAGAACCTGAAGTTGACCTTTTGTCCAAACGGTTGGAAAAAGACTTACTTTGTAAACGTGGCCAGAACTTACTGGCGTCACAGCACGAAACCAAAAAAACATTGGCCACTAAAGTTTTGAATGCAAGCTTGTGTTTTAGCCAATTTGTTAAAGATAAATATGCAAGTGATGACGCCATTCTGGCATCTGTTCATTTTCAAAAAGATGTGTCAAAAAAAATTGGCCTTAAACTTTCCCCTACTTCCGAAATTACGCCATGGCATGGTGTATGTGTTTTGGAAAAAAATGGACAATTCAGCATTGTTCACAAAAGTGATATTGACCCCAAAAAGTATGAACTGCAGGGGCAATATATCCATGGGTATTGGTGTCCCTACTATCAGGCGCACTAACTTAATAACCCCTTAAAAAAATCAACGAATTTTAACCAACGTATCTCTTAAACGGTGTTGTTAACCGTTTAAAAGTCTACGTCGTGCGCCTTGCCACTGGTACTGGAATGCGCAACGTCATGTTCAACATAACAAACGGAGTATAAAACAATGTTAAAAAAAGACAAATTAAACCATTTGAAGCGCATCTTTTTGCTGTGTACAGCTACATCTGGGGCATTTGTCCCCTGTGCACAAGGTTCTTCCTTTCCAGAAGAAGAGGCTGCTGGCGGCGTTGGAGGGGCAGTCAGAATTCGAGTTTCGGATTTTTGTGCCCAATATCTGCCAAGGCCTTTAGAAACATTTATTTCTGGCGATATGCGTTCATACATGAATGTTTATTTAGGTTCGTTACCAACAATTGATACAGCACATCATGCCCCTATTGCCCAATTTTTGCTTCAATTTCGTTTGAGCGATGAAACAAAAGATGGACTTCCTGATGGTATTTCAGATTTAGAGGCTAAAATAAAAAGGCTAACAGCTGAAGGTAAAAGGCTAGACCTGGTATTGATGGGATTTCCACACAAATCTACGTGTGATGCCAAAGTATTAGGAAGGGACGTTGATTTGGGCGAACTTGTCGCCATGATAACCCTGAATCACCTGTGTCAAGAAATTGGAAAAGTATACGCACCTGGGGCCCGGATCCATATTTTTTCAGATCGAGAAGCGTATGCTGACCTTTTTATGGAAAGGGGCATTGAAACAGGTTCAGATGCTTATTTTGTAAGGCTGACACAGCTAGTGGAGAATTTCTTTGCAGACACGATAAGTTTTAGTTTGGTGCCAAGAGAAGAAATTCTTTCTTTAAAAGGGACTGTTATGGAAGAAATGTCTTCCGACCCTAGCAAATTGGCTACATTTGAAGAAACAAAAGGTTATTACCGTCGTGGGTTGGCTGATGAATTCAGACTCGATAAAGGCTCTGAAGATCTTGAATCTATTCTCCACCATTTTGTATTAAATGCAGCAGTGTGTTCAAAAGCTGGAAGGTCTAGATTTCCAGATGCCATCCATCTTTCTGTGCACCCTTATCAAAGTGTTAAAGACAAAGTGGGTATTAGTTTAGGGTTTCAAAGTCGTGGAACACCATGGCACCATGCGCCAGTTGTTGTATCAGGTGGGGCACTTGAACACGCTGGAATAACAAACAGCATAGGGTGGGTTCGTAATATGCTTGTTAGCACTAAAAAGTCTAAATCACCCATAAAGGTTGAAAGAAGTGCTTTGACAGTGGGTGACATTACTTTGGGATACAAAAAAGTAGAAGCAAAATAAAAAAAGGGCTGACACCTGAGTTTTAATAATTTAGGTATCAGCCCAAATTTATTTCTCTGAAAAAAATCGGCTTGGAACCTTCCTTGCATCCAAAGTATAAAAATGAGCAATTCAGAGGGTAAACATTATATTTTACGCTCTTGTTTTTATTTTCCTTGCTTTGCCACCTTTGCGCGCTATGGACGAAATTGAATCGTGTAAAGAAAAATACCCGATGGGGGTGCTTCACCCTGTGGCTTTGAAGCATTTTCTAACAGTTATAAAAACTTCTTCTGTTGTTAGTGATTCTGAACCAGATGGGGCAGAATTATTATTTCCCTTAAGATTTGAAAGCTCAGGACAGGCAAGGGAATTTATAGGCCAGGTGGAACCCACATCTGCTGTTTATGATGATGAAAATATGGCCAACTTTATTTTATCAAGTATAGCAGCAATTCAGTTGACCCAAGATTTTTACGAACCTTGGTTTGATGATTTAACCCTAACACCTTGGCGTCGTAATATTTTGAATTTAAGGGTTTGTTGGAATGAAAATCCAGCACTGTTTCCTGATACAGGAAAAATTACTTCTCTGGTAAAAGCCATTAAATTAGAACGGGAACGTAGAAGCTTATGGGGGCCTGCTGACCTTTCTATAAAAGCTTATGTGCAGCACTTATGTCCGCCTTTACAAAAACGTCTATTGGCGCAGGCTAAATTTTTTTACCTATTAGGTGGAATTTCTCAAGATGAAAGAAACAGAATAGACCCGTTAACAAAATTTATTGTGGAAGAAGACCGCTTTTTTTCCATATACGTTTTAGAAAAATTACTTCAATTTCCAAAGGCAGAATGGGAGGAGGCCGCATGTTTAACGAAGCATTTGGTAAGAAACAAAATAGATCATTCTGTTCCTGTGTTGACAGCTTTGTTGGCGATTCCTCAACCAAAACGACATATGACCACATGGCTAGCACAAAAAATGGTTGATGATCAGGTTTATTTGGCTTCCTCAACTTTGGGTATTCTGGCAGAATTCCCAGCCCTTCATCAGGAGTTGGTGGCGTATTTTTTGTTATCCCCTGATGTATGCTTGGCCAACGGTCAGCCCATTTATACATTACAATTGCTTAGGCTTATTCATGGAATCCCAGACCATGAACGTTTTCAGCGGTTGGCGATGGTTGCAAAATTTTTGCTTCAGTATGACAGAATGCCAAAACGTGTAGATGGCCGTTTGCGTATTCACCATATCATTTGCCTTCTGACAACACCCATAACGGTTCCCTTGATTTTTGATACGGATACTTCACCACCTGTCATGGATGACCGCAGTCGGCTAAGTAAAAAACAGCAGGTATTAGATCTTGGTCATATCCAGTTGATCAAGGATCCTGTTAAAATCAAAACAATTTTGAAGCCTTTTTTAGCAAGATTTAAACCCCAAATATCTACCGATTCAAAAGAGGTTTTTTTGTTAAATCTCATAGATCATACCCTCAGTTTGGGTGATCAAGTTATTCCTATCTACTTACATCTTGGTTCTGTGCTCGACACAGTTATTCAATCACCCGTACCCACCACCCGTTAAATGAACCATGGCAGCAACGGTTGAATCCTTTTCCTTGCTACCACGGGATGATCCAAATTCAAAAGCATACGCATCTTTCAAGCAAGCCCCAAAAATGCCAGCAATGGTTGAAATAATGCCCACAGCTTCACCAGGCAAACTTTGGTTAAACAAAACCAAAGAACCAAGACACATAATCAACCCCAAAGCCGCCGCAATCACCATAATATCAGCCCGGCGATTAATACGCCCGGCCTGAAATAAAGCCATATCACGTTGGCGGGCACTATGGCGATCTTGCAAATGACCCAGTTCCAAATCTGTTTCAAATTTTAAAATGGCTTGTTGAAATTGAATAAGCTGCTGTGGGTTTGCACGCAATTTTTCAATGGCTCCTAGGGGGTCTAATGTTTCTGTGATTTGATGGGCAATTTTGACAATGTTATCAGCAATCGTTTTCCCTTGGTCACCGGCAAGCCATTTAGCAATAGATGGTACAAATTCAGCTAATCCCAATGCGGCTGCAAAAATGGGAATTGTCATCTTTTTTTCCTTAAATTAAAAAACAAATGGTTTCCAATAACACATGTTGGTTTTTGCCCTTTAGACCAAAATGGAAAACACAAATGGGTATGGTAATGGTCCGCCCCACGTGTTATATCCATCAATTTTTCTGTTAAAATATTTTGTGCCGCTTTTTGGCAAACTTGAAATAATGCATTATCTAGGGATGAATTCGAAATAATGGGGTAATTCAGGTCGGTTGAATTCCAGCAAGAAAACTGGTTTGGCTTTAAACAAACCTCTTCTATGGTTTTTCCAAACCACGTTTGTTGATTTAACCGGTTTATGACCACATGACCAATAGCTTCAAAAGCTTGAACACCAACAGTTTTAAATTCACCACGCGCTTCACCGTACATGGTGCGTGCCAAAATATCCTGAGCATTTATATTTTGTGCATTCATGCGCTTTCCCTTTCTTTCAATAAAATGTCAAAAGTATTGGAAACTGTATCCAGCGGCCCTACGTCATACGATTCATAGAACCGTTCTAAAAATTCGCCCGTTTCATCAACGCCTTCTGCTACAGCAATCACAACGCCTTTTTGTTCAATTTGGGTTTTTAAATTGCTACTTTCTTCTTTTGGAATTGAATCCATGAAAATGGTTTTTTGGCCTGTTTTAGGTGGTTGCCATGGGTAAATGCCCTGAAAAATCCACTGACTGAGGCGGGTCGGAAACACCGTTGTGTCACGGCCTTTTGCACCTAATGTAAATACAATTTGTTCAATGTCTTCCAACTGACATCCGGTTCGGTAATAACCACCGTATCCCCACAATGGTTCGCCACCTGAAATGCCAGGTGGGTCTACAATCATTTGGCCATTATCTATCCATTTTCTCATCAAGATGGGGGTGTTTTGGCATATGAAGCGTTTTTCAAATATAACGCGCCCTTCCATACCTGTGAGATGGGGGTTAGGCACACCTGAAACAGACCTTACAATAATTTGAATGCCTTGCCACTGGCCATGGCTTCCTATATCGCCCCAGTTATCATATACGTTGCAAGGGGTATAAGGCGTTGGTAAATCATGGGTCATTAATGCCTGCGGTGATTCACCTTCTTTAGCAATGGGAACCACCTGTGCCACCACCTTGATTGTTTTGGGAAATTCAAGAAAATCAGCAGAACTGGGAATCAGATCCCCACCAATAGTTAAAACTCCTTCTTCTGTATTCACAAAAGCTGTATCTGTTGGGTCATAGCCAGGTGCATACGAACGTTTTGGATAAAGGTTTTTGCTTAATCGCATGATGAACTCCCTAATTTGATCTGTTGTGGGGCTTGGAATGGTTGACAGGCTTTCAAAGAAACAACTTTGGAAATCACTTCTTGCGTTCTTAAATCTGCCATTTTCAGGGTAATCATTGTTCCACGCGTGCTTAAAATTTCCTGCGCTTCTTGTGGGATGGATATGGTGTTTCTTTGAAGTTGTGCTTGTTGTTCTTCGGCGTTCCACTGAACATCAATAGATTTGATAAAGTCTTGAGGTGCATAATTTTCCAAAGGTTTTTCAAAAAGGGCGGACGTAGGGATTTTTTCCAAAACAGATTCTTGCCCATCTGATATTCCAGCCGATACTAACAAACGAAACCAACATAATTCTTGGTCAAATGTTTTGATTAGTTTGTAGGCGACAACTTTTCCAACAACATGTTTTTCCGGCAGAATATCTAAAGAAAGGAAAACGTTATGATCTAGGCTTATATTTACTGCCTTATCAAGGGGAACGTACCCTTCAATTTCAAGACACCGCGCAGAATTTGCCAGGATGGTTTCTGCCATTTTTTTGGCAAAATCGATACATTCTTGTCCCATGGTGGTTTCAAAAAATGTGCTAGAAAGTGGGTTTTCAATTTTTTGAAGGGTCAGGTTTAACGTTTTGATTCGTTTCATACCGCCCAAAGGTTGATGATGGTGGGGCACGAAAAAAGAAGCTGTTTCTTGATGTTTTTGTCGATAATGGTACGACACAACCAATTTTCCATCCATCCAATACCGTTTTAACCGTTTACCAGGCATTATTTCTGGGGTCAAAGTTGGGTATACATTTAAGGCACCCGTATAAAGTGGTTCAATACATTTCAGGCAGCTTTCAACAACCTGGTATCCGCTGCGTTTTTGATTGTGTGTTCGTGTTATGTGGCTGCCCACTTTTGGCCAGTGATGCTGCATAAAATGTGGCGTTAACGTGTTAATTTTATTTTTGGGAAAACACCGCTCTATAAAAGGGAAAAGGTCTAATTCACCATCTAGGGTTTGCACCCATTTTGCTTTTACGCTAACCTGAACCCCGCTGTAAGGTGAATCCCCCAATCGCATGGAAAAACCACTTTCCAATAAATGATCTGAAAAATCTAACGTTTGCCTTCCTTTGAAAATATTTGTAATCCCTACTTTTCCTGTTGTTCGGTCCCAAAAAAATAAATGCGGGCTTGCTTCTAAAACATCTGAAGGGCTTTGGTCATTTTGGTCGAAAAATAAAGTGTTATAAGGGAAATGGCTTTTTAATTCTTCACTTAAGGCTTGTAATTGTTCAGGCGCATTATTTGGCGCAGCAGACAATTCAATTTCTGATAAATTCCCTTGAATTTGTTTGGGAAAACTAATCTGCTGTCCTGTGAAAAGTGTGGTCTCATGTCCCCCATCTATAGAAACAATGCATGCTTTTCTTTGAAAGCCTCTAAAAGCATGTGTGGTTGGAACCAAAAGTTTTGCCAACGCCACCTCTCCCTCTTTCTGTGAAATGGATAACTTGAAAATAGGAATTTGTAAGTCATGGTTTTTTTCTCCGGTTTCTTCTAGATAATAAAAGTTAATATTCATGTTTTTCTCGACTTTTTAATGTGAAACAGCTAGTGTTTTTAGAAACTATTTTACAAACCCAAGCGTTAGGTTTTTCATGTCCAACACATCTTTATCCCCATCTTTTGAAAAAGGTCATGCATTTGAAAGGCTATCGTCCTTTGTTCATTCAGTTTCGTTTTTGCGCTGGTTTGTAAGCCGCGGTTATGCACAAGGGGTTTTTTGGGCTGTCATGATTTGCATCGTCAGCGTCACTAATGATGTTTTGATGCGTTTTTTGGGTGAACGGTTGCATGTGGTGGAAATTTCCTTTTTCCGTTTTTTCTTTAGTATGCTTTCTGTTCTGCCGTTATTGTTTATGCGTGGGACGTTTTTATTTAAAACAAATCAACCTGCTAAAATGCACGTTCTTCGTGCTATTTTGGGGGCAGTAGCCCTGGCTTTATGTTGTTATTCGGTTAACATTATGCCGTTGTCTGAAAATACAACCATTATGTTTGCTGAACCCTTGTTCTTTTTGCCATTGGCATTTTGGTTGTTACGCGAAAAAGTAGACTCATCCCGGTGGATTGCTACCATGGTTGGGTTTTTAGGTCTTTTAATCATTCTTCAGCCAGGAACAGACACATTCCGTCTGGTTGCATTTGTTCCAATGACAGCTGCTATTTTATTTGCCCTGTCTAACATTATGTGCAAGAAAATGATTGTGGATGAGCACCCTTTAACCCTTTTGTTTTACTTTGGTTTAGGGACAACTCTTCTTGCGTTTGTACCGCTTTTGTTTGTGTGGGAAATGCCAACAGTGCATGAACTATTGTTTTTAGCTTTGTTAGGTATTGGCGGGAATTTGATTCAAGTTTGTCTATTTAGGGCTTTTGCTGCAACGGATGCCTCTGCTTTGGCGCCATTTCGATATGTAGAATTTATCGTATCAGCCTTGTTTGGTTTTATTTTCTTTGCTCAAATTCCAACACTATGGGTTGTAACGGGGGCTGCCTTTATTATCGCCAGTACGTTCTATATTACTATTGTAGAAACTCGAAAAGAAAATCGTTCCTAAGAAAGTTTCCTGTTTTTGGCGTTATGAATCAACTTCTGCGCCAAACCTTTTCAGGTGTTTTTACTTTTCAACGGGTGGTGAATGGTGACCAACTAACGTCCCTTGGTAGGGTATTGTTCGAAAATGTGTCACCTCATCAAACTATGGTTTCAGAAAAAGGTGTGCATCTGCTTCCAGGGAAACGAATACCTTTCTATCAAAAAAGAATCTTTGAACTGTACCCAACAACACTAACCATACGAAGTGCTGATGGTTCTATTCTTCATGATTTTTCAACGGAATTTACCGGCGACAAAATCCCCTTAAGACACCTTCATTTATGCAAGCAAGATACTTATGATCTAACAATTTATATTAACAGTGAAAATAATTTTTCGTTTTTGTATACCATTAAAGGGCCGTGTAAAGATTTGAACATATACACAGAATATAAACGAAAGATATAAAATCCCCATGAACGCATGGTTGATTCCTAGTTTATAAATCTTAAAAGTTCGCATTCGTGTTGAACTGTTGTTTCATTTTTGATATAGTCCCACCATGTAATTAATTTGTTTGAGTTTATAAAATGGCAAAGTCTGCTGTTGTGACAATTAAGTTGTTAAGTTCTGCTGATACCGGGTTTTTTTACGTTACTAAGAAAAATCCACGTAAAAAGCCAGAAAAGTTGAATTTAAAAAAATATGACCCTGTTGTTCGTAAACACGTTTTGTTTACAGAAACAAAAATTAAATAGGGGCTGGATTTTTTCCACTAAAACGGGCTAGATAAACCATATAAATTTGATTTATGGTTTTTATGGCCCGTTTTTTTATTGTCTTTTTTTTACTTCCCTTTTTATCTCTTCAGGCTGAAGTTTCTCAGGCTCAAATCAAAGCAACCCAGCAATATATTGTAAGCATTAAAACCCGTTCAGTTGTGTCCTCTCAAGGGCAGGATGGTACCTTTTTTGGAACTGGTTCCATCATTGACAAAAATGCCGGCATTATTTTAACAAATGCTCACGTAGTTGGGACAGACCGTGTTGTTCCCTTTTACGAAATCACCTTAAATAGCGGTCAAGAAGTTAAAGCACGTTTTTTATATGCAGACCCTTGGCATGATTTTGCTTTTTTAGTGGTTGAAGAAGGTGACCGTGCAAAGCTGCCTGCCGAAATGCCCATTGATAACCGGTTTGTTAAGGTTGGTGAGCCCGTTTATATAATTGGAAAGAATGAAAATAAACATTTTTCAACTCAAACCGGCACCATCGCAAGCCCTTATGAAACCAGCGATGTTTTGCCCTATCAGGTTTTTCGTATCAGTTTGAATGCGCAGGGTGGGGCCAGTGGGTCGCCTGTTTGTGCAGAAGATGGAAAAGTGATAGGTTTACTGCACGCCAGTAATGGGGTGACCAGCGCTTTTGCTTTGCCTATTGCGTATGCTGTTGATGCCTTAACACAGCTGAAAGATTCTAAAAAACCAGCACGGTTTCACATTGGCGTTATTTTAGATTATGTGTCCCTAGATGATTTGGTGCGTTTTTACAGGTTTTCGCAACCGATTGCTGAAAAATTTAGAAACAAATTCCCTGATTCTTTCAACCGGGGTTTGGTTGTCGGCGATATTTTGGTGGGGTCACCGGCGGAAGGCGTTTTTCAGGTGGGGGATGTTGTTATTAAAATTAATGACATAGAATTTGGTCCAGATCTGTATTTGTTTGATAGAACCATCAATCAACTGGCTGTTAGTCACCCGGATGTAGAAATTTCATTTACCGTTATTCGCTTGGGTGAAGAAAAGATTTTGAAAGTTAAACCGTATAACTTACAAAAACGTGTTATTCGGCGTCTTGTGCAATTTGGTGGTGCCATTTTTTACGAGGCGGATGATTCCGTCACACGTCGCACCGGTGCACGAAACTACCCCGTTTTTATAACAAGTATTCGCCCTGGAAGCAGTTTTATGGAAAAATTACCGGTTATTCCAAGAACGAACTCTACCCTTGTGGCTGTTCATAGAATTAATGATAAAACAATAAAGTCACTAGATGATTTGATAGAAATCATTCCTGATTTGATGAAAAAAGAAGATTTTTTCATGTTTTATACCAATTATGCTATTGATTTTGGCATTGATTCCGCCCCTTTATTTGCGCAAACAATGCGTATTGAAAATGCGTCTTACAATCCTCATGACGGCTTGCCAGAAGTTTTTACCTTTGATGAGGATAAAAAGCAATGGAATTTAAAAACACTTGAAGAAACAAAAACAGAGCTTCCAAAAGATGTTCAAACTAAGCCTGCATGGGGAGGGGGGGTATGAAACTTGTTGATAGTCACTGCCACCTTAATTATGAAGATTTTAAAGAAGATCAGCCGGCGGTTATTCAGCGGGCTTATGAATCGGGCGTGACAACGCTTTTAACAGTAAACACACGGCTTTCGGAAACTTTGGAGCTTCAAAACCTGGCTGATCAATACCCTTTTGTTTTTTGTTCGGTGGGTGTGCACCCGCATGAAGCTAAAGAACACCTGGAAAATCTAACATCAGACGGCCTTTATAAAGCCTTGATGGATCATACAAAACATCCAAAAGTTGTAGGTGTTGGTGAAACAGGTTTGGATTATTACTATGAACACAGCCCAAAGACAGAACAAATAGAAAGCTTTGAAATACACCTTCAAGTGTGTGTTGATCAAAAACTGCCATGCATTATTCATACGCGTCAAGCCGATGAAGACACGTTGTTAACAATTAAGAAATTCCCAGATGCGATGGGTGTTTTTCATTGTTTTAGTGGTGATGAAAATTTGGCGCGCCAAGCATTGGATTTGGGTTTTTATTTATCTTTTTCAGGAATTATCACTTTTAAAAATGCGGATAGCTTACGGGATATTGTTCGTTTCGCACCTCTGGATCGTATTCTGGTTGAAACAGATTCGCCATTTTTGGCCCCCATACCTAACCGGGGGAAACGCAATGAACCGGCATTTACAGCCTATGTTGCTAAAAAAGTGGCAGAAATAAAAGAAATACCTGAAGAAACAGTTGCGCGTACAACAACGGAAAACTTTTTTAAGCTATTCCAACGGTCATCAGTTTTTTAAACGTATGAAAAATGAGTACCGGAACTAGTTTTCGAAGAAACTTACAAAAGAATTCCCTTTTTAGAAAGCTCTGGATTATCTGTATCTTTAAAATAGTATGGGGGAAGAAAACTCCAGGTATTTTATCAATTATCTACTCAATAAATGTTGTAAAATTATCGAATAAGATGTCTGTCTTTTCAAACCGTGGATGATCATCTCGCTGAAATGTTAAACAATTTTTAAAAATTGCTTTTGGTACTTCAATATCACAAATAGAATCTCCAATACTGCAACCTTTAGAATTCAAATCGATTTTTTCTAACTCGATAAGCAACTGAAATGGTTTTCTAGTTATTTTGTCCCCGCCTGCTTCCTCCGAAGTGATGATTTGCTCAAAATATTTAGCCAAGCCAAGATATTTTATTTTATTTAACTGGATCTGGGTTGTTAAATCAGTAAGGAGATATTTTTTGATCCCTCTTTCCTGCAGCATTTTGAGCATATCAATAACGCCTTCGAATAATTTTGTGTTTTCTAAATAAGCATCCCAATAAGTTTTTTCGGCATCAAGAATAACTTTCGGGTCAACATTCTCTTTGCACAGTGAAAACATTACCTTTATATACAGCAGTCTGCTATGAGCGCTAGAACAATGCCCAAGTCTAGCTTTGACTATTTCACGTGCTTGATTATAGAGCACGTGAAAGTTATTTATGGGTAAATATCGAATTAAAAAATCTTGAAGCTTTTCTATGGCAGCTTGATGAGCAGGTCCATAAGGGTACAATGTATTATCGAGATCAAAAATAACCCATTCAACCTGCTCAAAATATTTGTTATTCATACTGTCGAATCCATTCTTGTGGATTTTTTGTACAAACAGCATCTGCTATTGTAACAAGTTCTTTAAAATCTTTTATGGTCTCAATAGAGCAGCCCTGTAGTTCGGGAGAAACGAGACATATTTTAAAATTTCTTTCCTTAAAAGGAAGTATCATATTTTTTGAAAGGGAAATGCCATTAAAACAGTCAACCCAAATCCATTCTACTTTATTGTCAAAATCAGTAGGAATTATGGGTTCATAAGAAGAAACTCTTAAAGCAAATTTTGAATGGTTATTTTTGAGAGTCCATTTTATTAAAGTAGGCATTGCAGTATCTAAAAAGAAATAATTTTTAACTTCGTAAGCTTGCAATATGTCTAGAATTCTTTGTTCCAACCCATCTTCTTTAGTGTTTAGAATAATAGGTCCCTGAATGTTTTTTTGTTTAAACTCTTTAACCCAAATCTCAAAATTTTCACCAGGTGACCACGCATCATGTGCCAGATAAAGGCAACCATTTCTTTCTGAGTTTGCTCTTAAATCAATCTCTACCCCCCATTGCAGATCATTTACGCCGTCTAAATCCTGAATAGCATTGCATCTATGTTTAATAAATTGAAGGTTCATTGTTTTATCCTTTAGTTTCTTCTAGCATTCTTAAGAAAATTAATTGATTAATCCCGTCATATCCACCCATCCATTTTGGCTCAAACCATCCTCTCGTTATATGCCTTAAATTCGGAAAGAACTTGTGAGCTAAATACTCTATTTCCTGTTGAGTGGGAGTCCCCTCAATCTTGACTGATTTCTTAAATCCTAAATTCTGTTCCGCCTCAATATATACATTGCAACTAGCTATAGTTTTCAGCCCGTCCATAATATCTTCTATGTAAAAATCGTACCAAAAAATATGTTCTACCAAAATTTGGATTTCATCACCCTTTAGAATATCTTCTTTTGTAAGATTGTCATCTAAAGGTTTATAACGAAGGATCCAATCTGCAAATTTTTGCTGAGGTTCAATATATGTTAAGGAGTCTTTTTCTCTTTTTAGTAATTGATCCAAAACTTTCTCTGGCGTGTACCCTCTTTCTTTCACATCTCGTTTGATTTTCCATGCCAAACGTATTCTAAAATCCGGATTTAAAAAAATCTTAAGCTTTGCACTCTCACGTGTACTCTTTAGGAAAAGCGTATGCAACCCTTGATAAATAACAGTTTTGGAGGGTGTAATCTCTTTTGTTTCAGTAAACTTTCCGGTTTGATGGTCATAATGATGATACTGAATTGGTACACCCTGCGCGATTGATTTAAGATGTGTTGCCAATGTATTAAGGTGATTTGCTTTCGGGTCAAGGTGGGTCATTTTTTGCCAGCTTTGATCGCCTCTCTCCCATTTGTGGTAATCGTCTCCTTCTATCACAATAGTACGAGAGGGATTAAAAATACCCACAATTAAGCTAGTAAGAAAGTTTTTTCCAGAACCTGAATCACCAGCGATTGCTACTTTAAAAGGTTTAAGTCGATCAAAAAGGGTTACTTCATATTTTAAACAAACCAACTCAAGCAAGGCGATTAAAGAAACCGTTAAAGTTATGAGGACTGTTAAACTTAAACTGGCCCAAAAAGTAGTTAAAAAAGTACCAATACAAAAATGTATAAAGTATGAGGCAATCAAAGCTATATATACTGGATATGGCATCATACGATAGTTTGCATAAAACAAAGCAACAAATGGTATAATCCACATAAACCAACCTGGACTTGGTACTGTGATGCATAAAATAATCAAAAATAAATAACTACAACCGAATAAAAGACCTTTTTCTGTTATCTTTGTTGCTAAGCACAGTCTTTCCATCGCTATTAAAAGAAATAAAACCCCTAAAAAGACTGAAAGGTTACCAGACAGAGATTCGTGTAAAGAGAAAACCTGAAGAGCTTGCGGGGAAGTAAAAGTAGCATAGCCTAATTTTCCGCTATTAAATAAAGGTAAAAAACCAATAATAACGAACAAACTAACTGAGGATACACTCTTTGCAATTTTTAAGATCGCTTGTTTTATGAAATTCTGATTCCATATGTATGCAAGCAAAAATGGAAAAATAATCACAGAAGTGAATTTAGACAAAATAGATGCAGAAAAAGCTAAAGAAAAAAGAATAATTCTATTTTTTATTAAAAAGTAAAGAGATAGTATAACCAGTGTTATAAATACAATATCAAGCTGTCCATGAATGTAACAAATATAAATGGCAATTGGGTTTAACCAATAAAAAATGATAATTTGTTTACGATAAATACCTTTGTCAAATAGGTTTAATACATAAAAAAGAAGAGTATCAAAACCTAGCAAGATACTTTTGATAAAAATCAATAATAGCTTTGAGTTTAGCAAGGTTTGAATATTTACGACCAAACTCAGGATCTTTATTGGTAACCAAAAAACAGCCAAAAGAAAGCTTCCATAAGGAAAGTGATTCGCAGGAAGGATACTCCAAGGATTCTTCGAAATATTTGTAAGAGAAAGTTCTAGAAAAGGAATAAATAATGTTTCGATAACCTCAGATCCGACAAATAAAATAAGTGGTATTTTTATTAAAAGCCCCAAATAAAAAAAATATTGCTGTGAAATGATTTTTAAAAGCATTTTTTTGTTCTTAAGGTAAAGCTAAATTGCAACGTTCTCTTGATAAACTTTATTCTTGCAAGTATTCCTGTGTTCCAATGAGAGTGTCCAAATTTTCTGGGTCCAAAATGTACTTTAAATCTTTTAATGTTTAATTTTTTCTTATGTGCCATATAGTAGGCGTATAAGTCTAAAGAAAAATCAGAAGGTGGGTTTTTCCAAGTTTCAAAAAATGCTTTCGGAAAAAGTGTTGGTTGGGCATTTATATCCCAAAAAGGTTTACAAAATAAAATGGTTTCAAGAAAGGACATTCCAATTGTAAAAAACACATCAATTAATGAGCGCCCCTCTCTTTTCCCTTTTAAAAACAAATTTTTCTGAGAAGAATTATTATAAATTTCTAATGCTTTCAACAAATCAGCAGGGTCAGTCTGCAAATCCGCATGAGTCCATCCAATCATTTCTCCGGTAGCAATTTTTAAACCCTGTAGGATACCATTTCCATAACCTATATTTTTTTCAACCTTTATACTATGCATCCAAGATACGGTAATATTTTCTCTTAAAATTTCTTCCGTATTATCACTAGATCCGTTATCTACAAAAATAATTTCAATATCTTGATAATCTACAAAAACCTCATAACAACGACTAATTAAATCAGCAAGGCCTTTTCCTTCATTGTAACAAGGAATTATAAGTGAAAATTTAGTCATTCACTGTACTCCAGGGAATTTGGGCCGTTTTAATATGGAGTGACCAGAGAACACGTCTTGCCAATACAGAGCTTGCGCTAACATAGAAGGATCCCCCCAGCATAAATACCCATCCAATGAAAATTTATGAACCTTATATCCCATTTCTAGCAATCCTTCAAAGATAGAATCTAAATAAAGTTCATTATTAACTCGTATATTTTTCGATACAAGCCATTCGATGCCTTGGGTTAATATTTTCGCTTTTTTAAACCAGAATGTTCCCACTAAGACATCGTCTTTCCATGGTGTGGAGGATATAGGTTTTTTAACACTAACGTGTGTAACATTGGGAAATTTGTCGGTTGAATCTGACACGACGTATGCATAAGAATTTTCTGCTCCCTTAACACCAGGAAAGTTTTTCATAGTGAAAATTAAAGCATCTACTTCATTAAGATCAGAGAAATCCTGCCATAGATTTGGATTGATAACTACACCGTGATCGCATGAACTAATAAGAACATTTTGTTCTTGATTTAAAGCGCTTTGAGCAGCTGCCACAGATAGCGCTTGCCCCTCTGGAGTTTTTTCAAGGCTTACGTATTCAATATTATCTGAGGGAAGATCTTGGGTGATTTCTTTTAAAGTAACGCAAATAGTTTTTTTGCTTGGCGGTAAAGTTTGTAGAGCGCGCTTATACATAGGCCTCCCATTAACAGGAATTAGGGGCTTTGGTAAACTTGTGACATCTTTAAAACGACTCCCAAAGCCGGCCATTGGTATAACAATTTGATCCACAGGAGCCAGTTTATTTGTGCTTACCCATTTGAAGTGAGCTTGGTAGCTTTTCTCCCAATATGTAAATGACTCTAGATCACAAGGAGTTCCCCACTGAAAAAAATAAGGAATTTCATAAATCCGAATATCAACATTAGGGACAGTTTGTACCAAAGCTTCAATTGTAAGACTTGTATAAAATTCCCCATTTAGCTGCATATCATTATCAATCTGAAATTTTATCGCTTCATTTAGAATTTTTTTGTTTTTAAAATAATAAGCGCCGCAGGATGCATACTCATCTTCGCGGTTTTGGGTAAACCACCCTTTTTCTTTTATTTTTACAACTTGTCCGTACTCATTAAGTAAAGAATATGCATATGGGGTTTGTGTGTGATAATGAGCATGGAAGCCTTTATAAGAAATAACACAAGCATCACAATCGGTTGAAAAAACAAAATCTCGAAAATGATGTGCATCCCATATCATTCCATAATCACAGTAAGAAATCAAAATTGGTTGATCCTCTTTAATTGACTCAAGTGCTTTGATTATAGGGGTTATGGGGCCTTGTTTATGGGGAGGAATAAAAAAGATTTGAGCATCTGACCTAAGGTTCCTTAAAGTGTCAGGTAGAGCTGTATCTTTGTGATTATCAGCCAAGACAAAAGTACAAGTCCATTCTCCAGGAAATGCATTCAACAAGCGCACAATCATGGGACTGTTATTTACACAAATAAGAGGCTTTGGATCTTTATACCCTGCCTTTTGAAAACGCACTCCTTGACCAGACATGGGGAAAATTAAGTGAATATTGCTGTTATTCATTTTCTAACGCCAACCTCTTTCTATGAATTTCTGTAGGCATTTTTGTAATAGCCTCGCATTCGCTTTCTGTCCAAATATCTAAATCAGGCGCCGCTTTATTAATAAGAATCATTGCCGCCCATAATTCTAATAATTTATTATTTTTATCCAAATTTTTGAGTTTATAGAAATCTTTCTTATTAGAAACGATTGTCATATCTAATAATTGATCCATAAATACAAAGCTATCTGGAAAGATAGGAGGCCAGGGAAACTCTCTTGCAAATAGTTCATTTAGGTTAAAGGGATTGCGATAAAAATAGGCCACTTCACTGAAACCAAAATCCTCTAGAAATAATTCTTCCAACTTTCCAACGTTTTCTATGTCGTTTGGATCGTTAGTATTAATAATTAAACCGTGATTTTCCAAAAAATACCAATCTGCCTTAATATCATTTTCAATAGCTTTTGTTAGCCTAAACCCAGGCATGGTTTTTTTTATAAAGCAAATTTTTTTATTTGTTTTCTCAGAGAGCCAATTCTCTAAAATACCTTTTTTATATGAATGGTATATCAAGATAGCAGCAATACTGTGCAGATGAATAACATATTTTTTGCTTAGCAGTGCATGAAATCCTGCCTCCATCGACGGCCGCAAAAAAATATTTTCTTGGATGCATTGCGATTGTTTTATAGCGTCAGCGTATTTAATTTCTGCATCATCTGCCCTTGGGTCGATTTGATTAAAAAGTTGCAAAAACTTCTTACGATTAAATATCGCTACATTTTTAGCTGAGAACTCATTTATAGAAATACCAGAGGGTTTTATGTAGATAAGATCGTTTTGTTTGATTGATACATTACCTCCTGAAGTTTGTATCCAAACAAAACCTCGTGGTAAAATAAGCTGTTTTAAACAGTCTATCGAATCTTTATAAGAAAATTTTTTTTCCATAAATTAATCTTGCAAAACTCATCTATAAACAACGTTTTTTCGCGTACAACCTTATCATATCTTTCTGCTGACCCTTCAATTTAATTTACAAATTCCCTATTAAAGTTTTGAGGCTGTACCAGATAACTATTTAAGATAATCTTTAATCCATTGCTTTAACAGGGGGAATAGAGTTTTTAGATTTTGTTTATAAAACTGTTACTCACCTTCGTTAAGGAATAACCCAAATGTTTCTTTTTGTAGACACCGTTAAGTCTACGCATGTGTCTTTTTGCTTGATTCCAAAACTCTTAAAGGTAAGAGATATCTATCTTGCAGTTAGTCTGCATAATCTCAGCTACGCACCGGGTTTGTTGTGTCATTTTGCAAACTGTTGAATCTTTGACTTAACTGGTTCTTCCTCACTTGCCCTTAAACGTTATTGCGTATTATTCGGGACATTTCCCAAAAAATTCCTTTTTAGAGGAAAAAAACACAAAAACTATCCATAAAATTTGACCGATTTTTCATTTCTTTACTTATTAATTTGCGCTAAGATCACAGGCTGTATATGTTTTTGATGCGCGTTTTAACGGTGCAGAAATTTAAAATTTAGAGAGCTGCAGAGATAACATGAAAACGATTAATAATATCAATGAAAAAATTTCACAACACCGCCTAGGGTTCCAGTTTCTTCTTACTACGATTATCTCTTTTATTTTATTAACAACCTACTGGAATTCATATTCCATTATGCAATTGTGGTTTGAGGAAGGCTCTAACTATTATTACACCGCAATGAACTCTGATCATTGGTGGCAGATCCTTGGTAAGAATGACTCAGGATACTTCAATACCATACCTCGCCTTTTTTCATTGATATTAGCAAAATTTGATTTTAATCAATATTTTCCAATTTTATTTAAAACCCTCAATATCATAGCCTTTTCAACTATGATATCTATGCTCCTTTATAAGAGATTTGATAATTATTTTGGCCAAAATTTAATATTTAGAATTTTAATAATATTATGCCTTGGGCTATTCCCTCATTCAGATTTTGGCTTCCCTTTTAACTCTTCTTATGCGTGCATAATACCTATTCTTTACATCGTTTCTGAAATGCTAGAAAAAAAATTATTTAATAGGTGGAAGACATTTTTATATTTTTCAATTTTACCAATATTGCTTTTTTCTAAAATAAGTGCGGCCTTATTTGGTCTTGTTGCGTTTCCCTATTGCTTTTTAAGGTTATATATGCGCACGAACAAATCTGGAATGTTCCTTGCTGTATGGGCAACTTTATGTTGTTTAATTCAAATTTTCTATGTTGATTTATTTTTCAGAGACATTTTTATGGACACAGCTAAAATTAGCACTATGAAATTATTATATAGCGTTCCTGTTATAAGTCTTTCTATGGTGGGTGTCTTCTTTTGGGGGTTTGGGTACAGGTTCCAATCAGATCCATCTTTTGCACTGTCAAAAATATTTCCCTCCTTTGAAATGCACTCACCATATTTTATTGTTGGTACCTTAATTACCGGCGTTCTTTTGGGCATAGGGCTTATATATTGTTGTCTTCGTCTTTATCGTAATCGCAAATATCATATTATAGAAATGACCGTGCTTCTTTGTGGATTAATTGGAATTATTGCGTTGCAGTATTATTTAAATAGATATCTTCCTGACAATATTAAATCGCCACTCTTATTTTACTACTTAAGTCCATATTTTATTCACCGCCAGATATGGCATGGTTTTTGTGCGGTGATTCTTATAGTGGCAATATTTGTATTTAATGAAAACAGAAGGGTTATATGGCAATATATGTTTGCCTTTATTATGGTAATTTCACTGTCAGCTTATTTTTTTATAAACAAATATAATATAATGGGATCTCCTTTCTCTATTAATGCCTCTAATGATCCATATGCGACTGATTGGGAACAAATGTACAAATACCCAATCTTTAAAAAAATGACTGTAATAAACCACTTTAGTTCGATACATGTATTTGAGTCAAAAAATATTGAGGAGCCAAATATTTCTGCAAGAATGTATGAAACCCCGGTAGAAATCAACTTTGATGAAAGTTGTAACCTTCATATAGATTACGCGCGTTGCTCACGCGGAGAGTTAATGGCTGTACTCATCATAGATGGTAAACCAGAGGAAATACAGCACATAGCCTTAACAGCCACCACTTCAGGTGGAATTTTGAAAGAAATCCTCCCAATATACTATCCTAAAAAGTCCAGATACTATTACTTTGATTTAGGAAAAAATGATATTTGTAATATTAAAAATGTAAAATTTACCGCACAAGGCAAGGTAAAAAAAGGTTGGTTGAATTTTCTAGTACTTACAGAAGGTAAATAGTGTATTTAAATGCTTGAGATACCTTAAATAAAAATCATTTTTTATTAAATTGCAAAAAAGAAACGCATACGTTAAGAGTATTAATTGTAATGCAGCGCAAGCTACTTAGCTGCGTCAAAAAAGGCATTCTCCGGTGGTGTTTTAGGCCTCCCACTAAATGACTTTCAGGCAATAATGTCGGGACGAATCATCCCGTTGATTTGGGTTATTTTTTTCTGCAACTCGTTGCGTTCCTTCTTCATTCGATGAAACGAAAGGCTAATTGTGCCCTCTGGAACAGACTTTGATTTAACCATCTCCCGTTCAACAAGCATCTTCTTATGCTGAATTTGTTGAAGCTGGTGCTTTAATGTATGTGTCTCGACCATATCCATAACACGTCACCTAATAATGGTTAACTAATTATTAATTTGTCCTTTTTTATAAAAAAATCAAGTGGTATTTTGTGAATCTTATAAATATTTTGCAAAAATCAAGTATGTATGCCATGATAATCTATAACTCTGTCGCTTAGATTTATTGGTTATGTTTTTGGCTTCTATTTTTTTGAAACACTTTCGAAAGGCTCGCTGAGCCTTATTCTTCAAGCCATTCTCCCTTTGCAATAATTAAAAAATAACTTTCTTTGAAAATTAGGTTTTCATGTCTCAAAAAATTGGTTTTTGGTCGGTTTTTGCCTTGGTTACGGGCAGCCAAATTGGCTCGGGTGTTTTTATGTTACCGGCAAGTCTTGCCCCGTATGGGCTGTACAGCTTATGGGGGTGGTTTTTTTCCGGTGTTGGTGCCATTTCTTTAGCTTTAGTTTTTGCCAAATTATGTAATAAAATCCCCAAAACAGGGGGGCCGCACGCGTATGTTCAGGAGGCTTTTGGTCCAGTTGCAGGGTTTTTTACAGGGTGGACCTATTGGACAATTTCTTGGGTTAGCACAACAGCTGTTGTTGTGGCTAGTGTGGGATATTTAATTCCCTTGATAGGAATTCATGATCCATCTATCCACCTTGGGTTAGAGGTTGGATTACTGCTTTTGATTACATGGCTAAACCTAAGGGGTGTTGAAACAGCGGGATGTGCTGAATTTGTTTTAACTGTTCTCAAAATTATTCCACTGGTCATATTACCTTTGGTGGCATTTTATTATTTTGACATTAAAAATTTTGTTGTTTCTGACACTGTTCAGCAAACAAGTATGTCCCAAATATTTAACCAGGTAACGTTGTTAACATTATGGGGATTTATTGGCGTAGAAACAGCAACAACCCCTGCTGAATGTGTTGAAAACCCTTGTCATACCATTCCACGTGCAATCATTTTAGGCACAATTAGCGTGGCTGTTTTATACGTATTAAACAGTGTTGCCATCCAAGGGGTCATTGCCGGGGATCAGCTTGCAAAATCTTCAGCGCCCTATGTGGACGCCACGCATGCTATTTTTGGTGGTAATTGGTATATGGTAGTTTCTCTTATTGCATCCATTATCTGCATTGGAACTTTAAATGCCTGGATGCTATCTAGTGGACAGATCGCCTTAGGTTTAGCTCAAGATGGTTTAATGCCATCCATATTCAGTAGAAAAAATAAATACGATGCGCCTGTGGCCGGTTTAATTGTAAGCTGTTTAGGAATTATTCCCTTGTTGTTTTTAACATGTGGCCACAATTTAGCAAAACAAGTCAGTATGCTGATTGATTTTTCAGTGATTGCATTCTTGTTTGTGTATTTAGTTTGCTGTGCTGCCTTGATCAAAGTTTCTTTAAGGCAAGGTTCTATTTTTACTATGCGCCAAAAAGCTTATAGTGCTGTTGCAACATTGTTTTGCCTGTGGGTGTTGTACGAGGCGTCGTTGAAAACGGTTATGACGGCAAGCTTATTCATTGTGACAGGTTTTCCTATGTACCTTTATATGAAAAAAAGAAAAAGGACTTCGGCTGAGGCGGTTTAGAAAACGGAATTTATTTTTTCAATAATACTCTGATATTCAGCTGGCGCTGTTTTTTCATTCAACATAATCCAATTAAAAAGCTTTGTGTCAGGTTCCTCCAGAAGATTTGCATATGTATATTTCTCTTGATCGTTCAGCCGATGCAACCATTTTTGGGCGAACTGACCCAGTATTAAATCCATTTCTTTTGTTCCGCGGTGTGTGCTTTGATACATCAAGCGTTTTTGGCAAAGGTTCATATAGAAAATCGCATGTGACAGGTTCTTAAAAGGTATGCTACTATTGCTGTCATGCATAGTGAAGTCAAATTAACAGAAATTGCCATCGTGGTTGTGGCCGCCCTTATGGGCGGTATATCTTTGGCACGCCTAAAGCAACCCTCTATTTTGGGCTATATTTTAGCAGGTGTTATCCTGGGGCCCTCAGGGTTTGCTTTGATTCAATCTCGTGATCAGGTTAGTTCACTTGCTGAGCTTGGGGTTTTGCTGCTTTTGTTTGTTGTTGGCATGGAACTAAACCTTAAGGTTTTTAAGCGGGTTTGGATTGTGGCCACCTTATGCACATTGCTTCAAATAATTTGCAGTGTTTTAATCACATTATTATTAGCTCAATTCTTTGGGTGGTCTCTTGGTTTAGCTTTGCTGCTTGGTTTTGTGGCATCCATTTCATCGACGGCTGTTGTTTTCAAAATGATAGAAGGCATTGGTGAGATGAAAAGCGAAGCAGGTCAATTGGTAGTTGGCATTTTAATCGCTCAAGACTTGGCAATTATTCCCATGATTTTGATTTTGCGCAATTATGGACAGTCTTGGCTGAATCCCGGTCTTATTATTAAATTAGTTGTGGCTATTGGGCTGACTATGGCCTTGATTGCTTATCTAAGCCGAAAACAGCGTGTTCGATTTCCATTGGGTTCATTTTTCGCCGGTGAAAAAGACTTAATACCATTGGCAGGTTTGACTTTGTGTTTCGCAGCTGCTGCGATTTCAGGTCTTATCGGGTTGTCGGCACCTTATGGTGCATTCTTGGCAGGCCTTGTCCTTGGTAACACACATGAACGGGTTATTTATTTAGAAACAACAAAACCTATTCAAAATATTTTGCTGATGGCTTTTTTCTTGTCCATCGGTTTGTTGTTAGATATTCAGTTTATTTGGCAACATTTTTGGACAGTTCTTGTTCTGCTGTTTATTGTAACCGTTGGTAAAACGGCCCTTAATATTGGTATACTCAGAGCGCTGCAGTTGTCATGGTCTCAGGCTTTTTTGGTTGGAACTTTGGTAGCCCAGCTGGGAGAATTCGCTTTTCTAATGGCATCTGTTTCTACTGAAAGTCACATAATTAATCAGTTTGGTGAAAACTTAATTATTGCCTTAACTGTTTTATCCTTAGCTTTTAGCCCTATTTGGAATACAACGGCAAAAAGACTTAAGGACATGACAAACGTAGGTGCGGCGCCGTTGGGTGGAATTATGAAATTTATCTACGCTTCTGAAAAATCTTCTTTAAAGAGTTTTTTTTGTTTTTTCAAAAAAAATAATAAATCCAAATTTACCTACCAAATTAAGAAAACAGATCATTATGACCAAGAATCCTGATTTTGTTTTTGAACAACAAACTCAATGTCAGTGGGTGGCGGGTATTGATGAAGCTGGTTGTGGACCCTGGGCTGGACCTGTCGTGGCTGCATCAGTCGTTATGGAGGGGTTTAGTCTTTCGGATAACCTAAGAAGCTTAATTCACGATTCGAAAAAACTTTCTCATAAAAAACGGTGCCAGGCATTTGATTTGCTGACTCAAACGCCACATATTTTTTTCGGTGTGGGGTTGGCAAGTGTTGACGAAATTGATCAAATAAACATAGCCGAAGCGACAAAATTAGCAATGAGTCGGGCATTTCATTCCCTAAGTTGTCATGATGTGCAGCACGTTCTGGTTGATGGCATTCGAAAACCTGGTTTACCAAAACCTGTTACTTTGATTAAGGGTGGCGACCAAAAAAGCTTATCTGTTGCAGCGGCTTCGATTATTGCGAAGGTGACGCGGGACCGGATTATGGACCAACTTCACGAAGAGTTTCCTGTTTATGGCTGGGATACAAACAGGGGATACGGTACGGCACAGCATCATCAAGCGTTGATGAAGTTTGGCATTACATCGCATCACCGGAAAAGTTTCGCCCCTATTCAACTTTTGGTATCAGAAAAACGGTTGGCTTCATGATCCGCCCCTTTTTGATTATGTTGTTTTTTGTGTTTTGGAATTCTGGGGCAAATAGTACGTCCTCAGTTAATTCTATTCCAGAGGGGCACTTTATCGAAGACGATGAAATTGAAGAGGCGTTGACAAATTGGCTTCAGAAAATTTTTGAAATAGCTGGTGTTACCATGAAGCCCAGAGTTTATATTTTGGCAAGTCCAGAAATTAACGCAGGTGCCACATTTGGGGGGCAAATTATTGTTTACACAGGGCTTATTGAAAAATGTGCCCACGTGGGACAACTGATTGGCGTTCTTGCGCACGAAACGGGTCACATTGCTGGTACCCATTTAGCAAAACAATCTTTAGCAATGGAACAAGCAACGGGGCCTGCTGTGGCAACAGCCATTTTAGGGGGGGCCATAGGCCTTTTGTCAGGCAATCCAGCACCATTGTTGGCGGGAACTGCGGGCGGGCTTCATGTGATGGAGCGGTCTCTTTTAAAGCATTCCCGTGATGATGAAGACGCAGCTGACAGCGCTGCGCTACAGTATTTAGATAAACTTCATTGGCCTTCAGAGGGGTTGTATGAATTTTTAAACATTTTGAACCAAAAATTTTCAGGCTATCAGGACCCGTATACATCAACCCACCCGTTAACAGAAACCCGCATGGGAAAAGTGCGTTCCTATAAAAACCCTGACACCCCGAAAAGCGGGTATGTATTCCCCGCGGATTTCGAAGAACGTTTCAAACGTATTAAAGCCAAGATTATTGGGTACATGGAAACCCCTATTAAAGTGAATACGGCATACCCAATATCTGATAAATCTTTAGCGGCACAGTATGCCCGGGCTATTGCTGCTTATCGCGGGCGAAATTTTAAAGATGCCCTAAGCCGTTTAGATAGTTTGTTGGTAGAATACCCACAAGACCCCTATTTTTTGGAAATCAAAGGCCAAATTTTATTTGAAACAGGTCATGCGTTAGATGCTTTAAAATGTTTTGAACAAGCTTTGGAAAAAAGGCCTGCTTCTTTCAATATTGGCGTTTTGTTTGCACATGCTATCGTAGAAACAAGTAAAAAAGAGGACTATCCCAAGGCCATAAAATGGTTAAACCAGGCCATTGAGAAAAACAAACAAAATGCGTTTGCTTGGCGGCTTTTGGCCAGAGCTCATGGGGAAGGAGATGAGGCTACCCTATGTTTGGCGGAAGAAGCATGGGCCATGAATGATGTGAAGCGGGCTAATGCATATGCTAAAAAAATTGAAAACTCTAAAGATTCCGTTATTTGTAAAAGAGCGAAAGACATTACGGCTCAAGCAAAAATTGCCGAACATGGTTCTTAATTCCAGTCAAGTGTTTTTTGTGTTATTTGGGACACACTATTTTTTTTAAAACATAAAAAGAATGCGCTTTGGTTTCCATTATCTGTGTGAATGGTGATAAATCTATACCTACAGCAAGTTTGAATCTATGGTTAGGTTCCTACTTTTTTTGGTAACTTTTAAGGAGTTTATAAATGAAAAAATTAACATCTATTCTAATGGTTGCAGCTGCTGCAACTGCAGCGCAAGCTGAGGGTACAAGCGCAACTGGCTTTTATGCTGGTTTAAACGCTGGTATTGCTAACACACAAGCTAAATATACGGCGCAGTCTCAAAACGCAACAGCAGCGGCCTCAACTTCACAAACAGTAAATTTTACGTCTCAAACTGGTAAAATGGGTGCATTATTTGGTGTGTTCGCTGGTTATGGTATGAGTTTTGCTCAAGGTGCTTATGCTGGTTTTGAAGTTTATGGTGGTTTGGATACAACAAAGTTTGATGCATATAATGATAGTGCAACATCATACTCTGGTTTTCCAAAGGCAACTTTGAAACGTACGAATTTCTACGGTTTTGCGCCACGTGTTGGTTATATGATTACACCAAGCACACTAGCTTATGTTCGTTTGGGCGTTGAAGCTGGTAAGTGGAAAATGGATGTAACGCCAAACCAGCAGATTAATGCAAATTATTATGGTAGTGGAGCAACACCAGGTACCGATGCTACACAAATTGCAAATATGAAGAAAACTTTTTCTGCTTCTAAAAGCAGCTTTTCTTTCGTCCCTGGTGTAGGTTTGGAAGTATTCTTGAACAAAAACTTGTTCTTGCGTGCTGAATATACGTACCTATTTGGTCCAAAGGTAACTGTAAACCAAGATACAAGTTATTATCTAAATTCTTACATCAACGGTTCATCAGTTAAGCACGAAGCAAAAATTACACAACACGCATTCAAATTGGGTGTTGGTTACAAGTTCTAAGCTTGTTTCAAGTAATCAAAAAGGCCTGCAAAAGCAGGCCTTTTTTTTACATTTAAAAAATATTAGGTCGCCAGGTGTCGTCTTCTTTCACAAGAGGCATGCAGTACCATTCCAAAGTTGATTTCATGCCAAATTCTTTAAGTAAATCATTTTTGATAAGGTCATGGGTTCCAGACGTGATCAATAGGCTTGCAACACCCTGTATTCTTGCGGAATCAAACATAGCTTCTAGTAATTTTTTTCCTACATGTTGCCAGTCTTCGTCCTCATGAATGCAAAAATCATTAACCAACATGGTGATGCTTCCTGGGTCGTAAACCCCCATGGAATATATTTTTTTTCCAATAATAAAGCCAATTACTTCTTTTTTTCGTTCGGCGACTAAGAAAATGTAGCTATTTTTTGAAAGAAGGCTTCTAAAAAAAATTTCTTCCAAAATGTCAGCATTGCCCGCTTGTTTCCATAAATAGGGGGCCTCTTCCTCATAGCTTCTACGCTTTTGTGATGAAATATCAACAACAGTTTTAATGTCATCAGGTGTTGGCCGGCGAACTAAAATACTGCTCATGAATTAGTTGAATTAAAAATATCTAAAATTATTATTCGCAAAAAAATATAAATAAATAGTAAATTATTAAATATAAAAATTAATTTATATCTTTTTTCTTGTTCCAATGGTTTTTAAAAGCTATGAATAAAGAAAGACAGTTTATCCGCAGGAGCGTTTTCTTTATGAGCCCCTTTGAAATTTTCACTTGGACATTAACCGCAGTTACAATTTATGGAACATTATTAAATAGCCAGCAAAAGAAGATAGGCTTTTTAATATGGGGCCTTTGCAATGTAGCGTGGATGGTTATTGATGCGACACGGGGCATTTGGGCCCAGGCAGCTTTGTATGTTGTTTTCATCTCTTTCAATATATATGGCTGGATAATGTGGAGCAAAAAAGAATCTGCTTCACATTCTGCTGCTGAGTCATCAAGTCATGTACGAGAAGCGGCTTAACATTAAAAAGCTGTTGATTTTAGTATCAATAGCTTTAGCAGCGATTTTACTTCTTTGGTCAGCTTATAGTCCTTCTCGGGAAGTGGTTCGGTTCCGTTATTCATTAACAGGTTTTTTAGAACAAGAACTGAAAGTCTTGGTTGGTCAATATAACAAGCAACAAAAGCAGTATGAGGTTGTTCTTGAATATGGTGGGGACTATTCCACCAGCTACACATCCACATTTGCTGAGCCGGATTATAAAAAACGTCCGCACATGCTTATGGTTGCTGAATATAATACAAACAGTATGTACCACCGAAAAGGGGAATACATTCCAATTTATAAACTGATCAATGTGCCAAACGCCCGTTTTGTACCAGGGGCACAGTCTATGTATTCTTTCCAAGAAAATGAAGGCGTTTTACCGGCCTTGTATTCTTTGCCTTTTAATTGTTCAACAGCTGTTTTATTTTACAATAAAAATCTTTTTGCTCAGGCAGGCCTTCCTGATCGCGCACCTGAAACGTGGGAAGAAATAGAAGCCATATCTCAAAAATTAAAAGAAAAAGGAATTGTAGGTTTTACAACAGCATGGCCAGCAGCGTATATGTTTGAACACTTTGCTGTTGTTCATGATATTCCTTTTTCAACACAAATTAATGGTTTTGAAGGCGGAAAGCCCACCTTGCTCATTGATGAAGATCCTTTTGTTATGCAGCTTCAAAAAACTCAGGAATGGTTTCAAAAAGGTTACTATGTTTATTCTGGTCGTCGTTCAGAGGATGCAGAAGCAGCATTTATTCGTCAGGAATGCGCTATGCTTTTGCAAGGTGCCAATCGTTTGGCATTTATTCAAGGAAAAGGTTTTGATATTGGCGTTGGAACATACCCGTACTGGAAAAAATTGCTACCCGATGGCCCTTATGCCATGAATGTATGCGGAACGTCCATATGGGTGTTGGCAGGTCATGAAGGTTATAAAGGTGTTCAAGATTTTTTGAATTATCTATCAAACGAAGAGGCACAGGTTTATTGGCATCAACGAACCAATTATATTCCCCCAACGCTAAGTGCTTATGACACAACAAAGAAAAGTGGTTTCTATGAAAAAAACCCAGTGGCCTATGCGGCTGTAAAGCAGGTTATTGAACGGGGTAAAATTCGTTTACCTAATGGGTTACGCCTCAATAATTATGCGGCAGCACGCGAAAGAATTATCGATGGTATCGAAAATATTTTGTTAAAGGGATCTAATGTCAAAGAAGAACTTACAAAAGCAGCACGTGACGCTGAAAAGATAATCAATCAATAAGTGGTCGGGAAGAGAGGATTTGAACCTCCGACATCCAGTACCCAAAACTGGCGCGCTACCAGGCTGCGCTACTTCCCGAACAAAATAAACACTAGCGCATTGTCTTCAAAAAACCAAGAAATTTTTCAAATATTTTGTTTTGAGTTTATCTGCACTAGGCTGGCAGTAAACATGTGTGCACATCTTTGACTAACTCTTGCTAATTTATTCATCATCAAGTTCTGTGGCTTCTCGGGTTATTTCGTCGATCTGAGCCTGTAATTCTTTAGCTTGGCTTTCAAGTGTTGCAATTTTTAATTTTTGTGCAGCTTTTTTTTCACTGTCTTTAAGAATAGCATTTCTCAATGCGAGTAAGTTGGCCTCATTTTGGTTCAACCACACCATTACTTGGCTCATAACATCACGCGCTTCTAGCAACTTACCTTTAAGGGTAAGATTTTCTTGGTGTAGAGAAATCATATTGCCATCATCATGGGCTAGAGGAGACCCAAGAGAGCCAAATTCTACCGTTGTTGGAAGGGGAGACATAGTGCTGTTTGCGCTTATTGCTTGTTCAATACCATCTATCATACCCGCAACCACAAGCCTTAGCCCATCAGTAGGAAGAAGTGCTGTAATACTACTTGCCTCTGACAGGGGGGTTCCGGGCAAACCTTGTGAATCGTCATCATCATAACCTGCACTGAAGCATTCACAACTTATACCCACAAAGAAGAATACTAAAACACCTAAAAAACGAACAGATTTTTGAAAACGTACCACGAAGCACCCAATTAATAAAAAATTAATTAAAATATTATTAAATTGTGCGGTTGCTGGCGTGGGGTGTCAAGGGCATTGAGCTTGTCGAAACCGTTCGTACAAAGCGATAGCGGCAGCATTAGAAACATTGAGGGTGGAAAAATTTTCAGAAGTTGGTAGGCGCACAAAAAAGTCACACATTTCTTTTGTGAGGCGGCGCATGCCATCACCTTCTGCTCCCAAGACAAGGGCAATTTTCCCTTTTAGGTCAATATCATTCAGTGTTTTTGTGCCGGTCTCGGCAAACCCTACGGTCCAAAATCCAAAGCTTTGAAGGGTTTTTATGGCTTGGGATAAATTTTTTACGTGACATAAGGGAACCAATTCCAGGGCACCGCTGGCACTTTTAGCCAAAACCCCTGTTTCTTTCGGCGCGTATCGTTCTGGTACAACAACGCAGCAAGCCCCAAATACAGCAGCAGAACGAATAATAGCCCCCACATTATGGGGGTCTGTTACTTGGTCTAAAACAACAACGCAGGCATTTTCCTGTAAGTCTTCCAATTCATCCAGGCTGTATACAGGTAAGGGCTGAACTTGAAGGGCTATGCCTTGATGAACGGCCCCTGCAGGCAGTTTTGCTTCTAAAATTTTTTTATCAACACATTCCACTTTTATTTTTCCAATAGGCAAATCGGCAATTGTTGACATATGCGTGACAAAAACCTTTTCCACAATACGTTTTGGGTTTTTTAGGGCTGCTACGCAAGGGTGCGTGCCGTATAGAAATAAAGAAGTATTTGATTTCACAGGAATTCAATTTCATGCGTTATAGTTGTGCCGCTATCATAAAAAAGGATGCTGCTTTTTTGAAGTAGAAAATCAATGGATGTAAACAATTCAGGTGCTACTCAAAAACATCAACTTATAAATCTTTATTTATTAAAATTTTAATAAAAAAATTGCAAAAAAGATGATAAGCACGTTACACTATGAACATAGATTAATTTAATATTCTTCTGGCTTTCGTGTTTACCAATTCAAAACCTTATACGCCTTTTTGGGATGATTATGATAACGGTGCGGGTTACGAAGGCCAGAACACGTTTCGTTCAACCTGGAGCGCACCACCCCCACCGCCGCCACGCTACAGCAATACGCCACCCCCTAATTATGTGGAATTTGATGTTGTTCAACCAGGGTGGGCGGCAAATGAACCATTTTCTCCTTTCCTTCAACGTTCACTTCCTTTGAAAAAGAATGCATTTGATTCATCAAAGTCAGGTGCTTTAAAGCGGTGGTCGCGGGAATGGATTCACGAGGAGCTATATTTTTCCATGAATAAATTATCTTTATTTGCCATGATTATTGCTCTCATGTTTTTAGGGGCGCTTTTTTTTACAAGCGGTTTTTTAATGGCCGTTAATTTGTATGGTATTGGGTCGCCTGCAAAAATGGATGCCACCTCCATTAGTTTGCCAGACCATATGCCAACGAAAGGGGCTTCATCACAAAACCCTGTTGATCCTAAAGGGCCCAATGTTCCTTCCCAGTATGCGAATGTATCTGGCGTTGCCATGGTGCCCAATTCTAGGTTGCCTTCATCAGCTCAGCATCCAAAAGGGCCAACTCATGGGGCCCATCCACGTATGCCAACGCACGCTCATGCTCAAGCACCTGTTATGCCGCAACAGCCTGCTCCTGTTGATATGGCTGCTGCTCAGCCCGTATATTCGTATGTGCAGCCGGCACCCGTTTATGCAGCGCCGCAGCCTGTTTATGGCCCTGTTTATTCACAGCAGCCACCTCAGCCGGCTTATGTGCAAGGGGCGTACGCACCTGCATACGGGCAATAAAGTACGTAAGCTAGGCAAAAAAATCCCTATGAATGCATCATTCTGGGAAAAAATTGCCTACCTGGGGCGAATTTTTAAGGTCATGGGGTTCAGGTCAATGAACATATTCACAAATGTTGAAGGTAATTTTTTGTTCAGAGTTCAGAGTCTATAAATAACTTCATGTATTTTTGTTGAGTCCTTAGTTCGTTCAGTCATGCTGAACTTGGTTCAGCATCTAGATCCTGAAATAAATTCAGGATGACAAAAGTGTGTAATTATTTTTTCTTTACAATCTATATTTCCGCAATTTAAATAAATATTTTTATAAATTGGTATGTGGTTTGCATATAAATATTCGCATTATGTAATTAATTATTCACAGGAAGTGAGGAAACAATGTCAAGCAATTCCATTACGATGAACCCATCCGCTTTATCAGCGCGACGGTATTTAGATATGGCGTCCACGAATTTAAGTCGTGCGCAAAACCAATTATCATCCGGTTTAAAAGCGCCAGATCCATCAGATGATCCATCTGGCTCGGCGGTAACATCCATTTTAACATCTGCTATCAGTGCGTTAACGCAGGCATCTAACAACGCCATTCAGGCCAGTTCGTTGGTGCAGCTTGCAACAGGTACACTGAAATCTACCAGCGATATTTTAACGCGGTTGGCAACATTAGCAGCGCAGGCAAACTCTGACTCTATCGACGACTCGGCTCGTCAAATGTTGGACAAAGAATATCAAGCCTTGGTTAGCCAAATTGATAAAAACGCAAAAATCGCCTGGGGTGAAGTTCAGTTGTTTACAGGTGGTGCTGGTCATACAAATGGGACAAGTTATGGTTTAAGTGCCGGTGCAAGTGGCATTGGTTCTGTTTCTTTGTCAACAGCTGGAACCCTTCCAGGCACTATTACTGCACTAAACTTTAACCAAATGACTATGAGTGATTCATCACCTTTAACTGTCCATGCACCTACTAATGGTGGCGGCACTAGCGGCACTGTGACAGTAGTGATAGATTCCAAAAGCTTTACTTACGCTGCAACAACTGCTGCAGTGACAGGGACTATAACATTTACAGCAACAGACGGGTCAGGGGATAACTTTTCTATCGCAGCTTCCGGATTAGGGTCCACAACAACAGCAATTGCAAACGCAACAGCTATTGTAACAGCCTTATCCAGTGCTTTAGGCACCACCGCTGGGACCAATACTTTGGTCAGCCAATCCGTTGTTGGTATGTCGGGTACTGTATACGGTACGGGCGGTTCTAAGGCCAGCAGCAGCGGCACTGTTGTTAGCTTAATCATTGGCGACCACACCTTTAAACTGGACATGTCCACAGGTGGTGCCATTGCAGCTGGTGATTCTTTTGTTCTGACAGATGATGCTAGCAATACAATTACGTTAAAAGCGGGTAGTAGTTCTGCAGGCTTTGCAGCAACCTCTACAGGGGCAACAAATTTAGCTGCAGCCCTTAACACTTTCTTCAATGCATCCAGCATTTTAGGTAACTCTGGTAATGGAAATGGCGCTGTGTCAGCTTCTGGAAACGGTTTGAAAGCTGTTCCAAACGCTTTTACAGGTGCGCTGAATACTGGCTCAGGTCAAACTTCTGGTTTTATCAGTGGTTCGGTGAGTGCTGTTAATGTTGTGGCCAATGGCCCCAGTTATGACATAAGCGTTATTGTGGGTAGTCAAAAATTTGTGACAACCACGACACCAACAGCAAGTGGTCACTTACTTTTAAGCAGTGTTACTGACGGAAATAATAAACTTTCATTCGACTATGCAAGTAGTGTTGGTGCCATCACAAATGCGTCATCGTTCCAAACAGCTTTGGAACAGTTATTGGGCATGACATCTGGTTCACCAGCCAGCTTCACATCAGCGTCAGCCTTAATGGCCAATACTCGCTTAACACCGGGTGCGGCTACGCAGGCGGGTAACTATGTTTTATCGTATTCTGTCAGTGGATCAACAGGTACCTTTAAGCTATCTGATGGTGCCAATTCTTATACATCTGATGTTACCGCAGCAGGCAGCATTACGGACAGTATAACATTTGATAACGGTATGGTCCTTAGCTTGTCAGCTTTTGATGGGTCAACAACTCTTGCCACACCAAGTACCTATAGTGTGACATCAGGAACAGCTGTAAATATGATCTTCCAGATTGGTCAACAAACGAATGATGTGTTAACCATGACTTTCAAAGGAATGACAGCACAAAGCCTAGGCTTGGAAGGAAGTAACATCACAACGAAAGACCAAGCGGGTGCGGCAAACTCTGCTGTTTTGGTGGCACAAAAGTCAGTGAACAACCTAGTTGCGGACTTAGGTGGTAAAAAAAGCCAGTTGTCACAATTACAGTCAAACTTGCAAGTATCTATTCAAAACCAGTTGGCTGCAAAAGCAACATTCAGCGATGCGGAAATTACCGAAGCATTGATGGATGCACAGAAATACCAGGCGATTGTACGCATGGCTACATCAACATTCCAAAAAGCTTTGGAACGGAACGATGAGCTAGCCCGTATGGTTGAATTTGTATCTCGTGGCTAAATTGCAATCGTACTAATCTTAAGATGGGCCCAAGCTTTAAAAAGGTGAGGGCCCATTTTTCTTGAACAAACACGTATCAGTTCATAGCAACGGGAAAGCTTTGGCTTTTTTAAAAGTCGTGGTATAACTGGAATTAAGTCTATAGATAATGATTCAGGGGGATTTTATGGAAAAAAAACAAGAAAAAATGGCCTACCCCGTTCTACCATTGCGCGATATTGTTGTTTTTCCCCATATGATTGTGCCTTTATTCGTGGGGCGCGATATGTCCGTGCGGGCTTTGTCGCAAGCTATGGATTCGAAAAACAAAGAAATCTTTTTGGTAACTCAAAAAGATTCTTCTGAAGATACGCCTTATGCAGAAGATTTGTACACTGTTGGAACTGTGGGTACAGTCCTTCAGATGATTAAGCTGCCAGATGGTACAGTGAAAGCCCTGGTTGAGGGGATTCACCGGGCAAAAGTAAAACATTTTGACCTAACTGATGATTTTCTAACAGCCCATGTGGTGCCAATTGATGAAGATTTGGATGATCAAACAACGCTGGAGGCTTTGTGCCGTACAGTTATTAGCCAGTTTGAGCAGCACGTTAAATTAAACCGAAAAGTTCCCCCAGATATTTTAGTGTCCATTAATCAAATGGATTCACCATCTAAGCTTGTGGATACGGTTTCAGCCTATTTCAATTTGAAAATATCTGAAAAGCAAGATTTGCTGGAAACCTTAAGCGTTAAAAAACGCCTTGAACGGATTCTTCTTTACATTGAAGAAGAAAATAATGTTCTAAAGGTTGAAAAACGTATTCGCAACCGCGTGAAAGGGCAAATGGAAAAAACCCAGCGCGAATATTATTTAAATGAACAACTAAAGGCAATTCACAAAGAATTAGGTGATTCCGAAGACGGTAAAGATGAATTATCAGAATTGGAAGAAAAACTCAGAAAATTAAAACTTCCAAAAGATGTTAAAACAAAAGCCCAGGCAGAGTTTCGCAAACTGCGAACAATGAATGCGTCATCGGCTGAATCGACCGTGGTTCGAAACTATTTAGACTGGATTGTGAACCTTCCTTGGGACAAGCCTTCTAAAATTAAACGTGATTTGGACGCTGCTCAGAAAATTCTAGATCGTGACCATTTTGGCCTTGAAAAGGTTAAAGAACGTATTTTGGAATATTTAGCCGTACAGGCCCGTATGGGTAAGGTGCGCGGGCAAATTTTATGCTTGGTTGGGCCACCTGGTGTTGGAAAAACATCATTAGGTAAGTCTATTGCTGAAGCCACCGGCCGTCACTTTGCGCGTATTTCTTTAGGTGGTGTGCGGGATGAAGCTGAAATTCGTGGCCATCGCCGTACCTACATTGGGGCTATGCCTGGAAAAATTATTCAAAGCATGAAAAAAGCGAAAACATCGAACCCGTTGTTTCTGTTAGATGAAATTGACAAAATGGGCAACGATTGGCGCGGTGACCCGGCATCGGCGTTGCTTGAAGTTTTGGACCCTGAACAAAACAGCACGTTTAATGATCATTATCTGGAAGTAGACTATGACCTGTCTAACGTAATGTTTGTGACCACCGCTAATACATTGAAAATGCCCCAACCTTTGTTGGATCGTATGGAAGTAATTCGTATTCCAGGCTATACGGAAGACGAAAAAATGGGCATTGCTAAGAACTATTTGTTAGCCAAGCAGGCTGACATGCATGGCCTTAAAAAAGGTGAATTGACAGTTAATGATGACGCTTTGTTGGCTTTGGTCCGGTACTATACCCGTGAAGCAGGGGTTCGTAGTTTAGAACGTGAAATCGCCAAGTTATGCCGTAAAGCCGTTCGGGAAATTATGACCCAAAAAGATATTAAATCTATTGTTATTCATAAAGATAACCTAGAAAAATATGCGGGCGTACCCCGTTATCAATTTGGTCAGGTTGAACAGTTTGACGCCGTTGGCATGGCAACAGGGATGGCCTGGACCGAAGTGGGTGGAGAACTCTTATCCATTGAAGCCATTGTGGTTCCTGGAAAAGGCAAGGTTCAGTCTACCGGTAAACTGGGTGACGTGATGCAGGAATCTGTTCATGCGGCCATGAGTTATGTACGCGTGCGGGCCCATCAATTTGGTCTTAAATCTGATATTTTTGATAAAAAAGATATCCACATTCATGTACCCGAAGCATCCACACCGAAAGAAGGGCCATCGGCAGGCACAGCCATGTGTACAGCCATCGTGTCAGCCTTTACGAATATTCCCATTCGAAAAGATGTGGCCATGACGGGTGAAATAACCCTGCGGGGTCGCGTGCTGGCCATTGGTGGATTAAAGGAAAAATTGCTAGCTGCCCACCGGGGGGGAATTCAAACGGTTATTATTCCGGCTGATAATGAAAAAGACTTATCTGACATTCCCGCAAACGTTAAAGATGGCTTAACAATTTTGCCTGTTCGCACCATGGATGATGTTCTGAAAATTGCCCTTGTTAAGGAACCTGTGCCTATTTTACATGAAGATGATGGTCCGACTTTGGCACCTTTTGAAACAGTTTTGACTGTTGAAAATAAACCAACGGTCATGTGATTTTTGCAAAATGGTCAGTAATTGATACAATTTCCCAGAAAAATCAAAAATTGTGGCTTAGCTGCGGCTCAAGTTAATAAAATTTTAACAATATTCAAATAAAAATAAAATTAACCATGGTTAGCAACTATTTTAAGCTGAGTGAATAAAAAATGAATCGTTGGGCTTTGCAGCTGTTTTTTCTGGCTTCATCTTTTTTGGTGGCTTTGTTTTTCTTTTTCCTGCCTCCTTATAAGGAAACCCCCGGGCCAAAGAATGTTTTTTTCCTTGTGCACACAGAATCATTCGGTGGGAAGGGCATGTATGAAGTGTACCGGGAAATGAAAGCCGTGGGCCATAAAGTTAAAATTGTGGCTATTCCCTATTTTTATTTTGGTAAATTGGCAACAGACATTGACCTAGATTTTATCAAACGGTTTGATGAAGCGGATGTTATTTTCCCGTGTGGGAAACATGGGCCCTATACCAAAAAATGCGAATCCATAGAATCTTATAAACCTGACTATATTTTTACCCAAAACCCTTACAACGCTTATAAAGATTCCGTTTTAGACCCGCATTATGTGGATGATGCCCTTAAAAAAATAACCAAAAAGGTGATGTATGTTCCCTATGGTCCGCACCTTTTCCACCAAGGGTGGCTGAGCGACCCGACCTTACCCCAACAAATTCATACAGTTTTTGTAGATTCTAAAAGTACGAAATGGATTTATGAAAATGCCTATAAATTTCCCCCCCACCGTGCCGTGGTATCTGGTTATCAAACATATAAAAACGTTCGCGATTTTAAAAAACCCAAAAAGGAAAAAAAATTCGAAACAACCATTCTTTGGATGCCAAGGTGGAGCTTGTCTTTCCGCGGGCGCGATAAAAATGAAAGTGGTTCAACCTTTTTAATGTACTATCACTTTTTCTACAATTACGCGAAAGAACACCCTAACGTTCAGTTGATTTTACGCCCGCACGTTTCCTTGTTTCCCCGGGCTGTTGACAACAAACACCTAAGCCGCGAAGACGTAAATGAAATTATTAAAAAATTTACAGATTTGGAAAACGTGGTTTATTCAGAACACATTACCAAGCCCTTAGAACACGATATTTTAGAATCTGACGTGGTGATTGCCGATGGCACATCTGCTTTGGCTGAAACGGTTGTGGCCGATAAACCCATTATTTACCTAACCAATGGCCTGAATTTGGAATTTGAAGCCGCCCCTTTGCCGCGGGAATTCAAAAAATACGTTTACATGGCTTATGATCCAAAAGACATTTTGTCTTATTTGGATGAACTTAAAAAAGATAATTACGTACCATTTAAAGATAGTGTCTGCCAAGGCAGAGTTTCATGTTTTGTTCAAAAGGTGAAAGCGCGAATTTTCGGTGAAACCTTAACCCGAAATGAATTCAAGAAAATGCTTGATCCCGTGGAAAACCCGGCCCGTTTTATTGCGGAATACATATTCAACGATTCGCCCAATATTAAATAGCGGGGGGAGGCGTACCCAATAAAGGTAGTATTTAGCTGATTAACAGTGTGTCACCCCGGCGTAGGCCGGGGTCCAGGGAAAAGTAGAATAATTCAATTCATTTCCAAGTTTTTATAGATCCCCGCCTACGCGGGGACGACATCTTTTCTGTATGTTTTTATCGTTAAATTATGGATGTTTATCTTGCGATTTTCCAAGTACAAGTTGACTGGGGCCTCAGGCTATCAATCCCCTCTTCTATTTGATGGTTCAGCGTTTTAAGCCGTTCTTCTGGAGAACGCTCCATGTCAATCATCAAACGCAAAACCTTTATAGATTTGTTCACCTTTTGCTGAATTCCACAAAGCGTAGACTTCTCTTTTATTATCTCTAAAGAGATAAAGGTCTGTGTAAATCATACTTTTAGTGTTTTTAATGGCTTTTTCAAAATCCTCTTCACCATAATCCTCCTCATAACAATCAATAGCGACAATTTTAAGAGTTTCGACTGTATGACTAAAATCTTTAGGGATGATTTCACCACCTTTATAAATACGCCTTTCAATTGGACATCCTTTATCTACATACGTGACACTCTCTCCGGCAGAAGAAGTGAAAATTCTTTCCCAAGCATCTTCATCTGGTATCACCTTTTGCACTTCTATAACGAGACCATTAAGACTAGAGCTTCCTGATTCAAAAATTACATCTAATTTTCTTGAATCAGGAAATTTGATAGGTTTCATGATTACTCCCTTTTAATAAAAATTTACGTTTTATTACGTAATTAAGACCCTAAACTTTGAATGTTGCTCTGTCAAGAAAAGTTACGGTTCTTTATTTTGTGTATTAAAAAGTTGATAAGAATAGATCAATTGATTAAGTTTATACTTCAGTCCAAACCTGAGAAAAGGTATTTTTCATTATGTATTGTTTCCTTGCTTTGTTTTGCTCTCTTTTCCTTCTTTCTGGGTGCAGTGAAGAAGATGAAATTTTAAAACAGTTAAAAGAAATAAATATTCGCCACGAACACCAATATAGGATGCAGCTTGCATTTAGAAAGGACGATGAAGAGCTTCAAAATGCTTTCACCTCTCAAGAGAAGAGAGAAATCTTGGAATACAGAAAACGGGAACGTGAGGAAAGAATAAAATATTCAAAAGAAAGCATATTAGAGCATCTAAGGGAATTAAAAAATATCAACAAAAGAAATTTCACAGGTAAGATTTTTACCAATATTCGGGCCTATGCTTTGGAACGTTCAGAAGAAGAATCTTTTTTAAAAATAATTTTTATCAAATTGCCTTTGCTACTCTTAACATCTAGTAAGTACGATGAAGACATTGCACTGTTTCAACTTCATTCTGATTTAATTCTTCTAGAAAGACTTACAATTTTAGAGCTTGAAAATTTTCCGTACTACGTGGACCCAGCTTTTGAAAATTCTAAGAGAAAAACAGGACCCTTGATAAGCGACAGCATGGCATTAAACAACAAAACTATTGATAAACTAATAAAAGAATACTCTTAGTAATTAATCATCTCCCATTTTCAGGGCGGCGATGAAGGCGCTTTGGGGAATTTCCACATTACCAAATTGGCGCATGCGTTTTTTACCAGCTTTTTGCTTATCTAACAGCTTTCGTTTACGGCTAATGTCACCGCCGTAACATTTGGCCAACACGTCTTTCCGCATGGCTGAAATGGTTTCACGGGCAATAATTTTGCCACCAATGGCTGCTTGTACGGCAATTTTGAACAACTGCTTGGGAATTAAATCTTTCAGGCGTTCGCACAGCATGCGGCCCCGGGTTTCCGCCCGTGTGCGGTGTACAATCATAGACAAGGCATCTACCGGTTCGGCATTCACCAAAATGTTGACTTTCACCAATTCGTCTTGACGGTAGCAATCCATCTGGTAATCGAATGACGCATACCCCCGGCTAATAGACTTTAACCGATCATAAAAATCAAACACCACTTCGTTCAAAGGCAGGCGGTACACCACCATGGCCCGGTTGCCCGCATAGGTTAAATCTATTTGTTCGCCACGCCGGTCATTACACAAGGTTAGAATGGGGCCTAGGTATTCGTCTGGCACTAGAATGGTGGCTTTAATCCACGGTTCTTCAATGAAATCTATTTTCACAACATCAGGCATGTCGGATGGGTTATGCAATTCTGTGACGGTGCCGTTGGTCATGTGCAAGCGGTACACAACGCTGGGGGCGGTTGTAATTAAATCTAGGTCAAATTCCCGTTCCAACCGTTCTTGAATAATTTCCAGGTGTAATAAACCCAAAAACCCACACCGAAAACCATACCCAAGGGCGGCAGAACTTTCGGGTTCAAAATGAAAGCTGGCATCATTTAACTGAAGCTTTGCCAAACTATCGCGCAGGTGTTCAAATTCCGCTGCGTCTGATGGAAATAATCCACAAAATACCACAGGCACAGAAGGTTTAAACCCTGCTAAAGGTGTGGCAGTCAGGCGCTTTTCTTCGGTGATGGTATCACCCACCTTACAGTCAGCCACGTGTTTAATGCTGGCCGTTAAGAAACCCATTTCACCGGGCAACAGCTTATCGACAATGACTTTTTTGGGCGTAAAACAGCCAACACGGTCAACTTCGTACGTGGCGCCTGCGTTCATCATGCGGATTTTTTGGCCCGCCTTCAGTGTACCATCCACAATGCGCACCAAAATCATAACGCCCAAGTAAGCATCATACCAACTGTCTACCAAAAGGGCTTTCAAAGGTGCATTGGCGGCGTCATCCTCGAATTCACTTTTAGGGGGGGGCAGGCGTGTTACAATGGCTTCCAACACATCTTCAATGCCAATGCCGCTTTTGGCTGAAACCATCACGGCATCACTGGCATCAATACCAATGACATCTTCAATTTGGTTTTTTACACGCTCTGGGTCTGCTGCTGGCAAGTCTATTTTATTCAGAATGGGAATAATTTCATGGTTGTTTTCAATGGCCTGGTATACGTTCGCCAGGGTTTGAGCTTCCACCCCTTGGCTGGCATCCACCACCAACAGTGACCCTTCACAGGCTGCTAACGATCGGCTGACTTCATAGGCAAAGTCCACATGGCCCGGCGTATCCATCAAGTTTAAAATATAGGTTTCACCATTTTTTGCCTGATACGTTAAGCGCACCGTTTGGGCCTTAATGGTAATGCCCCGTTCCCGTTCAATATCCATGGAATCCAGCACTTGCTGTTTCATTTCACGGCTTTCAAGGGCCCCACAAAATTCAATCAACCGGTCGGCCAGGGTTGATTTACCATGGTCGATATGGGCAATGATGGAAAAGTTACGAATGTTTTTCATATGGAATCCCTTAAAACGCCACCGCACTGGTTTGTAACGGCATTCACCAATTTTTCACTGAAGGCGGCTAATTCTTCGTCTGTTAACGTTCGGTCCATGGCTTGCAATACCACCTGGAATGCTAATGATTTTTTGCCAGCTGGTAACTTATCACCGTGGTACACATCAAAAATTTCAACGTCTTGAACCAATGCGGGGTCTATTTTTTGAACAACTTTCATTAGTTTTGCGGCTTCTAACGCAGCGTCTACAATAAACGCAAAATCCCGCACGACTTTTTGGTAAGGTGACAAAGCAATGGGTGCCAGCTTCCTTTTAATAGTCTGGGGAAGTTGGTCAATAAATACTTCAAAAGCTGCTACGGGTCCATCTACTTGAAAATGTTGCAGAACTTTGGGGTGCAACTCACCAAAATAACCCAGAACTTTAGGCCCTTGCTTTACAGCCACGGACCGGCCTGGGTGGTAATAACTGGGCGCCCCTTTGGCATCTAGTTCGTAACTATTCACATTGAAGGCTGCTAAAATATTAATCATATCAATTTTAACATCATAGGCATCCACCACGCGGTGGGGGGTCAGCCATGTTTTTTCATACACTTTTTGGGCGCGCGTTCCTGCCACCATCAATGGTTGGTGAATGGTGTCATCTTTTAAGTTAAATGTGCGGGCTACTTCAAAAAAAGCGCCATTGGGTTGGCTTTTGTTTTGGTTGTGATTCAACACCTTTAAATGACCTGTCAAAATAGACGGACGGAGGGTTGAAAATTCCTGGGTTAATGGCATTTCTAAATGAATACCATCCCCAAAGTGGCCAGCAGATTTGGCATCGGTGAAAGACCACGTATACAATTCTGTCAAACCCTGCTTGATGCATGTGTTTTTAATCAGACACTCAGCATCAAAGTGCGGCAAAACAGGTGCCAGCGGTAAGGGGGTTGCTGGAATGTTGTTATAGCCTTTTAGTCGCAGAATTTCTTCAATCAAATCTACATCTAAGGTTATATCATGACGCCAGGTGGGAACCTCGGCTGTTAAATAATCGTCTTGAATGCGAACGGAAAAGCCAAGTTTTTCAAGGTAATTGGCAGCATAAGTTAAACTGATATCAGATAAACCGCTGTAATTTTTTAATTTTTCAAGGGATAAAGAGACCATGTTTTTATCCCGTGGCAAAGAACCTGCTTGCACGGTTTCTGTGGCTTCACCGCCGCATAAATCCAGAATAGCCTGGGTTGCCATGGCTAACCCTAAATCTACATCAAAAGGGTCTATACCCCGTTCAAATCGGGTGCGGGCATCACTTATAATATGTAAAGTTTGGCCTGTTTTGGCAATACGGGTTGAATCAAATAAGGCTGATTCAATGAATACGCGGGTTGTTTTTTCCGTGCAGCTAGATGCCACCCCCCCCATAACGCCACCCAACGCAAGGGGGTTTTGAGAGTCCCCCACAACCACCATAGTTGGCTGCAAAGCATAGGTTATATCATTCAGGCACGTTAACTGTTCTGCCGCTTTACCGTTGCGAACAACTATATTCCCGTGAAGGGTGTCTGCATCAAATACGTGTAAAGGGCGCCCAATGTCATGGCAAATATAATTGGTAACATCTACTAACGCTGAAATGGGGCGCATTCCAACACTTTTTAGCCGTTTTTGCATCCATTCTGGGCTTTGACCATTTTGAACATTGTTAACCACACGCCCTGTAAAATAGGAACACCCTTCTGATTCAATATGAACAGCAATAGGGCTTTGCCCTTGGGTTGTGAATTTATAAGGTTTTAACGGTTTCAGCGTTCCTATGCCAAAAGCTGCCAATTCCCGGGCAATACCACGCACAGAAAACCAGTCACCGCGGTTAGGGGTTAGGCTCACATCAATAACGCAATCATTTAGGTTCAAGGCATCAGCTAAGGGGGTACCCGGTTCTAAATTCGCATCTAAATCCATAATACCTTCGTGGGATTCACCCAATTTTAATTCCCGGGCGGAACACAGCATACCGTGGCTTTCAATGCTTCGAATCACACCTTTTTTAAGGGCCTGACCACTTTCGGGAATAATCACACCTTCTTTGGCAAAGGCCACTTTCATGCCTTGACGCACATTGGGGGCACCACAAACCACTTGAAAGGTTTGTGTGCCATCTGTCACAGAACATAAACTAAGTTTGTCAGCATTGGGGTGGCGGCCGCATTCCAGCACATGGCCTACCACAAAACCGTTTAAAGATGCCGCTTTATTTTCAACATCTTCCACTTCGATTCCCAAATTCGTCAAGGCATCTAGAATATCAGCTAAAGGGGCTGTCGTTTCGAGGTGGTCAAATAACCAATCTGTTGTGAATTTCATAGGTATTTACTCCCGTAATGCTTCAGCCATCTAGGGTCACCTTCATAGAAATGGCGAATATCTGAAATGCCATATTTCAGCATAACAAGGCGTTCTAGCCCAGCCCCAAAGGCAAACCCTTGCACTTCATCTGGGTTGACGCCACAATTTTTTAAAACGTTGGGGTGTACCATACCGCAGCCTAAAATTTCTAACCATTGGTTGCCTGTGCCAATTTTTAACTGCCCCCCTTCACGACTGCACAAAATATCCATTTCTGCAGATGGTTCTGTAAAAGGAAAAAAGTTGGGGCGAAAACGGGCTGGCAGGTTACTCACCTGAAAAAAATGTTCTAAAAACCCAATTAAACATCCTTTTAAATGCCCCATATTGATATTCGGTTCTAAAACCAACCCTTCAATTTGATGAAACATGGGCGTATGGGTGGCGTCCAAATCATCACTTCTGTACACACGGCCCATGCTTAGCATACGGACCGGTGGCTTTTTATTTTTAAGGGCATGAATTTGCGTGTTGGATGTATGGGTGCGCAGCAATGTGTTAGCCACCCCTTGAACATAAAATGTATCATGTGATTGGCGGGCGGGGTGGGCCTCTGGAATATTTAAGGCGTCAAAGTTATAGTATTCATGTTCAACTTCAGGGCCTGTAATAATTTGAAACCCTAAATTTTGAAAGTAGGTTTGAATATCTATCATCACTTGCGATAAAAGGTGGGCAAAACCATCCCGCATAGGACGGTGGGGAAGGGTTAAATCTTGTGTTTCTGATTTTAACCGTTCGTTTAGCTCGGCCTCTTGTAGGCATTCTTTACGTTCTGTTAAAAGGCTTGCGAATTCATCTCGCAGCTTATTCAGCTGGGCCCCTTTTTCGCGTTTTTCTTCAGGCGACAGCTGGCCTAATTTTTTTAATTCTTCTGTAATAATTCCCGATTTTCCAAGCAACTGAACACGAATGTCTTCCAGTGCTGTCAGGGTTGAACACCCCAGAATTTCCTGTTTCCAAGTTTCTGAAGAAATAGTTGACGATGAAGCCATTGAATGTACGCCCTTAGATGTAAACAAAAAAAGTGATGACATATTTCATTCATCACTTCTAAGAAATACAAAATTTTTCTTTAAGCAGCTAGTGCTTTTTGGGCCTTTTCAGCCAATTCTTTGAACGCAACAGGTTGGTTCATGGCTAAATCTGCTAAAATTTTGCGGTCAATGGCAATGCCTGCTTTGGATAAACCGTTGATTAACGTGGAATATTTCATTCCTAATTCGCGGGCACCCGCATTAATACGTTGAATCCAAAGGCCGCGGAAATCGCGCTTTTTATTGCGGCGGTCGCGGTAAGCATATTGCAATGCCTTTTCAACACGTTGCAATGCAATACGGTAACAAGTACTGGAACGACCCCGGTACCCTTTTGCCATTTTGATAATTTTTTTGTGGCGCGCATGGGTTGTGACACCCCGTTTAACACGTGACATGGGTTTGTCTCCTTATACGTGGAAATAAAATGTTTTAACTTTTTTCGCATCGGATGGGTGCATAATGCTCATCCCCCGGGCGTTGCGTAACATTTTATTGGTGCGCTTGCGCATACCATGGCGTTTGCCAGCCTGCGCCATTTTAACTTTGCCAGTGCCTGTCAAGCGAAACCGCTTTTTCACACTGCTTTTGGTTTTCATTTTGGGCATTTTAAACTTCCTTAAAATTAAGACAATAAAAAACATAGCATAGGCATGCCCGGAATGTTTTTAAAACAACACCCCTCGCCACGGCTACGGTGAATGACATTGTTTATATGGGAAATATGTTAAAAAGTCAAGGTTTTCAAGAATTCTTTACAATTTAAGTAAAAATTTATACGGTTACAGTTACAGTTTTTAGTAGGGGGTACTGTATGTTAAGGTTTTTTGTCATTTTTCTGACCATGATAACAACGTGTTATTCTGCCGGTTTTTTAAGGCATGGTCTTGTTGAGGTGGGTCAGTATAGATTGGGATACAAAATTGGACGTGCATTATCAACGGCGATTGTTGGCCCTATTGAAGCAGCTGTTGTTCCATTAAGCGAAGCGCCAGCCCCTTTACAAAGGCAATTTCAACTGCCCCAAAACGCCTTTTGGGAACCATCAACCGATTCAAGAGGGATGATGCATTTTTGTGGGGGGCTTCATAAAGTTGAAAAAGAAGCGCGTCGTTTAGGTTTACCCGTCGATAGTATAAAAGAAGGCGAGGTTAAACAAAATGGTGTTGCGGGTCGGGACTCCATGCAAACCTTGCCATGTACCATTCTTGAAGAAGACAGGGCTGACGTTTTGGTTATCGAAGGGGAATTGGAGATTAACCAGCAAGAAATTGGTGCTTTTGTTAAAAACCCGGGATATTCGATTCAAAAGGTACTTGATTTGTACTTAAATCGCACGTCTGGTCGGCGTTTACCGCTGCTTTCTTTTCTGGTGGCAAATGAAAAAGGGATGGAAAATTTTCTTCGTTTTTCAGAACTTTACCCCCATTTAAAAGATCGTTTTGCGATTGCTTTTTTTACGGCTGCTTGTCCCAAATTTTTGGAAAGAAATATAGGTTTTAAAGATATTCCCAAGCATTTACAGGTGGGTAAGCATATTTCAAAAATGGCCATACAAAATGGTATTCTGCACAGAAGGGCGTATATTTCAACATGCTTTGGGTCGCCCTTTGGCGACACGCCCAGCCCGGAATTTGTAACCTGTTTATCTGTCCAGTTGCATCAGTTAGGTTTTACTGAAATTGTACCCTCCGATACAAATGGTGCTGCTCGGTTATTAAGTACTATCCACTTATTTACCACACTTCAGAAATATGGAATTCCCTCGCGTGCATTATCTTTTCATGGGCATGATGCAGGCTTTGGGCTGGAATCAGCGCTAGGGGCCGTATTTACAGGTGTTGGTATTGACTCCTCCTTAGCTGGTTTAGGTGGGTGCCCTGCTTCTCGTCGTAAAAATAGCCCCTATGCCCCCATTCCTGGTAACCTGAATACACTATTATTTAACTATAGTTTATCTACGCTGGGCTTTAAGTCGTTTTTAGACTTGAATAAAATTCGACAAGGGGAAGAAGTTGTTGCTAATATGCTGAAAAAATATGGCATTGTTTAGTCAATACGTGGGGTCTGTGATTGACCATTTTTGAAAAAATTAACAAAACAACCTTTGTAACGACTGATTCCAGGTCGGTTACAAAGGGGTGTTTGTATGTTTGTGTATCTAGCGAAGCAGATAGCACGCCCCATATTCAAATGGCCCTAGAAAAAGGCGCTTCGTTCGTAGTTTGTTTGCCGGGAAAAGAAATGCCCTTTTTAAAAACCTTTCCGGATATTTCTTTTTTACCGTATGCAAACCCCCGGTTTTTGCTGTCTAAAATAAGTTACAAACTTTACCCAGGCCACCCACCTTTTATGGCCGCTGTAACGGGGACGAATGGGAAAAGTTCTGTTGTGAATTTTGTGCGCCAAATTTTTGGGGCAAACGGCATTTTGGCTGCCAGTATTGGCACATTAGGTGTTACAACAACAAATCCAAATTTTTCTATCAAAATGTCATCACTCACAACGCCCGGTGCGCTAGAGCTGCATCAGCTGCTTGAAGAACTGTACAAAAACAACATTCAGGTGGCGGCCCTTGAAGCATCCAGTCATGGTCTTGACCAATATCGCCTTCACCATGTGCCCTTAAGTTGTGCTGGGTTTACAAATTTAAGCCAAGACCATTTGGATTATCACACCACTATGGAAGCTTATTTTGAGGCCAAGTCAAAACTGTTCACAGAAGTGTTGCCAGCAGGAAAACCGGCTGTTTTGAATGAAGATTCGTCATGTTTTCATGCATTGTCAAACTTATGTCAAAGCCGCCAGCAGCCTGTTTTGGGGTATTCAATCAAGAAACCTGCATTTTTAAATGTGTCAAATATTCGGCATTTGGCAGCTGGATTTTCTTTTGATTTAACCCACGATGGAAAAACTTATAAGAATTTAAAAACAGATTTAATTGGACAGTTCCAATTAGAAAATATGTTGTGCGCTGTGGGCCTGTCGTTAGCGTGTGATTTGTCGATTGACCAATGTATTGAAGCGGTCAGTTCGTTGGTGCCTGTAGATGGGCGCATGGATTATGCAGGTACCCTCAATGGCGCCTCCATTTATGTAGATTACGCCCATACGTCGGATGCTTTAAAAACGGCCCTTGAAAGTTTACGCCCCCATTGTTCGGGTGATTTATGGGTTGTTTTTGGGTGCGGTGGCAACCGCGATGCTTTGAAACGGCCACTTATGGGCAAAATGGCCGGCCAATGGGCTGATCGCGTCATTGTGACAGATGATAACCCCCGTTTTGAAAACCCATCAGACATTCGGGCACAAATTTTAGAAGGTTGCCCCACTGCTGATGAAGTTGCAGATCGACAGAAGGCCATTCTATTTGCAATTGCACAACTTAAAGCCGGTGATATATTATTAGTGGCAGGCAAAGGGCACGAATGTGGCCAAATTATTGGTGATCAAACCCTTCCTTTTAACGATAAGCACATAATACAAGGTTACTTAAGCGAGGAATCATGACAAAACAGTGGACAGGCACTGATATTATAGCAGCGTTAGGTTGCGCGCCTGTTTTAAGTGATGATGTTCGTTGTAAAAATATTTCTATTGATACACGCACCTTAGAAGCGGGCGATGTTTACGTAGCTTTGAAGGGAGAGGGGCGACACGGCGCCGAATTTATAGGCGATGCTTTTTCAAAAGGGGCAGCTGCGGTTATTACCGATCAGCCTGAAGATAAATACCCGCAGTGTATTGTTGCGGATGATTCACAAAAAGCTTTAGAGCAGCTGGGGGCTTTCGCCAGAAAGCAATCGTCAGCTAAACGGGTTGCCATAACTGGCAGCTGTGGAAAAACAACCACAAAGGAATGGTTGGGTGAGGTTTTCAGTGCGTACGGCCCAACAGTGCGATCAAAAGCCAGTTACAATAATCATTTGGGTGTTCCCCTAAGCTTAACCCAGCTGGACGCTGAAACAAAATTCGGGGTATTTGAAATTGGCATGAATCATTGTGGGGAAATTTCCCCCTTGAGTAAGTTTGTTCAGCCTGATTTGGCAATTATTACAACCATTGCTGAAGCCCATATTGGTCATTTTAAATCCTTAGAAGAAATTGCTGAAGAAAAAGCCTGTATTTTTGATGGCTTATCCAAAGCAGGTACAGCTTTAATTCCGCTGGGCGCCCCATTTTATGAGGTTTTGCAAGAAAAAGCTTTATCAAAAACCAAAAATGTCTTCAGTTTTCAACTGTATGGGGCAGATGTTGCTGACAGGAAAGCCGATGCGTTTATTAACAGTGTTAACGCCATACAAGATGGCGGCTTAAAAGTAAACGCCTCTGTTTTGGGTGAAGACGTTTCATTTGTATTTCGGTCTGATAACAAATATCTTTTATCGAATATACTGGCTGTTTTATTAACTGTTAAAATATTTGGTCTTTCCCTTGATGTTGCAGTCAATACGATAAACAGCCTGGAACCTGTAACGGGGCGCGGCAAGGTAGAAAGTGTTTCATACAAGGGAATACCTATAACGTTAATTGATGATGCCTATAATGCTAACCCTGCTTCTATGACAGCGTCTCTGGTAACATTAAATGAACGGGCAGATTTTAAAAATGGTCGTCGCATTCTTGTTTTAGGGGAAATGCGCGAATTAGGTGATTTTTCAAAGGAATTACATTTAAAGTTGCGTACCCCTATTTTGGATGTAAACCCTGCCTTAGTTTTTTGCGTAGGCGAAGGGATGGACCCTTTATATAAAGTTTTACCTGATTCGATGAAAGGTGGTTTTTGCCAAAATGCAAAAGACATTATCCCCCTTGTAACGCAAGCTTTAAAACCCCATGATCTTGTTTTTGTGAAGGGGTCTAATGGTAGCGGGGTTCATACCCTTGTTTCTTATTTTAAAAGGCACACCCAACCAGAACCGGCTGCAGCATAAATGTTTTACTATTATTTATATCCCCTTTCTGATTTTTTTGGTCCCTTCAACCTATTTCGGTATATTACCTTTCGAACGGGCGGGGCCATTTTAACGTCGCTTATTATCAGCTTTTTATGGGGAAAACCCCTTATTTCTTGGTTAAAAAGTCGCCAAAATGGCGGTCAACCTATTCGTACCGATGGCCCTGAAAGCCATTTGTTAACAAAGAAGGGTACCCCAACCATGGGGGGGGTTTTGATTTTAACGGCTGTTACGATCAGTACTTTGCTGTGGGGTGATTTAACCAATCATTTTGTTTGGATTGTTTTGTTGGTCACCCTTGGTTTTGGTTTTCTAGGGGCTGTTGATGATTACAGAAAATTAACCAAACGCAGCCATCATGGTATTTCTGGTAAAGTCAAATTGCTGGGACAAGGGTTTTTATCTATTGTTGCCATTTACTTTATTACAGCTTATACCCAGGAAAAAATGGCTTTCCTTGTGACGTTTCCTTTTTTCAAAGATTTAGTTTTGAATTTGGGGTTGTGGTATTACCTGTGGGGTATGTTGGTTATTGTGGGGTCTTCTAATGCTGTGAACTTAACAGATGGTTTAGATGGTTTAGCCATTGTGCCAGTGATGATTGCGTGTGGATGTTTTTCAGTGATTAGTTACTTGGTTGGAAATGCTGTTTTTTCGAATTATTTGCAAATTCACCATATTACTCATGCGGGCGAAGTGGTGGTGTTTTTAGGCGCATTTATTGGTGCAGGCCTTGGCTTTTTATGGTACAACGCACCGCCTGCCAAGGTGTTTATGGGGGATACAGGGTCATTAGCGGCCGGTGGCGCTTTGGGGACCATTTCCATTATTACAAAACATGAAATTGTTTTAGGCATTGTTGGTGGCTTATTTGTATTGGAAGCGGTTTCTGTCATTCTGCAGGTGGTTTATTTTAAAATGACAGGGAAACGTATTTTTTTAATGGCCCCCATTCATCACCATTTTGAAAAAAAGGGGTGGGCGGAGCCAACGGTTGTAATTCGTTTTTGGATTATTGCTAGTATTTTGGCGTTGGTTGGCTTATCAACCTTAAAATTACGGTAATTAATCCATGTCCTACCGAACCATAGCCCTTCAAACCCTTCAAAATACGGCTGAAAAATTAGACGGCGCTGGTTTTGATGTAGATGAAGGCGCTGAATCCGTTACAATTCATACATCAGCTGGCCTTTATCTTCTTAATTACCATGGCACTGTAGATCAAATTTGGCTTTCTTCACCAAAAACAGGGGCCCATCATTTTGTGTACGAAAATGAAAAATGGCGATCAACACGACACCCCGTTTTTTTAGATGACGTGCTGAAGGCAGAACTGCTTTCATAGCCACTGTTTTATTCTTTTTTAACTGCTGCAGCTGCTGCTTTTGTGTTTTTAAGGTACTCTCGTATTACCCAGCAATCTTTTGCAAAAATAAGTGCATCTTTGCATAAAAAGGCACCAGCAAGGTAAGTGATGGGGGTTAGGTCAAACCAACAGGAAACAGCCAAAACACCTATTTCTTTTCCTAAAGAACGTAGAGTTGTCGTTAGTTCACCAGCGATGGGGTGAGTATCCAAAAATTTATGTAACAGCGTAGCCGTTTCTTCTTTTACTGGTAATGTTATATCCATAATTCCAAGAGGAATAGAAAAGGTGGTTCTTTTTGGTTTTGCAGGTGAACTTTCGGGTTCCATGGCGTGACCAGCAAAACTGAATGCAAAAATTCCAAAAACAAAAATTATGACATTAACTATGGTGTTTCTAGCTTGATTAACTTTCATACGATGCCGTTTTTTAAACTTCATACTTACTATGCTAGCAAGTTTATGGCCAAAAAATAGATAAAATTTTATCTATTTAAGAAAAAGACAATTACTTTGTGGCACCACTGATTTCTGGAAAAATAGAGCGGAAAAAATGACTGAAAAATCTTTGATTATAAACCCCTTTGGAGAAGTGATCAGAGGTCAAAGGATACTCTGGGTGGATGCCGCTTAAGTAAGCTTTCCCAAGGCCAACAGTACATTCGATAATGGCAGGCAAGTCTTTGGCTTTTTCATTTTGATAGTGTGCTAGTACCCTCACGTTTGTTGGGTCTTTCACATCAAAATAACATCCTCCATTGTAATAAGACTGCCATTGTGAACCATCTTCCCAGCAGATTTCAGCAATACGTGCCCCACTTTCTGATGCGTATTCATAAGGGGCCAAAACGGGGCCCACAGCATGAACGTTTGCAAATGCTAGTTCTCGACTACCTAAAACTTCATAGCCCCGGCGATCACCCCGGTGAAAATCGCAATAACGGCTTCCATAATAACCCCCTGCGCATGGGCCAATATAAACCCCACCTTCTTCAACATAAGTTCGGATTTTTTGATTTCCACGACCATTCAGTTTTTCCACGTATTTTAAGTCAGCACCACCTGGCATAATGAAGGCTAAAGAACCTTTTAGATGGCCAGTCAAAATTTCCGCAGCGGTAATGGGGACGATTTCATAAGGGCAAGCTATCAAATTAATATTCGTGTGCCAAAGGTCTATTTCGTCCACAATGGCGCCATCATCAGCATAGAAATAAATGATATTTTTCAAAGGGTAGGGCATCCCAGTTTCATCCATCAGGTCAGCAGCAAAAGGGCTGTAAGTATACAGCCAAAAAAGGTTGATGAACCAAAATAGCAATTTTGGGGGAAAAATGGACAAATTTTTCAATTTTTCAGCAATCCATAGTCAGTAAACCAGAATACTATTCTGTGCAACTTAATTTCATTGATGCCCATCTTGGGTCAAGTATGTTACACAAACGTAATTTTTAAAATAAAAATTTCCTTGCTATGACATGAAGTCATTGAACATCTGCTCATCAATCGTATGGGTTTTAGACCCCACTTTATGGAAGTGTTCTTCAATCCACCGATCAGCTGTTTTGCGGCCTTCATGATGAAGCATCATTAAAAAGTCCCAATCCGTGTTAAGGGCGCTGCTTAGATTTAACCCTTTGAAAGAATCTTCATTCTTTATGACGTGCATGTTGATGCGTTTCATGGCGCCTTCTTTGATGATGCCTTGATCAATTAGTTTTGTAATAAAATAGATGGCACGCATTTCATGCACAAGGCAGCCATTGTAGGTGATTTCTTTTAAACGGTTATCAATGTCGAACATTTTTTTAGGTAACTCTTCACAGAGGGTATTGCGAAGTTTGACAACAATAATGTCGTTACAATCGCAATTGTCAATGAGTGGGTAAATGGCCGGGTTCGCAATATACCCACCATCCCAGTAGTATTCGCCATCCACCTGAACAGCTTGAAACAAAAACGGCAAACATGCAGATGCCATAAGGACGTCAGCACAAAAATCTTTATTAGAAAAAACTTTTATTTTTCCAGTTTTGACATGTGTCGTTCCTAGGAACAATTTTCGAGATGTACTTTCACGAACGGCATTGAAATCAAAAAAACCACGTAAAAAGTCAAAGAACGGGTTGTGATTTAATGGATTTGTATCATAGGGAGAGAAAAATAGTTTCAAATATTCTGAAAACATATAAGGGGCTGTTTTGTTTAAATTATATTCCTTCAACATTTTTCGAACTGAATCATTGGAATAAGGAGACGATTTTTGAGACAGTTCGCTCATGGATCGCCAAAAATCTTTTAAAACAACACGTGCTGTTTCATCGTTACCGGTGCTCAGCCCCTGAACAATAGCAGCTGCATTCATGCCGCCAGCGCTGGTTCCTGAAACACCAAGAATATCAAAACGGCCGTCTTCCAAAAGACGGTCAACCACACCCCATGCAAAGGCCCCATGTGCGCCACCGCCTTGCAAAGCTAAAGCTACTTTTTTCTTGGCCATTTGAATACTCCCTAACTCAAAAGTCTTATTCTAAATTTATTGATGGTTTCAATACATTGTCCTTTTATAAAAATATTAAAGGGTAATAAGTTAATAAGACGTTAAAAACCACATCAAAAAATTTAAAATTTATTTTAAAAAATGTGCCTACCTAACTTGACGAAAAAGCCATATAAAACTACCTTCTATCATGAATATTCAGGTCAATTATTTTTTGAAAGGCTGTTCTGATGAACATTACAATTTCTGGAAAACATATGGATTTAGGCGAAAGCTTAACCGTTTTTATTGAAGAAGAACTATCTAAAGCATTAAACAAATATGTGGGCGATTTTTTAGAAGCCAACGGCTCTATGACTAAAGACCACCATTTGTTTAAGTTGGATATTTCCGTTCATATCAGCCGAAACTTTGTGGTTCATTGCCACGGAGAAGACGCAGACCCTTACAAAGCCACCACAAGCGCTTTGGAAAAATTAGAGTCGCGGATTCGTCGTTATAAAAATAAGTTGCGTGACCTAAAACGTCACCGTGATGAAAAGGACTTTACCCCCGCACAATATTATATTTTGAAACCTCATGAAGAAGATGACGCAAATACCGAAGCACCCATGGTGATTGCAGAAAACCCTTCTGAAATTACACGCTTAACTGTTGGCGAAGCTGTTTTGAAAATGGATGTTATGGATGCACCTGTTTTAATGTTTCGAAATGCGGCCAATGATCAGTTGAATGTGGTTTACCGTCGTAAAGATGGCCATATTGGCTGGATTGATCCAAGTTTGAAGGTGGGCTAGTACGTTGGTTTCTTTACGTTCGGAATTTTTGAAAGAATCGCAAGCTCGGGGCTTTATTCACCAGTGCACAGACCTTGAGGCGCTCGACAACGCTTTAGCTCAAGGCGTGGTTCCAGCTTATTTGGGGTTTGATGCAACGGCCACCAGCCTTCATGTAGGAAATTTGGTGGGTATTATGTGGTTGCGCCTTTTGCAGCGCACAGGCCATAAACCTATTGTGTTGCTGGGTGGAGGAACCACAAAAATTGGTGACCCATCAGGTAAAGACACGCAGCGTCAATTATTGACAGATGACCAAATTGCCAAAAATGTCGCTAGTATTCAGGCTATTTATGCCCGCTACTTAACTTTTGGGAATGCCCCACAGGATGCTACCCTTGTGAATAATGCGACATGGCTTGAAAGTTTAAACTATATTGATTTTTTAAGGGATTACGGACGTCATTTTTCCATTAACCGAATGCTGAGTTTTGACAGTGTTAAAATTCGGCTAGACCGCGAACAGCCCTTAAGCTTTTTGGAATTCAATTATATGATTTTCCAAGCTTATGATTTTTTGCATTTGTTCAAGGAACAAAAATGCCTGCTGCAGTTGGGTGGGTCTGACCAGTGGGGCAATATTGTGAATGGTGTTGAACTGGTGCGCCGGTCCATCAATAAGCAGGCGTTTGGGTTAACAGCGCCATTAATTACCACATCATCAGGGGCAAAAATGGGCAAAACAGCCCAAGGGGCTGTATGGTTGAATGCAGACATGCTGTCGCCTTATGATTATTGGCAATTTTGGCGTAATACAGATGACCGGGATGTTATTCGGTACTTAAAGCTGTTTACAGATCTTTCCTTGGCTGAAATTGATAAGTTGGGCCAGTTACAGGGCGCTGAAGTTAATGAAGCGAAAAAAATTCTGGCTGACGAAGCCACAACCTTGGCCCACGGACGTGATGTTTTGGAAGGTATTCACACCCAAGCCCGTGAATTATTTGAATCCCAAGGAAGTGGGGATTTAAGTCAATTACCGCAGCAAACGCTTCAGGAAGCACAATTTCCTATGGGGGTTGATGACCTGTTGGTGCATGTGAATTTATGTGCCAGCAAGGGGGAAGCCAAACGTTTAATTCAAGGGGGCGGTGCCCGGTTAAATGATGTAGCCGTTCCAGACATAAAACACCAAATAACAGCAGATATTTTTCAAAGCGGGCCTGTGAAGGTTTCGGCAGGTAAGAAAAAACATGTGGTTGTTGTTTTGGGTTGATGTTTTCATGGCACAGGATAAAAGAAAAATTTATCACTTATTTTAAATTTTGTTTTCCTTCAAAACAATAAACCGTATAAAAAAAGTAAAACGATTCAAAATGGCGTTAAATCGCCGTATTAGGAACATTGTATGCGTCATAATCTTTTGGAAGCCATTATTGGGGCTATTGTTTTAATCGTGGCGGGGGCTTTTTTGTCTTTTGCCTATACATCTAGGCCCAAAGTGTCATCGGGTTACACAATTTATGCAAGTTTTGACCGTATTGATGGTTTAGCAAGTGGCGCAGACGTGCGCGTAAGCGGTGTGAATGTCGGGATTGTGCAATCTATTGAACTGAATCCGCAGTCATATCAAGCCAAGGTTGGTTTGAAAATTAAAAAAGGTGTGGCCATTCCAGCTGATTCATCCATCGAAATTGCCAGTGAAAGCATTATGGGCGGCAAATACATTGGTATTGTTCCCGGTGGCAGCGAAAAAGATGTTCAGCCAAACGAAGTGGTTACCAGAACCCAGTCTTCTATTAGTTTTGAAGGTTTAATTAAAAAATTCCTGTTCAGTGGCGCCAATAACGCGCAAAAAACTGGCGATTCCAAAGAAAAATCTGGTGATTCTAAGGAAAAGTCCGAAGACTCTAAAGAAAAATAAAGGTTTCCTAAGCAGAAGCTAATTTTTTTTCAATAATCAGCAAATCGTGCCAAAGGGCGGCCTTTTGCCCGGGTGACCGCAATAAATAAGCCGGGTGATAAATGGCCATGGTGTCAATACTATTGCCGTGGTCAGGCCGTGGTTTGTAATTAACCCATTTCCCCCGCAGGCGTGTGATGCCATCAGCCATATTCAGCAGCGTTTTGGCTGCCACGCCACCGGCTAAAATAAGAATACGGGGTGCCACCAATTCAATATGTCGTTCAATAAATGGCTGGCAGGCAGCGACCTCCAGCGTTGTGGGGGGCCTGTTTCCAGGGGGGCGCCAGGGAATAATATTGCTGATGTACATATTGGTTTCATTCAGCCCAATAGTTTGTAAAGCTTTATCAAGCAGTTGGCCACTTTGCCCCACAAAAGGCAGGCCTTGTTGATCCTCTTCGGCGCCGGGGGCTTCGCCCACAATCATAATGGGGGCTTTTGGGTTGCCGCGGGCAAAAACTGTGTGATGGGCAAATTCTTTTAATGGGCAGCCTGTGAAATTTTTCATGGCTGTATGTAGTTCTTCTAAAGTATTGCAGGCCCAAGCAGGGTGTTCTTTGCTGACATGTTGTTTGATGTGTGGCGTCAAGGGCTGTGGGGTCACAGGTGACTTTTTATCAAATTGAACAGCAGGGGGGGCGTATTGGTTTTGTGGGGTATTTCCCACTACGTGGTGAATGCCTTGCGTTTTGTACCAAGAAAGAAAAGGGTTTTTCATGAAAGACCTAAATTGACCTACAAAAATGATTCCATAACATTAATTTTATGGCTTTCCCGCGTCATCGTGAACTTGTTTCACTTTCAAGTCAAACTGAAATAATAATACGGTTTTATGTATGCATTTTCATAAATAGAAAAAAAGGCGTTTAACCCCGAATGGAATGCTTTGTGCAATTCATTGTAGCCACCATTTCTTATTCCTCTCTCCCCCAATTTTTCAACCGATGCAAAAATACCACATAACCCACATTTGGAAGTAAGAGGAACTTTTTATCCTTGCGCCCTTGTCATAGGCCACCTATATATTGTACCAGAACAAAGCATATAATTGCAGCGCCAAAAGCGCACCAATGTTCCTAAGGCCAGGTGGCAGAGTGGTTATGCAGAGGATTGCAAATCCTTGGACGTCGGTTCGATTCCGGTCCTGGCCTCCACGTCTGGGATGTTCGGTTAGGTTTCTTTTAGGTTTAAAAGAACAAAGAAGTTGCCTTGCAAAAAAAACTTTGTTATATGGAAGCGTATGGTTAAAAAAATATCGAAAAAAGTGTTTTTTTTAACTTTTTGTTAATAACTAAACGTTAAGATCGTGATTATAAGGGGCAAAAAGCCAAAAGCAAAAGCCCCTGATATAGTTGATCTTAAATATTTGGAGGAAAATTATGACATTATTTAAAAATTTGACAGCAGCGTTGTTGGTAACTGCTGTTGCCGCGCCAGTTATGGCGATGGAAGGTTTTGAGAAAGGATACAGAAAAGGCTTGAGAGCTTCACTAACTGCTGCGCCAGTAAGTGTTGACGATGCAGGTGTGCATGCTGCAACTCTTGGTATCAATTTTGATGACAACAAGCTAACTTTGGGTGGTGCTGGTTTTAAGGCCGCTATTGCTAAGGTTTCAGGTGGTGGAGAGGCTGCTGATGCTAAAATAGACCACCATATCTTGTTAGATATTTATAAAGCTATTTTTGCTGCGTCAGGAAACAAGGATAAAACTTCACTTATGACAAAACTTGCTTCTGCAAGGGATGTTACTCTTGATGGTGTTAACTGGCAGGCGTTAATTGGTAATCACGGAAAAGAAGCTTATCCTGCACTTATTAGTCAAGTTGTTGCAAAAGCGGCAGCTGCAGGTCTTGTAGATGAACTAAAGCCAGATTATACTTTGCCAGCAGGCTGGGAGGATCTTGGTAGAAGCCGTTTGAATTTAACTGGACGTGTGCAAGCTAAAGCAGCTGGTGGTGAATTCGAGGCTTTTGATGCGCGTGCGTTAGGTGGAACGTTCAGGCCGACAAAAGATTTGGCTGGTGTACGCATTAAAGCTAAGAAAGGTGATAGATTTTATAGCTCTGATGAATATACTGCAAAACTACGGGCTCGTGCTGATGCTTTGGGTCGTGGAGGTGTTACAATTGCACCTGAAGCCTTGCTAGAACCAACAAACTCTGGTGCAAAGAAAGCTTCTGGTCGTTTTATGAAGCTTGAGAAGTCCGCGTCAGATTTAGCTACTGAAAGAGATACTGCGACTGCTGAAGTTGTTCGTTTGAAAGCGGATTTGGCTGGAGCTGTAAAAGAAGCTGACGTTCTTGCAAAACTTAAACCTAAGGGTTACAGATCAAAACTTGATGCAGCTACGATTGCTCGGTGGATGCAAAGTGATAACGATCTTGTAGGTGTAGTAGCTCTGCTGGAAGGTGCAAAATCACAAATTGCTACTTTGGAAGCAGAAGTTGCAAGGCTGACAGCGGAATTAGGTAAGAAGCCTACCACTGAAGGTCAAACTGGAGCAGGAGGAAAGGGCAGCACCAGTGGCATACCTGGAATGGGTAACCTTTCGCTGCATGATTCACCACTAGATGATGTAGAAAATGAGTTCGATGGTGGTGGTGAGTCACCTGTGGCGCAAGCAGACGATGGTGAATGGGTATCCCACCTTGGTATGACTAAGGGAGCAGCCAGATCTGCAGGTCTTCTCTAAGACAAGCTGATACTCGAAAAAAAACCAGGGATTTTTCCCTGGTTTTTTTATGCTTGCTGTGCTGCAATTTCTTTCAAATAAAACCCCAACCTTGACGGGGGTGAAAAAAAATGGTACAAGAGATTAGTTTTTGGGTTCTGCCCTGTTCTTTGTTAAGAATGCCTAAAATTTTTAAGGGACACCCGCAATAAAGTTTTATAATTTGGAGAAAAAATATGGCCCGTCGTTGCGCAATTACTGGTAAAGGTGTTCTCAGTGGAAATAATGTTAGCCATGCCAATAATAAAACACGCCGTCGGTTTTTGCCGAATTTACAAGAAACCTCTTTAATGAGTGAAGCTTTGGGTAAAATGGTGCGTTTGCGCCTAACAACGAATGGAATTCGCACGATTGAATTTCATGGTGGCTTGGATGCATTTTTGGTTCAGGCATCATCGTCTCAGCTAGGGCCTAAGGCGGCAGCTTTGAAAAAATTAGTAATGCAAAAAATTTCTGAAAAAACAGTAACTGCATAAAAAACGTTGCTGCGGCACGTTCGTTTTTTTTCTTATTAGTTTTGTTATAGGTCCTTCTTTGGTAACGTTCATGTCAGCGAACCATAAGGGCCTTTTTTGATTCGGAAAATTCCACGACTGCGCCGTTGTTCCCCTGGGTTCGTTTATGGATTTAGTTGTTTTTCAAATTGTTTCTTTTCTTCAAACCTGCCAAACAGAATGGGTTTCATTTCTGTCTGTTGTTTTTTGTTTTGCTGCCATTCTTTTTTCTTTTCGAACTTTTGGGCTTTTGGGGCTATACGCCTACAACATCGTTGCCTTAATTTTAGCCAATATTCAGGTTCTTCGGCTTGTCACCTATTCCTTTGCACCCGAGCCTGCCGCCATGGGAACTGTTGTATTTTGCACCACCTTTTTAGCCAGCGATTTGATTGTGGAGCATTATGGTGCTAAGGCGGCGCGGCAGGGCCTTTGGCTTTGCTTTGCGTGCCAAATTTTTGTATCTGTATCCATGATTTTAGCTGTGGGGCATGCGTTGCCTTTAGACGCACAGGAACAAAACAACCATCAAGCGCAAGAAGCCATGTTGGCGTTATTTGCCCCATCACCGCGTTTATTTGCAGCAAGCTTGTGTGCCTATGCCATAAGCCAACTATTTGACATTTGGGTTTTTGAACGCATTCGTCAGTTGTGTCAAAACCGGTGGATTTGGCTGCGGCAAAATGTTTCCACCGCCCTGTCAGGCATTTTAGATAATGGGGTGTTTAGTTTGTTGGCGTGGATTGTTTTAGCGCACCACCCATTGCCCTTGGAATCTGTTTTAATAACGTTTATTGCCTGGACGCAAATTATTCGGATCATTGTCGCATTCTTAGGCACGCCCATTATGTATTTAAGTTATGGGCTTAAACCAAAAAATTTGTAATTTCTTTTTTCAAAAAAACGACCTATTTACCAAACTTTAACCCTTTTGGTGTTAGCGTAAAGGTGG